>CAKSHP010000004.1 GCA_934457145.1 uncultured Clostridia bacterium | reverse complement strand
ATCATTTTGCCGATACTCCTCCATATCGTCGGTTACAGCAGTTTTGCTCTGTTCGTTCCATTCCATACCGTAATCCGAATCGTAAATGCTCCATGCATTTGCAGGCATTGCAGGCGCCGCAGCAAACATCATCACTGTGCAAAGCGCGGCAGAAATAATTTTTTTAAAATTCATAATCATCAGCCTTTCTTAAAAATATTATGTTCGCTATAAGAATACCATATATTTATTTTCAAGTAAATATAATTTCCTTAATTGTCAATGCCAATTCGGGAAACTTCTTACTTTTATATTTATTTTTTTAAATATTTATGATATACTTTAAAAAAAACGCTTAAGGACGTGAAGAACATGTTTTCCGAAAAACTAAATGAATATATATCTTTAATCGGCTGCAACGGCAAAGAATTTGCGCAGCTTTGCAATATTTCTCAACCAACATTAAGCCGTTATAAATCCGGCGCAAGAACGCCAAAGCCAAACTCCGAAGATATACAAAAACTGTGCCGAGGTATTTGCGATGCCGCAAACAAAAAAGGAATCAAAAACATATCATATAAAAAAGTGCTTTCAGAACTTAACTCGCTTGCAGGCAAAGCTTTTTTTGACTTTGAAAACCTCCAGACAAAATTTAATATGCTGTGCTCGGTGTTCGGCGTTAATACGGCGGATATGGCAAAAAGCTTAAAATACGACTCTTCCTACATTTCAAGAATAAAAAGCGGAAAAAGAAAACCTGCAAACCCGCAAAAGTTTGCCTGCGATGCCGCACACTATTTTTCAAAAAACTTCAATTCCGCCGTCAATAAAAAAATCGTTGCCGAAATGTTAAATATTAAACCATCGCAAATAAAAACCCAAAACGACTATATATCAGCGCTTACAAACTATTTTGCAAACGGCAAAACAGATATAAAAAGCGAAAACCCCGTAAAAAAGTTTTTAGATAAACTCAACTCATTTGATTTAAACGAGTATATAAAATCAATTCGTTTCGACGAATTGAAAGTGCCGACGCTTCCTTTTCAGTTTCCCACCTCAAAAAGCTACTGCGGCATAGAAGAAATGAAAAACGGCGAGCTTGACTTTTTAAAAGCAACCGCCCTTTCAAAATCCAAACAAAGCGTTTTTATGTACAGTGATATGCAAATGGACGATATGGCAGCAGATATGGACTTTTCAAAAAAATATATGTTCGGTCTTGCGGTGATGCTCAAAAAAGGACTGCACCTTAATGTCATCCACAATCTTAACCGCCCCTTTAACGAGCTTATGTTAGGGCTTGAATGTTGGATTCCGCTCTATATGACCGGGCAAATCTCACCATACTATTTAAAAGGCGTGCATAACCAAATTTTCTGCCACTTTTTAAATGTGTCGGGAGCCGCCGCGCTGTCCGGGGAAAGCATTTGCGGTTTTCACTCAAGCGGAAAATATTATCTTACAAAAAACAAAGAAGAACTTTCATATTACCTCGAAAGAAGCCGCTGTATTTTAAAAAAGGCGCATCCGCTTATGCAAATTTACCGCAGCGACTCTCTTGCGGAATTATCGGCATTTATGCTTGCCGACTCGCACACAGAAGGAAACCGAAGAAACATTTTTTCAACCCTTCCGATATACACTGCATCAACCGAATTTTTATCCGCTTTTTTGGACAGGCGAAATGTTTCGGACTTTGAAAAACAAAAAATTCTTGACTATGCTGCGCAGCGCAGAAAGCAAGCCCTTGAAATACTTAAAAATAATCATATCACAGACGAAATTCCGTATATAAACGAAAACGAATTTAAATCCTCCCCGCTGCCCCTTTCGCTGTCTCTTATGTTTTATGAAAAGGATTTTAAATACACATTTGACGAATACCGCGAGCATTTGGCGCTCACAAACGAATTTGCAAGCCTTAATGCAAACTACTTTGCCGTGCCGACAAGGAAAAACGCCTTTTTAAACATACAAATTTCCATACATGAAAACAAATATGTTATGATTTCAAAAAACAATTCCCCAACGATTCATTTTGTTATCCGCCATCCGATATTAACAGAGGCAATAGAAAACCTGGAGTTTCCCGTTGTTTAGCTGCTTTAAAGAAAAACCCGGTATGAAAGCGCTCGCCTTCATATCGGGTTTTATTTTTTAACCGGTTTATTTAACTGTCATACTAACTTCATTTGAATAAATCGTTTGTGCGTTTCCCGCGGTATTGCGGTAGATTACATATGCTCTTGCATGCCACGTCTCGCCCGCACTGACCTTTACTTTTCTCACGGTAAACTGTCCTTTTGCTGTTTTGCTTTTTGCAACAGCCTTTATAATGCCTGCGCTGTCAAGATTTAAGTCCCCGGCTGTGCCCATAAGTATTCCCGTTTCAATTATTTCATACTCTGAAGAAATATTTCTTTCGGCAAAAAATGCAATTCTTGTTTCGTCTGCCATAACCGGGTTTGCCATAACCAAAACGTTTTTATTCTCCACGCTTCCTTCATACACAGCCTCAAGCACACTGTCGGCTGAAGCATAAAACGAATACTGCATATCATAGCTTGCGGCTTTTGCGTCTTTTGCCCAGTACGAAAAAGCTTTTCCGTCTTTTTCGGCATCTGCAATAACTGTTACTTTATCATTATACGAATAAGTTGTTACCTTTCCGTTAACGGTTATTTTATATGCAGTTTCTTCTTTGCCGAAGCCTGCAATATATGTAGTATCCTCATTTGCGTCAACGCTGTCACCCGCTTTAAGACTTGTTTTTTCGCCGTCTTTGTACCAGCCTGAAAACTTATAGCCGTACATGTATGGATTTTGCGGAACACTGCCGCCGAAATCAGCTCCGTAAATTATGCCGTTAGCATTTTTAAACACAACCATCGCCGAATCGTTTGCCGATGCAAACACTGCCGTTATGCTCTTTCCGCTGCCAACTTCAAACAAATAGCTTTCCTCATAAGAAAGAATTCGGTTTGAGTTATCGTCTTTCCAGTACATAAACTTGTTTTCAGCTGTCGAAGAAGTTTTCAGCGTTATTTTATCTGTGCTTACATAACTCTCTCCGTTCTTTGTTTTGCCCCAGTTTTCAAAGTCTGCGCCGTTAATTGAAGCATAAATATCTTCCCCGAGCGACGTTGTCGAAACCATGTATTTTTTAGCATCTGAATTTTTGTTTTCATTTACCAGAAAACTCTGTATTCTAACGGCATTTCCCGTGCTGCGGCTGTCTTTCGTTTCGCTTGCCGTAATTGTTATTGTATGCTCGCCGTATTCAAGCTCGCTTGCAAGCATAAATACCCACGGGATATGAAGCGATTTACTCCACGACGTAAACAAATTCATGCTCTTTGTTTCTCCGCCGTCAATGCTGTAGTTAATATATCCCATATCGGGACCCGCCGGCAGCATAATAGCTATATCCGTTCCGGTAAACGTGTATGTAAGGCTTGCGCCAACCTCGCTGCTTTCAAGCATATCAACGTTTACAAATCCGCTTCTTGTCGAAGCGCCGTCCGTCGGTGCCCAGTTTTCAACTAAGCTAAATCCGTTTTGTAAAACAGCATTTTTAATATCTTCATATCTGCCGTTTACATATGAATGTTTATTAAGCATATTGGGAAGAACCTTTTTCGTTTTCTCGCTTCCGGCTTTTGCCCAGTCATTTTCCAAAACCTTTATAACTCCGTCGGAATAAATCTTGCATCCTATACTGCTCGGATGCTTTCCGCCGAATTCCTCCCACGTAAGCTCGCCGTTTTCAATTCTTGCGCAAACTTCCTTTGCAAAGTCAAGGCTTGTTACGTTATAATGCGAAACCGCCTTTTCCTGCGCCGTAATAACCGGCATGTTATGGTCTTCATTTTTAGCATACTGGTTAAATTTATTGGGATCGCAAAAATGCATAACACATATATCCATATACGGATTTGCATTATACGCATGGCGGATAATTCCCTCCATGCCCTTTATGCTCTCTGTTTCGCTTCTTGCGTTGTCCTCATCATTTACGGCAAATTCAACAAACAATAAGTCAATGTTTCCTTTAGATAAAATATCTTTATCGAGTCTAAATGCTCCCATCGTCGAATCCGTTGACGAAATTCCCGCATTAATAAATGTAAACTCAGTGTCGGGGAATTTTTCTTTAAGATAATTTTGCAAATTAACTCTGTAGCCGTTCATTGCAGTTATCGAACCGCCGAGGAAAGCAACCGTTGCCTCGCTTTTTTCGTTAAATTTAAGATACGAATTAGTAAAGCCGTCTCTTAAATTGTAAAACTGCATACCGTCAATAGGCTCAACCGGAATTTCAGACTGCTGCATAAATCCTATCTCGGCAATCGACAAATATTTGTTGTTATCGCTTCTTTTGCCGTAAACATCCGAAAACTCAATTTTAATATAGTTTGCGTTTACAACATAATCAAAGTCGATTATCTTTGTGTCAAAATCATTGAAGTCGGCATATTCAATACTGCCCTCTTTGATTTTTGTAAAGTTTTGTTTGTCGTCTGATGTGTATACTGTATAAGCTGTCGGACGGTCGTTGTAATAAATTTCTCCGTCGCTGTACTTTCTCGGACTGATAAGCATTTTTGCAATGTCCGTGTAGCCGTTTGTTTTTATAATCACATACGGTTTTTCATTTTCAAAATCTACAGCGTCGGTTTCATAATAGGTATCATGGTTGTTATCAGTAATAACGCTTGCGTCTGCTCCCTCTTTTTTAGGATAAACACTAACGCCCTCTTCCTCCAGAACGCCGAATGCCTGAATTTCGCATATCGAGCAGTCACGCTTTGATGTTTCCGAAATCTCGTAAACATCGGTTGACTGTTTGCCCGATGTTAAAGTTTCTTTAATGGCGTAACCGTTTTTATAACCTGTGTTCACAAAGTCAAGCTTAAGCTTTGTCACTTTGCTTGCCGCCCCGTCAAGCACAACCTTTGTTCTCGACGATCCGCTCACTATTTCGCCGTCAAGCTTAACTCCGGTCTTTAAAAGCACCCAGTCGCCGTCTATATATCCGTAAATCGAAAGATCGTCTATTCGCATCGGAAACAGCGCCGGCGATCTGAATTCCGACACCATAAATTCCTTCACGGTGTAAACTCCGCCAAGGTCAATTTCAACAACCGGACAATAAGCGCCGCCGGCAGCATATCTTGTTGAAAAATCACCGTCAACCACGTTTTCGTTCGGATGCGACGTATATGTTGAAGCAGGAGTGATTGTAACCGCTTTGTTTAAAGCAATGTTTTCCGTCTTGTAAACATTTATTGTATACGTTTTTGTCTGTCCGGCATTTGTAACTGTCAAAGTCACTTTTGCGCTTCCTTTCGAAACGTCTGCCGTAACACTGCCGCTAACTTTTGCAGCGCTCGATTTTGCCTTACCGGATATTACCGCACTGCTGTTTTGCGTGTATACATTTATTTCGGTTTCGCCGTCTTTAACCGTTGCCGCTGCCGAACCGTCTATATAAACTTCCTTAAGATCTGCGCTGTAATAATCAGGATCGGAAACCGCCTTGCCGTATGCCTCAACCTCCATTATGCTTATGTCCTTATCTGCCGTACCTGTCGACTCATACACTCCGTCTACCGCAGTTTCACCGTTTTCAGCCGCAGAATTAACAAACGTAAGTCTTAATTTTTCGGCATTGACCGGTGTCTCAAGGTCAAAGCGCGTTAAGCTGTAATTTCCTGTCACTTCGCCGTCAAGCGGTTTTTCATAAACAACCGTTTGCCAGTTTTCGCCCGTATATGCCTCAATTGTGCATTTATCAACGCGCATTGGTTTTCCGTCGCGCACCTCGGCAACATTTATATAGCTTAAACTGTAAATCCCGGCAAGGTCAATCTCGGCTGTAACTCTCTTTTTCTCTCCGCTGTAATATCTGCCGGTTACTATGTCATAGCTTCCGTCAACAATCGCCTCATTTGAAAAACTGCCGTAACCGCCTGCGCTCGCCTTGCTTTCAGGTGTAACGGTTATGCTCTTATTAAGTGCGGCATTTTCAATTTTCGCCTGTCTTATGACTGTGATATTATATTCTTTTTCGTTTGTTCCGGATATAACCTTTATTTTGCCCTCTGCCTTGTTGTTTGTAAAGCTTAAAGCGCTTTCGGGCAAAACAACCTGTGCGCTGCTGCTTTTTGCAGCCGCATCTAAAGTTACTGTTTCCGTGTCGCTTGAAACCTCAAACGAATAATCATACACTCTGTCCTCGGTTTTTATATACTCGTCTCCTGCAAATATATATTCCAAATCTGCATTTGAATTGTTTCCATTTAAATCAACCGCAACAAAATAGTTTTCATTGCTCTTGACCCCCGGAGTCGGCACCTCAACCGTATCATATTCATAAAACGATTTTTCATACACATATTTTCTCGAATCTGCATAAGCAACATTCTGCGGTCTTGTATTTGCTGTTCCGCTCCACTGGAATTTTGTAACATAAGGATATGTAAGATTAAAGTCATACTCCCAGTCAAGCTCTGTCAGTTTACTTACGTCTGCCGGCAGTTGCGGTGTATTAATTGTTTTTTTCCACCCCTTAGCCTCTGTGAGGTTAGGCGCGTCATACAAATACATCACATATATTTTACCGTCGGAATTTGCTTTAAAATTAAAGTATGTGTTATCGCCTGCCAAAAACTCATTAAGCGCATCATTGTTTGCTCTTGATGAATCGTTTAAAGGCAGTCTTATCTGCGTAAGTCCTTTAAGTCCGCCGGACACGTGCGCTGCGGTGTAGTTTGTGCGGTCTGTATAAAACAGTGTTCCGTTGTCAATATTATTTGCCACAACATACTGCGGATATGATGAACTTAAAACCGGCTTTGCACTGTTAAAATCAACAGATAAAATTTTCGGCGTCTCTGCCGCAGCCTTTGTTCCAACCGCCTTAAATTCCCATATCGACATACCGTATCTGTTATCATCGGTATTTTCCATTGTAACTTTTATCTTTGATACCGCGCTGCTTGTTTCGCATGATGAAGAAATTGTGCGCACCTGTGACGATACCGCGCAATCCGAAAAATCGTCTTTTTCGGCAAGCTTAATCCACTTTCCGTTTTTAAGCATTCCTTCATATGTCACCTTGTCGCCTCTTGAACCGCGGCTGTCGATAAAGTCTTTCAGTTCAAAAGAAGATACTGAATAAAAATCCTGTAAATCAACCGTAAACACAAGCTTGTCTGCCTCAGGTGTTGCCCATCTCGTTGAACTGTCGCCATCTAATGCATATTCTTTTACAAATGTCAGCTGATGTGTTGCGTCGGTTTCTATCGTCTTGTTAAGCACAACGTTAAACGAAAATCCGGCAGCCGTTTTTAATACTTTCTTTGCAAGCTCTGCCGCGCTGTCTGCCTGCTTCTGTGTTGCCGAAACATTTTTCCAGACGCCGAGTATTTCTTCATAATCATCTTTTAATGTGTCAAGGTCTGCTTGTGAATATCCTTTTTCATAAAGCGCCTTTATATCGTTTATATAGTTATAAAGCTCAAGCTTTGAAGCCATACCGTCCTGATCCGATATTTCTATTTTCGTCTTTTCACTCTCTTGATTAAAGTAAACTGCGGATATGTAATACTCCTTATCGGTAAGCGCATTTTCAATCATGCACACCAAATCTTCAGTTTCAAAAAGCTCATTAAAACTATCGCCGTCTTTTTCATATATTTTATATGAATTTGCGTTTTCGCCCTTATTGTAGCACACCTGCAAATGCGACTCGTCTGCCATAAACGCCTTTATGCCCGAAACGGTGCTTGCGTCTGCAATAACGGTTTTTGTCTGTCCCGCGCTTTCTTCGCATGACGGCGCTAAAGCACGCACTTTATACGTTGCCTGTTTTCCGTTTCGCGAATTATCCGTGTAACTTAAAGCGCTCACATTCTGCGCCAAAAGCTCATATGTCGGCGAAGACTCTAACGCGCGGTAAACATTATATACCGCTCCGTCGCTTTCGGATGCATCCCACGAAATATTTGTGTTATCTGCATCTTTAACAGCCGAAACGTTTGAAACGTCTTTCGTAACCGCGTAAGACTCGATATTTTCTATAATTATTTTATCGCCTTTGTTTGTATCTATTGCAATATGATCTTTGTCAATTGTTTCAAATGAAACTGTATTTCCGTTCCCGTCCGTAACAGATGCATTTGCGATATTATAATAGTTAAGCTTTAACTTTCCGCCCGCATTTGAAACAGCTTCGATTTTCTTTGCCGTCATGTTTTCCCAGTCGCAGCTTATTTCAAAATTGCCTCTTGCAACCAAACCCTTATAGCTGCCCGTGCTCCACGCAGCAGGCACTGCCGGCAGCGGTTTTACATATTCGCCGTGGCTTTGCAAAAGCATCTCGCAAATTCCGGCCGTACCGCCAAAGTTTCCCTCAGCCTGGAAAACCGCCGTTGTAAGATCGTTTGTTGCGTCGTGTTTGTTCCATAAATTATCAAACACATGAAGCTTTAAAAGCCCCTGCACAAGCTTATAGCTTGTCTCGCCGTCACCCGTCCTTGCCCACATTCCGAGCTTGTGCGCAACGCTCCAGCCCGTACCTGTGTCAAGACCGCGGTTTATTAAAGTTACTTTTGCGCCGTCAAGCCATGCCGGTGTATCATTGCTTATAGATGTTCCCGGATAAAGACCTACAAGCTGAGAAATATGACGATGCTGCTTTTCTCCTATGTCTCCGTAGTAATTTTCTTCTCTGTACTCTTTAACCTGTCCGTCAAGACCGATTAAGGTCGGTTCGTATTTGTCAATCTGCGTGCGCAGCGTTTCTATAAGCGCGCTGTCCGGATTATCCAAAACGTCTTTATATTCATCATAAATATCAATAACCGCCTTGTTTGTTTCATATATCATCTGCTGGTCAAATGCGCAGCCTACAGTCTGATATGACGTGTTTCCAACTTTCTGCTCAGGCGATGCCGAAATCGTCGAAAGATACACTCCGTCATAATTATCAACGCATTTTGAATAAAATCTTGCAAGGCTCTCCAAAATCGGATATGTACTCTTTAAAACTTCGGGATCTTTTGTAAATCTGTAGTAGTCAATATCAGAAACCGCCGTAAATCCGCCGGTACCCGGACCCGAATGACCTTTTGCTCCGACTCCCGAAACGCTAAACGCACTGTTTCCCGTGCCGACAATCCAGCCGTTTTTGCCTTCGCCCTCTTCATATTTGTCAGTTCTGAAACTTTTAATAAACGTATCGCCGTTTATCTGCGCCTGCTTTAATCTTGCAAGGTTAAAATCGGAATACGATTTATAAAGCTCGCCTAAATTTGCGCAAAACACAGGCCAATAGTTCATCTGCTGATTAACATTGTACCAGTATCCCGCAGTCCACGGCGCAATTTCATATGCGTTCCATATCGCCTGAAGTCCGGGAGGTAGCGTGCCTTCTCTTGAAGATGCAATCATCATATATCTTCCCATTTGGAAATAAAGTTCTTCAAGATATTTTTCGTCGTTTCCCGCCTGATATGAATCGATAAGCGCATCGGTATCGCGTCCGTCATCTGCTCCGCCGAGATCAATTCTTGCCTTGTCAAAATAATATTTATGATCTGCCTTATGAGCATTTAAAAGCTCTTCATAGCTTTTTTCGCTTGCATTTAAAATATACCCCGACACCTTCTCGTGCGGATGCGCATTGCCTGCAAGCCTTTGCTTTCTGTCTATCGAATTTAAAAACACATCAGACGTCAGTTCATAATTTGTGCCGACAGCAAAAATCACATACGCCGTGTTTGCATTTGAAACGCTGAGCGTTCCGTTATCCAGGCTGCTGTCGTTTTGAGCCGCAATTTCTCCCGCGCCGTCTAAAATCACTTTAAACTGCGCCTCAAAATCAATATCATAATACGAAGAATTTCCCGAAAGCGTTATTGTGTTTGTTTCGCCGTCTGCAAAAACGGTTCCGCTCTTTTTCGAGTCCGCATTTGCACCGCTGACATCAAGCTTTTCTCTTTTGTAAGCAATTTCAGGTCTTAACGTAAAATTAAGATTGCCTTCTCCGGAAGCCGTCAGCTTAATAACGCTCACCTTGTCGGGATAACTTGAAAAATACTCTCTTGAATAGTCAACGCCGTCTGCACTGTAGCTCACATTTGCAACAGCATTGTTAAGACTGAGCGTTCTTTTGTAATTTGTAGTATTTTCAAAGCTTACGGATGTATCAATATACAAATCCGCCATGCTTTCCTGTCCGCCCGAGTAACGGTTGTTTACGGCATTTGTAGTCGTTGTATACAAAGACTGTTCCGTTATCTGTATCCTGTCGGACGCCGGATCCGAAAACAGGCTTATCCCCATATACCCGTTACCGAGAGGAAGCGATGAATTTTTCCATCCTTCAATCGAATTTTCGGCAGGTGACGAATAGCGCAAAATCATTTCTTTTTCTGCGCTTACATCGGCACTTACCGCTGCCGAAGTTGTTTCATTTTCCTGCGCAAATGCCGTAAATGCGCCGCCTGTTGCCGTAAGAGCAACGCACACAGACAGCATTGCGCACAAAAATTTTATTAAAGTTTTTTTCACTTTAATTCCTCCTTGTTTTATTTTATACATGTTTTAGTTTTCGCATCAGCACTTATTTATAATTATAGCAAAGCGCTGCTCCTTTTTTCAATTCGCAAACCGCCCAAATTTTCTCTTTGCCAAAAGCATTACGATTTTAGAGGTTTTTATGTCAATAATTTTAAAAATTTTGCGATTGATTTGGAATGATTGGGAGTTTATTTGTGCAAAATAACTAAAATCTTTATTGTTTACACTTATACAGTATCATAAAATATTTTGTTTGTACATGTACAAAATTAACCTTTTTAAAATTTTTTTAAGGTTGAAGACACTTTTTTAATGTTTCTTGTTATTTGTCGTAAAATATCAAATTTAAAACATGTATTTGAATTTCGTTTTATTTTTGTAGAAAAATTCAAAAAAAGGCGTGCAGCAAATGTTTTCACTGCACGCCCTTTCAAGGCTTTAGAAAAATAATGCAAACTTTAAAAGCTGACACATTATTGTTCTTTTTTATTTAAATTTCAAACCAGAACGTTGAACCAACGTTTATTTCGCTGTCAATGCCGAAATCCGCATTATGCGCAAGCAAAATATTTTTAACAATTGCAAGCCCTATGCCGCTTCCCTTTCTGTCAAGATTCTTGCTTGCTCTGTAATATCTGTCCCACACGCGTTTTATTTCGTCTTTTTCAATTCCGCAGCCTGTGTCTGTAACCGAAAATTTAACCTTTTTGCCGCTTTTTGAAACATTTATGATAACCTTTTTATCTTCCCCTGTGTAATTTACGGCATTTGAAATCAAATTAAACACAACCTGATTTATCTTTGCCTCGTCTGCCGTTATCAAAACATTTTTATCAATCTTTGTTTCAAACACATACCCTTCATTTTCATACATTCCGCAAAATTTTTCAACCGTCTGCCGGACAAGCACGCCTAAATCAAAGCCTGACATCTCCAGCTTAACTGCGTCCGCTTCGTATTTTGACAAATCAAGCATATCGTTTACAAGCTTTGAGAGCCTGTCTGCCTCTCCGATTATAACATTTGTGTGTTCCTCTCTTTTTTTCGGATTATCGCCCGACAAATCCCTTATCATTTCGGCATATGATTTTATTATTGTAAGGGGCGTTCTCAAATCGTGCGACACGTTTGCAATCAAATCGCGGCGCAGCTCGTCGTTTTTTGACAGTTCCTCCGCGGCATAATTTAAAACCTCGCTCAATTTGTTAATTTCTTTAAACGAGCTTGTCTGAAACTTCACGTTATAGCTGCCGTGTGCCAGAACCTTTGCCGATTCGGTAAGCCCCATAATCGGTTTTGAAATTTTTCTTGCAAAAACCGCCGCTAAAATTATTCCCGCCGCAAAGGAAAGAAACGTCACATAAACAAGCTGGCGCCAAAGCACCGTTTTTGTTGCGCTGACGTCTGCAAGCGGAGCTTTTAAAATCATATAATACACATCGCCCGATTCATTTTTAAGCTTTGCCGCATACACCATCGCCTGACTGTGAAACATTTCGTTTTCTTCTTCATAAACCGTGCTTTGATTTTCGCTTTCGTTTATTTTGTTTTTAATATTTTCAAAATCATATTCCGGATTCCGGCGGCTGTTTATAAATCTTCTCTTTTCGTCATACGGCGGGATCTGACCTATCTGCTCGTCAGTTCGCGGTCTTAATTCTTCTCCGTCCTCCGTATAAAAAGTAACCCAAAATCCGTTTTCAAAGCTTTTTTTATACAAAGCATTTTCAAAATCCCCGCTGCAAAACTTTGCGCTCAGCTCATCGCCTATTTTTCTGACCTCGCGCATTTTCATCAGCGAATAAAAGCTTTTAAGCAAAAACATCTGCGAGATCCACAGCGTCAGAACCGTTATAATAACAATACCGCCAAAGGCAATCCACGAATAAAAATTAATTCCGTGGCTCTTTGTTTTCTTTTTCATTTTTCACACTACCCTTTTTAATCGCTGACTTCAAACTTATAGCCAAGTCCTCTCATTGTAACAATATACTCTCTGTAGTCGCCGAGGCTGTTTCTGAGCATTTTTATATGCGTGTCAACGCTTCTGTCATCGCCGTAAAAATCATAGCCCCAAACCTCGCTTAAAAGCTTTTCTCTCGACAGTGCAATATTTTTATTTTTCACAAGGTAAAACAAAAGATCATACTCTTTAGGCGTCATCTCAACTTTTTTGCCGTCAACTTCAACGTTCCTTCCCCGCATGTCAACAACAAGCCCGTCGAACTTATATTTTTCCTCCTCGTTTTCATCTTTGTTTCTTCTTGAAATTATAACCTTAAGCCTTGCCATAACCTCTTTTGGAGAAAACGGCTTTACAACATAATCGTCTATTCCGATTTCAAAACCGAAAAGCTTGTCATATTCTTCTCCTCTTGCCGACAGCATTAAAACGGGAATGTCTTTTTGTTTTTTAATTTCTTTGCATGCAGAATATCCGTCAAGCTTAGGCATCATAACATCCATAACGATTGCGTCAAAATCCTTTTGACGGCAAAGGCTCACAGCCTGCATGCCGTCTTTTGCAAACTCCGCTTCATATCCTTCAAACTCTGCATATTCTTTAAGCACTTCGCAAATTTTTTCTTCGTCATCAACAATTAAAATCTTTTTCTTTTTCATAATTTTAATCATCCCTTTTTTTAACATTTGTTTTTGTTTATATATAAGATACCACGGTTTTGTGTTGGTTTTGTGATAAATTTTTAAATTTATTCGACATTTTTTTCACTTTATCTATGTCTTTTACATATATTGTAGTGAGCAACAAAATTGCTCAAATATTTAAAGAAAGGAGAATTTTTATGGCAGCAATAACCAACCAGGCGTCAATCGTGTATAACACATTAGGCTCGCAAACCAAGCAAAACGCAGTTTCAAACATTACCTCCACCGACATTACAGCCCCGCTGTCTTTAACAAAAACAGCGCTTAACAGCTCATACACCCCGGAAGACACGGTTGCTTACAGCGTTTATCTTACAAACAGCAGCGGCAGCGCAATAACCTCTCTTACTTTCACCGATGATATGGGCGGCGCTGCAAAGCCTTTAAGCTATGTTGCAAACAGCGCATACGCATATGTCGGCGGTGTGCTCAGCAGTGTTGCTGTAAACGGCAACACAACATTTACGGTTGCCACCGTCGTTCCGGCAGGCGAAACCGTTATACTTTTGTATTCCGCACGCACAAGCGCGACAACCGAAAAATCCATCACAAACACTGTAACTGCTTTGGCAACAGCCGGCGAAACGCAGCTTAGCGAAACCGCAAGCGAAACCATAACCGAAGCTCCATACTCGCTTGTAAGCATATACAAACAGGCCGACCGCAGCAGCGTATCCCAGGGTCAAAGCTTAACCTACACTCTCACGCTACAAAACTCAGGCACTCAGACAGCCGAAAATATCACTGTAACCGATAAGCTTCCCGATAACTTCACAGTCAGTGCCGTGAGCGTAACTCAAAACGGCATAACAACATCGTATGAGCCCGCAGACTACACAATTGACCAAACAACAAACACCATAACACTTCCGACAGGCACAAAAACCATCACTATCCCCGGCGCGGTAAACGGCGATCCGGGCACAGCGGTTGTAACAATAACCGGCACAATTTCGTAATGCTTTGGCATATAAATTATCTGCCGTGCAGAGGCGGAGAATTTTTTTCTCCGCCTTTACATAAAAACTTTTTATACAAAAACCTACTTTTTCTTTGCTTTTTTTGCCGCAAAGAGTGCAATAAGAGCAATCGCAAGCAAGGTTAGCGTTGTGTATATAATTGAATTTAGCTTATTTTCGCTTGACTTTTTATTATCACTATTATTTTCCGCACTGCCTTGGCTGTTTTCATTTTCTTTGCTGTCATTTGCCGCATCGCTGTATGTTATAATTGTGTCTTTTGTAACATGTGCATCTCCGCTGCCCAAAACATTTATAACATCAATTTCGTTTACAATGTTTGCTATGTTGTCCTCGTTTACAACGCCGCTGTCCAAATTGAGCACAATTCTTTTTATTCCATCCGCCTTATATTTTTCTGCGCTGTCTTTTATGTAAAAAATTATATCGCTCTCGCTTAAAAGCGGCGCCATTTCATCTTTTGTTATATTTATCTGCGCAACCTCGCTTTTTGGCTCCGTTTTGCTTTCGCATTTCACGTTTACGCTCTGCGCCGCAGCGGCAGATACAAATATCATTAAAAACATTATAACAACACTAATTATTTTCTTTTTCATTTTCATCCTCCGCCCGCATTTTTGAACCTAAAACATATGTGCATCTTTTCGGAGCGTCCTTTGCGCTCCCCCATGGCATATCACGGTTTCTGTAGTCAAATTTTAATGTAAATTTGTGAATATCATCATTTAATGTTTCAAAAGCCTTTTTCTGTTTTTCAAATATATTTTTTATAAACTCCGTGTATTTATCCGATGATAAATATTTTTTTGCACTTATGACAAGCTCTCTGTAATGTCTTATGCAAAAATACGGCGCATTGTCAAACTTTTCTTTAAAAGCCTTGTCGTTTTCATACATATAGAAAAACACTTCAACATAGCGTGCCATTATACTTTCAATCTGCGAGCAGATATAGCATGAATTTTCAATTTCCGAAAGGCTCGATGCCAGAACATCTCCCGCAGGCGTTTCCTTCTTTGAAAAAAACGATTTTTTTCTGCACGACTCAACCGCAGTTTTATTTAAATCATGTTTTTTTCTTACTTCCTGCATATGCGTATCGAGCACAAGCGCAAAGCTTAATTTGTTTGGCATCTGTAAAAGCATATCAAAGTGTTTTTTGCAAAAGCCCAGAGAATTTGTTAAAATTCTTGCGTCCGGCTCCATCATCGACGCACCGAGCGTGTAGTCGCAGCGGTCTTTTTCAAGCTTTAAATATAAGCTGCAAAACGGACACCCGTCGCTTTCGTCAAACGCTTCGTTTACAGGTATTGTATAAATTTGTTCCTTCACTTTTCTTCCTCCGCTTACTTAATATATTTTTATTATATCACACCGCCGTTTTAAACACAAGAAAAAATAAAAGCGCCGCCACAGAATCAAAAAAAATTCTGCCCGAAAACAAGGCAGAATTTTTTTATTAATAAAACGTTGCAACCGGATTTTCCGGCTCTTTTCCCTTTTCAACCGATATAATCTTTAAAACAGGGCCGTCGCTCTGATACAGCGCATGATATCTGTGAGTAAACCTGGCTTTTATTTTAACCCAGCTTTTATTTTTAATTTTCTTTGCATCTTCATATTCGCAAACAAGTGCGCTGTAAGTTATATCTTCCGCGCAGCAAGTCATAATATGGCGCCCGGCAATGAAAACGTCCGGCGGAATTTTTGCATTTTTGGCAGCAAGCGCCGTAAAGCTTACAACCTTTCCGTCGTATTTTTTCATGTCCTCTGCCATATCTCTGTACCAAATTGCATAATCTTCGTCTTTAATTTCAATAACGGGAGCATCTATGTCAAACGGAAGCGGATCTTCTATCTCATCATATTCAACATGCCCGTCGCTGTACTCATATGCAATCTGAGCGTTTTTGCTCATCGTGCGCACAATTTTATGAAACGCCTCTTTGTCAACCGTGTCGTCGGCGCGGTTAAAGATTACCATCTCCGCGCTTTTTAGCTTATCTGCCATAAGCGAACGCATATTGGAGTTATATGCCAGAAACGTTTTGCAATCGGCAAACATCATTTCCTGATACACCGTCCACCCCTTAGGCATATTTGCATAAAGAGCATCAAGCATCCACATACCGTTATACTCCACAACCGCACGCTCAAATTTATATTTTTTATACAAACCGCTTAAAAGTTCACCCGTAAGCTCGCTTTGCTCCTCAATTGTCTGTATATACACATTTCTTCCCGAAAACTTTGATGCATCGATTTCCTCTATGCCCTCTTCGCACATCAAAAGCAGCGTTTTTTCGCCGTTATTAAATCTTTTGTCCTCAAGAGTTTCCTGAATAAATTTTGTTTTTCCCGCCTCTAAAAAGCCGGTAAAAAGATATACCGGTATTTCAGCCATAACAATTCTCCATTCCGCCGCCCTGCGCCGGCACAAACAAATAATCAGATTTCTCTCATCCGCAGGTCAGTAAATGATAAGAGATTTTACAAAAAATATGTCGTTTTTAATTAAAATCAAATGCGAAACAGCTCTTTGATTTTTTCTTCGTTGATTTTTGAGCCTATAACACAAAGTCTGCCTATTACCGCACTGCTTCCGTATCTCACATTGGGCTCGCCGGGCACATAGTCAAAATGAATAAACTCATCTTTATCGCTTGCAGCCACAATTCCCTTGGCTCTTAATATAACGCCGTATTTTGCCTCGTTTCCGAGATCTGTAAGCGCTTCTTCTATTTCTTTTGCCGTGTATTTATTGGCAGTTTCAACACCCACACTTGCAAACACTTCGTCGGCATGGTGATGATGGTGATGCTCATGATCGTGGTCGTGACAGCCGCATGTGCAGTTTTCGTCATGCTCGTGATCATGGTCATGGTCATGGTCATGGTGATGTTCGTGATCGTGATGATGTTCATGGTCATGGCATGTGCAGTCTTCATCATGTTCATGATGCTCATGCTTTAATTTTTCCAGATCTGCCTCCAGCGTGTCTGTTCTTTCAATTGCCTGCAAAAGCTGCTTGCCGTCAAGCTTCGGCCACGGAGTTGTAACAATAACTGCCGTTTTGTTATGCTCGCGTATAAGTTTTGTTGCAACTGCAATCTTTTCATCGCTCATATTATCAGTATGGCTTAAAACTATGCAGCCCGCATGCTCTATCTGATCGCCGAAAAACTCGCCGAAATTTTTAAGATACATTTTGCATTTTCCCGCGTCCGCAACAGTCGTGTAACTGTTAAGATAAGCGCCGTGCTGTGCAGCATCGTTAACTGCTTTCATAACATCGCTTAATTTTCCCACTCCGGACGGCTCTATCAAAATTCTGTCCGGCGCATACTCATCAATCACCTTTTTAAGCGCTTTTCCGAAATCACCCACCAAACTGCAGCATATGCAGCCCGAGTTCATTTCATTAATCGTAATTCCCGCATCTTTTAAAAATCCACCGTCTATTCCGATTTCACCAAATTCGTTTTCAATTAAAACAATCTGTTCTCCTTTGTAAGCTTCGGATATAAGCTTTTTTATAAGTGTTGTTTTTCCGGCTCCCAAAAAGCCTGAAAAAATATCAATTTTAATTTTTTTGTCCATTGTATCAACATTCCTTCCAAAATATGCATTACAGTATAGTTATTCTGCATACCGTAATTATTATATACCTCTTTTTTTCAAAAGTCAAGCGCACTGTTTTTCCGGTTTGTTTTTATTTTACCGAGTTTTTCGCCCTTGCCTCTTTTCTTGCTTTTCCCATTTCCCACTGCCGTTTTTCTTCCTCTGTGGTTAAAATAAGCTTCGGTACTTCGCAGGGTTTATCATTTTCATCCAGTGCAACCATAACAACATATGCCCTGTTTATAAGGCTTTTATTTCCGTTTAATTCTTCAACATATGTGTTTACGCACACCTCCATAGATGTTTTTCCCACATATGTTATGTTTCCCGTTAAAAGAACCGTGTCGTTTGCCCGTGCCGGCTTTTTAAACTCCAGCCTTTCAACCAAAACCGTTGTCACATTTTTTTCACAGTGACGTCTTGCGGTAACCGCCGCAACAACATCTATCCACTGCATCAAAACTCCGCCGAACAGTCTGCCGAAACCGTTCATGCTCGACTGCGTTAAAATCTGCACCTGTTCGGTGTATGAATCGCTCACTTTCTTTTCCATAGATATCCTCTCTTTATCAAAGTCCTTCGTAAATAAACACGCCGTTTCCCGTAAAGAAAATCATAATCAAAAACACCATGGCAATATACATCGCCATAATTAAAATGTCGTATAATATTTTAAACACTTTCTTTTTCATACTCATTTTCCTTCCGTTAAAAACGGCTCAATCTTTTTTGTAAACTGCGATGCGCCCCAGCCGTAGTCCATATGTCCTATATCATAAAAACACTCTTTTGCCATAGCGTTTGTCATGTCAAGCACTTCAATACCGTTTTTATCAAAAATCTCATTCGCGCGCGCCTGAACCTGTTTTGCAAAATCATACACTTCAACCGACGGATTCCACGGCATCCACACGGCTCTTAAGCGGATATTTTTCTTTTTGCATATTTTTATAAGCTTTTCCAAATCCGCAAAATTTTTTCTGCAATCTTTATCAACCGTGCAGCCTCCGAACCTTTCAAGCATTGATTCGTTGCTTTTTTCAAGCTCTTCATCAGAAAGCGCGCCGTAAACATAAAGCTTTCCCGGATTTGTATACAAAGGCTCTGCAAACGGATTTTTCTTTGCCATTACATTTGAAAATGCGTCTTTTAAAAACGGGCATATATTATCTCTTCTGAAATATACATAATGCTGATACCACTTTTTGTGCCACGGATAGGTCGGGTTTGTGTCAAGCCAGTCAACAAAGGTCACATCGTTTAAGCCTATAACCAGCTCGCTGCCGACAGTTATATATTTTTTTTCAATCATCTCATAAATATCAGACACTGTTCCGTAGCTTATTCCAAGGTTATAATATCCGCTCCCGCTTTCTTCTTCAATATACGAATTAACCACAACCGAGCTTCCGTAAAACACCTTGTCCCAAACCTTTTCCGGGTGCTTCATTTTTGTAATTTCAAAATCGTTTTTCGGAAAATATGCCGAGTGGGAAACCGGATCGGTAAACGTTAAAAAAACGTCTGAAATAATCCAAACAGCTATAAGCACAAAAACAAATCCGGTAAATCTAACATTCTTTTTCATATCACCTTACCAATCCTTTCAAAATATCAACCACTTTCGATATATCGAGCGAAAAGGTCAGCGCATTTACCGCAAAGAAAAAGTTTACCAAAAAGCAGCGCAAAACATATTTATATTTTTTTTCTTTTCTGACATTAAACGTTGACAGCGAAAAAATGTTTTCAATAACCAAAAACAAACCCATATATATTCCGCCTATAAGAGTTATCAGCGTAAACTCATGCCACAGGCTCATAACAATCATTGTCACAAATCCGATAAGCGCCGACTGATACTTGTTTAACCTTTTTCCCTGCACAACAACAAAGATGTGTTCGCGTATCCAGTCGCTTAATGTAACGTGCCACTTTCGCCAAAACTGCGTAAAGCTTGCAGCGCTCCACGGCTGTTTAAAGTTTTCCGGCACCTCCATAGACGTGAGTCTTCCGATTCCTATCGCCATATCGCTGTATCCCGACAAATCAAGATACAAAATAAGATATGCCAAAGCTATCGTTGCAATGCTTTGATAAAAGTGATACTGTTCAATTGCCGTAAGCTTTTCAAAAACCATATTCAAAAGCGTAATCAGAACCACCTTTTTAAACATGCCCAAAATAAAGCGTTTGATTCCGTATTCCATAGATGCCGCCGTCAGCGGTTTAATGTTTTCAAAGGCTTTGTGAAAATCACGGTAGCGAAATATCGGTCCCGATGTAAACACGGGGAAAAACAAAATAAAGTTTGCATAGTCTGTAAATTCTATTTTTTCATCAGTATAGTATGTGTAAAAAAGCGCATCGATTGCCTTTAGCATATTATATGCAAATCCGATAAGCACTATCGTAAAGCCGAAATAATTCTTAACAGGCGTTATTCTGTACGCAAAAAACGGCAGCGCAAATAAAATGCAGAAAACAACAAAAAAACCTTTTCTGCATTTTTTAATTTTCCGCATTATCACAATCATAGCATAACTGAGCAGTACGTATGCTGTGTAAATCAGTCCAAGCTCTTTTGAATAACTAAACATCAGCGCCGCGCTTAAAAGCGCGCTGAAAATTTTAAAATGCTGTTTTATCTTAAGCTTTTCAAACGCATAAATCCCAAAAATAAAAACCGCAGTACACAAAAGAAGCTTTAAAAGCATATCTTCTTGTAAAAACCACATTATATTTCTCCGATAATTTTATATTAACCTTCAAGCTTGCTTTTTACCACAGCCGCAATTTCATTTACAGTGTTCATAGGATAAAGAGTTATATCCTTCTGCGTGATTTTAATGTTAAATTCGTTTTCCACAAACATAACAATATCAACCGCACCCAATGAATCAACAAATCCGCTGTCAAACAAATGTATATCGTTTGAAAATTCGGGATCATCGCCTATGTCAAACGTTTCTCTGATGTAATTTTCAATTTTTTCTTCAATATTGTTCATTTCAAATTCGCCTTTCCGTCCGTAAATATTAATATCGCTTTTTATCCGGACACATAAAAAACGTTAAAATTACACGCTTTGCGTTAATAATTTTCGCTTATAAGTCTTTTTTTGTCTGTCTTTCCGTTTTTGTTTAAAGGAAACTGATTAAGACACACTACAGCATCCGGCAGCATATACTTCGGAACATGTTCTTTTAAAAGCAAATTAAACTGCCTTTTGTTAAAGCTTTTTTTTGTTTGCAAAAACAGCGTTATTTTTTCATCTTTCAGCACGGTGCTTGCCTTTTCAATACCGTCTATGCAGCAGGCAGCGTTTTCAATATCCCCAAGCTCCACTCTTATGCCGTGAATTTTAACCTGACTGTCGCGTCTGCCGGAAAAAATAATGTCTCCGCTTTCGCTCACATATCCGAAATCTCCGGTTTTATACATCATTTCGCGGTATGCCATGTTCGCCGGATTCTGCACAAACACATTGTTTGTTTCTTCTTTTCTGCCGTAGTACCCGAAAGCAAGGCAGCTGCCCAGTATACAAATCTCGCCTGTCTCTCCGACGTTTGCCTCGCGACCTTCTTCATTTATAATCAAAATCCGCTTGTTTGCTCCCGCTCTGCCTATCGGTATCGGCTCACTGTCCTGCAAAGCTTTTTTTATTTTATACGCCGTGCACGCAACGGTCGCCTCCGTCGGCCCGTAAAGATTTATATATGTTCTGTTTTTATTTTTATTATACCACATGTTAAACTGTCTTGTCGGCATAACTTCGCCGACAAACGTAAACATTTTTAGTGACGGCATCTCATATTTTTCAAGCGCGCCCGAATTTGCAATATCGGCTAAAATTCCCGGAACCCAAAATATGCAGGTAACTTTCTTTTCTTCTATAAATTCAGGGATTTTTGCCGGAAATTTAACCAACACATCCGGCAGCAGCGCAAGCTTTGCCCCTGTTGCAATACACACATATATATCAAACACGGATGCGTCAAAATGAAACGGCGACTGCAATCCTATAACGCTTGTTTCATCAAGCTTCATAAGCTTTACCGCCCAGTTTGTAAAATCAATTATCGCCCTGTGCGACACAACAACGCCTTTCGGAACGCCCGTCGAGCCTGATGTGTGCATTATGTATGCGCTGTCAAGGTCGCATACTGTTTCAAGCGCATTATAAATAGCATCATCGTCAATTTCGCATTTTTCCGTTTCGCTGTACAAAACGGCATTTATTCCCGCGTCTTTAAATTTTGAAATATTATTTTCGTCGGTTATAACCAAATCGCAGTCAACCGCCGCAATAATCGTAAAAAGCCTTGTGTCTGCATCGTTGTAATCAAGCGGCACATAGGTTTTTCCGCTGTAGAGTATGGCAAAAAAAGCGCACATTGCGTTTGCCCCTTTCGGCAGCATAACGGCAATATTTTGCTTTTTTATATTCATTTTCAAAATTGCGCTCGCCGCCGCACGGCTCTTTTTATACAAATCTTCAAACGTGCAAAGCTTTCCTATTTCGTCAACGGCAATATTATCCGGATATTTTTTTGCTGTTTCTTCCAAAAAGCAAACCGCCGTGTTTCTTTTATTTAACATTTTTTGTCACCCAAATTCGTGTATTTTGCATAAAGCGCCTTTCGGTCGATTTTGTTATTCGGCGTAACCGGCATATTATCTGTTATTTCAAGCTGTCCGGGAAGCATATATTTTGGCAGATACTTTGCCAAAAGCAAATTCAGCTTTCTTAAATTAACTGCCTCATCCGACTCTATAACCAAAATAATTTTTTCGTTTTCGCTGTCAAACAGCGCACACGATTTTTTAACATACGAAACACACGATGCGGCATTTTCAATATCTCCGAGCTCTATTCTGTTTCCCCTGAGCTTAAACTGGTTATCGCGTCTGCCGACATACATAATAAGCCCCTCATCGTCTTTATATGCAATATCTCCGGTGCGGTAAATTATTTCTTTATATTTATCGTTGAGCGGATTTTGCACAAACACCTTGTCGGTAAGCTCTTTATTATTATAATATCCGAGCGCCACACCGCATCCCGCAACACACAGCTCGCCGTGTTCATAAGGCTCACAAAGCTTGTTTTGCTCATTTAAAATCAGCACGCGGTTGTTCGGAACGCTTTTTCCTATGGGCAACGGATCGCTGTTTTCAAATTTTCTGTCAACTATATAATATGTGCAGTCAACCGTGATTTCCGTCGGCCCGTACAAATTCGCATACACACAGTCCTTTAAATTTTTTCTCCATATGTTTAACTGTTTGTTAGGCATTACCTCGCCTGCAAAAACAACAGTTTTAAGGTTTGGCAAACTTGCATTTTCCAAAGCCTGCGAATTTGCAACGTTTATCATAACCGTCGGCACCCAAAAGATTGTTGTTATTTCTTTTTTTTGCATAAACTCTATAAGCTGTCCCGGATACATAAAAAGTATTTCCGGAATTATAACCATCTTTGCGCCCGTAAAAAAGCTTGTATATATATCAAACACGGAGTTGTCAAAATGAAAACCCGACTGAAGCCCCAAAACCGATTTCTCGTTTATCTTAAATTCGTCGATAAGCCAAAGCGCATAGTTTATAATTCCTCTGTGTGCAATAACAACGCCTTTCGGAACGCCTGTCGAACCGGAAGTATACATAACATATGCCGGATCCGTGTCTATAACATAATTTTTATATTCCTCAATTTCTTCTAAATCGGCTTTTGTTTTTAAAAGCTCGTCATAAACGCACACATCTTTTGTTATACCGAAAGACGAAAGCGTGTCCTTTCCGGCTTCATCGGTTATAATCATTATCGGACTTAAATTATCAATCATTGCCGAAAGTCTTTCAAGCGGCGTTTTATAATCTGCCGGAACATACATATTCGCGCTTGCAAGCGCTCCCATAAATGAAACCACTGATTTTGCGCTTTTCGGCAGATATACCAAAACCGGACGCTTTACCTCGCCCGAAGATTTTGATATGATAGCCTGCGCAATACAGTTATATGAGTTATAAAGCTGCTCATATGTCATAGCTGTTTTTTCATCATCAATTGCAATGTTTTTCGGAAATTTCTTTATTGTTTCTTCTATAAGCGTCAAAACTGAGTTCATTATTTTTCACCGTCTTTTCCGCAGAGCAGCTTTTTTAAAGATACCCTGTCTATTTTATCGTTTGAAGTGTGCGGAAATTTTTCTAACACAAAAAGCTCGCCAGGAAGCATGTATTTTGGGATATGCTTTTTTAATTCGTTGTTCACATGGCGCAGTTTATATTCGCCGGCCGCCTCAATAAACAGCGCAATCGCGTTTTTATTGCTGTCAAGTGCGGCACAGGCTCTTGAAACGCCTTCTATGCACATAGCCGCATTTTCAATTTCGCCAAGCTCAACTCTGTTTCCGTTTATTTTTATCTGCGAATCCATGCGCCCGACATACATCAAAAGTCCCTCTTCGTTTTCATAAGCCAGATCGCCTGTTCTGTAAAGCCTCTCCGAATAATACGGATTAAACGGATTTTGTATAAAGGCTTTGTCTGTTATTTCTTTGTTGTTATAATATCCAAGCGCCACGCCCGTGCCGGCTATGCAAAGCTCGCCCGTTTCATTTGTTTTTGCAAGCTTTCCGCTTTCGGTTATTATATATGTTCTCATATTTTTGCATGCGCGTCCTATAGGCAGAGGCTCGCTGTTTTCAAACTCTCTGTCAACTATATAATATGTGCACACGTCCGTAATTTCCGTCGGTCCGTACAAATTTGCATACATTAAGTCGGGATAGTGCTCTCTCCAGATATTAAGCTGAGTGTTTGGCATAACCTCTCCGCAGAAAAGAACCTTTTTAAGATGCGTCATACGGCACTCATCAAGCGCGCCCGCATTTGCAACATTTATCAAAATAGTCGGAACCCAGAAAATAACCGTTATTTTCATTTCTTCAACGTATTCGGGAAGCTTGTTTTGAAAATTAAAAAGCACCTCCGGGATTATAACCATAGTTGCCCCTGTTATCAGACAGCCGTAAATATCAAAAATAGAGTTGTCAAAATAAAACGGCGCCTGATTTCCGAAAATATCGTTTTCATTAAAGCCGAATGTGGTTTTTGTCCATGTAACATAGTCTATAACGCCCTTGTGCGAAACCGTTACGCCTTTGGGATCTCCCGTTGAACCCGACGTATACATTATGTATATCGGATCTGTATCGATAACCTTTTGCTGTATATTTTTTATTTTTTCTTCGTCACTTTCAAACCCGGCGGCAGTTTCAAACAAAACTGCATTATTTGCAGCACCGTTTTGATTTAATATCTCTAAACGCTGCGAGTCTGCAATGATAAACGAAGGATTTAAATTATCCGTAATTTTTCTGACTCTTTCAAACGGCATATCACCCGCAACCGGAACATATGCCCTGCCGCTGTATAAAACAGCCATAAACGAAACTATGCAATCAATGCTCTTTTTCATATAAACAACAACGGGAGCTTTTGAAGCGTTTTTTTCTTTTTCCAAATACGAAGCAACCCTCATTGCCTTTTCTTTAAGCTGCAAAAACGTTATCTTTCCGTTTTCATCAATAACAGCCGTTTTATCCGGATATTTTCTACAAGCCTCATCAAGAAGGCACACTGCCGAGTTATACACCGAAACATCAACCTTTCAAATTTATTAAAAACAATTTTTAAACCGTATAAATTTTATAATTTTTCCATTTTCACATATTAACAATTATACAGTTTAAACTATGTTTTGTCAATGCCTTAAGGCTAAAATTTGATTAAAGCGGCATTTATTTTTACAAACTATTGATTTTTCTTTACAAATAGGTTAAAATATAAATAAAAAAATGCGGAGCTGATAAAAATGGAATATTTTAAAAATTTTGTTTCAAACACATCTGCCGGAAGCGGCAATCAAATGCTTGTTAAAAGCGAAAACGAAAACGAGATAAAAACGGGAAGATTATTTTATAAAGTAAATAACGGCGGCGAATACGAATATTCGTTTTTATTTTCAAACATAGCCGACAGCACATTTTCAGACGGCAAATTAAGCCACTGCAATTTAATATGCGGCGGCTGGACGATACATTCTTTGTCTGCCGGAGTGTGCAGCACATGCTGTGCAGATCATATGACAGATGACATCCGCTTTTTTCCGGTAACGTTTTCAGGCAAAGATCAAAAAGAAGTTATGCCCGGAGAATTTTTTGCAAGCGATCCTTTAAAGCTTTGTGCAAACAGCACAGACTATATATGCATTCAGATAAGCTTCAGCGCAAAAGAGTTTTTTTGCCACGAAGAAAGCCTGATACCAACATTTATTTTAAAAGACGGAGCCTGGGAGCCTTGCAAACATATGCCGTTTTTGTCAATGCTCGGCTGCAAAAGAGATGCAAAGCTTAAAATTGCATTTTTAGGCGACTCTATCACTCAGGGAATCGGAACCGACATAAATTCTTATGAGCACTGGAACTATAAGGTTGCAAAAAAGTTAGGCTTTTTGTATGCATATTGGAATTTAGGCCTCGGTTTCGGACGCGCTCAGGATGCCGCCTCAGACAGCGCATGGCTTTTTAAAGCAAAGCAAAACGACGTTGTTGTCGTGTGCTACGGCGTTAACGATATTCTTCAGGGCAGAAGCGAAAATCAGATTAAAAACGATCTTTTAAATATCACAGACAAGCTGACGGCTGCGGGCGTTAAAGTGTTTATCCAGACAGTGCCTCCGTTTGACTATACAGGCGAAAAAATTGATATCTGGAAAAATGTAAACGAATACATAAAAACCGTCATTGCTCCTAAATGCATAGGTATTTTTGACACCTCGGACGTTTTAAGCCAAAGCAAAGAGCTTTTGCATATTGCAAAATACGGCGGACACCCCAACTCCACAGGATGCACAGCCTGGGCAGATGCTTTGTATCCGGTTTTAAAAAATGCAATTGAAAAATAAATTTTAAAAAGAGGGGCTGTTAAAAAATCAATTGACTTTTTAACAGCCCTTTTTTGCACTTTTGCTAAAATTTTAAAGATACTTTCTTATATTAATCGTTAAGTCATGCTCCAAATCAATAAGTTTTTTTGCAATTTTTTTCGACTGTTCGTCTGCCGCTTTATACTGATTTAAATATTTGTTTAATGACTTTACCCCCATGTTGCAGCCGTCCGTTATAAGATCTGCAATAGTGTTGTCGCTGTCGTCTAACGAAATCTTCACATTTGTTTTTATCCAGCTCATTCCTTTAGCCATAACATTCGGCTCTTTTCCCGCCTCATCCATACTGTTTAAAATTTCATGGATTTCGCTGCCGATATCCTGATGCTCTTTTTTGTTTTGAGAAAGAACTTTTTTAAAGCTTTTATCCGAAACGTTGTCTTCAACGTCTTCAATTGCGCAAACTCCCATCTTCACTCCCGCATTGCATTCTTTTAAAAGCTCGACCGTGTCCGTACTCATAATTAAATCATCTCCTTTTAGGATTATTTTTTCCGCATTTTCAATTAATATAACCCTAAAATTTTAACTGCAAAATTAAATAATGCACATATTGCCATTCCGAAAAGAGTCGGCACCAAAAACGCCGCCGCGCTCCATTTTAAACTTTGCGTTTCTTTTTTTACGGTGAGCATCGTTGTCGAGCAGGGCCAGTGCATAAGAGAAAAAAGCATAACACACACAGCCGTGCAGCCGTTCCAGCCGTTTTTTAAAAACAAATCCTTAAGCATAAGCAAATCGGGAATCTGCATAAGTTCCGACGATGCCATATATATCATCATTATAAGCGGAATAACAAGTTCGTTTGCCGGAAATCCCAATATAAACGCAAGCAAAACAGCTCCGTCAAAACCAAGAATTTTTGCAAACGGGTCTAAAAATCCGCTTATCTGTATAAGAAGCGGTCTGCCATTGGCTGCCGTGTTTGCCAGAATCCATATCACAAGCCCCGCAGGCGCCGCAACCATAACCGCTCTGCCCAAAACAAACAACGTTCTGTCAAAAACCGAGCGTAAAAAAATTTTTCCTATCTGCGGTTTTCGATACGGCGGAAGCTCCAGCGTAAAAGACGAGGCTTCGCCTTTTAAAATTGTTTCAGACAATATTTTTGATGCCAAAAACGTTGCCGCAATTCCCAAAACCACAGCGCCCGTCAGCGCCAGTGCACACACAAGCGCGCCGCCAAGTCCGCCGTTTGGCGAAAAAAACATTGCGGCAATCATAATAAGCAGCGGTATTCTTCCGTTGCACGGAACAAAGTTGTTTGTTATAATTGCAATAAGGCGCTCTCTTGGCGAATCTATTATTCTGCATCCCACAACTCCGCATGCATTGCAGCCAAATCCCATACAGGTGGTCAGCGCCTGTTTTCCGCATGCACAGCACTTTTTAAAAGAGTGGTCAAGATTAAAGGCAACCCTTGGCAGATACCCCAAATCCTCAAGCAGCGTAAAAAGCGGAAAAAATATAGCCATCGGCGGAAGCATAACCGAAACAACCCATGCGCTCACCCGATATATCCCGAAAACAATCGGTTTGTATATAACGGGCGAAACATTCAGCCCCTCAAAAAAACTTAAAATAAATCTTTCGCATATTAAAAAAGCTTCCGACAAAAAATCGGATATAATATTTGCACCGAATACCGTTATCCAAAACACAACCGCCAAAAGCGCAATCATAACGGGTATACCCGTTAATCTGCCTGTTAAAATTTTATCCGTTTTTTTATCAAAATCATTATATTTTTTATTATCGGTTTTCACGGTTTGTTTAAATATGTTTTCTGCTTCGAAAACGATTTTTTCAACAATTTTATCCGAAAAGGACTCATCCGCTTTTAAAAACTGTTTTGCGTTTTGTACTGCACTTTTTATATTATCATTATCCGAAAGCGAAACGCCTATGTATTTTTCTATATTTGAAATATTTTGCGCATCACCCTCCAAAAGGCGGAGCGCAAGCCAATTTTTGTTTATTTTTATATCGCCGAGCGAGGCGCAAACCGTTTTCGCCGCTTTTTTAACATCTTCGCCGTATGATATTTCAAACGTTTCTTTACTGTCCCTTTTTAAAACGTTTTTAATCTGCCTTAACATTTGATTTAATCCTATTTTCTTTTTTGCACACATCGCAACCACCGGCACACCGAGCAGTTTCGACAGCTTATTTGTATTAACGCTTATTCCCTTTCTTTTCGCCTCATCCATTAAATTTACACACACAACAACATTTTTTGTTATTTCAATTGTCTGTAATACTAAATTCAAATTTCTTTCAAGACACGACGCGTCGCACACCACAGCAACAGCATCGGGCTTTTCAAAGCAGATAAAATCTCTTGCAGCCTCTTCTTCCTTTGAATGAGCCATAAGAGAATATGTTCCCGGAAGATCGTATATAATATATTCCTCACCGTCGAATTCAACTTTTCCCTGTGCATTTCCGACCGTTTTCCCCGGCCAGTTTCCCGTGTGCTGATGAAGTCCGGTAAGTGCGTTAAAGACTGTGCTTTTGCCGACGTTCGGATTGCCTGCAAGCGCTATTATTTTTTCGTTTTTCTTTTGTGGTTTGCATTTTGTGTCCAAAACGTTTTTCCCAACGGATTTAGCCATAAGCCCCATACAATCACCCCGGAAATTTTATTTTGCATTTAATTTTTTTTGCATCGTCATTTCTGATAGCAATAACCGCTCCGCGTATTTTATATGCCGCAGGATCCTTTGCCGGACTTTTCAGCACACACTCTATCTTTGTTCCGCACACCAAGCCGATGTCTAAAAGTCTGCGCCGCATGTTTGTATATATATCAATACATTCAACAACCGCACTCTGTCCGGCTTTAAGCTGCGTCATATCGCAAATATCATTATTCATTAACAAATCACCTTCTATATTTTTATTTATGTGTCACGCTTCTAAAAGCATAATATGCAAAATTATTTTTTTCGTTACGATACAAAAAAAGATACCGCATTTTTTGCCGGTATCTTTTTATAAACCATTATTATTTTTTATTATTTTGCATAGCTTTTTAAAAGCTCGCAGTTTCCTTTAACAAAATATTTTCCCAAATATGCCGGAACGAGTATGCATTCGCCCGCTTTAACCGAAACTTCGTTAAATTCGCATACTACCTTTGCTTCCCCTTTTGTAAAAATCAATATATCAAAACTGCTTTCAAGCGAGGAAAATTCTGCTTTTTCTTTTATTTCGTATTTATCCGTGTTAAAACATTCGCATTCAACCAGATGCGTTTTTTTATTGCCGTTTGCATCCAAAGTTTCGCTTGTTTTAACATGTTCTTTTCCCTTCGAGCTTTCAAGGCTTGTAACGTCTAAGGATTTTTTAATATGCAGCTCTCTTTTATTTCCGTTTTTATCTTTTCTGTCATAATCGTAAACGCGGTATGTCGTGTCTGAATTTTGCTGAATTTCAGCCACCATAAGGCCGTCTAAAAGAGCATGAAGCGTGCCCGATTTAATATAAAAAGTATCTCCCGCTTTAACACTTACGTAATTTAAAATATCGCTCAGGCTTCCTTTTTCAATTGCCTCTTCAAACTCCTGTTTTGTAACGTCTTTATTAAATCCGTATATAAGCTTTGCGTTTTCCTTTGCGTCTAATATATACCACATTTCGGTTTTTCCAAAGCGCGTGTTTTCGTTTTCCATCGCATATTTATCATCAGGATGAACCTGAACGGATAATTTGTCTGCGCAGTCTAAAAACTTAACAAGCAGCGGAAAATGCATTCCGTATTTTTTATAAATTTCATCGCCGGCAAGCTTTTCTTTAAGGCTTTCATATGCCTCATCGATTGTTTTGTTTTTTAAATCTCCGTTTGCAATAATGCTTTTGCCGTTTTTATTTGCCGACACCATCCATGCCTCGCTTGCCGTGTCGGTTCCGGTTTGCATTCCAAACTTATCTTTAAATCCCGTGCCGCCCCAGATATACTGTTTAAAAACGGGCTGCATTTTCATCAGATACAGCATTTTACTACACTTCCTTTGATTTTATTATTTCGCTTAGTTTTTTTATTGCCTTTTCTGAAATTTTTTCATATCTTTCGCGTTTTTTGCGCACCTTATCGCCGAGTTTTTCCATTATACCGAAATTAACGTTCATCGGCTGAAACTTTTCGACTGTAACATTGCTTATATAATTTGCCAAAGCGCCTATCGCCGTCGCTTTTGTAAAGTCAACCATTTCTTTGCCCGAAATTCTTCTTGCCATGTTTATCGCGCTCAAAAGTCCCGACGCTGCCGACTCTACATATCCTTCAACACCTGTAATCTGGCCCGCAAAGAACAGATTTTCATAATCGTTTGACTGATAGTATTTATTTAAAAGCTTCGGCGAGTTTATAAAAGTGTTTCTGTGCATAACGCCGTAGCGCACAAATTCCGCATTTTCAAGCCCCGGTATTAATGAAAACACTCTTTTTTGCTCCCCGAATTTAAGATGCGTTTGAAAGCCGACAATGTTATACAGGCTTGCGTCTTTGTTGTCCTGACGAAGCTGAACAACGGCAAAGCAATCATCCTTACCGGTTTTGGGATTCGTTAGCCCAACAGGCTTTAAAGGTCCGTAAAGAAGGGTGTCATGTCCCCTTTTTGCCATAACCTCAACCGGCATACAGCCTTCAAAAACCTTAAAGTTTTCAAATTCATGCACCGGCGCCTCCTTTGCATTTATAAGCTCGTTATAAAACGTTTCATATTCTTCTTTTGTCATGGGACAGTTTATATAATCGGGCGTTCCTCTGTCATATCTTGCAGCAAAAAACGCCTTTGTCATATCAATGCTCTCTTTTGTTACGATTGGCGCCGCCGCATCAAAAAAATGCAAACACCCGCCGCTTTTTTCCGTCAGCTCTTTAATATTTTGCGCAAGCTCATCGGCGCAAAGAGGTCCTGCGGCAACAATCGTGTTTTCCAAAGTATCAATTTTGGAAATCTTTTTTGAAATAACCTCTATATTTTCATGGTCATGTATCTTTTTTGTTACAAGCTTTGAAAAACCGTCACGGTCAACTGCCAGCGCGCCGCCTGCCGGCACTCTTGTTTCATCCGCACAGCTTATTATAAGAGAATTTAACATACGCATTTCCTCTTTTAAAAGCCCCACGGCATTTGCCGTCTGGTCGCTTCTTAAAGAATTGCTGCACACAAGCTCGGCAAAATCATCCGTTTTATGAGCCGGCGAGCGGTAAACAGGCTTCATTTCATAAAGCTTAACCTTTATGCCCCGGTTTGCCAGCTGCCATGCCGCCTCACAGCCCGCAAGCCCCGCTCCGATAACTTTAACTTCATTATTTTTCATTAGTCTTACCGCCTGTCTCATATCCGCATCCTTCTTTTACGCAAACCGTTTTTCCGCCGCCTCTTGCATTCTTTTTAAACAGCGGCCCGCCGCATTTCGGACACTTTTTATCTTTAAGCGGCATATCCCATGTCATAAAATCGCATTTCGTGTTGTTTTCGCAGCCGAAATAAACCCGTCCGGCTTTGCTTTTCTTTTGAAGAATTTCTCCGCCGCATTTCGGGCATTTTACCCCGGTTTCAATTCTGATTGCCTTTGCGTTTTTACATTCGGGATACCCGGGACACGCAAGAAATTTCCCGTATCTGCCCATTTTATATACCATCATGCGTCCGCATTTTTCGCATGCGACATCTGAAACCTCAGGCGCAATTTCAATTTTGCCAACTTCTTCTTCGGCCTTATTCACTTCACGGATAAACGGATCATAAAACTTTCGTATAACGCTTTTCCACTCTATTTTTCCGTCTTCAACCTCGTCTAACTGTTCTTCCATGTTCGCCGTGAAGTCAACATCAACAATATTTTCAAAATTCTTTTTCAAAAGCTCGGTTGTAATTCGTCCGAGCTCCGTCGGAATAAAGCTTTTTTTCTCTCTTGCAACATAACCTCTTGCAAGTATGGTTGTGATAGTCGGCATATACGTCGAAGGTCTGCCTATGCCGTCCTCTTCAAGCGCCTTTATAAGCGTCGCTTCTGTGTATCTTGCGGGCGGCTGAGTAAAGTGCTGTTTTCCTTCAAGCTCTTTTAAATCAACGCTTTGCTTTTCTTCAAGCTTTGGCAGCATCTTTTGTTTTTCCTCTTTTGAGTCGCTTCCTTCAATATAAATTTTCATATATCCGTCAAAAACCACTCTTGAGCCGCTTGCTTTAAACAAATAATCCTTTGCGCTTATATCACATGCAACATTTTCAATAGATGCGTTTTCCATCTGGCAGGCAACAAACCTTTCCCAAATCAGCTTATAGAGCTTGTACTGGTCGTTTGTTATCTGACCTTTCACGCTTTCCGGCGTAATCGACACGTTTGTCGGTCTTATCGCTTCGTGCGCGTCCTGAGCAGTCTTTTTTGATTTAAACACTCTTGCCTTATCCGGAAGATAATTTTTGCCGTATTCGGATGTTATATAATCTCTGACTGCTGCAAGCGCCTCGTCGGCAATTCGTATGGAGTCGGTACGCATATAGGATATAAGACCTATTTTTCCATACCCTTTAACCGTCACGCCTTCATACAGGTTCTGCGCAATCTGCATTGTTTTTTTAGACTGAAAGTTTATCTTTCTTGAAGCCTCCTGCTGCATTGTAGAGGTTGTAAACGGAGACTGTGGATTTCTTTTTGACAGAGTTGTTTTTATGCTTTCAACAACATATTGCGCGCCGTCTAAATTCTTTATTATATCATCTGCCTGAGCCTGCGTTTCGGGTTCGATTTTTTCTTTTTTTGTTCCGTAAAAAGAAGCTTTAAACTCCTTTTTGCTTTTAGGCTCAACAAGCGTTGCGCCGATTGACCAGTATTCTCTCGGCGTGAACGCTTCGATTTCGTCTTCTCTGTCGCATATAAGCCTTGCCGCCACACTCTGTACTCTGCCGGCGCTGAGTCCTTTTTTTATTTTCTTCCAGAGAATAGGGCTTATTTTATAACCCACTATTCTGTCAAGTACGCGGCGCGCCTGCTGTGCGTCAACCAAATCCTCGTTTATTTTTCTCGGCTGCTTTATTGCTTTTTGAACGGCGGTTTTCGTGATTTCGTTAAAACAAACGCGCACCTGCTGTTCTTTATCAATATTAAGCGCCGATGCAAGATGCCAGCTTATAGCCTCTCCCTCGCGGTCAGGGTCTGTTGCCAAAAACACTTTATCGGCAGCTTTTGCTTCTTTTTTAAGTTTTGTAAGCAAATCGCCCTTTCCTCTTATAGTGATATATTTCGGTTCAAAGTCGGCATCAACGTCAATACCGAGACTGCTTTTCGGCAAATCGATAATATGTCCCATAGACGCCGACACATTATACCCTGTGCCGAGATATTTTTTTATTGTTTCCGCCTTCGACGGCGACTCCACTATAACAAGCTTTTTTGCCATTTTAACCCCTCCATATATGTTTTGCTTATATATTTAAAGAAATGTATCCGTTGTCGTTTGTTAAAATATCGTCAATTTCAAGCTCTGTAATCATTGCCGACAACACCTTTGCATCCATGCCAAGCGCCTGGCAGATATCCTCTGATAAAATTCTTTTATCCTTTACATACATGACCACTTTTCTTTGATTTTCATCCAAAGCTTCATACTTTCCTTCCTCTTTGTTTTTCTCAAAGATTTGAATTTTATCCGCTTTATCATCTAAAGGCTGCAATTTTTTTATTTCCTGTTCTTTTATTTTTTCCGGTGAAAAATTGTAATATACGCCGCTTTGCGCATACTCTTCTATAATGTCTTTTGCAGACAAAATCATTTTTGCGCATCCGTCCATTATAAGTCGGTTCGAGCCTTCGTTCTCAGCTGTTGCGTCTCCCGGAACGCAAAATGTGTCGCGCCCGAAATCCAATGCCGCGCGCGCTGTTGTTAAGCTTCCGCTTGCCACAGGCGCTCTGCATACCAGCACTCCGTGCGACAGACCGGCTATTATTCGGTTTCTTAGCACAAAGTCGGACTTAAAGCCGTAGTATCCGGGCGGATGCTCTGATATTACCGCTCCGCCGCTTTCTATTATATTATAATAAAGCTCGCGGTTTTCGGCCGGATAAATTTTGTCTATTGCCGTGCCTAAAACTGCGGCGGTTATTCCGCCGGCTGCCAGAGCGCCGCGGTGTGCCGCAGAGTCAATTCCTTTTGCCATACCGCTTACTATAACTATTCCTGCCTTTGCAAGATCGCATGCGATATTTGTCATTATTTTTGCAGATATATCATCGCATTTTCTCGTTCCGACGCCGGCAATTACAAGCCTGTCTTTTACACATTCTATATTGCCTTTTACATACAAAACCGGCGGCGGCTGATAAATCTGCTTAAGAAGATACGGATATCTGTCCTCTTGCATTAATATAATGTCTGTGCCCGATTTTAATGCGTTTTCATATGTCTTTTGAGCCCGGCTTAAATCTTTTGCGCAAAGCATATTAATTTCTTTTTGCAAAAGTCCTTTGATATTTTTAAAATCATTGCTGTCTGCCTTATAAATATTTTCTGCCGAGCCGAAAATTTCAACAAGGCTAAACACCTTTACATCGGAAAACTTAAAAATATCTTTAAGCCATATCCATAAAATTTTTCTTTCATCATCTGTCTGAGGCATTCATTCATACCCCTTCCCGTTTATCGTTATATAACAATACACCTTTTTACATTACTATATTTTTCGCCGTTTGTCAAATATTTTTTTAATTTTATTTTTCCGTTTTGTTTTTTCGATAGTCCGTCGGCGTTACAGAAAACCTCTTTTTAAAGCTCACGCAAAAATACTGTAAATCGCAAAATCCGAGCTTTTCGGCAATAGCTCCCACAGGCAGCGCCGTGTTTGTTAAAAGCATTTTTGCGGTTTCGAATTTTTTGTTTAAAATATAGGCATACGGCGTTATATTGTATGCTTTTCTAAACTCTCTTATTGCATGGCATTTTGAACAAAAAAGCTCTTTTAGTATATCTTCAAAAGGCCTGTTAATGTCCGCGCTGTTATCGATTTTGTTTTTCAAAAGCTGCGCAACCTGCGATTTTTTATTTGTTTCTTCGTTTTTCAGTTTTGAAAGCTTTTGCGCAATTTTTAAAAATATTGCCGCCGATTTTTCGAAAAACTCCTCTGTTTTCGTTTCGGTTTTTGCCATTTTTATAACTTCTTCAAAATCATCTCTAAGCTGCGGAGCATGAAAATGCGCGCAGTTTTCAAGATTATAACACCTCGTTACCGCATCGGCAAATTCGCCCTTAAAATTAAACCATATTTTAACCCACGGGTTGTCCGCGTCAGAAAAATAAAGGTGATCTCTGCCGTGCTTTAAAAAATAGACATCGCCCTCTCCGGCATTAAAAGCATTTTTATTTTCATTTACTCTGCCGTTTCCCGAAACGATATATTCTATCACGTTTATGTCGGATTTTTTCCGCTCTATTTTATAGCTGCCGTCGCAATATGATATTCCGCAAAGGCTTATCTCAAACGGACTTTCATTTTCCGCGCAAAAGGGATAAATATCTTCAAACATATCAACATTCCCCACTTTTTTCTTTCCTGTAGCCGTCTTTTTCATAATTATATGACCGCTATATTAAAATGTCAAGATTTTTATTAAAAAAACGAACGCAGGGCGAATGCCAGACGTTCGTTTTTTACACAGCATTTTTATTTGCATAAAAGCCCGTATGAGCTTGCTTTTTTTCTTGCTTTTTCTATCTGCCCGGCTGCGTCAGTCATTTCGGGAAGCGTATTTTCCATGTTTAAAGCTTTATATTTTGAGCCCGCATAATTATGATACGGCAAAATCTTCACCGCACTTATGCATTTTAAATCCGATAAAAACTTAAATATTTTATCTGTCTGATTATCATTAAACCCATAAACATATGGTATGCGTATTTCGGTTTTTATGTTTCTTGAATTAATATATAAAAGATTGTCCAGTATAATTTTGTTTGAATGTCCGCAGCATTTTATATGCACGTCTTCGTCAAAGGCTTTTATATCATACAAAAACATATCCGTATAATCAATAACCTTATCTATCGCTTCTCTTGAAACAAATCCGCATGTGTCAACGGCTGTGTTAATATTTTTTTCTTTTAATCTTTTTAAAATATCTTTGCAAAATTCAGGCTGCATTAAACATTCTCCGCCCGAAAGCGTAACTCCTCCGCCGGAGCTTTCATAAAAATCTTTGTCTTTTAAAACAATTTTTTCAACTTCTTCTGCCATCATGTTTTTCCCGTAAACCTTTATTGCTCCCTGCGGACAGACTTTTTCGCATTCTGCGCAGCCTGTGCACCTCTCTCTTTCAAACACATGCTTTCCGTCAACTATTTTTTGCGCGCCGTTTTTACACACCGAAACACAGCTGCCGCAGCGGACGCATTTATCCTCATAGTATGCCGTCTGGCTTTTAAAGCCTATCCCCTCCGGATTATGACACCAAACGCACTTTAAAGGACACCCTTTAAAAAACACTGTTGTCCGTATTCCGTTGCCGTCATGAACGGCAAACCTCTTTATATCAAATATCATAACGATTGTCCTTTCTCTTAATTATAAGCATTTTCCGACTGCAAAATAAATCTGTCCTGTTCTTCTTTGCTCAAATCTGTAAAGCGCACATTCCAGCCGCACAGTCTGATTTGCAGATTTTTATACTTTTCGGGTTCTTTTTGCGCCTTTTTTAACTTTTGCGGACTTAAAACATTAAAATGAACTGCAAATCCTCCGCGTTTCATAAACGAATACAAAAGCCCAAAAAACGCCTGCATGCCGTCATCTCCCTCAACAGATGAACAGTGCAAAACAACATCTGCAACGCATCCGTCCGGAAAGTTTGAAAAATCCATTTTCAGCATAGAGTTTAAATATGCTGTTACGCCGTTTTTGTCCGCTCCGTCCGAAGGCGCGGCATTTTTTGAAATCGGCTCGCCGCTTTTTCTTCCGTTCGGCGTTGCACAAAGTTTTTTGCCGAAACCAAACCTCATATCAACAGAAAACAAACCGCTGCGAAAAACTCCGCCGCGCCCGTTCTTTTTGCCGTTTACGAGACGTGAGAAAAATTCTGTTATTTCACAAGCGTAAATATCTGCCTCGCTGCAATCGTTTCCGTATTTTGAAAGCTTTGTTAAACAGTAATTGCAAAGGTCTTCTCTTTCTTTCCAGTCGGATTTAAGAATTTCTTTAAGCTCGCTGAGCGTAACCTTTTTTTCTTCAAAAACAATCTTTCGCACGGCAGCCAGGCTGTCAACAAGAGTTGCAATTCCGGCGCCGACAATTGAAGTATTGTTATACTTTGCACCGCCCAAATATAAATCGGTTCCGCTCTGCACGCTGCATTTGTATGTTGCAGACAGCACGGGCGAAGAAAAAACCTTGTCATATCCTTTTTCGTATGCGGTATTTATATCCATTGCGGCGTTTGTCATAAATTCAATCTGCTTTTTAACCGCTCCGTAAAATTCATCAAAGCTTTCAAAATCTTCCCCTGTTTTTATTGCTATCTGTTTTTTTGATAAAACATCGCAGCCGTTAAACATTGCAAGCTCAACTGCTTTTGCCAGATTAACATATCCTCCGCACGTTGCGGCAACTTCGCAGCCCTCGGCAGCCGTTTCATAACAGCCGTAAACGGTTATTCTTTTTGCATCTTCTTTGCTTATCCCTATTTTTTCAAGCGCATTTTTCGCCGTATCTGAATTTATAAAAACAAAGCTGTTTTTTCCGTCCCGTATCGCTTTTAAAATCATCTCGGGTATGTCTTTATCAATATTTTTGTGATACATAACATGAAATTTCGGATCGTATATATCAAGCGATAAATACTCCTGTATCAAAACTTTTGTATAAGGATTGGTCATGTCGTTTCCGTTTTGGTCTGCCGAACATATATAAAACGGCATATTCGCAATCGCTTTTTTTTCGCTGAGTTTTTTTAAAAACAGGCGCGTAAATTTTCGAAGCTGTTTTTCCGTAAAACGCTTGCTTTCAAGATCGGATTTGTAAAACGGATAATACAAATGATCCAAACCGCCGAGCGAGCGCACTGTTGTGTTATCTAAATTTGTTAATATTTCATACATCAGCAAACTAAGATTCATAGCCTGCACAAGAGTTTTCGGCGGATTTTTTGCAAGACTTTTAAGGTTTTCTGAAATAAAGCTGCCGTTTTTTGTTTTTAAGCTTTCGCCGCATTTTGCCATTTTATAAAAAAGCGACTGTATCGCTTCATACACGGTTATGCACCTATCATAAAACTCTTTTTTATCTTTGTTTTTTTGTTTAAACTCTTTAAGCCGCTCTATCGTTTTTGAAATTCCGTTTTGCATTAAAAAGTCCCAGTCCGGTCCGATATGCCCGAAATCAAATCCCGCCGTGATACAGCCGGTATCCTCCAGCAGTTTTTGTTTTTCTGCGGTTTTTCTTTCGTCTTTTTGTTTCAAAAGTTCTATGCGTTCGTTTAGAAAATCTTTCATAATGTCAAAATGTTCGATTTTGTCGGCAAAAATATCCTCTTCCGCTATATCGACATTTGCATTTAATAAAATATATCTTATCGCCTCTTTCTTTGCCCCGGCAACCGAAGAGTTTTCGTTTATTATTTTTCTAATGTTTTGCCGAAGCGTTTTTTCATCTTCGCCAAAGCGTCCGTTATTTTTTTCGTCTTGATTTTTAAAATTTGATTTATACTTTTCAAATTCACCAAACATTTTACCGCCTCCGTAAATATAATATCATTTGCGTAAATATAATATCATTTGCGTAAATATAATATCATTTGCTTTGTATTTTGTAAATACACAAAACAGCAAAATAATACATTTCAAACATATTTTTTTGTTTTTCCTTGATTTTTGGTTTTCAATATTATAAAATAATTTCGGTGATAAAAATGAAGATAACAAACAGCGAATTAAACATACAAAAAATCCTCTCGGTAACAAAAGCAACCTTTCCCGTTTCCGCTCCGCACTGCAGCGAGCGAAAGAGCGACTGTTTCGTATATGTTTTATCGGGCAGTGCAAAATACACATTTTCGGGCAAAGACTATTTTATTGAGCCGGGAGATATAATCTATCTTGCTTATAAAAGCACTTATGATATAGAAGTGACCGTTTCGGATTACAGCTTTATATTTATAGATTTCTTGTTTGAATTTAAAAATGCCGTTATGGAAAATGCGGTTTACAAAAACCAAAGCCAAACCGAAAATTTATTTTACCGGTTTTTAAATCTCTGGACAATCGGAAATTTTTCAGACAAAATACTCTGCAAATCCATACTTTATGATATATATTCAAAAATTGTTTTTTCTTCAATATGCAGCTATATTCCCTCGATAAGAAAAAAACAGCTTGAAGCAGCCGTTAAAATTATCAATTTAAACTATACCGACCCTTCTTTAACCGTAAAATATTTAGCCGATGCCGCTAACATGAGCGAAGGGCATTTCAGGCGCACATTCTTTGCCGTATACCACACAACGCCCGTAAAATTTATAACCTCGCTTCGGCTGAATTTGGCAAAACAGCTTTTAATAAGCAGCAATTTCGGCGTTTCAAAAATTGCTTCTATGTGCGGATTTTCTTCAGCATATTATTTTGACCGCGTTTTTAAAAAATTTCTCAACGCAACTCCCGGCGAATATAAACGAAAAAACTTTCTTTTGCAATAAATCATAATAAAATAAAGCGCTATTTGTTAATTTTTTTAAAACTTTTGCTTTTTTTGTCCTTTAAGCTCAACTTTTGTATTGACATATCGGTTCGTTTTGTTTATACTATATAAGTATTATTTTAATGAAAGGACTTACCGATTTTAATATGCGAGATTTAAGCGTTGTAAGAGACGATATAAACGATACCGATAAAAAAATAATAGAACTTTTTGAAAAACGCATGGACCTTTCAAAAGAGGTTGCAGACTATAAAATAAAAAACTCGCTTCCCGTTTTTGACGCAAAAAGAGAGGCTCAAAAGCTTGAGGGCGTTAAATCTTTGGTAAAAAACAAAAACTACTGCGACTGGGCAGTGAAGCTTTTAAACGATATGATGCTCTATTCAAAAGAATATCAAAGAAAGCTTTCTCAAAGCCAGACCGCTCATTTAACCGCGACCACAAACGAAAAAATTGCCTTTCAGGGAATTAACGGAGCAAACAGCCAGCAGGCGACAAAATCCTTTTTCGGCAGTGACGCGAATTTATGCGCCGAATCCACTTTTGAAGACGTTTTTAAAGCCGTAAACTCCGAAAAATGCAAATACGGTGTGCTTCCTTTGGAGAATTTTTCAACCGGCATGGTAAGCGAGGTTTTTGACCTTCTTTTAAAATACGATTTATTTATCGTCGGCGAGTATAATTTGAAAATCGACCATTTGCTTTTAGGCTGCGAAGGCGCGTCTTTAGAAGATATACGCGAAGTGATATCGCATCCCCAGGCGCTTTATCAGTGTTCAAATTTTCTTTCAAAACTTGAAAACTGCAAAACAACTCCATGTTTAAACACTGCGCTGAGCGCAAAAACGGTCAGCGATAAAAAAGATAAAACCGTTGCGGCAATTGCATCCATCGGCGCAAAAACGGCATATAATCTTGAAATAATAAAAAAAGATATTTCAAACAGCAGCGCAAACACAACAAGATTTATTATTGTTTCAAAGGATAAAACCTCTGTGTTTAAGCCTGATAAGGTTTCCGTTGTTTTCGGTCTTTCGCATACCTACGGAGCGCTTTCAAACTATCTTTCGATATTTGCAAACAGCAATATAAATCTTTTAAAGCTTGAATCCCGCCCCGTGACGGACAATTTAAGCAAATTCAATTTCTTTGTCGACTTTGAAATAAACGGCGGCACCGAAAATACACTAAAGCTTTTAACCACGCTTGAAAAACAAGCCGGCTACTTTAAGCTTTTAGGACTTTACAAATCACATAAATAATTACACGAAAGGTTTAACAAACTATGAATTGGCTCAGACTTTCAATAAACACAAAACCTCAGGCAATAGAGGCGCTTTGCGCGAAAATGTATTCTATAGGCATAACCGGGCTTGAAATTGAAGACTCCGGCGATTTTAACGATTTTTTGGAAAACAGCAAGCAGTATTGGGACTATGTTGACGATTCGCTTCTTTTCAGAAAATCCTCTCCGACATATGTTAAAGTTTATATAACAGACAATGCCTCCGGACATGAACAGCTTGCAATGATAAACGCGGCGCTCGGCGAATTAAAAGCAGACGATAGCGAAGATTTTTTCGGCAGTCTTTCAATTAAAAGCGACTCTCTTGCAGAACAGGACTGGTCGGAAAACTGGAAAAAATATTATAAACCGCTCACCGTCGGCGAAAAGATTATGATTGTTCCCGAATGGGAAAAAGCCGAAAACACCGAAGGCAAAACCGTGTTTACAATAAACCCCGGCATGAGCTTCGGAACAGGCACTCATCAAAGCACGCAGCTTTGTCTTGAAAATTTAGAAAAATATATCAAAAATGGCGACGCTGTTTTAGACCTCGGGTGCGGCAGCGGCATACTTTCGATTATTGCAATGCTTTTGGGCGCAGACCATGCACTTGCAATAGACATTGATCCCAACGCAGCAAAGATTGCAGCCGAAAATGCCGCAAAAAATAACATTGACATATCAAAATATAAAACTGCCGCAGGAAATATTTTAACCGACAGCAAAATAAAAAATCTCTTGTCAGAAGAAAAATATGATATTATTCTGGCAAACATAGTTGCAGATGTTATAATTGCTCTTGCCCCCATGGCAAAAAGCGTTTTAAAAGACGGCGGACACTTTATCTGCTCCGGCATAATTTTAGAGCGTATAGCAGATGTTAAATCAGCTTTGCAAAATGCGGGATATAAAATTTTATCAATACAGGAAAAGGGCGAATGGGCATCAATTACCGCAATGTAATTTAAAAAAGTTTTCAGAAAGGCCGACGTTTTATTATGCCTAAGTTTTTTTGCAATAACATTTCAGATAATAAAATAAAAATAACCGGCGACGACGCGCGCCACATTTTTAAAGTGCTTCGCATGAACACGGGCGACACGCTCACCGTGTGCGATATGAATAAAACCGATTACCTTTGCCGTATATCGGATATTTCAAAGTCGGAGGTTTTATTGGATATTTTATCAAAAGAAACTTCAAAATCCGAGGAAGGCATTAAAATAAGCGTGTTTCAGGCGCTGCCAAAGGCTTCTAAAATGGATTATATTATTCAAAAATGCGTTGAGCTTGGAGCATATGAGATATATCCCGTTATAATGTCAAGATGCGTTGTCCGCCTTGAAAACGAGGCAGATGCCAAAAAGAAAACAGACCGCTGGCAAGCCGTGAGCGAGGCAGCCGCAAAACAGTCAATGCGCGGCATAATTCCCAAAATTAATCTGCCACTCTCATTTAACGAATCGGCAGAACGTTTAAAAAATTATGACGCTTGTTTTGTTTGCTATGAAAACGAAAAAAATTTAACTTTAAAATCATATCTTACAAATCTAAAAATGCAAAAAAGCATTGAAAATGCAGCGTTTTTAATCGGTCCCGAAGGCGGAATATCAGACAGTGAAATTGATTACATCAACCGCCTCGGCATAAAAACAATAACCCTCGGCACAAGAATTCTCCGCACGGAAACTGCCTCAACGGCGGTCATTTCCATGCTTAATTACGAATTTGACAAATAATTTTTTTGACAAACGATTTTTTTTGTGATATACTGTATATACTGCACTTAAGGAGGAATTTTTAATAATGTTTAAAATAGATCTCAAAAACATAAAAAGTATTGAGGAAAAAGAAAGATATGAAGAAAAACTGAGCAACAGAATTGTTCTTAACTTTGTATATACACTGACGGCTTTTGTGCTGCTTTTCATTTTTTACAGATTTTCAACCGGATTTCGGGGCACAAACACAATGGTTATTAAACCGACATGGACTGTTTTAATAGTGCTGTTTTTTGTGTTTTTGATTTCTTCCGCTGCATTTTACTTTGCGGCCGCAAAGGTTAAAAATCCCGAAAAAAAGTCGCTGGTTAAAAATCATGCGCATATGCTGCTTGGTTTTGCAATCGGCACGTTTATAGTGAATTTGCATAAGTATCTGACGATATTTTTGCCGATAGAGTCCACCTCCGGAATTATAAGAAAAATTACAGAGCCTTTTCGAAACATATATTTTAATTTTAGGCTTGTAAGCATTATTGTTGCGGTTGTGTTCGTACTCCTTATGATTTATAATTTTTATGTTTCAAGAAAGCTTTCTTCGATAACAAAAAAGTCAATAGCAAAAAATAAATAAATTTTATAAAAATAAATGTCTTATTCAGTTAAGGCATTTATTTTTTTTGCAAAAATTTAAGAGCTTGTAGCCAAAAATTATCTTTACGCCGTATATAAATTGACGAAAATTTGCTTTGATGCTATACTTAAAATAACAAAATCAATTATACCCGGAGGACGGACACATGTTAAAAAAAATACTATCAATTATAATATCGGCGGCAATTCTTTTGTCTTTTGCAAATATTAACGCATTTGCCGAAAATGATGAAAAAACAATTGTTGTTGACATGAAAAACACATCGGCAATTTCAAAAGCGGGACTTGAAGCCGACAAAAAAATCAAAAACACCGCAAAGTACAGCGCAAAGTGGGATTTATCCGCAGTTGTGGCGGGCGAAAAAAACTGCGCAAAATTTATTCCTTCTTCAGAGGACTTTTCAAAACACAGCGAAATTGAATTTTCCGTTTACTTAAACTCTGACGAGAACGCAAAAATCGTTATGATACTTGAAAGCGATAACCCGGCAACCGCCGACGCAGACTACTACTATGCCTCCCTTGAGCTTGAGGCAAAAAAGTGGAACGATTTTTCATTTAAATACGAGGATTTAACCCGGGCAAGAAACCCCATAGGATTTAATAAAATTTCAAGCATAACGTTTCGCTCATCGGGCTGGCGCTCATCTTTTGCTCCGGGAGCAGTGTGTTATATAGATCAAATCTGTTTAAAAGGCTCCCCCACTTCAATTGCCGGCGCCACGGACACCACCCCCGCCGAACGCGAAAACATTTCAGATATTTTAGGCGATACCGAAACTGTCGGCGATGAAATTTTTTATTCAAACGATTATAACAGCAAAGACACAAATATAAAAAACGGACTTAAAATATATGAAAAAACAAATAAAATTGCCCTTGAATTTTCAAATTCAAACGGATATATAAAAGCTGTTTCACAAGATGATTCTTCCGCATGCCACATAGATTTTGAATTCAAAGCAAAAAGATATATGGTGTTTGAATTTGACCTTGGTTACAAAAATGTAATGTATAAAGGCGAAATACAGTGTAAAGACTATTTTTCAAACTCGTTTTTCGGCGGTATGTCGTTTGAAAACGGCACTGTAAAGTTTTCAAACGGAGAAAGCGTTCAGCTTGACAATAATTCAAAAACAACAAATATTGCGCTTTTATACGACCTTCTGGAAAACACGGTAACGCCTTATTTAAACAAAAAACAGCTTGGCAATGCGGCGCCTCTTTCGTCCGGCCCGACATCTATGTCGCTTTTCAGGTTTTATATGTTTCCCTCGCAAAGCGGTGCAAACATTATTTTAGATAACTACAAAATATATGAGGGAAACACTCTTCGCGATATTTTGGAAAACACCAACGCACAAGACGCACCCGCAATTGATTTATCGGACAAACAGGCAGTGTCGCTTTTGAAAAACAATGTTGCTTTAAGCATTTATTCAAATTATATTTACTATAATAGTGAAAAACACCAGACCTACGGCGGCGCTTATATAAAAGACAACCGAACCCTTATTCCCGTCCGCGCGGTGTCGGAGGCTTTCGGATGCGATGTTGACTATAATTTCGAAACTCAAACAATAACAATAGACGGCAAGGCTAAAATAAAAACCGGCAGCAAAGATATAATTCTGCCAGACGGCAGCACATACACCTCAGACATTGCGGCAGAAATTAAAAACAACAGAGCCTTTCTTCCGCTGCGCGCCCTTTGCGAACAGATTTTAAACAAAAGCGTGACATGGCACGATTTGGGCGTTATAGTTATAGGCGATAACGAATTTAACGCGTCCGAGGGCGAATTTAAGGCAATAAGCAATTATCTTTTATACGACAGACCAACAGATTTGCAAATAACAAATATGCTTAGCGAAAAACAAATTTCGCATCCCCGGATTATGCTTTCAAATTCGGATATAAAAAGCGTTTTAGAAAACTGCAAAAAAGACGAGAGCGCAAAAATATGGAAACAAAACCTTCTTTCCTCCGCAGACGAAACGCTAAAAAAGAGCCTGCCCGTATACGATGTTTCAAGCGGCGAACTTTTATACACTTCGCGCGATGTGTATGAAAGATCAAAGCTTCTCGGCATGGCATATCTTCTGACAAACGATAAAAAATATGCAGATAATCTATTTAAGGTGTATAATGCGGCCGCAAAATTTCCCGACTGGTGTCCGTCGCATTTTCTTGACGTTGCGGAAATGACTTGTGCGTTTGCTATAGGCTATGACTGGCTCTATGATTATTTAAATGACAATCAGAAAAAGGTAATGGAAGATGCGATAATTAATCTTTCGCTTAACTGCTACTATGACGTGTATTATAAAAAAAGCGACTACGGCTGGTGGTTTGGCGGCAATGAAACAAACTGGAACATAGTCTGCAACGGTTCGGCTGTTATGGGTGCGCTCGCCGTGTTTGACAAAAATCCCGGGCTTTGCAGCAAAATAATTCAGATTGCGCTGCGCGATATTGAATCTATGATGCAAAGCTTTTACCCCGACGGAGCCTGGATGGAGGGAACAATGTATTTTACATATGCGGCAAGCTATCTTGCAAACACCATCTCCACTCTTGACACATGTTTTTCAACGGATTTCGGACTTTCGCGCGCTCCCGGGCTTTCAAATGCACCGTATTATGCAATTGCATCAAACGGACCGACAGGAATAAATAATTTCCACGACAGCTCATATTCGCCGCTTAATACCGATACTTTGTTTTGGTTTGCAAAAAAGTTTAACGATATCAATATTGCGGCGGTGCGCTATGAAGATTTAAAAACATACTCCCCCACGCCGCTTGATATTTTATGGTATAATCCCGATTGCAAAGACAAAACCGCAAATGTTTTTAAAGATTATTATTTCCGCGGTGTTGAGTTTGTTTCAATGCGCGAAAACACGGCTGATAAAAACTCGGCCTGGCTTTCATATCACGCCGGCAACGCACAGGTAAACCACTCGCACTTAGACTGCGGCACATTTGTTGTTGATATAGACGGCGTTCGCTGGGCACACGACATAGGCGGCGATTCATATTCGCTGAAAGGCTATCATGATGCCGACAAACACTACTACCGCCAGCGCCCCGAAGGACATAACCTGTATGTTATAAATCCCGACTCTTCTGCCGGGCAAACTCCTTCAAAAGCATTTTCACCCGTGACAACGCTTGTTTCAAAGCCCCGCGGCGCATATTCCGTCTGCGATTTAACTCCGGCATACAAAGACAATGCCTCATCGGCAATACGCGGCTTTATGCTCTCCGACGACCGCAGAAGCGCAACGATAAGAGATGAAATAACCCTAAAAAAAGATAACAGCGTGTTTTATTGGTTTGCTCACGCAAAAGGCGACATACAAATTGTAGACAAACACACGGCAATACTTACAAACGAGGGAAAGCAAGTAAAATTTATGATTGATTCAAATATCCCGGATTATGAATTTTACGTTGCTGACGCTTCTCCTCTGCCGACAACGCCCGTCTATTCCGGTCAGGCTTCAAATTCGGCATACAAAAAGCTCTGCCTTAAAGCAACAGCTTCGGGCAGCATATACGTTTCATGCAAATATATTGCACTCGATGATCCGAATGCAAATACTAAAATAGAAAACATACCTATATCCGACTGGACAATTCCGGACGGCGAAACCGAAAGTTTTTCTCTGCCCGAGCTTGACATGATATATATAAACGGCGCGCCTTGTGAAAACTTTGCTTCCGATCGCACCGTTTACAGCGTTACCAAAACGTCGGACAGCACCGATATACCAAAGGTAAGCGTTTCGGCAAAGGACAATATTTCATATAAAATATCCGAAGCGCAAAATTTCGGTGATGACACAATAATCGAAACTTCTTTTAAAGACTCTTCTTTGCCGTATAAGAAAACATATATCGTGAAAACAAAGATTTTGCCAAGGCTTTCGGATGTAAGCGGATTTAAACGTTTGCAGGTTGCCGCGCATTTTGCAAGCGAGCAGCCTCAGGAAGACCACCCAGCCTCGGCAGTGTCTGATAATAACACAGACGATCAGTCACGCTGGGCAGCCTCCGGCGACGGACAATGGGTAACTTTGGATTTGGGCAGCGCAAAGCCCGTAAACGCAGTTGCGATTGCCGTTATGAATTCGCTTTCAAGGCAATATAATTTTGAAATATCCGTTTCAAATGACAACACAAACTTTAAAACAGTTATCCCCAAAACACAAACAGCGCTTACCGGCGGTATGCAGATTTTTGATTTTGCCGAAACGCAAAACGTGCGCTATGTGAGATACACAGGATATCAAAACACCGAAAACTCCTGGAACTCTGTTACCGAGTTTGCGGCTCTTCAAAAATAAAATCTAAAAAAGAAGCTGCGGCAAAGTGATAAAAAATCACTTCGCCGCAGTACTTTTAATTTACAGCTGATGAATTTGTGACCAAATTCTTTTGCGTACAACTTCCTCATGCGTGGGAATATATACGCCCCGGCTGTCCCGCTTGCCGCCTTTTTCGTCCTTTTCGTTTTTCTTTTCTTTATCATTCTTTTTCAACTTAAAACACCTCGCACATTTATAATGTGCATAAAACAGTTTTAAATGCGAGACAGTTTATTAATCTTTTTCAAAATTTTTACCTTACAACGATGTTGACAAGTCTGCCCGGAACAACAATCTTTTTAACAATCTGCTTGCCGTCGATTGCAGACGCTATCTTTTCGCTTGCCATTGCGGCTTTTTCCGTTTCGTCTTTGCCGGCATTTGCATCAACCATTATCTTATCTTTAATTTTGCCGTTTACCTGCAAAACTATTTCAGTTTTATCGTCAACGGTTTTTGACTCGTCATACTCAGGCCATGATGAATGTGCAATATCACCCTCAAACCCTAAGTTTTGCCATATTTCCTCGGTAATATGCGGTGCTGTCGGATTTAAAAGCATGATAAATGTTTTTAATTCGCCTTTTGTTACCGATGCTTTTTTTGTAAAGTCGTTAACGAGAGACATAAGAGCCGCAATAGCCGTGTTAAACTTCATTCTCTCTATATCTTCGCCGACTTTTTTAATAGCCTTGTGCATTGAGCTTTCCATGTCTTTGCTGTAGCCCTCGTCATCGGTTACAATGTTTTGCAGATTCCAAACTCTTTCAAGGAATTTGTAGCAGCCTTTAACGCCCTGCTCCGACCACGGTGTTGCCTGGTCAAACGCACCGATAAACATTTCATAGGTTCTAAATGTATCTGCACCGAACTGAGCCACAACATCGTCCGGATTTACAACATTTCCTCTCGATTTAGACATTTTTTCGTTGTTTGCACCGAGTATCATTCCGTGTGATGTTCTCTTCTGATATGGTTCTTTTGTCGGCACAACGCCTATATCATATAAAAACTTGTGCCAAAAACGCGAATAGAGAAGGTGAAGCGTTGTGTGCTCCATACCGCCGTTATACCAGTCAACAGGCAGCCAGTACTTCAAAAGCTCCTTGCGCGCCAGCTCTGTGTCGCACTTAGGATCGATATAGCGTAAAAAGTACCATGATGAACCTGCCCACTGAGGCATAGTATCAGTTTCGCGGACTGCTGCCCCGCCGCACTTCGGACAGGTTGTGTTGATCCACGAAGTCATTTTTGCAAGCGGCGATTCGCCGTCATCTGTCGGTTCAAAGTCTTTTATATCCGGCAATGTAAGCGGAAGGTTTTCCTCTCCTATCGATACCCAGCCGCACTTGTCGCAATGTACCAGCGGAACAGGCTCGCCCCAGTATCTCTGACGCGAAAATACCCAGTCGCGCAGTTTGTAATTTACTTTTCTTTTGCCTATGCCCTCTTTTTCAAGGTACTCAATCATGGTTTTGATTGCGTCTTTAACCTTCATGCCGGTTAAAAATCCCGAATTAACCATAACTCCGTCGGCAACATCTGTGTAGGCTTCCTGCTGCACGTCTTTGCCTCCGCCGACAACCTCTATAATAGGTAAATTGAATTTTTTTGCAAATTCCCAGTCTCTTGTATCATGCGCCGGAACTGCCATAATAGCGCCTGTTCCGTATGTCATAAGTACATAATCCGAAATCCACACGGGGAGCTTTTCGTTGTTTACCGGATTTATTGCATAAACTCCTTTTATGCACACACCCGTTTTGTCCTTTGCAAGCTCTGTTCTTTCAAATTCGCTCTTTCTTGCGGCTTCCCTGCGGTAGTTTTCAATCTCGTCAAAGTTTTCGATTTTATCTTTCCATTTATCTATATAAGGATGCTCGGGCGACATAACAACATATGTTGCGCCGAAAAGCGTGTCGCATCTTGTTGTGTAAACAACAAGGGCGTCATCCGTATTATCTATTTTAAACGTTACCTCTGCGCCCTCCGAACGGCCTATCCAGTTTTTCTGCTGAATTTTAACTTTTTCTATATAGTCAAGTCCGTCCAGATCGTCTATAAGCTTTTGCGCATATTCCGTTATTTTAAGCATCCACTGGCTCTTTCTTTTCTGAACAACTTCGCTGCCGCAGCGCTCGCACACACCGTCAACAACTTCTTCGTTCGAAAGTCCGACCTTACAGCCCGTGCACCAGTTTATAGGCATTTCCTGTTTATATGCAAGACCTTTGTTGAAAAGCTGCAAAAATATCCACTGTGTCCAGTGATAATAATTCGGATCGGTTGTGTTTATTTCTCTTGACCAGTCAAATGAAAAGCCGAGTCTTTGAAGCTGCTGTTTAAAATGGCGGACGTTGTCTTCCGTAACCTTTTTAGGATGAATATGGTTTTTCATCGCATAGTTTTCGGTCGGAAGTCCGAATGCGTCCCAGCCCATGGGATATAAAACGTTATACCCCTGCAAACGTCTTTTTCTTGAAACAATATCAAGCGCCGTATATCCTCTCGGATGTCCGACGTGAAGTCCCTGTCCGGACGGATACGGAAACTCTACAAGGGCATAAAATTTGGGTTTTGAAAAGTCGTTTGTTGCTTTAAAAGTTTCTTCTTCATACCATTTTTTCTGCCACTTTTTTTCAATTTCATCAAAGTTATATTTAGTCAAGGTTTTTGTCCTCCCTTTGAATTAGTTTTTCTATGTCAAGCTTTTTTGCATCTGACCAAAGTCTTTCAATATCATAAAATTTGCGCGTTTCATCGTTAAAAATGTGGCAAACGATATCCGAATAGTCCAAAAGTATCCACATAGCGCTGTTATAGCCTTCGCGGTGAACTGCGCGAAATCCCGCTTTTTCCATTTTTTCTTCTATTTCATCGGCAATAGCTTTAACCTGTGTTGACGACGGTGCACTTCCTATAACAAAATAGTCTGCCACGCTCGTAAGCTCGCCTACTTCCATGGCAACAATATCATGCGCCTTTTTGTCATCATAACAATTAACAATAAGTTCCACCTTTTTTTCGAGTTCCATACCCTGCCTCCAAACCATAAAATATCTGTATCTTATTATATAATACCTAAATTTTCGTCATATTTCAAGGGTTTTATCAAAATTTTTTCATTTTTTTTAACACATCGTTTCTTGCGCGGATCGAATCTATATGCAAAAGCTCTTTTTTGTCAATAACATGTTTTATGCATAAATCAAAACCGAAAACAAATGCCTTGTCCAAATCCTCAAAGCAAAGCTTTTCAAGCTCGAAAAGCCCGTCATACGGATTTTCTTTTCTCGTCGGCTCAATCATGTCTGCAAGGCACAGAATTTTATCGAGCGTGCTCATATTTTCTTTGCCCGTCGTGTGGCATGCAATTGCGCTTAAAACCTCTTTATCGCACACACCGTATTCGCTTTTTGCAAGATAAGCGCCTATGTACTGATGAACAATTGAATAATTTGCTTTGCTCACTTCGTCTAATTCGATGTTATTTTCTTTGCAGAATTCATAGCCCTCCTCCGGACTCATATACTTTGCGCAGTCATGCAAAAGTCCGCAAAGCATGGCCTTTGTTTCATCGGCATTAAAACGCTTTGCCATTTTTACCGCCGTTTCCATAACGCCTATCGAATGTTTATAGCGCTTAGGCTTTAAAGTTTTTTTTAGTTTTTCTTTCATTTCGTTAATCTGCATTTTTATAAACTTTGCGCATATAGCGCATTATCCTTTATATATTTTAAAACGCTGCCGTCTATCAAATCCGACACATCTTTATTTTCTCCTATGAGCTCCCGTATCATGCTTGACGAAATATTTTTTTCGCTCATCTTAACAAACTCTATATCGGCGCCGTATTTTTCTTTTAAGCTTTCGATTTTTTTGGGTATATCGCTTTTAAATCCGCCTCTTCCGACAACCGCAAAACGGCACAGTTTTAAAAGCACATCGGGTTTATACCATTTATCGATATAATCCAAAGAATCCTCGCCCACTATAAAAACATACTCATCTTTTGGATTTTCATTTTTAAAGTGCGTCAGAGTTTCAACACTGTAGCTGTATGTTTTTTTGTTGACCTCATAGTCGGACGCTTCAAAAAAATCAATATTCTTTATTGCAAGGCGCACCATATTAAGCCTGTGCTCCGCGCTTGTTTTAACGCTTGATTTATGGGGCGGATTTCCGGTCGGTATATATATAACTTTATCCAAATTCATTTGTTTTTTTACGGCAATTCCCATAGATATATGAGCGTTGTGTATGGGATCGAATGTGCCGCCGAGCAAGCCGATAAGCGCCATAAAAATCTCCTTTTAAAAGTTATTTCGGAAGTATGATAGTTTTTTTATTTTCCGATTCTTTATAAAGCACAATCTTTGAACCGATTGCCGCAACAGGCTCTGCCCCCGTAAGGCTTGCAAGCTCGTTACAGGTTTGTTTCGTATCTAAAAATGAGGTGTCGAGCAAATGAATTTTTATAAGCTCTCTTGCCTCCAGCGCCTTTATAAGCTCGTCTGCAATATTTTCTTTAAGTCCGTTTTTTCCTATCTGAAAAATAGGCTCTGTCTTGTTTGCAAGCTTTCGAAGATATGCCCTTTGTTTTCCGCTTAACATATAATATTACTCCTTCTTTTATTTAAAATCAGAATACAAAATCAAATTCCAAATCATACATTCTCACAGTGTCGCCCTCTTTTATGCCCGCTTTTTCAAGCGCTTCTATAATGCCTTTTTTTCTGAGCGTGCGCTGGAAATAATTAAACGATTCATCATCCGACATATTTGTTGAGCAAACCAGATTTTCTATAAAGCTTCCCTCAACCGTATACACATTATTGTCTTTCTTTATTTCAAACAGCGGTAAATCCGTTACTTCTTCAAGCACTGCGTCCGGCTCAAATATTTCAACCGGAGGCAGCGCGGCAAGCTTTTCTGCTGTGTAGTTCATAAGCTCTTTTACGCCTTTTTTCGTTGCCGCGGAAATTTCAAACACTTCAACGGAGCGCTTTTGCATTTCCTCTAAAAAGTCTTTGTATAATTTTTCATCCGTTATAATATCCGTTTTATTTGCTGCAACAATCTGCGGTCTTGAAGCTAAAACCTCATTATAATTAAAAAGTTCTTTATTTATTGCGTCAAAATCTTCTATCGGATTTCTTCCCTCAATTCCCGAAACGTCGACCACGTGTATCAAAAGCCGCGTTCTTTCAACATGGCGCAAAAAGTCATGTCCCAAGCCGACGCCTTCGCTTGCACCTTCAATAAGTCCGGGGATATCTGCTATAACAAAGCTTCCCTGAGCGCCGAGATTTTTCATCTCAACAACGCCGAGGTTCGGTTCAAGAGTTGTGAAATGATAGTTTGCAATTTTCGGTTTTGCCGATGTTACACAGGACAAAAGCGTTGATTTTCCGACATTGGGAAAACCTAAAAGTCCAACGTCCGCTATAAGCTTAAGCTCTAACTTAAGCTCTCTTTCCTCGCCTTTAAGACCGGGCTTTGCAAATCGGGGAACCTGTCTTGTGGGTGTGGCAAAATGAGTGTTGCCCCAGCCACCGTTTCCGCCTTTAAACAAAACAACTTTATTGTTGGGAGGCGTCATGTCGGCTAAAAGCCTGTTTGTGACAGCATCGTAAATAAGAGTGCCGGACGGAACTTTTATAACAAGATCCTCCCCGTCTTTTCCAAAGCATCTGCCGGCTCCGCCGTCGCTTCCGTTCGGCGCAACATATTTTCTTTTATATCTGAACGGCGCAAGCGTTGATACCGAGCTGTCGGTTTCAAAAATTATGCTTCCGCCTTTGCCGCCGTCGCCTCCGTCCGGGCCGCCTGCGGCAACATATTTTTCCCTGTGAAACGAAACTGCGCCGTTTCCGCCGTTGCCGGCCTTTACATAAATTTTCGCTGTATCAAAAAACATAAACTTCTCCGTTTCCAGCCTTTTTGGCATATATTTATCTTAAATGATGTTTTAATATTTATTTAGTTTTTATTATACAGCGTAAAAACATTACGCTATATAATAAAAACTCTCAGACAAAAATCTGAGAGTCTTATTTTTATGCGGAATAAACGCTGCACTGTTTTTTGTCTTTACCTTTTCTTTCGAATTTAACCGTTCCGTCAATCAAGGCAAATAATGTATCGTCACTTCCGATAGCAACGTTATTACCGGGATGAATTTTTGTGCCGCGCTGTCTTACCAAAATGTTACCTGCTGTAACAAACTGACCATCAGCTCTTTTAACACCTAATCTCTTGGACTCACTGTCACGACCGTTTTTGGTCGATCCCATACCTTTCTTATGTGCCATGTATTAACACCTCTGCTTTCATAACCAAATTATTTAATTAACCGTTGATTTTTTCAATCTGAAGCTTTGTATAAGGCTGTCTGTGACCTTGCTTTCTGCGGTAGTTCTTCTTTGCTTTGTATTTAAACACGATAATTTTCTTTTCTTTACCCTGCTTTAACACTTTAGCCGTTACGCTTGCTCCCGAAACAACGGGATCGCCTGCTTTGAACTCGTCTCCGCCGATAGCTAAAACCTTATTAAAAGTATAGCTTGCATCAACTTCGGCATCAAGCTTTTCAACAAATATAACATCACCTTCAGCTACTTTGTACTGCTTTCCGCCTGTTTCAATAATTGCATACATTAAAATACACCTCCCATTATGAAGTCACGCTAATTTAGGCGCTGCGCTATATGCGCAGACTTAAAAAGCCGTTATTATGCGGTTACTAAAATATAATAACATAAAATGCTTTATATGTCAACACTTTTTTTATTTTTCCGGCGTTTTTTTGTATTTTTATTAAAGTCCGGCTTCTTTTCTTAAAATTTCGGCTTTATCCGTCTTTTCCCACGGGAGAGAAATATCATCTCTTCCCATATGACCGTAGGCTGCCGTCTGGGTATAAATCGGGCGGCGCAAATCAAGATCATTTATAATGGAAGTCGGTCTTAAATCAAAATGCTTTAACACAAGCTCGGAAATAACCTTTTCATCAACCTTTGCCGTTCCGAACGTTTCAACAAGCACCGACACCGGTTTTGCAACGCCTATTGCATACGCAATCTGAATTTCGCATCTGTCTGCCAGTTTCGCTGCCACGATATTTTTTGCAACGTATCTTGCAGCATACGCAGCGCTTCTGTCGACCTTTGTCGGATCCTTTCCCGAAAAAGCTCCGCCTCCGTGTCTGCCGACTCCGCCGTATGTATCAACTATCAGTTTTCTTCCCGTGTGACCCGAATCTCCCTGAGGACCGCCGATAACAAATCTTCCTGTCGGATTTATATAATACTTTGTGTTATCGTCTATAAGATTTGAAGGCAAAACAGGCTTTATAACCTTTTCAATTATGTCTTTTCTTATTGTTTCAAGTTCGGTTTTTTCATTGTGCTGGCTCGAAACAACAACCGTGTCAATTCTTTGTGGCTTATCGTTTTCGTATTCAACGGTTACTTGAGTTTTTCCGTCCGGGCGAAGATATGAAAGAGTGCCGTTTTTTCTTACTTCTGTAAGCTTTCTTGCAAGCTTATGTGCGTAATAAATCGGCATAGGCATTAATGTGTCCGTTTCATTGCATGCATAACCGAACATCATTCCCTGATCGCCCGCTCCGTTTTCCATAGACATTTCGCCGGCTTTTGTTTCCAAAGAATTGTCAACTCCGAGCGCAATATCTGCCGACTGCTTGTCAAGCGCCGTAATAACAGCGCATGTATCGCAGTCAAAACCGAATTTTGCCCTGTCATAGCCCGTGTCTTTTATTGTTTTTCTGACGATGCTTTGAATATCAACTTCCGCACTCGTGCTGATCTCGCCGACAACCAAAACCAAACCGGTTGTCACCGTCACCTCACAGGCAACGCGCGCCATCGGATCTTTGGCTATAATCGCGTCGAGTATTGCGTCTGATATTAAATCCGATATTTTGTCCGGATGTCCTTCCGTAACCGATTCGGATGTAAACAATTTTCTCATTTGTATTATTCCCCTTTTCTTTATTTTATCCTATCATCCATTCAAGTCCCTTTACGCCGCTTAAAATAAGCATACAGATTGCCGTTATCAAAACTCCTGCCATGATAACTCCGCATGCAACCGGCAAAAAGGCTTTTTTATTGTTTAAATTTAAAAAACTTGCTATCATGGAACCCGTCCATGCACCTGTTCCCGGCAGCGGAACCGCAACAAATGCAAAAAGCCCGAGCCTTACGTTTTTAATAACCTTATCTGCGCCTTTTTCAATTTTTCTTTCCTGCCACGCTACAATACCTTTAAAAAATTTAAACTTTTTCATCCAGTTAAATACAGGTCTTATAAACCAGATTATAAACGGTATCGGTATAATATTTCCCGCAACCGCAATCAGAAACGCACTGTACCACGGCATCCCCATAGCGAGCATTGCAACCGGAATTGCGCCTCTCAGCTCAACAATAGGTATCATTGAAATAATAAAAATGCAAAGCCAGGGCGGACAGCTGTTTTGAAAAAAGCTGATAATATTATTTACCATATCCACACTCCAATTTTTTAATTTTTTACCTACAGTATAATATTATACATTAAATAATAAGAAAAATCAATCAAATAAGAAAATTTTTTAATATTTTTTATATTTCTTCTTTATATGCATGCAAAATCTATATGCAAAAAAGCGCGCAAACAGCAAAATAAAACTGTTTGCGCCCCTTTAAAACTTTTCGTACTTTTCATACTTTATTTAATTATTTTGCTTTCGGACTGAACATCAAAGCTATTATATATCCGAAAATTACAGACGCTGCAATACCGCCCGCCGCTGCGCTCACTCCGCCCGTAAACACTCCCAAAATGCCGCTTTGCTGCAATCCCTTTACAACGCCCTTTCCCAAAGTGTAGCCAAAGCCGACAATCGGAACGGTTGCCCCGGCACCCGCAAAGTCTGCTATATATTCATAAACTCCGCACACCGTTAAAATAACTCCGGCCGACACAAAGCAAACCAATATTCTTGCGGGAGTAAGCTTTGTTAAATCAATTAAAATCTGACCTATAACGCATATAGCTCCTCCTACGGCAAAAGCCTTAACATACATAAAAAAATCCATTTTTCACACCCTCCGGCTTAACATATTTTCTCTATACTCACCGCATGGGCAATAGCCGGTATGCTGTCGCCCTGCAAAAGATTTAAAGGACTCATAAGCGCTCCCGTTCCAACAAAGAGCACCCTTTTTAACTCTCCCATATTCATGCGGTTTAAAATATACGAACACAAAACTATTGCGCTGCAACCGCAGCCGCTTGCGCCCGAGTGAACGTCCTGTTTTTCTTTATAAAAAACCAGATTTCCGCAATCGTCATAATTTTTTGAAATATCATATCCGTTTTGCAAAACAAGACTTTTGGTTATATCGCTGCCCACCTTTGCAAGATCGCCCGTTAAAATCAAGTCATAGTAATCGGGAGTTCTTCCAGTGTCGTTAAAATGAGTCACAATTGTATCCGCCGCTGCGGGAGCCATTGCCGCTCCCATATTGTTTGCATCGTTTATTCCCAAATCAATAATTTTTCCGACAGTTGCATAAGTTATGCAGTTTCCCGCGCCGTTTTCGCTCACGATTGCCGCTCCCGAACCGGTCACCGTCCACTGAGACGTGGGCGGTCTTTGTCCGCCGTATTCTAAAGGAAATCTGTATTGCTTTTCAGATGAGCAAAAATGGCTTGACGTTTGCGCAATGCAGTATTTTGCAAATCCGCCGTCCACAGCCATTGCCGAAAGTATCAGGCTTTGCGCCATTGTCGAACACGCTCCGTACAGTCCGAAAAATGATATATTGCTTTCCTTTTGCGCATAGTGTGTTCCGCAGCACTGATTTAATAAGTCGCCCGCAAATATATAATCAATTTGTTTTTCCGACATATTTGCTTTTTTTAAAACTGCCGAGAGCGCATATTTTTGGAGTCTGCTTTCTGCTTTTTCCCATGTTTTTTCACCGCACAAATCATCATCTGCAATCATATCATAGCAGTTTTTTAAAGGGCCTTTGCCCTCTTTTGTCCCCGCAACAGCGGCGCTGTTTAATATAAGCGGCGGATTTTCAAAACAAACTGTTGACGTTTTTATTTTTTTATAATTCATAAAAATCTCCTTTCCGCCGCTGTGCACCGGCATAAACACTGATAAATAAAAGTCTTCTTTTGCACAGCACAAAAAAAAGAAGATTTTCGCGCGCCGCCTTTTTGATTTCAAAAATTTTCAGCTTTAAAATCGCAATCTGCCCCGGACGGACGCAAAAGCATCTTTTTATCATTGCTTTCATATATATGCTTTCCCGTTTTGTTAAATTTTATAACACATAAATTCCGATATTTTCTACAATCGTATGTATTTAGAGTTTTATTTTTTAGTTAATTTTAATACCCTTTTTTTCTTTTAAATAAATATAACGAAAAAAATATTTGTTTTTAAAAAAAATATTTGACACAAAGCTATATTAATGGTATTATATTAATAAATAGAGGTGCGGTTTTTATCAGTAATGCAGTATCAGGCTTGCGGTGGTCAATTACGCTGTGCGAAAGGAAAAATCGCCGAAGAACAAAATTTTCCGCGGGTTTTGTGTCTGGATATACGGATTAACAGCCGTGTGTCTGTCACTGCGTTGGTTGGTGGAGAGCTAATTTGTTTTTCCGGCAGTGGAGAGCTATTGCAATTTATTTGTATACGAATGCTATACACATATGGAAAATATGCAACGGCTTTTCTAAACCGAGTTTTGGTTTTTATGTCGTTGCTTTTTTTATGCCGGCAGTGTATTTTATTTTTAAATTATTTTTGGGGGTATATATTTATGGAAAAAAGTTTTAACGTCGCTGTTATAGGCGCAACGGGAATGGTCGGTCAAAGATTTATAACGCTTTTAAACAATCATCCCTGGTTTCATGTGAAAATGCTTGCAGCTTCTCAAAGAAGCGCAAATAAAACATATAAAGAAGCGGTCGGCTCAAGATGGGCAATGAGCGAAGATATTCCGGAAAACATAAAAGACATGGTTGTTTTGGACGCCGTTGCCGACAAAGAAAAAATAGCAAAGGAAGTTGACTTTGTTTTTTGCGCGGTAGATATGAAAAAAGACGAAATCCGCGCGCTTGAAGAAGCCTATGCAAAGCTTGAGTGTCCCGTTATTTCAAACAACTCAGCGCACCGTCATACAGACGATGTGCCGATGATTATTCCCGAAATAAATCCCGGTCATGCCGAAATTATAGACTCGCAAAGAAAGCGTCTTGGCACAAAGCGCGGCTTTATAGCAGTTAAATCAAACTGCTCGCTTCAAAGTTATGTTCCTGCGCTTCATCCGCTTTTAAAATACGGCATAAAAGAGGTTGTTGCCTGCACATACCAGGCAATCTCGGGTGCCGGCAAAACCTTTAAAACTTTCCCTGAAATTTTAGATAATGTTATTCCTTATATCGGCGGTGAAGAAGAAAAAAGCGAAGTTGAGCCGATGAAAATCTGGGGCAAAATAGAAGGCGGCAAAATAGTTGACGCCTCCTCCCCTTCCATCACGGCTCAGTGTCTGCGCGTTCCCGTTTCGGACGGACACACGGCGGCAGTTTTTGTTCGTTTTGAAAATAAGCCTTCAATTGAGCAGATAAAAGCCGACTGGAGCGCATTTTCGGGCGAACCGCAAAAACTCGGGCTTCCTTCGGCTCCGAAGCAGTTTTTGCATTATTTTGAAGAAAACAACCGTCCTCAGGCAAAGCTTGACCGCAATCTTGAAAACGGAATGGCAGTGTCTGTCGGCAGATTAAGAGAAGACAAGGTTTATGATATAAAGTTTGTGTGCCTTTCGCACAACACGCTCCGCGGCGCTGCCGGCGGCGCTGTTTTAATGGCAGAGCTTCTGGCAGCAAAGGGTTATCTTGATTAATACTTTCTGAAAGGAATTTATGCTATTATGCAAAAACGCATTTTAACACTTTTTCTTTTAAGTTTTATAATCATGCTTTTACCGGTATGCGGTTTTGCCAATGATAAAAACGATTTAAAAAGCATTTCTCCGACGGTAATTATAAATTCAAAACCCATACAGTTTACCGCAGAGAAGCCGTTTATTTCAGAAGACACCACGCTTGTTCCGCTGCGCGATATTTTCAGTGCGCTCGGAGCTCAGGTTTTTTGGTACGGCAAAACAAACAGCGTTATTGCAACTAAAAACTCCGATATGATTGAGCTTCAAATCGGAAACAGTTTTGCAAAAAAGAATAATAAGGAAGTTTTATTAACAAAACCTGCACTGCTTAAAGAAAATCAGACCTTTGTTCCGCTAAGATTTGTGGCAGAATCGTTTGACGCAGATGTAAGCTATGATGCCAGTTTAAAACAAGTTATTATAAACACCGAACCTTCCGGCGCTCAAAACGAAAAATCAGCCGATGAAAAGTTTGCGCTTTTATCCGGCGGAGAAAGCATTTTAACAAGCGACAGCTTTAAATCATGCTCCATTCGCTCAAACGGTGTTTCATATTCTTTTAAAAACGGTATTGCTTTCGCCGATGTAAGCGAAAACTTTGAAAATCCGTATAATTGTCAGTTTTGCTTTACACTAAAAGACTTCAGCTTTAAAAAGGGCGATATAATGCTTTGCTCTTTTAAAGTTCGCGCGCTTTCCTGCGAGGACAGCAAGGCGCGTATCGGACTTGTTCATGAGCAAAACTCCGGCAGCTATAAAAAAGCTGTGTCACAGGAATATCCGATTGTACCCGACGGAAAATGGAACACAATCTACCTTCCCTATAATGTCACAATGGATTTTGAAAAAGGCAAATCGCAGTTTAACATCCGTCTGGGATACTTAAAACAAAATATTGAAATAAAAGATTTTGCGCTTACCCGATACAACAATCTTTCCTTTTCGGATCTTCCGTCATGCTCATCTTCATACGAAGGAAGAGAAGAAAGCTCCGACTGGCGAAAATCGGTTATGGCGGATATTGAAAAAAACCGCAAGTCTGATATGGTTATTTCGGTTACCGATTCAAATTCAAACCCGATACCCGACGCTGAGGTAACGGTCGAAATGACAAATCATGAATTTGATTTCGGAACGGCGGTTAAGGCGGATTATATTAATTCTTCAGACGAAAAATATGATGACTATAAAAAATATCTTTCTCTGTTTTTTAACAGCGCTGTTTTGGAAAATGCACTAAAACGCCCGAACTTTCAGGCAAATCCCCAAAGAGCGTTAGACGCGCTTGACAATCTTAACAAAATGGGATTTAAGGATTTGCGCGCTCATACAATGGTTTGGGACAGAGAAGATAAGCTTCCCGAAAGCTTTAACGGCTATAAAGCCTCCAATCCTCAGAAAATGGAGGGCGAAACGCTTTTGCATATAAAAAATATCGGATCTGCAACGCTCGGAAAAGTGAGCGATTGGGATGTTGCAAACGAAGTTTTGCAAAACCGTTACATGCGTGACGTTTTAGGCGATATGACGCTTGTAAAATGGTTTAAGGAAGCAAAAAAGGCCGATCCGAACGCCGTTTTGTATCTTAACGAAAACACGGTCACTACAATAAAATCACCGAATGCGCAAAAGTTTTATGATTTTGTTAAACATGCAAAACAGCTTGGCGCGCCGATAGAAGGCATAGGACTTCAGTGCCACTTTAACACTGCGGCAGATATGAGCGATTTTACAGAGCTGTTAGACTACTACTCGGCTCTCGGCTGTGACATTAAAATCACGGAATTTGATTTTCAGTGTCCGGACAAAGAGCTACAGGCGGATTTTACAAAAGACATAATTCTTGCCTGCTACAGCCGTCCGAACGTAAAAGGGTTTATGATGTGGGGCTTTACAGACTCTGCGCACTGGGAAAACGATGCGCCGCTCTTTTATAAAGACTACACCTTAAAACCGTCGGGCGCGGCATATATTAAAACCGTGTTTGACACGCTCTGGACAAACGAAAGCGGCAAAACGAACGAAAGCGGCAAGTTTTTGCTTCGCGGTTTTTACGGAGAATATAAAATTACCGTTAAAAAAGACGGAAAAACAAACACATCCTATCAGAAGCTGAGCAAAAATACAGACAACACATTTAAAGTTGTTATAAATGATAACTAATAGCATATTAAATGCATATTATATAATAAGACATTTTTTAATTCAAAAAATAAAGGAGAGCGTACTATTATGGAAAAGAAGCCAATAGTTTTTACCGGTTCCGGTGTTGCAATAATCACACCCTTTACAAAAGACGGAGTTGACTATGATAAGCTCGGCGAGCTTATCGAATATCATATTGCTCACAAAACAGACTGCATTGTTATTTGCGGAACAACGGGCGAAGCGTCTACAATGCCCGATCCCGAGCACAAGGCAGCTGTTGAATACACTGCAAAAAAAGCCGCAGGAAGAATACCCGTTATTGCGGGCGCCGGCTCAAACGACACTCCGCACGCAATAGAGCTTTGCAAATTCTGCGAAAGCGTTGGCGTGGACGGACTTTTGCTTGTAACTCCTTATTACAACAAAACAAGCCAGAAGGGATTATATCTTCACTATAAGGCAATTGCCGAAAGCGTTAAAACGCCTATAATTTTATATAACGTTCCCGGACGCACGAAGCTCAGCATTTCAATTGAAACGCTGCAAAAGCTTGCAAAGATTGACAACATTGTCGGTATAAAGGAAGCGAGCGGAGATATAGCATATCTTTCCCATGTTGCGGCAAAAGTTCCCGAGCTTTCAATTTATTCCGGTAACGACGATATGATAGTTCCGGCTATGTCGGTAGGCGGTTTGGGCGTTATATCGGTAGTGGCAAACATAATCCCCGAGGATGTGCATGACTTATGCGAGGCTTATTTAAGCGGCAACGTTAAAAAAGCAATGAAAATGCAGCTTAATATGATGGATCTTTGCGACAAGCTGTTTATTGAGGTGAACCCCATCCCGATTAAAAACGCTATGAATATGCTCGGAATGAATGTCGGCGATCTTCGTATGCCGCTTTGCGACCTTGAAGAAGCTAACGCACAAAAAGTAAGGCAGGCATTAAAAGATTACGGACTTAAAGTTGTAAAATAATTTTTAAAGGTGATACAAATGACAAAAGTAATTTTAAACGGCTGTAACGGAAAAATGGGCCGCGTTGTAACCAAAATTGCAGAAGATACACCGGATATATGCATAGTTGCCGGAGTTGACATTAACCAAAACACTCCAAACGGCTATCCTGTATACTCCTCCCCTTTTGAAATCCGCGAGACGGCTGATGTTATTATCGATTTTTCGCATCCTAATTGTCTTGAAGATTTGTTATGCTATGCAAAGCAAAAAAAGCTCGGAGCCGTGATTGCAACAACGGGACTTTCGGATGCCCAAAAGCTTATGCTAAACGATGCGGCATCTGATATAGCTGTGTTTTTCAGCGCAAACATGAGCCTTGGAATCAATCTTATAATTGATCTTGCAAAACGCGCGGCAAAGCTTTTGGAGGGCAGCTTTGATATAGAAATAATAGAAAAGCACCATAACCAAAAAATTGACGCACCGAGCGGAACGGCGCTTGCCATTGCAGACGCAATAAGCGACACACTAAGCGAAAAGCCGTGCTACGTATACGACAGACATTCCTCAAGGAAAAAGAGAAGCAAATCCGAAATCGGACTTCACGCTGTACGCGGCGGTACAATCGTCGGCGAACACGAAGTGATCTTTGCCGGCAATGATGAAGTTATAGAGCTTAAACACCATGCTGCATCAAAGGAAATCTTTGCTGTCGGCGCTGTAAAAGCAGCTATGTTTCTGAAAGATAAAAAGCCCGGTATGTACAATATGAACAATCTTGTTGAAAGTATTATGTAAACTAAATCGGCGGTGATAATATATGGAAGAAAACTTCCCGGATTTATCATGCACAGAAGATATTATTTTAGTTACAATAACCTTTCTCCCCTCTGACAGCTATGTGCTTGCAGATATAATAAATCTGCTTTGCGAAAACGATGTGAGCATTGATATTATTGCAAGCCCGCCCGTTTCAAGCAAAGGCGCATGCTTAACGTTTACGGTTGAGGGATGCGACATAGATAAGCTTTTAAAAATCAGCACAATGCTTAAAAAATTTTACTCCAGAATATCATTTAGCATAAACTGCACCAATGTGAAATTCAGGGTATTTAACATTTTTAAAGACCAGACCCGCACGCTGTTTACAAGCGTTCTCACAATTTTAAAAAACCATGATATTCCCGTGAGATTTGTTATTTGCGCAAAAAATGAATTTCTGATTATAACAGATAACCATTACTGCGAGTTTGCATGCAGGCTGATTAAACAAACAATAAAATAAAAAAATCCGCCGATTAAAAAATCGGCGGATTTTTTATTGCTTATTTTTTTATTTATTTTTGCGTTACCTTTAAATTTTCAACCCAAAGTCCCGAAGAAGAACCATTGTTTTGTAAAACGCAAATGCTGCTTACTGCGTCTATTCCTCCGGCAGAAACTCTGAACGAAGCATTCTCCGCAAGGCATACGCTGTCTGTTTTATTATCAGGATAAGTCTGCGCTGCCCACACGCTGTAGGTCTGCTTTTCAGTATCGAATAAAACTTTGAAATGATATCTGTAGTTTGAAGCAGTTCTCATTTTTCCTTCCTGGTATTTATCTTTGTTCATAACGTTTATTGTGCCGTCTTTAAACTGAACAGCCATGTTAAAGTCTGCCCATTTTGCGCCTTCCTTTGCTTTGTCAAAAGCTATTACGCAGTTATATGCGCTGTCTGAAACATTATCGCCTAAAACAACATCAAACTCCATTTCAGCTTTTTTATATCCATTATCAAGAGCATAGAAGCTGTCAGTCGGTGCATTGTCTGTGTATGTTTTTGACACATATGCTCCGGCGGGCGGTTCGGTTATATTGTCTTTCGGTTCTGCCGGCTCAACAGGATCAAGTCCCTTTAAATCAGACATTGTTTTAATAGTTACCTTTTCATTTCCCATCATGTCGAAATTTCTCCAAATGTCTTTGGTAAATCTGTAGCCTCTAGGCTCGGTTGTGTATTCATATTCAGCAGAGCTTGAACCTCTCGAATGTCCCATATATCCTTCGGAAATTTTAAAGATAAAGTCCTCATTGCCGACATACATACGGTTGTCTAAAAATCTCATCTTTTCGGTTGAAGAATCCCAACCGCCGAACATTTTCATATTAGCCGTAACGGTTGCAAGTATCATAAAGCTGTCGTAGCAATATGACGGACGGCTTCTCTTGCCGTTTGCATCGCTTCCGGCAAACTCTTTCATCATGCCCATTTGCCCGGTATACGGCGATTTTGCGCCGGAGATAATATAGGCATAATCCTTTTCGCCTTCAACTCCGAACGAATTTATTACTTTGTATGAGTAAGTAAAATCAACAAGATTTTCAAAAAGGCCTACCCAGTCGCCTGCGCCCATGCCGTTATATTTAAACGCTATCTTAACGCCTGCGCCGGATCCTCCGTCCTGCCCGGACTGAAAACGATCATCCACACCGCCGACAAGCTTGCATGCACCGCCGTTTTCCATTAACTCTTTTCCGGCGTTTTTCCAGCGGTTGATAATGTTTGTATAGCCATAGGTTTCAAGCTTTTTCATATATTCATCATAATCAAAACCGGTGAAAATTTTGTCAAGCTCGTCTGCTCCGAAATACATTGATGCCGAAAGCACTGCCGAAAGATAAGTGTTTCTGTAGTTCGGGTTATAGCTTTTACCGAAGTTGCCTAAAAGGTCAGGTCCTGTTTTGTAATTGTTTAAATCGTTATATCCCCAGTTTCCCGCAATTGCAAGAGCGCCCATGAGCGTATCCATTCTTGCTTTTTCTTCGTCTGTAAGCTCGTTGTAAAGCTCGGGAGTGTTTTTAATAAGCACAAATGACGAAGCAACAACAGCATGGCTCCAGTAGCAGCCCGTGCAGGCAAAGGGTTCGTTTCCGCCCTTTATAAGACTTCTTAACTGAATAAGCGCAGCATCTTTTACCGATTGTCCGCTGCTTGACTTTGCAGACGGATCAAATCTTGTTATTAAAGAGAGATAGTAAAGCGCATTTGCGCCGTACTCGCCTGTTCTTGCGTTGCCGTTTGCCGCTGTAAAGTATCCGGGTTCGGCTTTGCATGCCAAATCTATAATTTCCTGAGTAAACACAGGATCTAAGTTATAGTTTGACACTTCCTTTTTCGTTTTAAGGTATCCTATAAGCATTGTTGAAAGCTTAACATCTTTTTCGCTGTCAAGCACAATATCAGGCTCTGTTATAACGATAAGCCCTCTCGAATCCCACAAAACATTTTTGCCTATTGCTTCAACCAGGGCTCTTAGCGGTAAAAACGTTCTGTCGTTTATAACTTCCGGCGCAACATCCAACATCTGCGATACACCGTCTATAACAATTTCGCTTTTGCCCAGAACCATTTCTATTTTTTTGCCGCCCATAACAACGGTTGCTTTGCTTTCTGCCTGATTCCATGAAACATCAGCATCAAAGCTTTCTGCTATAAAACGCACAGGTACCAAAGTGCGGTCATTTTTTACAACCGGCACAACGGCGTCGTTTTGTTCGTCAATTTTTGTAAGTTTTCCTTTTGCATATGCATCAGGCAAATTAAGCATTAAGGCCGCACCGCCGCCGATATCTTTAACAGACGGCCACTTCATTTCAACATCTTCGCCGACAACTGCCTTTTCTTCCGCGACTGCCTGTGTTTCGCCGATATCTCTTACCTTATCGCCCTCATAAACTTTAAAGTTATCAAGCATAGCATTTACTCCCTTGCTGTTAACTCCCATAAAAAATCTCATGAGTATCGGCAAGCCGAGTTTGGAGTCGGAGCTGTAGCTTTCATTTTCTTTTACAGGCTTGTCATCTATATAAACAGTTTCCGTTCTTTTTAAAATATCAAATACAATTTTGACATTTGTCCATTTTCCTTTTTTCAATGTTGCAACCGGCTGTTTGTTTATTCTGATATCATAGCCGTAAATTGTAATCAATTCACCTGTTTTTCTTGCTTTGTCCTTATACTGAACACTTGCCTCCATACCTGTGTCGGTTGCGATATCCATTTCAACCACAAAAGCGGTTGACGTTGATTTAAAGGTTTGCTCTATGTAAAAATTCTCGCTGCCGCCGGCATTAAAAAGCAGATATTTATTGCCGTCCTTTTCGGCAGCTGTGACCGTGTTGCCTGTTTTTAAAACGTCGCTAAGCCCGTCGAGCGGCTGCATGCCTTCTTCATCAAACGTGCGGTTTACAAAAACTTTATCTCCGATGTTCTTTTCAATTGTTTCGCCAGCTGCCGGCTCCTCAGCTGTGAGCTTCTGGTATGACGGATTGTTTACAAGAAAAATGCTGTCAAAATAAAGAGTCATTTTTGAATAGTCATTTGTCTGTCCCCAGCCCTGGGCCGAAAAAGTCAAATTGTCAACATCGTTATAGCCTCTCGGAGTTCTGTTTTTCTTAAGATCCGAACCGATATTAATCGACAAGTCCTGCCAGCCCTTTTTTAAATTATACATTTTGCCGTAATAATCAGTTCCCTCAGAAGTTTGGTCTTCGCTGTTTATTCTGATATGAAGCGTGCAGTCGATTTCCGAATAAACGCTGAATTTAAGCTCTGTGTAAGGAGTTATATCCTTAGGCAGAGGAAGCGTTGCAACAGCGATGTCGCTCGTTTTCCACATTGCGCTGTACTTGCTGCCTTCTTTAACGGTTTTCGTGTTTGCGCTGAATTTCTCAAACGCCTGCGTTACAGACGTTTTTTTTGAAACGTCCAAAACAGTGTACTCATCCGTTTTTGCAAAAACGGCGCTTATGCCGACGCTCGTTACAAGCACGCACATTGCCACGAAAGCCGTCAGCACTTTTTGAATTTTCTTTTTCATTTTCATACCTCCAAATAGAATTCTTATATTTTTATTATAGCACCGATGGTTTTATAAGTCAACAATATTTTTGCAAAAACTTATTTATTTTTATTCTTTTGTTGTTATTTTGCTTATATCTGCACCAAGACTTTGCAGTTTTTCAATCAAACCGCAATAGCCGCGGTCGATATATTCAATTTCGCCTATTTCTGTATCGCCCTTTGCTACAAGCCCTGCCAAAACAAGCGCCGCTCCCGCACGCAAATCTGTTGCATTTACTTTTGCTCCCGTCATATGTGACACTCCTTCAACAATTGCGCTTCTTCCGTCTATTTTTATATTTGCGCCCATGCGGTTAAGTTCTGAAACATATAAAAATCTGTTTTCAAACACCGTTTCAACAACAACCGATGTTCCGAGCGTGTTTGCCAAAAGCACAGCCATCTGCGCCTGCATATCCGTCGGAAACCCCGGAAACGGCAGAGTTTTTACGTCGGTTGCCTTAAGCTTTCCATCGGCTTTTACACGCACACAGTTTTTCTTTTCTTCAACGACCGCCCCCATTTCCCGAAGTTTTGCCAAAACGGGCTTTAAATGCTCGCTGCACACTCCCTCAACCGTAACGTCGCCGTGAGTGAGCGCGGCAGCAATCATAAAGGTTCCTGCCTCTATTCTGTCGGGAATAACGCTGTACTCACAGCCGTTTAAAGTTTCAACACCTTTGATTTTGATGCATTTTGCTTTGTCATAGGTTATATTTGCACCCATTTTGTTTAAAAAGCCTATCAAATCAATAATTTCAGGTTCACAGGCGCAGTTTTCGATAACCGTTGTTCCCTTTGCAAGAACAGACGCCATTATTATATTTTCCGTTGCTCCGACGCTCGGAAAATCAAGATAGATTTTTCCGCCCGTAAGCTGTTTTGCCGAAGCGCAGATAAACCCGTGAGAATGTTTTATCTGTGCGCCCAAAATTTTAAATCCTTTTAAATGCAAGTCCACCGGGCGCACCCCTATCGGACACCCTCCCGGCATACTTATCGTGACTTTGCCGCACCTTGCCAAAAGAGGACCCATAACCAGAAACGACGCGCGCATTTTTGAAACAAGCTCATAGGGCGCCTCGCAGTTTTTTATTTTTTTTGCGTCAACCGTAAAAACGTTGTTTTCATAATTTACCTCGGCTCCCATATGTTCAAGCAGCTTTTTCATAACATTAATATCAGATAACGGAGCAACATTTTTAATAACACACTTTTCCCTGCACAAAAGCGTTGCTGCAATTATCGGAAGTGCGGCATTTTTTGCACCGTTTATTTTAACGCTGCCGCACAGCGGATCGGATTTTTTTACTATTATTTTTTCCATAGTTATTCACACCTTTGCTTTTTATGTACGCCTTTTATTTTTTAACAATATATTTTGAATATAAATCATTGACATTTACATATAGATAATAGTATAATGTAGGTTGTGTGTTTAATGATTTTTAAGGAGGTTTTTTAATTGATTACAGAGATTATCAAATCCATTATTTTAGGTATTGTCGAGGGCATAACCGAATGGCTTCCGATAAGCAGCACAGGGCATATGATACTGGTAAACGAATTTTTAAAAATGAATGTTTCCGATGCTTTCATGGAAATGTTTTTGGTTGTTATTCAATTCGGCGCGATACTTGCCGTTGTTGTTTTATATTTTAAAAAGCTCATACCTTTTCAAATCAAAGACAAAAAAATTGTGTTTGACAAAGATATTTTTTCAATGTGGCTTAAAATTATTTTTGCCTGCATACCGGCGGCGGTTATAGGTCTTTTGTTTAACGATCAGATTGATGAATATTTTTACAATTTTCAGACCGTTGCAATTGCTCTTATAGTTTATGGTGTTTTATTTATTTTAATCGAGAAAAAAAATAAAAATAAAATTCCCAAAATTAACAATATGAACAAAATTACATACAAAACGGCTTTTATAATAGGAATTTTTCAGCTTCTTGCAGCGCTCATTCCCGGTACATCGCGCTCGGGCGCAACAATTCTCGGCGGAATTTTAATCGGAATGTCGCGCACACTGGCGGCGGAGTTTACGTTCTTTCTGGCAATTCCGGTTATGTTCGGCGCAAGCCTGTTAAAACTGTTTAAGTTTGGATTTATGTTTTCCGCATCTGAGATTTACATACTTGTTTTCGGACTTGTAAGCGCATTTGTAATGTCGGTTATTGCAATTAAATTCCTTGTCGGATATATTAAAAAACACAGCTTTTCGGCATTCGGCGTGTACAGAATAATTTTAGGTTTGATAGTTATTTTATACTGGATATTTAAATACATCGTATAATTCATTAAAAATCCGTCTCAAAATTTTGAGGCGGATTTTTTTAGTACAAAAGCTAAATGTTTTATAAAGGACGGCGTTTGATTTTCGCTTTTGTGTGCAGATATTTCGGTCTTAAAATTGCAAGCCTTTTATTTGAATAAAGCGTACTTAAGCTGTCGTTTAACTCAAACGGCGCAAACGGCGCCATATACGGCGTTTTGATGCTTGTGTCGGAAACTATTGACAAAACCATTATAAACGCACCGCACACAAGCCCCACAATTCCGAATGCCCACGCGCAGAGCATAAACAAAAATTTTATTATCCGAAATGCATTTGAAATTGAAATATCCGGCATAACAAACGAACTTAAAAGCGACATTGAAACAATAATTAAAATCATCGGCGAAAAGATTTTTGCATCAACTATTGCAGAGCCAACAACGATACCGCCCACTATACCTATTGAAGAACCTATGCTTTTCGGTGCGCGGATTAATGCTTCGCGCAGTATTTCAACAAACATTTCCATTAAAAACGCCTCTGCCACAACATCAAACATCACTCCTGCCCTGCCCGACGCAAGCACCATTGCATAGGCAGTTTGAAGCGCTTCGCCGTGATGCAGCATTGCCGCCATATAAAACGGAGTTATAAAAAGCGAAATCAAAATTGCGCCAATGCGCACAATTCTTGAAAAAAGCGAAAAATAAATATTTTCGCTTTCTTCGTCGCCGCCGAAAATAAACTCTGAAAAAACCTTCGGCAAAATAAGGGCAATTCCGCTCCCCTCGCAAATAACAACCACTTTACCGTCGAGCATGGCTGTGCATGCATTATCAGAACGCTGCTCCATTCCCGCCTGCGGAAAAAACGAATACGGCTTATCGTTTAAAAACCACAAAAGCTTTCCCGCCTCGTTTATCCCGTCGATATCTATTTTTTTTAGGCGTTCTTTAATTGTTTTTACATATTTTGTGTTTGCGATATTTTCTATATAACCTATAAGCACTGTTGTTTTTGTTCGTCTGCCGATTTTTACGGTGTCGAGCTTTAAGCTTTCGTCTTTTATTCTGTAGCGTATAAGAGAAACGTTTGTGTCTAAATTTTCGGTAAACGAATCTTTGGCGCCGCGGATAGAGTAGTTTATATCTGCCTGCGAGGGCGATGTTTTTTCAACTTTTTTCAGATTTATTATTATCGGCGGCGCTTCCTGAGTTAAAAGCGCGCACATACCGTTTAAAACTTCGTCTTTTAAGTCGCTTTCGTTTTCAAGAATTTTTATTTCTTCGCTGCATATCACGGAATTTGCGATTTTCTTTGCATCGGTTAAGTCCTTTTTGCCCTCCGCAAAATACTTCATAACCGGAGATATAACGCTTCTTGTGAGCATTTCTGTATTGTTTAGCTGTTTTACATATAAAACGCACGCATAGTTTGAATTGTTTTCGATTTCGCGTGCCACCATATTGTATTTTTCTGCCATTTCTTTTGCCGTTTTCCTGACGTTGTTCAAAATTTCAACCTCCGAGCCGTTTTATTTTAAGCTTACATATATATTTGCACTTGAGTTTTGCAACTGGCTTTTATAATCGGCGTTTTCAAATTCGTATCTGTATTTTTTTTGATAAATTCTGTATAAGTTAAGAAAGTCACAGCCGAGCAGGCGTGCTTCGTCATATGATGCGTTTGCATATTTTATAAGCTCTTCTTTAATTTGTTTTTTTACTTTTTCATCATTTGTTTTATTTTCAAGCTCAAATTCAAAGCCAATATCAAAAAACAAATTATCACCGTTTAAAAATGCCTCTTTTTTCTGTTTTATCTTTTCGGCTGTATATTTTTTTTCGTCTATATAAAAATCAAATTTACATTTATTGTTTAAAAACATATTAATTCCGTTTGACACATCGCCGCTTGTTGTTTCGATCATTTTTTCTCCGTCAAATATACCGTAGCCGTCAAAGCTTAAAATTTCATTTTTAACATCCACGCTCGCCGCCGCAAGTCCGACCTTTTTAACGCTCATCATTTCAAAAACATCCGCAATCGTTGAACAAAAAATTTTACCTTCCTCATTAAGAGCATCAAGCAGGCTTTCTGCACCAAACCCGCCCGTGAAATCGTTTATTGCTTTATGGATAACAATTTTTTCGGGTTCGGAATTTGTTATAAAAAACATGCTTTCGCTTCTTAGCTTGTAATCATCTTTAATGCTTTCGATAAGCTCGCCTATGCCCTCTTCGGCAAAGCCGTCGCCGATTATAAGCGCTCTTATTCCTCCGAAAAACAAAGGGTGGTCGGCGCTTTTGATAAGGCGGTCTTCCGCTTTTGACAAAGAAGAACCTTCGGCATGGATAAGGCTTACCGGATTATCTGCCATGGAGTCGGATAAAGTGCGCACATTTGCGACACCACCGCCGAGCGTTATGGTATCGCTGTTTTTATCGGCATAGTATGTTGTTAAAATATCCGTGTTTTCAAGCTGCGACGTGCTGCATCCGCAAAGAAACGGCACAGCCAGGCACACAAGTGCGGAAAATAAAATCTTAGGCTTCATGTTTTTCCTCCGGTTTTCCTTGTTTTAAAGAACATATAAAGCATTGCAGTGCGACAAAGCAAAGCACTCCCGCGCCGCCGGCAAACAAAACCGCAATAAGGATTTTGTTTATATTAATTTTATCTGATATAAATGAAGATAATAAAAACACTAAAAGCGCATCTATAAAATTTGCCGCAAACGGCATTTTTTCTTCTGTGTCATTATTTTTAATAACAGCCAGCGCCGCATTTGACACCATGCAAAAAGCACTTATCATAAAAAATGCCCACACACCGAAAAACAAAATATCGCCCCTGCCAAACACCTGACTTCTTTTCATCGCAAGCACCATAGCGTCATACGAAAGCGCGGTCTGCTCCGCTCCCAAAAGAACAATACACGATGCTGTTATAAGCAAAAACATCAAAACTCCGACAGTTATTCCGACGCTCCAAACCGAAGGATTTATCTTTTTATCAAAAACATACACACAAAGAGCCGCCGAGCAAAATATTCCAAACATTACAAACGTTGTTTTTAAAAAGCCAACGCCCAGCCGCTGTTGTTCAAGAAGAGGAAAAAGCTTGTCTGTATCGGATTTAAATATTATAACAATTCTTAATACTATTATCAGCGCCGCCGCAAACACACACAGCATTGCAACCGTTTTAAAAAGACTGCCGCTGCCCTTAAAAAGCGATAAAAACATTGCAAAGCACAGCCCCGCGCTTATAAAATATATATTTACATCTGACAATACCCATGTTTTTATTATATACGAAAAGTGTGCACACAAAATAACGCTGAGCACAAAAAAGAATAAGCTTATTAAAGCTTTTGTGAGACTCAGTGCGGCTTTGTTTTTTAATACGGCGCAAATTCCGCCAGAGCCGGCAGAGTTTTCGTACTTTTTTATAACCGCCAAAACAGCAATACATAAAACACCCGCCAAAACAACTCCTGCCCAAAAGCTTGTTTGCATATATTTAGCGCATACATGGGCGGCAAAAAAGCTTCCGATACCGATGCTGACAGCCACAAAGCAAAATCCCGATGACAGCGAAACTCTTTTCATAGCTATCCCCTTTCCTGTTAACAAACATATTTATTGCTATTTTTGCCGTATTTTATAAAAAGTATACACACAAATAAATCTTAACCGCATCTTAACTTTTTATATGATATAATAAATGCATAAAGTCTTGCAAGCAAGCATTTTTATTCATGATATAAATAATCTTATAGTACAAACATTTCTATTTGTGCTATAATAAACGCACAAAGTCTTGCAAAGCAAGCCTTTGCAAGACTTTTTACAAAGTAATATAATTATAATAAATCTTACATATGAGGTGTGTTTATGACAATTTTTGAAGTTTTAACTTTAATCGGAGGACTTTGCCTGTTTTTATTCGGAATGAGCGTTATGGGCGACGCTTTGGAAAGAAGAGCCGGCGGCGGATTAAAAACTATTTTGGGAAAGCTTACAAAAAATAAAATGACAGGCTTTTTAACCGGTCTTGGCGTGACAAGCATTATACAAAGTTCGTCTGCCACAACGGTTATGGTTGTTGGGTTTGTAAACTCGGGAATTATGACGCTGAGACAGTCGATATCCGTTATTATGGGCGCAAACATCGGCACCACAGTTACCGCATGGATATTGAGTTTAGGCGGAATTTCTTCTGACAATTATTTTGTACAGCTTTTAAAGCCCTCGTCTTTTACGCCTGTTCTTGCACTGATAGGAACCGGACTTTTGATGTTTGCCAAAACAAGCAAAAAGAAAGACAGCGGCACAATTCTTTTGGGTTTTGCAACTTTAATGTTCGGAATGGAAACAATGTCCGGGGCAGTTTCGGGGCTTGCAGATGTTGAAGCTTTTAAGAACATGTTTATAATGTTTAAAAATCCGGTTTTAGGCGTTTTGGCCGGTGCGCTGTTAACGGCTGTAATCCAGTCGAGTTCGGCATCTGTAGGCATTTTACAGGCGCTGTCCGTGACTGGGAAAGTGTCTTACGGGGCTGCAATTCCGATTATTATGGGACAAAACATCGGTACATGTATAACGGCAATTCTTTCCTCTTTCGGCACAAATAAAAATGCTAAGAGAGCTGCTGTTGTTCACTTATCGTTTAACGTTATAGGCACAATTATATGGCTTTCGGTTTTCGGTATTATATCGGCTGTGCTTAAACCGGCAATTTTAAATGAGTCTGCAACGCTTTTCGGTATTGCGTTTTCCCACTCGCTTTTTAATATTGCCTGCACAATCATTCTTTTGCCGATGTCGTCTTTTTTAGAAAAGCTTGCAATAAAGCTTGTTCCCGACTCAAACAAAAAAGAGGTTACTCCCGAGCTTGACGAAAGACTTCTTGCCGCTCCGCCGATAGCACTTGAAAGATGCGTTAATCTTTGCTGCGAAATGGCAAAACAGTCGGTAACCTCTTTAAAAAAGAGCCTTAACGTTTTAAATAAATATGATAAAAAAACAGCTGAGGAAATATATAAGACAGAAGAAAATGTTGACCACTATGAAGACATTTTGGGAACATATCTTGTTAAGCTCAGCGGGCATCAGATAAGCGATGCCGACAGCGCAACGGTTTCTAAGCTGTTAAAGGCAATCGGCGATTTTGAACGAATCAGCGACCACAGCATAAACATAACGCAGTCGTCGGAAGAGCTTTTTGAAAAGAAAATTGAGTTTACACAAAAGGCAAAAAAAGAGCTTGAGATTTTATGCAGCGCAGTGTCTGAAATTCTTACGATATCATACAATGCATTTGTGTCAAACGATGTTTCTGCGGCAAAAAAGGTTGAACCGCTTGAACAGGTTATCGATTCTTTAAAAGCCTCTATGCGAAACAGTCACATTGCACGTTTAAGACACGGCAGCTGTTCAATTGAAGCCGGTTTTGTGTGGGCTGATTTATTAAACAATTTAGAGCGAGTTGCAGACCACTGTTCAAACATTGCCGTTTGTATAATAGATGCAAAAGACAACAATATGAATGTTCATGAGTCGCTGCGCAATGTCAAAAGCGGCAATCCCGAATTTGACAAGCTGTACGGAGATTATCGTCAAAAATACTGTATAGCCGAGTAAAATCGCAAAATTTGATTATAAAAGTAAAAGACGGCAGAAACACAAAATAGTTTCTGCCGTCTTTTACGCTTTATTTAATTTTCAAAATCATCTTTTTCACACATTCTGTAGCCCACACCGAGTTCATTTACGATATAGTTTTGTTTTCCCGGCACGGCGCCTAATTTTTTTCTTATGTTTACCATATTAACCTGAAGTTTTTTTGTGCTGTTTAAATCATTATATCCCCAGATTTCACGGATAATGTTTGAATATGTGAGCACTTTGCCGGAATGTTTTGACAAAAGCGCAATAATGTTATATTCCGTTTGGGTTAACTTTATTTCATTTTCGTCTAAAAACACGCGCCTTGCATCGTAATCTATCACAAGGCCGCAAAGATTAAATTTGTTTCCGGGGAACTTAAGTCCGTCTGCTGCATGCGCGGCAGTTCTGAGAGTTGAGCGCACTCTGGCAAGCAGTTCGTTTGTGCCGAACGGCTTTGTTATGTAGTCATTGGCGCCTGCATCAAGCGCGTTGACCTTTTCTTTTTCGTCGGTTCTTGCAGACAAAACTATTACAGGAGTTAAAAACTCACTTCTTATTTTCTTTAAAAACACGGTTCCGTCCGCATCCGGAAGCCCGAGATCCAATATAATCAAATCCGGTTTGTGTGAGGTATAAAGCATCTGAGCATTTTTACAGGTATATGCGCAAATCGTTTGATATCCTGCGGCGCCGAGCAGCGTTGTTAAAAGGTCGTTTATTGCCTCGTCATCTTCGACAACAAGGATTTTATATTTATTGCAAATCATCTCCAACATCTCCAACATCCAGACTGAATTTAAAAACTGCACCGCCGCTTTTGCGGTTTTTTACGCTTATTTTTCCGCCGTGAGCTTTTATTATGGTTGAGCACACAGCAAGCCCTATGCCCGCATTGCTTCTTTTGCAGTCATACGAAACATCATCTCCTGTATAACATCCGCCAAAAATTGTTTTTAGTTTTTCTTCGGGGATTCCGCTTCCGTTATCCGCAATTTCAAAAACCGCTTTATTTTGCACAACCGAAACCTTAAGGCTCAGCTTATCCATGCCTTTTGCATGCTGTACGGCGTTTTCTAAAATATTCATTATAACCTGTTCTATAAGGATTGCATCCATCGGTATGCTGACAAAATAATCAGGAATATCAATATCAACGTTCTGCCCGGGACAACGCTTATGAAATTTTAAAATAACCGAGTCAATAAGTTCGTCAAGCACTGTCGGCGTTTTTATTATTTTTACGTTTCCGTTATCGAGCCTTGTGACCGATAGCAAGTTTTCTACCATGCGAAAAAGCCAGAGTGATTCTTGCTTGATGCTTTTAAGCATTTTTATTTTCTGTTCTTCGGTAAATTCATTTTCTGTTTCTAAAAGCGCTGTACTTGAGCCGTAAATAGTTGTAAGCGGAGTTCGTAAATCGTGTGACACGGCGCGAAATAAATCCGCTCTTGTTTTTTCCCTTTCGCTTTCCGCTTTTATTGCCTCCTGATATTTAAGCTTTGAAGTAAGACCGCAGGTAATAAGCGTTATTGCAATCATTATAACGGTTGAAACAATGTTTTGCGGCATGGTAAAGTTTAATTTAAAATACGGAAAAGTGAATGCAAAATTAACCGCCAGCACACTTATAACAGAAAACACAATTCCGTAAACATAGCCATATGTTACTACCGAGGTTAAAAAAGCTCCTAAAATGAAGATAGACGGTATAAGCGAATTTTTATCAAAAATATTTTGCAAAACCAAACAAAGCGCAAAACACATCGCCATTATAAAAACGCAAACCAGCGTGTCTTTTAAAATGCTGTATCTTCTTTTTTTCACTTCGCTCACCTCGACTTTATTTTAACATACTTTTAGTTAAGATACGGATAAAAGTAGTTGTATACAAATATGCACATTCGCGTAACCAAAAGCAAGAAAAAAATTGCTTTCGATTGCGCACTATTGTTTTTAAGTTTCAAAAGGGGCTGCAGCAAAATAAAACATTTCACTGCAGCCCTTTTTTCAGATTACATTTTGTAACCGGTTATAATTAAACTTCGGGGATTTCAATTTCAATTTCCTTACCCAAATCAGCAGATTTTTTAATACCTGACAAAATAGCCTGGTTGTAAATAATCTGGCTTGCGGGAACAGGAGCTGTGCCGCCGTTTTTGATAGCATCAAGGAAAGAACGAATCTTAACTTCAAAGCACGGAACGTTGCTTTCTTTCATAGGAATTTCAGTTACAACCTGCTCGCCGCCAACTTCGCTGTAAATCTTAAGCGGACCGCCGATTGAACCGTTCCAGCACTCTGTTGAAGGAATACGCAGACCTGCTTTTGTACCGAGGATTAATGCATCGCCGGCTGTGTCTATGTTCATTGCCCAAGCAATACGGAAGTCTAATATAATTCCGCCTTCCAGACGAACAAAACCTGCTGCAAAGTCATCTACACCGAATTTTTTATAATATTCCGGATGACCTGAGAGTTTGTAGCCGATATAGTTAGGATCTTTACCGAAGAAATCGGATGTGTATCCTGTTACTGTTAAGGGCTTCGGATAACCGATAGCATTTAAAAGCATATCCAGAGAATAGCATCCTATGTCACCTAAAGCACCGATACCGCCTGTTTCTTTTTCGATAAATGTTGTACCGAAAGGAGTAGGAATACCGCGACGGCGTCCGCCGCCTGTCTGGATATAATAAATCTGACCGAGCACACCGGATTCAACGATTTCTTTAACCATCTTCATGTTCGGATCAAATCTGGGCTGGAAGCCGATTGAAAGAACTTTGCCGCTTCTCTTTTCAGCTTTAAGAATTTCAATACCTTCCTCCAATGTTACGCACATCGGTTTTTCCAAAAGAACGTTAATACCCTTATCAAGTGCATAAATTGCGCACTCAGCATGAGTCATGTTATATGTACAAATGCTTACGCCGTCGAGCTTAAGGCTCTCGTCGTCGAGCATTTCTTTGTGGCTCAAATAGCATTTTACGCCTTCAACTTCATGTTTTTTAAAGAATGCCTCTGCTTTGCCGGGGATTAAATCAGCACCTGCAACAATTTCAACATCGGGCATTTTCTTGTACTGCGCAATATGTGCATCAGCAATCCAACCGGTACCGATAATACCGATTCTTAACTTTTTGCTTGTATCAATTTCGTCAGCTGCTGCTCCGACATTGAAATCAAGCATCTCATCAACAGTTTTTTTCTCTGCCATTTCAATCTACTCCTTTTTAATATAAAAATTTTATAAAAACTTTTAACAAAAATCTAAAGAGAAGCACAATTGCTCCGCTTAAAACGTTTTTTAAACATCTCAAGACTGATTATACACAAAATACCCATGTTTGTCAATGTTTTTTTGAAAATTTAATCATCTTTTTTAACAACTTCACGAATTTGTTTCACCTTTTTCACGATACGGTCAAACTGAGCCGGAGTTATAGACTGAGGACCGTCGCAAAGAGCTTTTTCGGGATTGTTGTGAACCTCTATCATAAGTCCGTCGGCACCGGCTGCTGCGGCTGCCATTGCCATCGGTTCAACAAGGCGCGCAATTCCGGTTGCATGGCTCGGATCGACAACAACCGGCAGATGCGTAAGTTCTTTTAAAAGCGGAACCGCTGATAAATCAAGGGTGTTTCTCGTGTATGTTTCAAAGGTTCTTATTCCTCTTTCGCAAAGGATAACGTTTTCATTTCCGCCGGCCATGATGTATTCCGCACTCATCAAAAGCTCTTCAATCGTGTTTGCCAAGCCTCTTTTTAAAAGTATCGGCTTGTTTAATTTGCCGAGTTTCTTTAAAAGTTCGAAATTCTGCATATTTCTTGCGCCGACCTGAATAACGTCAACCTCGTCGAAAAGGTCGATATGCGATGCGTCCATAATTTCTGTGACAATCGGCATACCGGTTTTCTTTTTTGCCTCAATCAAAAGCTTTAAGCCTTCGTTTCGAAGTCCCTGGAAAGCGTACGGCGAGGTTCTCGGCTTGAATGCGCCGCCGCGCAGAAGCTTTGCGCCTGATTTTTTAACATCTTCGGCAATGCCTGTTATCTGCTCTTCAGTTTCAATAGAGCAAGGTCCTGCAATAATCTGAAAATTGCCGCCGCCGATTTTTATGCCGTGAATATCGACAACAGTGTCCTGAGGATGGAATTTGCGGTTTGCGCTTTTGAAAGGCTCGCTTATGCGTTTTACCGTTTCAACAACGTCAAGACCGTTGATCATGTCGATATCTATTGCTTTTGTATCTCCTACAAGCCCCAAAATCGTTTGGTATTCGCCAACCGTGGGATGTACAACAACGTTGTGTGAATGAAGCCACATCACCAAATCTTCAACCTGTTCTTTGTTTGCGTTTTGTTTTAATACGATTACCATTTTGAAAGCCCCCTGTTTATTTTAAAATTCATTATCATTTTTATAAATTTTAAGCATGTTAAAATATCAGTTTGATTTTACACACCCGGGTTTGTTTGTAAAATCAAAAAAACCTTGCAGCTGTTCAGCCACAAGGTTTATAATATAACAAAATTACTTTTATAAACTCTTTTCCGCAACAAAACAACTCTTATTTTTTAATGTAAAATAAAAGTAAAAGTAATATTTTGCTGTAAAGACGAATTTTGTCATTATTTTTTTCCTTTCATAAAGCACCTTTAAGATACTGTGCTTAAAATTTACTGTAAAAATAATAACACATTTGCTTTCGTTTGTCAACAGCAAAACAAACAAATTAATAAAATAAAGTATTATGCCTTAATTTTATTAGATTTTTTATTGTTTAACTTAACAAAATTCAGTCGCAGTGCATTTACAACAACACAGAAGCTTGACAGACTCATTGCTGCCGCGGCAAACATCGGGTTAAGTTTCCAGCCGAAAGCATAAATCCATACGCCGGCGGCAAGCGGAATACCTATGACATTATATATAAACGCCCAAAACAAATTCTCATGTATGTTTCTAAGCGTTGCGCGGCTGAGTTTTATGGCGGCGGCAACATCTGAAATTCTGCTTTTCATTAAGACCACATCGGCGCTGTCGATTGCAATGTCGGTTCCTGCGCCTATTGCCATTCCGACGTCTGCGCTTGTAAGGGCGGGTGCGTCGTTAATTCCGTCGCCGACCATTAAAACTTTGCCGTCTTTTTTCAGGCTCTGTACAGCCTTTTCCTTTTCATTCGGCAAAACATTTGCAATCACTTCGTCAATTCCGGCTTGTTTTGCTATTGCGCGCGCAGTGTTTTCGTTATCGCCTGTCAGCATAACAACTTTAATTTTCATGTTTTTAAGCTCGTTTACCGCGCTGCGGCTGTCTTCCTTTATAGTATCGGAAACCGCAATAATTCCCATTACTTTGCCGTCTTTTGCAAAAACCATCGGTGTTTTGCCCTGCATGGAAATTTCGTTAACATGCATTTTGGCTTCGTGACAATTTTCTGCATTTTTTTCGATAAATGTCAGATTTCCTCCTTCTATTTTATGATTTTCGCAAACGCCGCTAAGTCCGTTTCCGGCAAAAATTTTAAAGTCATTTGTCGGTTTTGCAAAAAGTTTTTGCTTTTCTGCCTCGGCGCAAATTGCTTTTGCCAAAGGATGTTCGCTTTTTGACTCAAGCGCATATGCATACTCCAACAGTTCTTTTTCGTTTGTTCCCGAAAGCGGTTTAATATCCGTAACTTTCGGTTCGCCTTTTGTTATTGTGCCGGTTTTGTCAAACACCGCAACATTTATTTTTCCCGTTTCCTCCAGAGATGATGCCGTTTTAAACAAAATAAAGTTTTTCGCTCCGACACCGCTTCCGACCATTATTGCAACAGGAGTTGCAAGGCCTAACGCACAAGGGCAGCTTATAACCAGAACGGAAATTGCTCTTGCAAGGGCAAAACCCGCGCCTTTTCCGAGCATAAGCCACACGGATGCGCAAACAAGCGCAATCAAAAGCACTGCCGGCACAAACACAGCCGACACCTTATCTGCCGCTTTTGCAATCGGAGCTTTTGAGGCAGACGCGTCGCTTACCATTTTTATAATCTGCGAAAGCGCGGTGTCCTCCCCGACTTTCTGCGCGCGGCACTTTATAAATCCCGATACATTAATCGTTGCGCCGAATACGTTTTTTCCGGGTTCTTTATCGGCCGGTATACTCTCGCCCGTAAGCGCCGATTCGTCGACAGAGCTTATGCCCTCGATGACCTCTCCGTCGGTCGGGATTTTTTCTCCCGGGCGCACAACAAAAATATCGCCTTTTTTAACGTTTTCAATTGCAACTTTTTTCTCATTTCCCGCCTCGTCTATAACGGTTGCGCTTTTCGGGGCAAGCTTTATAAGTCCTTTAAGGGCATTGGTTGTTTTTCCTTTTGAATATGATTCAAGCGTTTTTCCGACGGTTATAAGAGTTAAAATCATAGCAGCCGACTCAAAATAAAACTCATGCATATAACTCATAACGGCAGCGCTGTCGCCTGCTGCCTGGGCATCTGTCATCAAAAAGAGCGCATATGTGCTGTAGACAAATGCGGCAGCCGAACCGAGCGCAACAAGAGTGTCCATATTCGGGGCAAGGTTTATAAGTCCTTTAAAGCCGTTTATAAAAAATTTCTGATTAATCACCATAATAATTGCCGATAATATGAGCTGTACAAGTCCCATTGCAACATGGTTGTTTTCCATAAACGGCGGCAGGCGCCAGCCCCACATCATATGCCCCATTGAAACATACATTAAAATAATTAAAAACACGCCCGAAAAGACCAAACGGTAAATAAGCGATTTGTCGATTTTTTCTGCGCTTTCTTCGTTTGCCTTGTTATCTTCCTTTTCTTTTTCGGACTTTGCGCTGTAGCCTGCTTTGCGCACAGCGTCTATAATTTCTTTATCGGAGATGTCGGATTCGACAACCATGGAATTTGTTAAAAGATTTACGCTGCACGATTTTACGCCCGAAAGCTTTGACACAGCTTTTTCAACTCTTGCGCTGCATGCTGCGCAGCTCATTCCCCCGACTTTAAATTTTTGCATAAACATCTTCCTCCTTACTTCATAAGTTTTTTAAGCGTGTCGCAAAGCTCGTCTATAACTTCGGTTTTACCGTTTTTAATATCGCTTGCGACACAGGTTTTTATATGATTTTCTATAAGCTTTTGATTAAACGAATTAACAGCCGCATTCACGGCAGCCGCCTGAATTAATATGTCGGTGCAGTATGCATCGTTTTCCACCATTTTTATTATACCTCTTACCTGCCCTTCAATACGTTTTAATCGGTTAATAAGACATTTATATTCTTTTTCATCTCTTTTTTTCGTTTTTGCCTCACAGCAGCACTTTTCCATAATCAGCCCTCCTTTTTGTATATACCCCCTGCGGGTATTTTTATAATACACCTTTATTTAGCATTTGTCAACAGCTATATAGTTTTAAACAAAAAAGCGCAAAAAAATACGCCGGCAAAAAGCAAGCCGACGCATTTTTTAATATTTTTATTATTTAAAAACAACTGTTGTAACACTGTTGTCAAACGATTCAATATACCACCATTCATTTTTATAAAAATACTGGAGCTGCACTTTTGAGTCGTTCGGATTTACTATTTCAAGCACAGCGCTACCGTCTTTATTTTCTGCAAGACAGCACTCAATATTTTTTTTCACATTCTGTGCAGATGACAAAAACTCCACGTTTGCCGGATAAATCTTTGCTCCTTTTTTTATAAATTTTGAAAAATGCTTCATAGCATGATACTGTCCGCTGCGGACTATTTCGTTTGTGCGCGAGTCGTATGTTACAAGTCCGCCGCAGGAAAAAGGCCCTATATTCGGTCTGCCGGTTTCGTCTAAAACAAGGTTCCAGCCTGTAAGCGTTACGCAGCCGTTAGTCATGGTTTTAAGCAGCACACTTGCCCATCTGCACCAATCGGTTGTGTAATTATTATACAAAGCTGAGCCGCCTTCTGTGAAGTGCAGTTTTAAATTCGGAAACTCCTCTTTAAGCTTTAATCCCATTTCGGCGCAGCCCTCATAATAATGAAACGCAACATTTCCGCTTGCCTCCATAAGACCGGGATATTCTTTTAAGCACCACAAAACTCTGCGCCATCCGTTAAAGTTATGGTCATACATCCAGATTTTCGTGTCCATTTTGTTTTCGTCAAGAAGTTTTCTAAGTTCCAAAATATATTTTGCCTCTAAATCCGGATGCCATATGCATGCAGGCATATAGCCGCTCTGCTGGGTTTCGGGTTCGTTTTGCACAGTGAGTGCAGTGATATGTATGCCTTGTTTTTCATATTCTTTTAAAAATTTCAACGTGTAGTTTGCATAGCATTTAAGATACTTTTCACGCATATATCCCCCGCACATCAATCCGCCTGTTTTCATCCAGCCCGGGGGACTCCAGGGCGATGCAAACAACATCAAACCGGGTTTTACGTTTATAACTTCTTTTATCATCGGCACTACATATGCCATATCTTTTTCAATTGAAAAATGCTGCAAATCTTTATCATCTTTCACATCGTCATATGAATACAACTCCGCAGAGTAGTCGCTTGAACCTATTGTAACGCGTCCTACCGACAAATCAAGCCCGTCTTGTGTGTAAATATCTTTTAAAAATTCATCGCGCTGAGTTTTTGGCATTAAGTTAAGCTCATAACATGACGCGCCCGTAATAGCCGTTCCGAAACCTTCAAATTCATCCGTCAGCGGATTTTGCGCAGTCTTTATAATCATAACTCCGCCCATTTCCAGCTTTGAAGACATAAGCTCGGTTTTTTTCATTATGTTATCCGTCATAGTAGTATACTGTGTTGCTTTCAAAATCATACACCTCTTTTATTATAATGTTTTGTATAATTATAATATTAATTTTTCTTTGTGTCAATAATGATTTTTTTGGATTTTTATAAAAAAATAAACCGGCTGACCACCGGTTTATTTTTACTTACTCTTTTTATAAACAATTTTAGATAAAATCTTGTATCCCGCTTCAAACCGATACATTCCCGCCAGATATCCCAAAAACAGCGAAACAATCGTTATGCCGAAGCTTAAAACGTAAAACCAAGCGCCCATATTATACGGATAAAATATCAGGTTCGAAACATTAAAGTTCCACACAGAAAACAAATTCAGACACCACACATATGCATTATAGTGTGAGTTTTTATATCCCAAACCGATATTATATATAAAAATAAATATCAATCCGATTAATACAATAAAAATGCCCAGCGTTAAACCTTTGAGCGGATACGGCTTATGCTCAGAATACGACTTCGTGTCTTTTTCGCCGATTTTATAGGCGCACGAATACATATACACTGCGTAAAAGCAGCATAAAAATACGCACACAAAAACCTTTCCCCATGAAAGCGATGACAGATAAACAAATGCAAAAAGCCACACAACAAGCGCGATAAGCTGCGCACAAACATGCGTCAAAAGCGTTTTGGCATTTATTTTTAAATAGTGCTTAAAATCCAAAACAATCTCCCCTTGCTAAAAAGGCTTAAAACAAACCTTTTTTGTCCTCCATTGATTTAAATTCAAAGCCTGCCTCACCAACAGCTGCGATAACATCGCTTTCTTTTATTTCACTTTCGCACGAAAGCACGGCGCATTTTTTGTTTAAATCCACTTTAACGCTTTTAACTCCGTTTACCTTTTCAAGCTGTTCTTTCACAGCTGCTGCACAGTGCTTGCAGTGCATTCCCTCTATATTAACTGTTTTTTTCATAATCTATCTCCTTTGCACGCTTTAAACCAAAGCCGCCGTAAAAATATTATGCTTTAACGGCGGCAGTTTTTTGATTTTAATTAAATTCAAAAATCAGTTTTCATCCTCTTTTTGTCCGGGTTCTTCCTTTTCGGGTTTAACCTCTTTTTTTGATTCCTTTTCGATATAAATGCTTTCAACAAACACATTTACTGCGGCAACTTCCATACCGCACATTGTTTCAATTGCTTTTTTAACTTTCTCCTGGATTTCCCAGCAAACCTCTGTGAGCTTTGCGCCGTATTTGGCAACAAAGTGAACCTCAACATTTACAACATTTTCGTTTATTTCAACCTTTATACCTTTGGCATTGTTCTTTTTGCCGATCATTTCAACCAGTCCGCCGACAATACTGCCGGACATATTCTCCACACCGCTGACCTCTGATGCGGCAATTGACGCAATAGTGCAAAGCACATCTTCGGAAATCACAATTTTTCCGCTTTCAAGTTCCTTATTGATAGCTTCATCCATTTTTTATTTCTCCTTTCGTGTATCGGTATAACTATTATACCACTGTTTTTTTTAAACTGCAACTATTTTTATATATTTTGTTTCAATTCCTGCATTTGATGCAACAATTTCCTGAATTTTTGCCGCTGCCTCATCGTTAAAGTTTTCCGCTTTAACGGTGACTGTGGCGCTGTTGTCGTTAATAAACACAACCGCACTTTCAAAACCTTTTGCAACTATAAGATTTTCGCACACTGCCTCGGTGTCGCTTGCATTTGCTGCGGCGAGCAAATCCTTTTGTGCGTCGGCTTTTGTTTGTTCATCGGTCTGAGCCGAGGAAATCATTTGATTTAAAATTTCAATTTTTTTGCTTCGTGCGCTTTCGCGGTTAAGCTTTGCCTGTGAAAAATAGTCTGCTTTTTCATCCGCTCCGGCGTTTACCTGCTGCGCTTCACCCATCATTTTTTCTTTACCTTCCGAATTTGAAGAATCATCTATTGCAGACACGCTGTAGTCCTGTGCACGGCTTTCGATTGCAGAGGTGTTTGTCTGAATGCTTTTTTCGCTTACGTCCTTTTTTTCATAACTGTAATTTACAACTGCTGCCGCACCTATCAGAATAACCAATGCGCTTACCAAAATTTCTTTTCTCTTAAATACCATCATCATAAATACCCTTAACCTTTCTGACCGCATTTTTATATTTGTCTTTCGCAGCGGACATACAAAAAACAATAATTTATTTTTTTTCAAACACTGCCACGTTATGCTCGTAAACGCCGGTAAAAGCGCAAACGGCTTTTACAATTTTCTGCCGGACTGCAGTTTCGTTTGCTCCGCGGCACACAACCACCACACCCCTCGGCTTTGCTTTTTTATTTTCGCCGTTTTGCGCAAACACAGCCTTATACTGCGCATCTATGTTTTCATTTTCATATGAAATCATAACCTCCGTTTCCCCAACGCCTTTTATCTTTGACAAAATTTCTTTAAGCTTTTTTTCATCATCCGATTCTGAAATTTCCACCCCGCTTTCCGTGGCAGCGGCGTTCTTTTTTGAAATATCAATTTTTTTTGCTCCGAAACCGCCGCACAGCATAATCACTGTTCCAATTATAAATATGATATATAAATACTGTTTATGTCCCGTATTTTTAAACAGAGCGTTAAAAAACTTTTTTAACATATAAAATATCTCCCTTGTGCTTTAAATTATTATTTTATTTTCAGAAATTTTATATTCGGTTTCTATAAACTTTTTAACCGAATATTTATCCGCACCGCTCAAATCAACCATAACGCTTATAACTTCTATCTCATATTTTTCGTTCATACCGGCAACAACGTTTACTTTTATTTTTGCATTCGGAAAAGATTTTTTTACCGAGCTTTCAATGTTTTTTTCAAGACTGTGCGAAAAAGTTTTTCTGACTCCGTCCGAATATATGCTGCTTTCATAAAAGTTATCTTCTTTTAAAAAGCTTATGTTTTCGGCATTTGAAATTTTAAACACAATAAATGCGCAAAAAACAATCGCACAAACAAGCTGCACGCTCTTTTTCATTGTGTTGTCCGGGATGGTTTGCATAATCAAAACATCCGCCGCGGCTGCCGCACAAATGCATATCACAAATTTCAAAAAAAATCCCACTTTGTATTTTTCCTTTCGTTTTTTCAAACCGGCAAGGCAGACGTGTTAACTATAATTGCTATACTCAATATAAACACGGCGCCCACCAGACACACAATCGCCAAAATGTAAGTAACCGCTGAGGCAATGTCGCATATAAGGTTTGTTATTTTTTCGTCTGCAACGGCAGACATCAGCGCAGCCGTTAAATTAAGGCAAATTGCTATTACGGCGGTTTTTATAACAGGCAGAGCAAGCATAAAAACAATCACAAAAATACTTACCGCTCCGAATGCGTTTTTTATAACAACGCACGAATATGTAAACACGCTCATATTATCGCAAAGAAGAGTTCCCACAACAGGGATCGACGCACCTATTGCATACTTTGCAGCGCGCATTGTAAGCGCATCTGCCGAGGAAGAAAAGTTGCCGTAAAGCGAAACGGTGCCCGTAAAAAGAGTGAACACAAGTCCCATGCTCCATTTCAGCACGGATTTTGCCGTTTTTAAAAACGCTCCTATATTGATGTTTTTTGAGCATCCCGAAAACAGCGAAAGAACGCATATTGCAAAAACGAGCGGTATAAAAAAGGAATTTACGACCGAGCTTAAAACCTCTATTCCGATAACAACCAACGGATTTATACAAGCCGCCTCCGCCGCGGCGCCGCTTGCTGCAATAAAGCCCATAAGTATCGGCATACTCATGCTCACAAAATAATTAAGCTTATATATAACCTCCTTTGCCGCAGACACGGTTTCCAAAAAAACGCTTGCCAGTATAAAAGAACAGATCATATAGCACACCAAAAACGCTGTGTCCGCTGCTGAATTTGAAAAAATGCCGCCGCAAAATGTGTTCGCAAATGAAAAAACTATTACCGCCGCCGCAAGCTTCACAAGAAGAGATGCGCTGTTTTTTATTTCATATAAAAACAAATCCTTTGCGTATTTTGTCAGGTTTTGCAAAATATTTTCGCCTTTTAAAAATGAATTTAAAAGTTCTTTAAAGCTCATTTTAGCGCCGTTTTGACTTAAAAAGCCTTCTATTTGCGCAAAATCTGTGCTGTTTATAATTTCGTTTACTTCACCGAAGTTAAAATCCGTTTTCCCGCTTTCGGCACACACCGGCGAGGCGATTGTTATAAACAAAAACACAATCATAAGTATTTTTTTCATTTGCTTTTCCTTTTTAAACGTTTTTTAAAATTTTCTCCGCTGCCTGTAAAAGTGCGCGCGCAATCGGAATTGCATGCATAAAAATTATAAGTCTGCCTGCCATATCGACTTTAAATGCGATAGACCCCAGATTGGCGTCTTTTAACAAATCGCATGCAAACGCGCATATATAAGCAATACAAATCACTTTAAACACTGTTTTTATATAAAAAATATCAATACTGTAAAAAGCGGCAAGCTGCGTGATTTCGGAATTTATGTTTTCTATATATCCGAATAAAAAGTATAAAATAATTGTTCCTGTGGCAATTGAAACCGGGATACAAAATTCGCTTTTGCTGCACCTTAAAACCACACACACCGCTCCGCCGCATATTCCTATAACCGCTATTTTAAACATGTCCACAACCGGCACACCTCCGCTCTACAACGCAAAAACCGTTTTTATCGTTTCAAAGAGCGCACTTATTTGCTCAATAATGATAAACAAAACAACAATCAGCCCTGCAAGCGTTGTGAGCATGGCTTGCTCTTCTCTGCCGGAACGGATTAAAAGCTGATTTAATATTGCAACGATTATTCCTATAGCTGCAATTTTAAACACCAAATCTATACTCATAAGTTTTCTCCTTAAATTTTTTTCGGTTCGTTACATAAAAATGACGCATATAAAAATACCCGTCAAAATTCCAAAGCTTTGGTACAGCTTTGTGTTTTTCTTGCACTCTTCCTCCGCTTTTTCTATAAGGCTTTCCAAGGTTTTGTAAGCTGCGGCAAAAATGCGTTTTTGCAAAGCGTAGTCCGTTTTTCCGAGAGAGGAAAAAATTTGCGAAAGCTCGTTTGTCTGCAAATTTGAAAAACACAGCCTGTCTTTATATTCCCAAACTGTCTTTTCCCATATTAATCCGACGGTTTGCGGATTTTCTTTTATTTTATCCGCTGCCGATAAAAAAAGCTTTGCCGTCTCTTTTTGCACGCTGTTTGCCGCAAACAAAAATATATCCGCTATTTCATGTTTTGAAAAGCTCATCTCGCGCTCCATTGCCGAAACGGCATCTTTTATATTTTTTAAATTATCTTTTCTTTTTTTCAGCACCGCCGCTTTGTCAAACCCGATTGCCGAGCTTGAAAAAAGCACCAAAACCGCACCTATAATTTTCAGCACACCTTATCACCCACCGCGCCAAAGCTTTTTATCCTTTTATTTTCGCCGAGTATAATATATTTTTCAAAGCATTGCATGATTTTTTTTGCATTTTCTTTTTTTTCTAAATCTTCAAAGTTTTTTGCATGTATGCTGCACACGCAGGAAACTCCGCTCACTGCCGCCTCGCACACGGCTTCAAAATCTTCTTTATATCCAAGCTCGTCCGCTATAATAACCTGCGGCGACAAACATCTTATTGCCATACTTATCGCATCTTTTTTCGGAAAATTTGTGTACACGTCTGTATTTATTCCAACGTCATAGCTCGGTTTACCGTTTTGCATCGCACAAATTTCATTTCGTTCGTCTGTGATGCACACTTTAAAGCCCGCATTTGAAATTTTTCTTGCAATTTCTCTTAAAAGGGTTGTCTTTCCGCAGCCCGGCGGTGAAACAATTATTGTGCTGCAAATTCTTTTGCCGCAGCGTATAAAGCGCACAGCCTCCTCAGCGCAGTTTTTTATTTGTCTGGCAAATCTGAAATTTAAAGAACAGATATCCCTCACGGTCATTTGCCCGTCGTCATTTTTAACTCCTCTTCCGCCGATACCGACTCTGTTTCCTCCGCAAACTGTGACAAATCCGTTTTTTATTTCATTTTCATATGTATAAACCGATCCGTTTGTTATGCTTAAAACGCTGTAGTCAATATCATCATCTGTGACAATATATGCACTGTTTGTATCGCTTACAATGCCGTTTTTGCCGAGCATAAAACATTCGCCCTCAATAACAGCCACAAGCGGCAAACCCTTTCTCATTCTTATTTCTTCAAATTTTTTTAAACAGATTTCTTTTAATATATCCGAAATATCTTTGGGCATATATTCAATTATGCTGTGTTCTTCTTTCATCTTGTCCTCCGTTTTTATGCATGACAGCGTAAACGCAAAAGCGTCAAAATCAATTTTTTCTTTACTCTAATTGTATGTCCGATTTGGTGCAGATATGCCAAAACTGTATTTTTTTATAAATTTTTATAGACTTTTTCTTATTTTCATGATATAATAAATTCGTCACACAAACTTAATATGTAAAATAACGGATATTTTTGCATTATAGGCATATCCTTTATTTGTGTTTCGTTTTTGTAATTTGGTAAAAATTGCAAATCCTTTAATCGGAATGCAAAAGGATATGTCCGTTCCAATTAAGTTTGTGTGACAACAATCAGGATTTGCATTTTTCGTGCGCATCCTGTTTGGGTGCGCACTTTTTTATTTTTACAAAGAAAAAACAGCGCATTAAAAAATTTAAAAACATTAAAAATTTATAGCATTGGAAAGGAGAAAACACATAAGTAAATGCTTTTTATTGTTAAATAATAAAACAATTTCAAGGAGTGATTTTTTATGAAAAAAAGACTTAAATTTATTTTACCTGCGGTTTCGGTATTGATAATTGTTTTAGCCGTAACAGCTTTTGCTGCAAACAGCAAAACTGCCGAACTTTGGTACAACAACATTAAAATAGCCATTAACGGCGCTGAAATCTCGCCAAAAGATGCAAACGGAAATATCGTTGAGCCTTTTATTATTGACGGTACAACATATTTACCCGTAAGAGGTATAGCATCTGCCCTTGATTTGGACGTAGGTTGGGACGCAAATTCAAACACTGTTACTTTAAATAAGCCCGGTGTATTTTCGGGAGCCGTTAAAGTTTATGAAGATGAAAATGTTTTAATTGAATTTGCAGCTTGCCGTGCTCCTGAAAAAACTTCTTATCTGAACTATTATTATATTGATTTTAACATCACAAATAAAACGGATGCAGAACTTTCTTTCCAGCCGAGCGCAATATCGTTTGACGGTGTTTCATATAACAAATTATTAGGAAGCGAAGATGTGGCTCCTCACAGCACCGGTAAAATTTCTTTCTACGCAAATGATACCCTCCCTACCGGTTTAATAAGTAAAACAAGCGGAAAAATAAGGGTAATTGATTTTTCGAAAAATTATCTTAAAAATTCATATGATGCATCATGGGATAATGTAACTCAAAAATAATTAAAAAAAAAAACGCTGTATCTATACGGTTTAAAACCATACAGATACAGCGTTTTTCATTACTTTTTATTTTACAAACACATCCAGTTTCTCAAATGAAACCTTTGAATACACAATTTTCTGACTGCCATAGAGTCCAAAGTATCCCGACGCAACATAGCTTACCGCACACGCAAGCGCAAAATACAAAATGTTTTCAGCTCCGAACAGCTCAGCCGACAAAATAACAGAGGCAACCGGGCAGTTTGTTATTCCGCAGAACATTGCGCACATTCCTATTGCTGCGGCAAATCCCATGTCAAGCCCGAAAATTGCGCTGACGGCAGCGCCGAACGTTGCTCCGACAAAGAACGCCGGCACAATTTCTCCGCCTTTAAATCCGGCAGAAATCGTTATAACCGTGAAAATAAGCTTTAATATAAACGCTTCATATTTGACACTGCCGCCTATTGCACGCGAGATAATTTCCATGCCTGCGCCGTTATAATCTCTGCAGCCTACAGCAAATGTAAGCAAAACAATTATCGCACCGCCTGCGGCGCCTCTTAAATATCCGTTCGGGACAAATTTTTTAAAAAGTCTCTCGCCTTTTTTTAAACTTATGCAAAAGCCGATGCTTAAAATTCCGATAAGGATTGCAAGCCCTGCAACCTTAGCATACATCAAAATATCTGAAGCCGGCACTTTTAAAATTTCAAATGCCAATGTTTCATTTCCGAGCATAGTTGTTACAATATATGCAACCGCGGCTGATACAACCGATGGCAAAAGCTCGTAATATCTGCTTTTTCCGACGCTCACAACCTCATATGCAAACACGGCTGCCGTGAGCGGAGTGGTAAAAATTGCGGAAAACGCACCGCTCATACCGCAGATTATAATTGTGCTCATATCTTCTTTTTTAAGCTTAAGTCCGCGGCCGATATATGAGGCCACACCGCCGCCGATTTGCAGCGCGGCGCCCTCTCTGCCGGCACTTCCTCCGAACAAATGCGTTATAACCGCTCCGATAAAAATAAACGGAACCAATAAAACCGGAACCTTTTTTCTTTCTCTTACGCAGTCAAACACAGTGTTTGTTGAAAGCGATTCTTTTGATAAATTATACATAGCATATATCAAAACACCGCCCAAAGGCAAAAAGAAGATCAAAAAGTCGTGAGCAGTGCGCATGTGCGTTGCCCATTCAATAGCCTTATGAAAAAAAGCGCCTATTGCGCCGGTAACCGCACCGGTAAGCGCAGCAAGCAAAATCCAGACAAAAACCGTTTGCACATATTTTTTAACATTATTCATAACATCTTCCCCTATATTTTAACATAATATCTATTATACAACCATTTTTCCGCTAAGGCAAGCATTATTTTTTATATTTTGGAAAATTTTTATTTTTGACAGGGCGATGACTATGCCATAGGGGTTTAGCGTATTTTCCTATTGCCTAAAAAATGCCTTTCGGCACAAAATCCGAAAGGCATTTTTATTAATTATTTATTAAAGTAATACGAAACATAAGTTGCTCCGCTGTATATATTATACTCCAATGCCATAGCATCGCTGCGGCTTACAAATATCATAGCTATATTTCCGTTAATCTGCGTTATACGCTGTCTGTAAAATCCAAGTTTGTAGAGATTTTCAATATAATTATTGACAGCGTCTATATTGCTTTGATACGAACGGCGCACAATCTGCGATGTGTATGTCGGACTTGCGCTTTCCGTTATATTGTTAAGCTTTCCGAAGTCGAGTATGTTTTTATTGTCACTATAGCCCTCGCTTTCGCCTATAGTTACCTGACCGGTGCTTTGCTGCGGCTGTTTGCCGCCGGTTGTAAGCTCATAAAGCGTAACGTTTTTATCGCGCGGCACGCTTTGCAGCGCATTAATCGGTATTGCAAGATTCAGATTTTGACCTTCCGTATAACCGCCGCATGAAATTCCGATTACCTTGCAATATTCATCCAAAACCGCGCCGCCGCTGCTTCCCGAAGAGATAGGCGCTGTGATCTGGATATATGAAAGGTTCGAATCAATTCTGTTCGTGTTTGAAATAACACCTGTTGAAATGGTGTTGTCAAGTCCGAGCGGACTGCCTATGCAAAATACGCTCTCACCGGCAACGATCTGATCAGAATCGGCAGTTTCAAGATAATTAAAGCCGCTGCCGTCAATCTTTAAAATTGCAATGTCGCGTTCTTTATCATATCCCAAAACGGACGAAACATCATAAACCGTTGAATCGTTTAGTTTTATTTTGGCACTGTAGCCGTCTTCAATAACGTGATAGTTTGTTACGGCAATACCGTCGGAGGAGATGAAAAATCCGCTTCCGCTTTTTTCTGCCGCTCCACGGCTGTCATATATTTCGATATAAAAAACCGCAGATGACGCTTTTTTTGCAATTCCCACGGCGTCATATTTCTGACCCTGCGGAGTTTGAGCGGTGTCGTCCTTAAGAGTAAGGCTCATTCGCTCGTTTTTATCGATAATTCTGCTGATTATTGCACACACCTCGGAGCGCGTTATGTATTCGTCGGGGTAAAAACGCCCGGTGTCATCCTTTCCGGCAAGCACGCCTGCACGGTACAGCATTATTATTTCATTATAAAACTTATCATAAGCCGAAACATCCGGCAAAGATGAAATACTTGTGTTTATATTTTTCAGATCCGAAAAATCAACGCTGCGCGCAAGAATATATGCCACCTGTGCTCTTGTTGCCGGTTTTGAATAATTCTTTTCTTCAAACACGCCGTCTTCTATAATTGCGTTATCTATGGCATATTTTATATACGGTTCGTACCAGTTTTCGCCTTCTGCCGGCGTTTCTATTTCTTTTCCGTTGTAAACCGCATTAATTTTTGCGCCGAATGCAATTGCCTGGCTTTGGCTGACGGGTTCATAAGGCGCAAACTCGCTTTCCGAATATCCGTCCGTGATGCCATATTCATAAGCAGTGCTTACAAGGCTGTAAAACCAATCGGAGCTTTCCACATCGCTAAACGCACCGCTGTAAATTCTTTCTTGTTTAAAATTATTAAGATCTCCTGCCATAGCCGCATTGGTTACACCAAAAACCATTATACAGCTCAAAATAACACACATAATTTTAGATGCTGCTCTTTTCATTTTTCGTCACTCTCCTTTTTGCAGTTTTTTTCAGCAGTTTAAATATATTCGTCAAAAAGCTCTGCATACTCGCCCTTTTCGCGGTATCCGACAAGCTTGCCTTCCGGCGCTCCGCCGTCAAAAACCATAACGGTCGGTATGCTCATTATTTTATACTCCATGGCAATTTCGGGGTTTTCATCGATATTTAATTTGTAAAAATCGATTTTGCCTTCATATTCTTCCGACAGCTGTTCTATAAGCGGTGCAAGCATTTTGCAAGGTCCGCACCAAGAAGCCCAAAAATCAACCACTGCCGGTCTTTCGCTTTTTAAAACCTCATTTTCAAATCCGTTTTTATCTATAACTTTCACACTCATTTTAATCTTCCTTTCCATGGTGAAATTAAAGATTTTTCAATCTTCAAACTAATTTTACTTTCTTATTTTTACAATGTCAATAGCTTTAACATTATTTTTAACAATTATTCACATAAACCTCACAAAGTACACATTTTATGCATAAACTTTCCGGAATTTATATAATTTAACTCAATTTTAAATCTCGCTTTTTATTTTTTTTGCATTTTCTATCATGTCTTTAGCCGCGGCGATAACAGACTCGTTTTCAGAGTTTCCGTCTACAATTCTTGCGATTTCCGCTGCTTTTTCCGATTCGCTTAAAACGCTTACCTCGGTGCTGTAGCTGCCGTCTTGCAAACGGATTTTATTTATAAACATGTGATTGTCTGCCATTGAGGCAATCTGTGGCAAATGGGTTATGCATATAACCTGTTTCTTTTTTGAAAGAGCATAAAGCTTTTTTGCAACCGCCTGAGCGCTCGCTCCAGAAACGCCCGTGTCTATTTCGTCAAAAATAAGCGTTTCGCAGTCGTCGGCATCGGATAAAACATATTTTATTGCAAGCATTATACGGCTCAGCTCTCCTCCGGAAGCAATTTTTTCCATTGCCCGCATTTCGCCCCGTCCTGTTGTACACATCAAAAACTCAGCTTCTTCCGCTCCCTTTTCGCTTAATTCACACTTTGAAAGCGCAATTTCAAACCTGACGTTTTTCATGTTCAAATCGGCAAGCGCCGAGTATATTTTTTCTTCAAGGATTTTTTTATATTTTAGTCTTTCTTTTGACAAATCATCGGCACATTTTTTAGCATTATTAAAAAGCTTTCCGCAGTTTTTTTCCGCTTCATCGATATTTTGAGCAAAAAGGCTGTTTAACCTTTCTTTCACTTCTTCTTCATATCCGACAAGCTCGTCTGCGCTCTTTTTATACTTTCTTTTCAAATCGAAAATCAATGAAAGTCTTGCGTCTGTTTCTTCAAGCTGTCGCTCGTCCGTGTCACATTCGTCGCAAAAATCTCTCGCCTCGCCTGCAATGTCTTGTATCTGATACATACATTCGTTTAAAGATTCGTTTATTTGTTTGAGTTTTTCTGAATATCCGCTGATTTTTGAAATCATATGCGCTGCGCACGATACAAAAGAATATGCGCTTTGTTCGCCCTCATAAAGCATGTTGCAGCTTTCCATAAGCGTGACATAAATTTCTTTTGCGTTTTCCAAAATCTCCTGTTTTTCGCAAAGTTCCTTTTCTTCGCCCTCATAAACCGCAGCTTCGCTAAGCTCGGAGGCAATAAACTGAAGATAATTAATCTCCTTTTGGGTTTCCTCTCTGTTTTTGCTGAGCTTGTCGAATTCGGCTTTTGCTTTGCGGTATTCTTTATATGCCGATTGATATTTTTCAATAACATCTCCGCCGCCGTTTAAGCTTATATACCTGTCTAAAATATTGGTATGATATTTTTTGGATAATAATTTTTGATTATCCTGCTGGCCATGTATATTAACAATTTCCGTTCCGACAGACTTTAAAAAAGTTGCCGACACCGTAAGTGCGTTTATTCTGCACACGCTCTTTCCCTCGCTGCTTAAGCTACGCGAAATGCACACGCCGTCGTCTGCATCAAAAATTCCCTCGTTTTCCAGAATACTTTTAACCTTTTCGTTTACATCAAAAACAGCCTCCGCAACCGCAGACTTTTTGCCGTAACGCACAAGAGTTTTATCGCATCTGTGCCCCAAAATCATATTTATACAATCAATCACAACGGACTTTCCCGCTCCCGTTTCACCGGTCAGCACAGTAAACCCTTTTGAAAAGTCAAGGCTTTGTTTATCTATAACAGCCAAATTTGAAATATTAAGTTTTTTAAGCATATTTTTCACCGCCGCCGTTTTTACTTTATTATACATATATTTTACCATAGTGCGTTTTTAAAATCAATATATTTATTTTTCTGTTTTACAAAACATAACAATTTTCTTTGTTTGTTATGAAAATTATAAATTTTGTTGGGAAAAATTAATGGACTTTACCGCGATGCAATGATAAAATTATGGCTAAAGGGGCGATTTAATGCGAATTATTGATGATATTTCAGATTTTATTTTTGTAAATGATAAGCCTGTGAAATCAGACGTGATTATAATTGCGGGCGGAAGTTATCCCGAGCCTGCCGAAACGGCGGCAGCGCTTTATAACAGCGGTTTTTCCGATCTGGTTCTTGCCGGAGGAAAATACAGCAAAAAAACAAACTTTTTTGCCGGTCCCGCCGCTAAAAAGGATATTTATTTTAAAAATTACCGCACCGAATGCGAATTTTTTAAAGACGTTTTGGTAACAAACGGTGTTTGCGAAAATAACATCATTTGTGAAGATCAATCTTGCTACACTTATGAAAATGCATCATTTGCAAAAAAAGCTCTTGAAGGCAAAAACATAAAAAAAGCGATACTGTGCTGTCAGGCGTTTCATGCAAGGCGCGCGCTTATGTATTATTCGCTTTATTTTAAAGACACCGAGTTTTTCGTTTGTCCGGCGGATACGCAAAATATCACAAAGGAAAACTGGCACAAAACCAAAAACGGAAAAGACACGGTTTTCGGCGAAATTCAAAGAATTGCCGAGCAGTTTAAAGATAAATTTAATTTTTAAATTTTTGGGATAATCACAAAAGTATTTTATGCATTGTCCGTCTTTCAGAAAAAGCGGCATGCTTTAAAAAATCTTCTTTAATTTCATACTGCAATTTCATACTGCGCAAAAGAAGATTATTACATTATATTAATGCCGGTGCGCAGCGGCGGAACGGAGCTATTTATGTCAATTAAACACACTGCCGTAAGCTATTACGGCATAAACTACACCGAACACGCAAAAAAAGATTTTCTTGAAATGAAAGAACACGGCTGCGACACTGTTATTTTGGCTATAACTGAGTTTGATATGGACTTTTGGTTTCCCAATATCAACAATATAGTTAAAACCGCGCATGAGGTTGGTTTAAGAGTTGTTGCAGACACCTGGGGAATCGGAAAATATTTCGGCGGCGAACAGGTGAGCTTGTTTTTACAAAACAACATTCATCACAGACAGGTGAGCGCATATACCGGCGAGGTTCTTAATGCCGCCTGCTTTAACACAAATGCTTTTCGCGACTATTTTAAAAACATATGCTTAAAGCTTGCAAAAAACACGGAGGTTGACGGATTTTTCTGGGACGAACCGCACTATGCATATCCCAAATCCTATGCCTCAATCACAGGCGGTGCAGGAGATGACTGGGCTTGCCGCTGCAGCGAATGCAAAAAGAAATTCAAAGACTACTACGGCTATAAAATGCCTAAGTTTATGAATGACGATGTTAAGCAGTTCCGCTGGAGAGAAGCGCTTTTCACGCTCTCCGACACATCAAAGGCATTAAAAGAATATAATCCCGAGCTTGAAATAACCTGCTGCGTTCATGCAACTCTTAACTCTTACTATGTTACCGAACTTCGCGGTTACGATAACTGGGATATGGTTGCTTCGTGTCCGTATTTTGATGTGTTCTCAACAACGATTATAAACTGGTCGCTCCCGGAAAGCTTTTTTTATGAAATCACAAAAAGAACTGTGCAGATGGCTAAAAAATACGGCAAGCAGTCCGAGCGCTGGCTTATGGGATATAACAAACGTCCCGATGATTTTTCGCAGATTGACAAGGTTGTTGACATGTATGACGCTCTCGGCGTTGACCGCCTTGCAACATGGACTTACCGCGGCGGCTACGGAACAAGCGTTGCCGCAAAAGACGCGCTTGAACTTTGGGACAATATAGGAAGAAACTATAAACGTGTTTTAAAAAAATAATTAAAGAAAGAAGGTAATTTATTTATGAACGATTTCGGCTATTTTGAAAAATTGATGCAAAATTTCAAACAGGTAAACGAAACACAGGAAGAAAACATAAAAAAAGCTGCCGATTTAATGAGCGATGCCATTAAAAACGACAAATTAATCAATGTTTACGGCGGTGGCGGCCACACAACGCTTCCCGTTGGTGAAATGTTTTTCAGAGCGGGCGGACTTGCCTGCATAAATCCTGTTATGGAAACGGGGCTTTCTGTTTTTAATCAGGCGCTTAAATATCTTGAGCTTGAAAGAACCGTAAACTACGGAAGCTCTATATTAAAATACTACGACCTGCAAAAAGACGATGTTTTAATAATCTTTCATAATATCGGAATTAATCCCGCAACGATTGACGCTGCAATGGAGGCTAAAAAAAGAGGCGTTAAGATAATTGCCGTGTCAAGCAGCGCATGGCAAAACGAAATGCCTAAAGATCACTTTATCCGCCATCCAAACAAAACAAATCTTTTTGATTATGCAGACGTTTGCATAGAAGACTTTAACCCCGTCGGCGACGCGGTTGTAACAGTTGACGGTCTTGATACGCCGATAGCTCCCGTGTCAAACATAATCGACTTTTACATAGCTCATCTTTTAGAAATCGAAACGGTTAATCAGTGTATAAAAAAAGGAGTTACCCCGCCCGTTTGGTCGAGTGCAAACACTCCCGGCGGAGACGAAAAAAATGCGGCATACCTTGAAAAATATAAACCGCGCGTGAAAATGCTTTAAGGAGGAAGAAAAATGAATATAAACGAAGCGGCAGCCCTGCTGGCTAAAAAATACTCTGTGGACAAAAAAATTAAAATAAACCCTAACAACACCGTTACAATAGACGATAAAACATATCCTCTTATGAGCTGGCGCAGCGAAAGAAGATTTATTGAATTTAAAAACCTTGCATCAGGCGAATATGTCAAAGGGATAAGCACAATGCGCATTTGCCGTATCGACAGTGCAGACAAAGACCTGTTTGATATTTTTTACCGCGAAGCCGATATTTGCTCATGGGTGCTTTCAGATAAATTTGCCGAAGTGTTTGCGCTAAAAAACGATAAGGCATTAAATGCAATTCTGCAAACAAAAAAAGGATACGTTTGCAGCTTTGAAATAGCCGCAACACTTTCAGATGACGCCGAAATTGTTGACAAGCATGAAATAATTGCCGAAAAAGGCGTTATATGCGACCGCGGAATAGACGTGCAAATTCCGCAAAGCTCTATATATGTTTTAGGCGCAGACGGCACAAAAGACGAATACACAGACGTTGACGCCGAGCTTTTCGGTCTTTCTTATGACGATTGCGCAAAAGTGAGGCAGGCATTTAACATAGCAAAAAATTCATGCGATTTAACAGAGGATGCCGAGCATATAAAAGCGGTTTGCTCTGCTGCAAAAAAATCCTGCGAAACGCTTGAAAACATTATACTGTAAGGAGGAAAACCAAATGAAACCCATTAAAATTGCAATGATGTCTATGACGCACGGTCACACACGAAAATATTATCAAACTTTAAAAGACAACCCCAAGCTTGACTGGATTGCAGTGTCAACAGCAAATGATGAAGTTCGTCAGGTGTTTTTAAACAGCGTTTCAAACATTCCCTGTTACGATTCGGATGAAGAGATGCTTGACGCGCACCCCGAAATTGAGGCGGTTGTGCTTGCAAGCGAAAATTCGGAGCATTTAAGACAGGTAAAGCTTTGCGCATCGCGCAAAATACATATTTTATCCATGAAAATTCCGTCCTTTGATATGGACGAATACAACGAGATGATAGAGCTTACCGAAAAAGCAAACGTTGTTTGCCAGGTGGAGCTTGAGCTGCATTATAATCCGGTGGTAAAGCGTTTAAAAGAAATTAACCGCTCAAAAAAGATAGGCGATTTAAAATCTTTTCAAGCAACAAATATAACGCTCTCCCCTGTTTGGGCGTTTCCGTGGCAAGGAGTGCCGGAGAAGAGCTATGGCAAAAGAGTGTTGATAAAAGAGGGCGACAACCGCTTCAGAGGCGGCGCACTTTGCGACCATCCGCACATTTTTGACTTAATCCGCGAAATGACAAACAGCGAATTTGACACCATTTTTGCCCGCGTTGCTCCAAACATCCGCCCGGATATTGAAGAAGAGGACATGCTTTGCGTAACCGGAAAAATGAAAGACGGAACAGTTTTTCTGCTTGATCCGTCGTGGTCAAGAAAGGAAGCAAAGCTAAAGGTTCCCGGCCCCGGCTGGGAGGTTTTTCCCAAACGCATGGAGGTTAACATCATGCTAAACGGCGAAAAGGGCACTGTTTTAACCGATTGCTTCGGTCCTAACATTTATCATAACGCAACGCCCGATGACAAATATGTTGTGCAGTACACATATTTTGACGAATGGATAGGCTTGGTTGATGAATTTGCAGACTGCATAAGAAACAACAAAACACCTAAAATTAATTTAAGATGGCACCAAAACACCATCAAAGCAATGAACGCTTGTTATGAAAGCATTGCAACAGGCAAAGCAGTTAAACTTTAATCCACCATTTCAATTAACTCCCTTAAGGCTTTGTCTATGCTTTATGAGGCTGCAAAAACCGCAGCCTCTTTTTTGCGCGTTTATCTACTGTGAGTAGACAGCTTGTAAAATGTCTACCAAATATTCTATTGACAAGTGTTATTTTAAGATATATACTGTTTACGGTGATTAAAATGGACAAACAAATTAATTTCGGAGAAAATTTAAAATTTTACCGCGAGCAAAACTTTCTTACACAAGACAAGCTTGCAGAGCTTATCGGCTTTTCGGCAAAATCGATAAGCAAATGGGAAAGCGGCAAAGGACTTCCCACCCTGCCGACTCTTTGCAGACTTTCGGAAATATTTTTGATTTCCGCAGACAAGCTTTTATATGCAAACAACCGGGCATCATACTATCTGGCAATTGACGGCGGCGGCAGCAAAACAATGTTTCTTCTGGCAGACCAAAACCAAAACGTGATAAAAACGCTTTGCCTCGGCGCGTCTAACCCGAATGATATCGGTATGGATAATGCTAAAGCCATTTTGCAAAACGGCATAAAAAATATCTGTAGCGGTCTTCCTGTTTCAAAAATTAAGATGTTTGCAGGTCTTTCCGGCGGAACAACCGGCGATAATCAAAAAATTCTTGCGCGTTTCTTTTCGGAGTTTGGTTTTGAAAGCTTTAAAAACGGCAGCGACATTGACAATATAATCGCTCTCGGAAACGATGAAAAACAAATATTTATAATACTCGGCACAGGCATTATCTGCTATGCAAAAAATAACGGCAAGCTAAAGCGTATCGCCGGCTGGGGACAGTTTTTCGACGCGGGAGGCAGCGGCTACAACTTAGGAAAAGACGCAATTTATGCCGATTTGCAGTCTATAGACGGCACAGGAGAAAAAACCGTTATATCGGATTTGATTTATAAAAGGCTTGGCGAAAACAGCGAAAAGCATCTTGCAAAGTTTTATAAAAACGGCAAAAAGTATATTGCCTCGTTTTCAAATATAGTCTTTGAAGCCTGCCGCGCCGGTGATGAAACGGCAAAAAATATTTTAGATGAAAATTTCAAATGCGTTGCAAAAATTATAGACGCAGCACAAAAATTTACAGGCGTTCAAAACACGGCAGTGCTCTTTGCGGGCGGGATATCGTCGCAGCATAAAATTATTTTTCCGATTATTAAAAAACACATGCAAAAAAACAATTTAAATTTTAAAGTATGCGATAAAGAACCCGTGTACGGAGCTTTGCAGCTCGCTTTAAAGGAGGATATACAAAATGCTTAAAACCGAAGCAAGAAACCCAAACACCATGCACATTGACACTTGCGATACAAGGTCAATAATTTCGCTTATAAACGAAGAAAATTTCAATGCTGTGCGCGCAGTTGAAAAAGCGTCAGACGATATAGCCGCAGTGTGTGACTGTGCGGCAAAATGCATAGAAAACGGCGGCAGAATATTTTACATAGGCGCCGGCACTTCCGGAAGGCTTGGCGTGCTTGATGCGGCAGAATGTCCGCCGACGTTCGGAGTTGATACAAATACCGTTATAGGAATTATTGCCGGCGGAGAAAGATGCATGTGCCGCGCAGCAGAGGGCGAAGAAGACGACGAAAATGCCGGAATAGCCGATATAAAAAAATATGATATAACCAAAAATGATATTGTTATAGGAATATCTGCGGCGGGCGGGGCAAAATACGTTTGCTCTGCGCTAAAGCATGCAAACCAAAACGGAGCCGTCACAGTAAGCCTTTCAAGCAATTTTGACACGGCAATAGAAAAAGAAGCAAAAATGCACATTATAACCGATACTGGCGCCGAAGTTGTAACAGGCTCAACAAGAATGAAAGCCGGAACCGCTCAAAAGCTGGTTTTAAATATGATTTCCACCACTGCCATGATAAAAACCGGAAAGGTTTATGAAAACATGATGATAAATTTAAAGCCAAGTAATATAAAGCTTAAAAACCGTGTTATCCGAATTGTGTGCGAAATAAAGCATTGCAGCGAAGATTGCGCGACAGAGCTTCTTGAAGCTAACGGCTGGGACATAAGAAAAGCGGTCAGCAAATAGAGGGCTAAGCGAAGAAAACTCTTGAAACATGGAATTTATCCTAATTTCAAGAGTTTTTTGCATATCTTTTAAAATTTATTTCTACAGCTTTTTAAAATCTTTAAATAATTCTATGTTTTTTAATATTATATCTCTTTCTTTAGGGGTAAACGTTTCTGTCAGTTCTATAATTCTGTTTACAAAATAACTATTTCCGGATTTTGTATTTAAATTTTCAAAAAGCAAACTATCTATCGATATTTCAAGCACATTTGAAATCTTCACCAACGTTTCAAGTGACGGTATTCCCTTTGCCCTTTCTATTTGTCCTATAAAGGTGGTCGAAACATCAAGCTTTTCTGCCAACTGCTCCAAAGTATATTTTTTTTGTTTTCTCTGTTCTCTTATGCGTTTGCCCAATAATTCATAGTTCAAAATTTCAACACCTACCTTTATTTAATCTTAACACTATGTTACTATTTTTAACAGAATTTAAAATCTCAAAACATTAACTAAAATCTTTATTTTCTGTTGACAGTTATGTTTTATTGTGTTATAATTTGTCATAACAGGAGGTGAGGACTTGAAAAATCGATCATTTTTTTCTCAAATTATGCTGTTAGTTATTTTGTCTGTTATTTGTGTTGTTTTGACAATCGGTATCGCTCTTTTTGCAGGCTCTTACAGCGCTACTTTGTTTGATTTAAAAAATCTGAATTTTGCTAATATGTTACCTGTTTTAATACTTGGCGGATTTATTAGCTGCGTTATTATAGGAATAACTGTTCTGTTTATAGCAAGATCAATTTTTATAAAAGTAAAAAATTATTTATATGATAATAATGGAGGGAATAAAAAATGAAATGTAGTAATCACCCTGAAACCGAAGCACACGGTATGTGTGCATATTGCGGAAAACCGTTTTGCAAGGATTGTCTTGTTGAAGTAAAAGGAAGAATGTATTGTAAAGATGATCTGGGAAATGTTCTTGACGAAGCAAAACAATCTTCCGCCAACCAGCCGACAATTAATATTACCAACACAAATGACAATGTTAATGCAAACACTAATGTTAATACAAATAATAATGTCAACGGCGGTATTTACGGAGGCCCCAGAAAAAGCAAAATGGTTGCTTTGATTTTATGTATTCTCGGTTTCATTGGCTTCGGCGGACTCCACAGAATGTATGTTGGAAAAGCCGGCAGCGGCGTTCTTTATTTCTTTACAGGCGGACTATGTTTTGTCGGAACAATAATTGATTTAATTTCAATTTTATCCGGCGGGTTTAGAGATAGTTATGGTCAGCCGTTGGTGTAAAAACGCAAGTCCTGATAACAGAAAAATACAAACTCTGTATTCCTTAGGTGTAGGGTTTGTATTTTTTATCTTTGTGTTTATATTAACGAAAATTTTTAATGTATCTTTATGCCCTGTTAAAAATTTTTTGGGTATTTCTTGTTTGGGCTGCGGCATGACAAGAGGTTTTATTTCTATTTTAAATCTTGATTTTTTAAGCGCACTCAGATATAACGTTTTATCTGTGCCGTTATTTTTAGGTATTGTCCTATATATTGTCTTTTCATTAATTGACTTTTTTTGTGACAAAAATTATATCTATATCATAGAAAGTCAAATGTCAAAAAAATATATGTACTTAATTTATACAGCAATATTAATAATCGCAGCCATTCTCAATAATACAGATTTCGTTTTTTTACACTGAAAAGCAACTTTAAACAAAACTACAAATTAAAAAATGCGCCTTTTTAATCAAGACGCATTTTTTATATGTGCAAAAATTTATATATCTAAATCGGTCAGGTGTTTAATCAGTCGGCTACTTTTATAACCTCTCTGCCGTTATAAAAACCGCATGCACCGCAAACTCTGTGCGGCATCTTTAATTCCTGACAATTCGGACACTTAACAAGGTTGGGAGCTGTAAGCTTCCAGTTTGCACGTCTTTTATCTCTTCTTGCTTTAGATACTTTTCCCTTTGGTACTGCCATTGGGACACACCTCCTAAATTTATATATAAATATTGTTCATAAAATTATTTGTGCGCACTGCGCACCGTTTAGCCGAATACTTAAAAAAACTGTTATAAAAGCTTTTTTAAAGCGTCAAAACGCGGATCTGTCTGCTGTTTATCGCAACCACAATCGCCTTCGTTTAAATCCTTCCCACATTTAGGACAAACGCCTTTGCAATCTTCTTTGCATAAATAACGAATAGGCAAATTCATAAATATATCATTTGCAACAATTTCGTCAATGTCAAAGCGGTACCCCGAAAAAACTATAACGTCTTCATCGTCGTTTATCTCAACATTACTGCCCTCATATAAAAGCGATTCTTCAATCTCAAATTCGAGATCCTCCGTTAACGGTTTGCCGCATCTTCCACAACTAACAAGCACTTTGCACTGTCCGCGCCCGCTAAGACACAACACACCACCCACATTTTTAACGGTTATATCAACTTTTACAGGCCCGGCAAAAGAAATAAGTTCGCCCATAAAGCGAATGTCCTCCACAGCACTTTCGCCGCAAAAGCTTTTTTCCTCACCGATATTCTTAATAAGACCGGATAAATCAATAAACATATTTCACCTCATAAAACCGCAATTAATATTATACTAATAAATCGGGACGTTGTCAAGAGTTTTGCAAATTTTTATTAAAAAATTTAAGCAATTTTTCTTTTTTTTATCAAATGCCGTCAAATTTTACACTTATGTTGAAAACAAAGCCCATAATTTAAAACAAAATAGACATTTTTAATACACTGCACTGCCGCTTTGAGCCGCACCGCTCTGCTGTGTCTGCGCATTTTCGGGCGTCAAAGAAGGAGTCGGCGTGGCTTTCGGGGTTTGCGTCGGCTTGGGAGTTTGCGTTGGTTTAACAGTTTTTGCGGGAGTTTTGCTTGGCGAAGGCGTTGCTTTTTTATCGCTTGCCTCAGGCGACGGCGAAGGCGTTACTGCATACTCACCGCTTTTATATTTTTCTATCTCTTTTTTTAATTCGCCGTTTTCCTTTTCAAGGTCGTCTTTATCTTTTTTAAGCTGTTCATTTTCTATTTTAAGCTCGCTGAGCTGCTCGCTCTGATTTTTAAAAGCGCCGTCGTTATTTTTGGAAAACGCAAACGACGCCCATACTATAACCCCCAAAAGAAGCACGCAAATCACAACCAAAACCGCAATTACCGCGCCCGAACGGTTTCTTTTTGTGTAATTTACTCCGCTGTAGTATTTTTTGTTTCTCATTTTTTAACCAACCCTTTCTTGTTTCATATTTTTACAAACGATGCATTTTCAAAAAAGTATATATAGCTTTCTATATTTTCGCATTTAGTGAGCTTTTTTAGCGCCTGTTTATATAACATAATCTGACTTTGATATTTTTGCACAAGCGTTTTTACATCACCGTTTTTTATTGCATCTGTTTTGTAATCGATAAGAATTATTGTATCTTTGCATTTAAAATAACAGTCTATAATTCCCTGTACCAGTATAGTTTCGCTGCCGCCGTAGTCTTTATACACATCTTTTGCGGAAATGTTCATTTCAAACGGCACTTCTCTTACCGCATATTCGGAAGAAAGCATCTGTTTTCCTATTTCCGAATTAAAAAACTTCAAAATCAAATCGGCGTCAACTGCATTTTTTTGATTTTCCGTGAAAAATCCGCTTTCAAAAATCGAGTCTGCCAATTTATTGATACTTTCTTTATCCGGCGGAGGCGACAGGCTGATTTTTTGCATAATATAATGTATCACGCTTCCCCGCTCCGCTCCGGTAACCTCTTTTTCCGTTTGCAAAAATTCGGGCATTTTCGAAAGACGCGTGTTTTCCGATATATAGTTTTCACTGTCCGGCAAAGTGTTTATAATTCTTTTAAGCTCCGTAACGGTAAGTTTTTGCAAGATAAACTTTGCTTTTTCGTTTTCGTATCTGTAAGATAATTTATCAAAAAGCTCTTTTTCTTTATCATACTGCTCTTTTTTTTGCTGTTCATAAGAACCCTCTTCTGCCGCAGCGCTTTCGTTTACAATGCTTATCTTCATTTCAAGCTCGCTGCCCGTTGATGCAATATGCGATTTTATTATATCTTTGGCGCTTTCGCTCCTCATAACGGCAGGCATTATCCAATCAAGATAATTTTTCGCCCTCGCACAGCGGTAAACCGGAAGTTCAAGTCTTTCTGCCTCGGCGGCAACCGACTCCCACTTTTTCATATTTCTTTCAAAATACGGCGGAGCGGCAACCATGATAAGCTTTTCGCGCGCCCTTGTCATTGCAACGTATAAAACGCGCAGCTGCTCGGAAAGCAGTTCATCGTGCGCAACATCTTTTATAACGTTTTTTATAATCATAGGACATTTATAGCGCAAATCGCAGTCGATATAGTCAACTCCTATGCCATACTTTTTATGCACCAGAACCGGCGCCGTTAAATCTTTTAAATTAAACTTTTTGCCAAGGCCTGTCAAAAACACAACTGCAAACTCAAGCCCCTTGCTTTTGTGTATGCTCATAATGCGCACAACATCCTGATTTTCGCCCAGAAGCCTTGCGCCTTTGCTGTCAGAACCGGATTTTTTCATTTTTCCCAAAAAGTTTATAAAGTTAAAAAGTCCTTTGTAGCTTGTTTTTTCATAATTTTCGGCTCTCTTATACAAAAGCTTAAGGTTTGCACGGCGCATCTGTCCGTTAGGCATGGCGCCGGCATATGCATAATATCCCGTTTCTTTATAAAGCTTAAATATAAGCTCATGAACCGGCATATAAACAGCCATCTCTCTCCAGCGCGCAAGTTTATCTATAAAGTTTTTGCATTTTTCTTTAAGCTTTTTATCTTCCGAGTTTTCGCCAAAATTTAAAACGCATCCGTATATATCAGACTCAAAATCGAACATACGTATTTTTGCAAGTTCGTTTTCGTCAAAGAAAAATATCGGCGAACGCATAAGCGCCAAAAGCACAATATCCTGTCTCGGATTATCTATTGCACAGAGCAGATTAACAACAACGTCTATCTCCTCACTGTCAAAATAACCGCCGCCGACATCTGCAAAGCAGTCGATATGGTTTTGCTCCATTGCAGCGCATACTATCTCGGCATCGTTTTTCGGAGAATGCATTAAAACCACAATATCTTTAAATTTTAAGGGCCTGTAGCCTTCTGTTTTATCATAGACCATATATCCTGACGCCATAAGCTCTTTTATTCTTCGGCACACTGCCTGAGCCTCGGCTTCTTTTCCCGATAAAAACTCCTCATCGTCATCTGAAAATTCTTTGCCTGCGCCCTGAAAGGTTTCGTCGAATTTTTTATTTATAAGTATAATTTCGCTCTCGCCGCCGCAGTTTATCCCCTCACTTTCAGGATACAGCGCCGCCATATTAAGCCTTTCGTTTTTATCATAAACCATCTCTCCGACTGTCGGAGAAAAAATCTGTTCAAACACAAAATTCACGCAGTCAACAACGCTTTTTCGGCTTCTGAAATTTTCCGACATTATAACTCTTTGGTTTTTGCCTTCGCCGTCTTTGTATGTATCAAGCTTGTTTTTAAAAAGCATCGGATTTGTGTGACGGAAACGGTAGATGCTCTGTTTTATATCGCCAACCATAAAGATGTTATTTCCCCGGGAAATCATTGAAAATATGGTTTCCTGCATTTCGTTTGCGTCCTGGTATTCGTCTATTAAAATTTCTTCATATTTATTTTTCAGCTTTTCTGCCGCTTCGGAGGCAACAAAATTTCCTTTTTCATCTTCTTTTGTGAGTATTTTTAAACAGTAATGCTCTATATCGTTAAAATCAACAATCTGCCTTTGCTTTTTCTTTTCAGCATACACACCATCGATTTTCAGCACTGTGTCAAAAAGCGCACATACCTTTGTTTTTGAGCGTTTGAGCCGCTCAAGGTTATCTTCGAAATCAGCATAATAATTTAAAATAAGCTCGTCAATATCGGCTTTTGCCTCTTTTCTGACAGCCTGAAGATATTCTTTAACATCATTGTCTGCGCCGCTTTTTGCCCTTGCCGAAGAAGCTTTATATGAAAACAGCGCCTCTGCCGTTTCTTTAAAGCCTTTTATATCAAGCACATTTTCAAAATACGCAATATCTTTTAAAAATGCCTCGCCGTAACTTTCAAGCCCTTCTGACATTTCCGCCGTTTCACAGGCAATCCGAAAAGCTGATATGTTCTTTTTTAAAACTATATTTGTTTGATTCAAAATATGCTCGTAGTATATTGTGTGCTCAAAATCGTCAAGTCCGTCATAGGCATTTTTTGCGCTTTCTATCCACTTTTCGTAAAACGGCATAGAAATCACAAACGTATACAGCCTGTCGATTATATTTTTCAGCTCATCATCGCCTTTTTGCGTTGCATAGCAGTCCAAAAGCTCATAAAAGCCTTTATCCTCGCTTTCATACAGGCTTTCAAACACTTCGTCCGCTGCGCTCATTTTCAAAAGCCTTGTTTCGCTTTCATCGCCTATCCGAAAATCGGGCGCAAGGTCGGTTTGCTGAAAATTTTCTTTTATAACCTTTAGACAAAACGAATGTATCGTTGAAATATTTGCATGATTAATCAAATTCAGCTGACGGGCAAGGTGTTTGTTATCCTCGCCGCTTTCGAGCCTTTTTTCAATGGCCGACAAAATATCCGTTTTCATTTTTGATGCTGCCGCCTCAGTAAACGTTGTTATCAAAAGACGGTCTATATCTATGTTTTTATCGATTATTTTTCTTATGATGCGCTCTACAAGGACAGCAGTCTTTCCGGAACCGGCTGCCGCCGAAACAATCAGATTGCATCCGCTCCGCTCAATGGCGCACTTTTGTTTTTCAGTCCAGTTTATTGCCATCTTCGCTCTCCTTTCCGTACATCTGATTTAGTTTAAGCTCTGCCTGTTCCATAGACAGCTTTTCTAAAGTATTATACTTGCCGCCCTTTTTGTCAAACCGGCACACGCTTGAATATTTGCAATATCTGCACGGCGCCATATTTTCGTAAAGACAGGGCGATATATCGCATTTGCCGTTTAAAATATCGGCTCCGATTTGTTTCATTTGCTTTTTTATATGTTTAAATATTATTTCAAATTCCTTTTGGGTTACCGCTCCGCAGCCGGATTTAAAGCTTCCGTCTTTATTATATGAAACCGGTATTATATCAGACTTTGACGAGATATTTTCATCAAGCGCTTTAATTATATTATCCTCTGCCAAAACTATGCCGTCCATTTTCATTTTTTTTGCAATCTCCGCGTCTGCCTGTTCTTTTGAAAGAGTTGATTTTGCGCTTATAAGCGGCTCGGCAATTTTAAAATAAAGCATTGCCGCCGGTTTTGAATTTTTATTATTTTCAAGCGCAACATGCAAATACAGCGCAAGCTGCAAATCCAGTCCGTATACAAGTTTGCCGAGAGAAAAGCTTTTAGAACCCGACTTATAATCAACAACGCGAAAATAGGTTCCGCTTTCGTCTTCATATTTATCAAGCCTGTCTATAATACCATTTATCTTAAGTTTTTTTCCGCTTGTTATATCTATAACGGCTGCGGAAAGCTTGTTTGCGCCGCCGAATTTAACCTCACATTCAACCGGCTCAAATTTACCTCTTTTCATGTGCTGCGTTATTAAAAGCGCACAGCGGACAAGATTTTTTTCAAGGCGCCCGAAAAGATAGCTGTTTGATTTCGTGTTTAAAAAGCTGTGCTTAAAGACGTTTGAAAAATATTCGTTTGTGATGTTAAAAAGAAGGCTTCTGATTTGCTGTTCGTTTAAATCGTTCCATGAAAGCTTTGTTTCAACGCACACCTTGACAAACTTTTCTAAAATTGCATGCATAATACTGCCGATATCTGCGCTGCCTATTTTTAAAATTTTTCTTTCACTGGCTTTAAGAGTGTATTCTATAAAATATGAAAATGGACAGCTGCGGTAGCGCTCGAGTCTGCTTGCAGACGCCGACACATCATTTTTATAAAGAATATTCGTCACGCTTTTGTCAAGGCGCACCGAAACGTTTTTATAATCTGCCGCACGCATCATAAGGTCTATTTTGTCTTTATAATTATCTTTTTTACTTAAATAGTTATAAACGCTGTGCCAAACGGGCTCGATTTGTTCCCCACCCCTGTATTTTGCAATTGCGCTGCACAAATTAAGATATGCCGGATACTCTTTTGCATATTTGTATTCATAAGCTTTCGACAAATCAAAATTATCATAGGTTTTAACGTTTTTTAAAATTTTTCTTATTTTCTGGCAAAGCGCCGAAGGCTGCGCTGCATTTGAGTCAAAATCGGCTAAACTGTAACTTAAATACAGCAGATCCTCCGGTTTTGATATAACTTTATAAATTCCGCATCTTGCCTGACTGACCTTTGTTTTAAGGCTCGGGGCAAGCTCTATGTTATTGTTTTGAAGCACTGCGCGTTCGTCATCTGACAAAACGCCTTCCGCTCCGCCGGACAAAACAAACTCGCCCGTATTTGTCCCGGCACAAAACATCACCTTGCACCCGGCAGCTCTTGCATCGGATACCGAGCATATGTAAATCTCGTCAACTGTTTGCGGAATAAACGCGCTGTTTTCAGCCGAAAATCCGGCTGCAAGCATGTTTTTAAACTGTTTAATGCCTATTTTGTCGCCGCCGGCAATTAAAACACACTGGTCGAGCACATTTAAAATTGCATTATATGTTTTGGCATACACGTTGGCGTTAAAAATCCTGCCGTCTTTTTTAAAGCCGTCTATTATATTTTGAGTTTTCTGCGCCATATTTATCTCACACATAAACTCAAACACAGCCGCCGCTGCCTCTTTAACGCTGTTTTTGCTTCCGATTTTTTCGCGGAGGTTTATAAGCGGCCCAACAGCTTTTCTTCGGATGTTGTCGATATCTTTATATATAAAAATTTCATCGTCTTTTAAAGGCGAGTTTTCAGCGTTCCAGTCATCATCTGAAAGCCACTGATTTTTTTTGATGCCTGCCGCTAAAACATAGTTTTCAAGTATGTCAATTTCTTCTTTTAAAAGATTTGAAAATCCCGATTTTAAATATAAAAACACATCTTCATACTCAAAGCCGTTTATAAAAATATCAATTGCCGACAAAAGCGTGATAACCATCGGATTTTCATCAACGCTTTTTTTATCGGATATAAAAAACGGTATGTCATAAAAATCAAACACAAGCCCCGCAGCTTCCTTATAGCTTTCAACATCGCCTATGCTCACGCATATGTCACTGTATCTGTAGCCCTTTTCGCGCACGAGATAAGTTATTTTTGCGCATATGTATTCAAGTTCTTCGTAAGCCGAGTTTGATTCAAAAATGCTGACGTTTTTGCACTCTTTTTCATACGGTTTGAATTTAAAGGCAGTGTAGTTTTTTTCAATTTCAAAAAGCTCGGGATTGTTTTTATGACGAAGATTGTCTTTAAGATGAGTTATTTTCAAACCAAGACCGAATCTGTAGCATAAATCCTTTATTCGGCTTACAGTTTTTGAAGCGTCTTCAAAAAAAGCGGAATTATCGTCTTTTGCATCTGCGCATATAAAAAATTTCACATTTTCCGCGCGTTTTAAAATAACTTCCAAAATTGCATAGTGCGAGGGCAAAAAGTCGGAAAACTCGTCAAAAAAGATATTTGTTCCGCTAAGATAATCGGTTTTGGTCAAAAGCGCAGCACAGGTATACAAATTATCTTCCGAATCGGTGTATGAATCCGATATAAGGCTGTTATATCGCGCATATATCCTTGCTATATCCGAAAGCTTGCTCTTTAAAAGCGGCTCGTCTGTATTTTTTTCTGCTGCATAAAGCATATTTTCGTCCACGCCGTAGCGTTTCAGTTCGCTTATCATATCACACATCTTTTTTGAAAAGCCAACGCTGTCGGCGCTGCGTTTATACAAAACAAGGTTTTTCTTTTCAAGGTAAACCGAGCGCATTGCAATCATGTTTTTTCCTGACTTTGAAAGCGTTTTATAGCGCGCATAGCCGCATTTTTCAAAAATACGGTCGCAAAGTCTTTTAAATGTCATTGCGCACAGAGTGTTTTCCGATACGGCGTCAATTTTTTGCAAAAGCTTTTTTTCGCTTTTATGGCTAAACTGATCCGGCACAATTATATAAACCTGTTTGCCTTGCAAATACAGCTGTTTTGCATCGTTTATACATTTTTCGCCTTTGCCGCTGCCGCTTCTGCCAATCACAATTTCAACGCTCATATCAGCTTTTCTCCTTCGTGTTTTCTATATTTTTCTCTTAACAAATCAAAAATCATATTTTGCAATATTTTTTAACAATCGTTCGTTTCGTCATTTTTCGGTATGGTTTTTTTCTCATTTTGAATTTCTTCTTCTATTTTTATCTCTTCTTCTAACTTTTCATTTGGCTTGCTTTCGTATTCCAAAAACTCGCCGGGCGCAAAAATCGTTTTTTCCATAGCCTGTTTCGGTTTTTTAATATAAATATACAAAAGCATAAACACGCCAAGCAATATAACCAAAACAGCCAGAATCTGCGAAAGAGGCAGATTAAAAATCTTTAAAACAAATTCCTCGTCGCGCATTGCCTCCATCCATACTCTTGTCGCTCCGTACCATATAAGGTACAAGGAAAACACCTCGCCGTTGCGTTTTCTTTTGGGTGAATAGTAAACAAGCGCAAAAAAGCCTATAAGCATCCATAAACTTTCATATAAAAACAAAGGATGCACGCCCGGCTCTGAGTTTATGCTCATTTTCAGAAAGGAATTTGTTTCTCTGCCGTAGACCTCGGCGTTTACAAAATTTCCCCATCTGCCTATTATCTGACCTATCATAAACGACGGTGCCGCAAAATCAAGCGTGCGCAAAATGTTCATTTTCTTTTTCTTTAAATAAATCAGACACGACAAAACCGCAAAACTCAGTCCGCCGAAAATTGAAAGTCCGCCGTCCCATATTGCAATTATGCTCATTATATCGCCCCGGCACGAACTGTCGCCCAAAACATAAACAAGTCTTGCTCCGACAATGGCGCTCGGCAGACCTATCAAAACAAAATCAAATATATTATCAGCGCTTACCGCATATTTTTTTCGTCTGTAAAGCGCAAACATAACGGCTAAAATAAAGCCTATTCCGATAATAATTCCATACCAATACACGCTGTGCGAAAATATTGTAAACGCAACCCTGTTAATCTCAAGCTTAATTCCCAAATTCGGAAAACCTATAGTATTTGTCACTGTCCCCTCAAACCTTTCTTTTTATTCTTCTCCCTCAACAACCGAAAGAACCGAATTTTCCTTTGTGAAATGCTTTTCAAAACGTTTTTTTACATCTTCAAACGTAACGCTTTCAAAAATCGGTTTATAGTTAAAATAATCCATGCCGTTTAAAATGCCTATCGCAAAATTATACCCCACTGCCTCGGTTGAATTAAACATTTTAACAAAACCGCCCCAAACGCTGTTTCTTGCAGCTTTATAATCCTCTAGCGAAAGCTTTGCGTCTTTTATATAATCTATTATATTATCGTAAACCGCTTTTGCATTTTTGCTTTCGCCTTCGATTAACGTATAGCTGTAGCGTTCGTTAATTGAATACTGTGCACCGAAGCTGTCGTTTATAATCGAAGCTTCATACATTTTTTTATACAGCGGTGAGCTTTTTGAAAACAGCATGCCTATAAGTATCTGTGTTTCAATTTCTTTTTTTATCATTTCATCGCCTGTGATATTTGTTTCATTATCTTTAAAACCAATGGCAAAAAGAGGCACTGCAACGCTTAGCTTCTGCTTTATAAAGCTTTTGTTTATTTCATTTTGCTCTGTCGGATACTTTCTTGTTATAGGCGCTATTTTTTCGGTTTTTTTAAGCTTTGATTCAATTAAATCCGCAATTTCTTTTTCGCAAATATCGCCTGCAACAAACAAAATCATATTCGACGGATGATAAAACACACTGTAGATATCGTTTAAAACCGTGCTGTCAATTGTTTTTATACTCTCGCACGTTCCGGCAATGTCAATTTTTACGGTGTTGTTTTTATACATTGCATCAAGCGCATTAAAAAACACTCTCCAGTTCGGATCATCGTCATACATTTTTATCTCCTGACCGATTATCCCCTGTTCTTTATCGATACTTTTTTGCGTAAAACACGGAGTTTGAACAAATTCTATCAGATTTTTAAGGCTTTTTTCAAAATTTTCAGTTGCTGAAAAATAATAAGCCGTGAGTGCAAAGCTTGTAAAAGCGTTTGCATTTGCGCCAAGCTTTGAAAATTTTGCAAAAGCATCGCTGCCGTCCGGCATATCAAACATTTTATGTTCCAAAAAATGTGCTGTGCCGTCCGGAATTTTTACATGCTTTGAACCTATGTCAAACTCGGTATCAACGCTGCCGTACTTGGTTGCAAAAATTGCATACTTTTTTTTGTATCCGCTTTTTGGCATTATATACACACGCACACCGCTTTCATGCGTGCCGTAAAAGATGGTTTCCGATAAAAACTCATCATATTTTCTTTTTAAATCGAGCATATTTATTCTTCCTTTCCGTCTTTTGTTTTGCCCTTTAAAAGATATATCGTATCAAGGCACACATTTTTAAACGCCTCTATTGCCGATTCTTTCGTAACGCTTTTTATTTTTTCGCAGTAATCGTCGGGCGTTATGCACACACCGTCGATTTTATTGTCCAAATAAAACATTATAAGGCTTAACTGGCTGTCTTTAACCGAACGCGCATTGTTTGTCAAAAACATAATTGCCGAGTTGAATTCTTCGTCTGAAACCTCGCCTTTTTGCAAAAGTTCTTTTTGCAAAAGTGTTTCGTCAAGTGCTTTTTGATAGTTTTTTTCTTCTATACCCATGCCGACAAGCATGATTTGTTTTCTTCTTTCAAGGCGGCTGAAAGCATAATAAGCAAGGCTCAGCTTTTCGCGCACATTATTGAAAAGTTTTGAATGTACGCCACTTCCGAAAATCGAATTTGCAACAATTAAGCTGTAGTACATATCGCTTTTAAAGCCGATGCCGGTCGAAAATCCAAGGCTTAGTTTTGCCTGATTTGCATCAAATTCATCGCACGCATTTAAAACCTCATCCCGTTTTTCGTGCGGAACTGTTTTCGGATATTTTTTTGGGTTTCTTACAACTTCTTTCAGCGCGTCTTTAAGCGACAGCTCAAAATCCGAAATATCTGCCTCGCCGCAGACAAAAATGTCGATCGGCGCAGTTTCTACCACGGTTTTATAATGCTCATACAAATCCTTTTCGTCAATATTTAAAATATCTTCTTTCACGCCGAGCTCATGTATGCCGAAGTTTTCGCCCGCACACATATTTTCATACAAACGCCACAGCGCATAGTTTTGTTTATCGTTTATGCCTGCGTCTATCATATCGCAAAGGTTTGTTTTTTCAGATTCAACATACTCTTTTAAAAATCCACCGTCTTTTATAAGCGGATTAAAAATAACATCCAGCAAAAGATTTGACGACTGTTTTAATATATCTTTTTCATCTATTGAATACTTATCGGAAATAACCGACATCTCAAAGCATAAAACCTGATCCTCGCCACGTTTTATAACGTTGCACAAAAGCTCTGCTCCGCAAAGAGATGAAAGCTTTCTTTCCATTTCGTCAAACGTTTTATAGTTTTTGCTTCCTCTTTTTAAAACCAACGGCAAAAGCGCGTTCTTTGAAGCGCTGTTTCTGCAAAGAGGCGTATGAATTGCAACAAGCAAAGTTGTTGTTTTAAATTTTTTATCTTCGATATAATTTAAGCTTATACCGCCCGAAATATCAAATTGTTTCATTTTTCCACCGCTTTCATAAATAACTTTATAACCATATTTATTTTATAACACATTGCCCTCAATGTCAATAATTTGTAAGATAATTTATTTGCTCTGAGTCCAAATTCGGATTAAATGCACGGTTGAGCGCCGCAGATATTACAGACGCCATTCTTTTTGCCTGCAAATCTATGTCTTTGGGGGTAACTGTCATATTAACTATTTTTGAAGATACAACATCTGCTTTGTCCTCTCCCGTCACATCGCATATCATGGTATAGGCATCAACAACCGTCGGCACTCCTATAACATAAACCTTAGCACCAAGAAGCTTTTCATCAAGCGCCATTCTTCTGTTTCCGACACCCGAGCCCGGACTTATTGCGCTGTCACACATCTGAATTGTGCTTGCAACGCGGTTTATGCTCTTTGCGGCAAGCGCATCTATTAAAACAACCGCGTCCGGTTTAACCTTTTCGCACACACCGGCAAGAATTTCCCCGGTTTCAAGGCCTGTTATCCCCAGCACTCCGGGAGATATTGCGCAAACATTTCCCATATCGCCCGAAAGACTTTTTGGCATATATTCATGAATATGTCTTGTTACCAAAAGATTTTCTACCACCTTAGGACCTATACAGTCTGCCGTTATTGCGCGGTTTCCGAGCCCCGCCGCAAGAATCTTTTTTCCCGTAAGATCCCCTGTCATTTCCAAGAGATTATCGCATATTATGCCGATTAATGTTTCATCATGCTCAGGCATCTGATAAAAACCGCCCGGCACCTGAATTGTAACGTATTTGCCCTTTTCCTTGCCGATTTTTTTTGCGCCTTCATCGGTTTTTACATACATAAAGCTTATTTCAAAACCGTCCTGATTTATATTTTTTATTTCAATTCCATCGCTGTCGTACCCTGTTTTGTTTTTATAAATCTGCGCCGCCTCCAAAGCAAGGTCAGTGCGTATGCTGAGTTTTTTGTTCATAACATTTCTCTCCTTTTGTTTTCCGAATTATAAAAAATAACCATATATTAATTTTTAGCAGTCTGAAAAAAATAATACAAAAAAATCTTCGTATATCTGCGCAGCAAATTAAATTTAATTTGTTTTATTAAAAAAATCCTTGTTTTATGAACTAAAAAATGATATTATATTATTAAAGCAATGAAATGAAAATTTTTCGTTAAAAGGTCTTGCATCGTACATTGATGTACGGTGTATAATTACCAAGGCATTAATAAAAAACAAGAGATTACGGAG
>CAKSHP010000003.1 GCA_934457145.1 uncultured Clostridia bacterium | reverse complement strand
ATGCTTTGCCGCGCCGCTCTTGATAAAAATGATTTAAAATATCTTGAAAAAATTAAAAACGATTCAGCAAAAAAAGATATTTGATATAAAGCATGAAAAAACAATGCAGAAAAAATCTGCCGCCAGAGCACATACAACGGTATGACGCATGTCTTTTACTTTGGTTACGGAAAAATAAACGGCAGCAGTGTAAAGGCTTGTTTCGGTGGAAGCCATTATAATGCAGGCGGTTTTTGAAACAAAGCTGTCTGCTCCGTAGGCATTTAAAATGTTTTCCAAAACCGCAATTGAACCGCTTCCCGATATGGGACGTAAAAGCGCTAAAAGCGAAAGCTCGGGCGGAACTGAAAATATTTTAAATAAGGGCGAGAGAATACGCGAAAAAATGTCTGCGGCTCCGGAGGCATTAAACATTGCCGCAGCGCACATAACAGCCAGAATATTAGGAAATATCTCAATTCCCGTTTTTAAAGAATTTTTAACGCCGCAGCCAAACGCCGAAAAGGCGTTTTTTCTTTTTATAAGAGCTGTCAGCATGATTAAAATTAAAAAAACCGGTATTATATATTTTGAAAAATCCAAGTCTTTAACATTCCTTTTTTGCTATAGTCTGATTTGATTTAAATAATTCAAAAATTCTGCAAAGCGTCATTGCAAACACGGCAGTTGCAAAAGAGCATATCCAAATGGGAATTAAAACGCAGAAGACATCGCCGCTTCCGGCATTCTGCCGCAGGGCAAACACCGTTGTGGGCAAAAGCTGAATTGATGCTGTGTTTAAGATTATAAAACGGCACATTTCGTCCGACGCGGCGGAAGAGTTTAGATTTTTGTCCATAATCTTCATTGCAGAGAGTGCGTATGGCGTAGCGGCGTTTCCAAGACCGAGAAGATTTGCGGCAATGTTTGAGCTTATATAGGTTTTAAGTTCTTTTGAAGGGTTGTTTTTTGTTATCAGGCGCACTGCTCCGGAAAGAAGCTTTGCCGTAAAATCAGTTATTTTACATTCCTTTGCAATATTTAAAATACCGCTCCAAAAACACATAACAACAGTTATATTTATTATAAGACTGACGCTGCCGGTGCAGGCATCAAACAAGGCTTTGACGGTTTCGTCCGTTTTGCCGGTTATAAATGCACAGATAAATGAAAATATTATCATAAAAGACCATATCCGGTTAATCATATTTTTACCTCGCCGCCGAAAAACGTTTTTTAATAATACTTATACTGTTAAAATCAAAAGTTTTAAATAAAATCAAAAGCAGTATGTAAAAAGAAAATACAAGCGCGCATCTGTATGCGACATACAAAAATGCGGGCAAATCGGGTGCCGGCGCAAAGCTGCTGCAAAAACATGCGCAGGCGGCGGCAAAAACGGGCTTTATAAAAAAGTTTGACATATTTATTTTAAAGTCTGCGCGTTTTTTGATCCATATGAAGTTTATTGAAGATGTGAAAACATTGCTTGCAATCATTATATATACAAAAGCGTTAATGCCGAAAGCGGGAACAAACGTTAAAATTGCGGCAATCCTTATTATCGAATTGTATATGTTAAACCGCATTGACGCTATGTGTAAATCAAGAGCAGAAAGAGTTCCGGCAATTATGCTTTCAACATACATAAACGGTATAACAGGCGAAAGCATACGCAAAAATAACCCAACCGTCCTGTCATGATAGAGTATGTCCGATATATCGTATGCACATATGAAAAACACTGCGGCAATACCGACAGAAAGAGCAATTGTTATATGAATTGTGATGCTTAGGGTTTTGTTTATTGATTTTGTGTTGTTGTTTTCGTTCATCTGAGATATTTCGGGAAGCAAAAGGGTTGATACTGCACTTAAAAACGACGCCGGAAAAAATATTACCGGAATTGCCATTCCTTTTATCATGCCGAAAAGCGAAACCGACAAGGTACGGTTTAATGTGTGTTTAAAAACTGCATCTGGTACAATAAGGTTTTCTGCAGTGTGCAGTGCGGTGTTTACATAAGAGCTTACAGTTACGGGCAAAAAAATGTGAGAAAAATCTTTAAAAACAGATTTGTCCGGCTGCGCGCCTTTTATGGATCTGACATCTTTTTTATATGATATATATAAAAACAGGAAGGCTGCAAGCTCGGAGGCGGCATTTGCAAAAACAACGGCGCAGCAGCAGCCGTATATATCGCCGGAACGCATTTTAGACAGTAAAATAAACACAAGTCCCATTCGTATGCTTTGTTCGAAAAGCTGTGAATTTGAACATACACTGACTTTTCTTACCGCTGTAAAATAACCTTTAATGCAAGATGAAAGAGAAACAAAAACAAGCCCTGCATTTAAAATTTTTATGCATTTTGAAGCATATGAATATCCTATGCATTTTTGTGCTGTTATATCTGAAAATATAAAAAACAATATGCAAAAAAACAAAGATATAAGCAGACACATTTTAAAACAAAGATTCATTATATTTTTGCGGCAGCCGGGCTTGGCGGCCACAAGCTTTGTTGCGCTTATATTAAATCCGCCCGATACCAAAACGCACATAAGGGTATATACGCAAAAAATGAGCTGATATATACCCATGCCCTCGGCTCCGATTATGTTTGAAAGATATATTCGAAAGAAAATTCCTATGCTTCTTAAAAGAAGTGCGGTAAAAGTGAGTATCAAAGTGTTTTTTAAAAAAAGTTTTTTTTGCACGAAAAGTCCTCCGTCTGCATATATGAAAAAAAGTTTTTATGTTGCTTTATACAAATATATGGTATGATTTTAATAAATATTTCACAAAAAAACTATTTAAAAATAAAATTTATTGAAGAAAATGAAAAAAGAATTTGCCAAAATTAAAAAAAACTATTGACACAACTTGTTTTTATGTGTATTATATTAATGTAGCATGTTTTAAATATAAGGAGGAATATTAATGAAAATTAAGACTTTTTGCAAAGTTGGTTTGATTGTCGGCCTTTTGCTTATAGCATTCGGCATGACTACATATGCAGCATCCATTACAAGTGTTTCCGGTACGGACGGAACCAATGCTTTTGCTGCAACCCAGGAGGCGCTTGGCGCATATACTCCGCTTGATACAACGCTTAGTGTAAGCGGAACAACAGATACCGGTGATGTTAATGTTGCAATTTTAATTGAAGCAGAAGGAACAATTGTTTATGTTAATCAGACTGTTGCCGACAGCGAAGGAAACTTTTCATTTGATTTTCCCGTTGCATTGCAGGCAGGATATGTATATGTTGTAAAAGTAAACACGGAAAACAGTGCCACAGCAAGCAAGCTTTATTTCCATACCGAAGCAAATGAAGCTCCGCATTACGGAGATGTTGACGGTGACGGAGCTATAACGCTTAATGATGTAAGCAATATTAATAAATATTATGGAAAAGCGGCAAGAATTTCGGCGACTGTTACAACAAATATTAATGCTGGTTTGGCTGATATTGATGGAGATGGTGGTGTAACATTTAATGATATAAGCAGTATCAGTAAATATCTCGGTAAAGCAGCAAGACTTTCCAATACTGTTAAAAACAGACTTGCATGGTCTGAAGCAAAATAATTAATAAGTAAAGTATAATAAAAAAAACTGTTTGCATTTCACATTTGCAAACAGTTTTTTTTTTGTATTTAAGAACAAAGTTTATAAGTTAACTAAATTTAAGCCTAAATTTTTTGCCATATATTCGGTTTCAGAGAATTTACAGCAAAGTGTCTCAGCACTGTGGGCATCGCTTGAAAGAATAAATTTTCCGCCGAGACTGTGGATCTTTTTTATAAAAATTTCATTTGGATAAGCAATTGTGCGATATCCGCGCGAAATGGCGCCCGTGTTTATTTCAAACGCTGCATTAAAGCATATAAGTTTTTTTATTGCATCAATGCCGTATGTGATGTATTGAAAATCACTTTCGCAAAAAAGCTTGCCGCCTTCGTTAAACTTCGATATTAAATCAAAATGACCGATAATATTTGCTTTTGTTTTTGAAACCACGTTTCCGACACAGTCGAAATAGTATTGCGAAAAGCGGATAAAATCCCCGCCGAAATACTTTACGGCAATGTTTTTAAACGTTTCTTCGCTTTCGTCAACGGGAAGATAATGATTATCTTTTTTTAAATAATGTACGGAGCCGATAACATAGTCATATCCGACAGCGGGCATATCGGAAAAAATATCCTGTTCTATGCCGCACAAAACAGTTATCTTATCTTTATATTTTTCTTTCAGTCTGAAAATCTCCTGTTTGTACAGATTGATTTGAGATTTTTTCATGCAGTAACTTTCGTCAAATGAAGTGTAGCTGTGAGAGGAAAAACCTATTTTTTTCATTCCAAGGTCGATTGCGGCTAAAACCATTTCTTCTGCGGAATTTTTGCCGTCGCAAAACGTTGTGTGAACGTGAAAATCCTGTAGAATCATTTTGTCATTTTCTCCTGCTTTACTTTATGGTCAATAACATGTCTTGAGGCTAACTCTTTTTGTATGTCCTCTAAAGAAATTCCGGCTTCAACCATAAGCACCATAACGTGATACGCAAGGTCTGCGATTTCGTATATAGTTTCTTTTTTATCCTCGGCCTTTGCCGCAATAATAACTTCGCAGCTTTCTTCGCCTATCTTTTTTAAAATTTTATCCAGTCCCTTTTCAAAAAGATAGGTTGTGTATGAACCTTCCTTTTTTTCTTTTTTTCTGCCTTTTAAAAGCTTCATAAGTCCTTCATATGAAAATTCATTTAATTCACTGCTTTGAAAAATTTTATTTTCAAAACAAGAATCGTTTCCCAAATGACATGCGGGGCCGTCCTTTTCTACGGAAATTAAGAGCGCGTCTGCATCGCAATCGGTTGTAACGGAAACGATGTGCTGATAGTTTCCGCTTGTTTCGCCTTTAAGCCAAAGCTCATTTCGGCTGCGGCTCCAAAAACAGGTCAGCCCTTTTTTAAGGGAGATCTCAAGGCTCTCTTTGTTCATATACGCAAGGGTTAAAACTTTTTTTGAAACAGCGTCTGTAACAATAGCGGGAATTAGCCCCTTTTCGTCAAATTTAAGATTGTTTATATCTATCATATCTTCAAAACCTTTCTTTAAAATTATAATCTTACGTTTATATTGTTTTTAATAAGTTTTTCTTTTAAATTTTTAATCGACACCTCGCCGAAGTGAAATATCGATGCGGCAAGCCCTGCGTCAACTTTCGGAAGCAAAGAAAAAAGCTTAACAAAATCGTCTGCCGAGCCGGCACCGCCGGAGGCAATAACGGGAACATTTACCGCATTGCAAACCGCGTTTAACATTTCAATATCAAATCCGCCCTTAACGCCGTCCGTATCAATTGAATTTAAAACAACTTCGCCCGCACCGGAGTTTACGCAGCGTTTTATCCAGGATACCGCCTCCATGCCGGTATTTTCTCTGCCGCCCTTTGAAAACACGCAAAACTGCCCGTTTACGCGCGATACGTCGGCGGAAATTACAACGCACTGACTTCCGTAACGCTTGGCGGCGTCCTCTATCAAAGAAGGATTTTTTATTGCGCCTGAATTTACGCTTACTTTATCCGCACCGCAGTTTAATACGCGCTCAAAATCTGAAAGAGTGTTTATTCCGCCGCCGACAGTTAAAGGAATAAATACGCATTTTGCGGCTTCTTTTAAAATGTCTGTAAAAATTGCGCGGTTTTCAACCGAAGCGGTTATATCGTAAAACACAAGTTCGTCGGCTCCGTTGTCGCTGTAGTACTTTGCAAGTTCTACAGGAGAGGACACATCGGATATTTTTGAAAAATTCACTCCCTTTACAACTCTGCCGTTTTTAACGTCCAGACAGGGAATTATTCGTTTGGTTATCATTTCGCCACCTCAATTGCCTCTTTTAAAGATATTGTTTTTTCATAATACGCCTTACCGACAATAGCGCCGTATAAATTCATTTTCGAAAGCTTTTGAATGTCTGAAAGTGTGCTCACTCCGCCGGAGGCAATTATCTGCATATCAAACTTTTGACGTAAACTTTCATAAAGGGAAAGATTTGTGCCCATCATGGCGCCGTCTTTTGATATATCGGTGCAAATTACGGTTTTAACGCCCAACTGCGACATATTTTCAAAAAAGTCAGCGCAGTTTACAGAGCTTTTTTTCTCCCAGCCGTTTATTGCAACATACCCGTCTTTTATATCGGCTCCGACTGCAATTTTATCACCGTAATTTTTTAAAGCTTCTTTTAAAAAACTCTGATTTGTGACTGCGGCAGTGCCTAAAATAATGCGGTCTGCACCTGAGGATATATATTTTTCGGCTGTTGCCATATTGCGTATACCGCCGCCAACCTGTATAAAAAGACCGGTATTTTCGGCAAAAGATTTTATCACGTCAAAATTCTTGGTTTCGCCGAATTTTGCGCCCTCAAGGTCAACCGTGTGCAAAAATTTTGCCCCGCTGTTTTCAAAATCCTTTGCAATTTGCAGCGGATTATCGCTGTATACTGTCATTTTAGAATAATCGCCTTTAAAAAGACGCACAGCTTTTTTATCATATAAATCTATTGCAGGAAATATAAACATTAAAATTCCTCCGTTTCACAAAATGCCCTTAAAATTTCAAGTCCGACTCTGCCGCTTTTTTCGGGATGAAACTGACATCCGATCACATTTTTGTTTGCAACGGCGGCAGTAAGAGGAGCCGAATAATCGGTTACGGCAATCGTGCTTTCCGAGCAGTCTGATGCATAATAAGAGTGTACAAAATAAACATAGTCGCCGTTTTTAATATGTTTAAAAAGAGGGTGCGGGGGATTTGTTAAGTCAAGGCGGTTCCAGCCTATATGCGGTATTTTCAAGCTTTTATCGCATACGTCTTTAATCGGGCGGACGCATCCTTTTATAAGTCCTAAACCGGAGTGAATGCCGTATTCATAGCTTTTATCAAAAAGAAGCTGCATGCCGAGGCATATCCCTAAAAGCGGTTTTTTGTTTTTAGCTTCATTTATTAAAAATTCATCAAGACCTTCGGACTTTAGTTTGTCTGCCGCATCGCCGAACGCTCCGACGCCCGGTAAAATGATTTTTCCGGATTTTTTTAAAATATCTTTTGAGCCTGTAACAACAGTCTCAAATCCCAAAGCATTAAGCGAGCTTGACAGTGAAAATAAATTTCCTACCCCGTAGTTTACAATTGCAATCACATCTATCACCTTTTTTTAATTTACTCTAACATACCTTTTGTTGACGGAATTTCGTCTTTTTTTAATTCGTTTATTGAAACTGCCTGAGAAAAGCTTTTTGCCGCTGCCTTAAAAGCACATTCTATTATGTGATGCGAATTTTCGCCGGAAAATTGCTTTATATGAAGCGTACAGCCTGAGTTTTGTGAAAGCGCCTGCCAAAACTCTTTAACAAGCTCGGTGTCAAAATCGCCCACTTTTTGAGCGGGAATTGTTAAATCACATGATAAAAAGCTTCTGCCCGAAAAATCGCATGCACAAAGCACAAGCGCCTCGTCCATGGGCAAAATCATGTTTCCGTAACGATTTATGCCCTTTTTGTCACCAAGGGCAGCATTCATTGCTTTTCCGAGACATATGCCGATGTCCTCTGTTGTGTGGTGGTAGTCAACATTTGTATCGCCCGTGCATTTTAAATCTATGTCAAAGCCGGAATGCTTTGAAAAAAGCGTCAGCATATGGTCTAAAAAGGCACAGCCGCTGTCAATATTGCTTTTGCCGCTGCCGTCAAGATTTAAAGAAAGCGAAATTGAGGTTTCGTACGTGTTGCGGTTGATTTGCGATTTTCTCATTTTATTTCCTCCAGAATTTCTTTTATGCATTTTACAAGAAGCTGCATTTGCTCTTTTGTTCCAATGGTTATCCGGTTATAATCCGATATTTCGGGCAGGGTAAAGTGGCGCACCAGAATATTTTTTTCTTTAAGTTTTAAATAAAGTTCTTCGCCGCTTATCTTATTATGACGGACAAACACAAAGTTTGCACTCGATGGATTAAATATAAAACCAAGCTTTAGAAGTTCTTCTTCAAGATATCTGCGGTTTTCAATTATGGTTTTTATATTCTTTTGATTATATAAATCGTCTTGAAGAGAGCCGATACCTGCCGCAGAAGTCATTTTATTTATGTTATATGGGTTTGTTGAATATTTTATCGTGTTTAAATCACTAATCAGCTTGCTGTTTGCAACGCCGAAACCGAGTCTTGCGCCTGCCATGGAACGCGACTTTGAAAACGTCCGGCAAACTAAAAGATTATCATATTTTTTAATAAGCGGTACGCAGCTTTGCGCCCCGAAATCCACATAAGCCTCATCTACTACAACCACATTGTCAGGATTGTTTATGAGTATCTTTTCTATCTCATTTGGCGAAAGAGCAAGGCCGGTCGGCGCATTGGGATTTGCAATAAATATTGTTTTTGAAAGATTAAAATAATCCTTTATATCAATTGAAAAATCGCTTTTTAAAGGGATTTTTGTGTATAAAACATCGTTTAGGTTTGCAAAAACCTCGTAAAAACCGTATGTAATATCGGCAAAAGCTGCACCCGTGTTTTTGTCGCAAAATGCCATGAACGCAAAATTTAAAATTTCGTCCGAACCGTTTGTCACAAGTATTTCATTTTGCGAAACGCCAAGCTTTTGCGAAAGCAGACCGGTAAGCTCGCTGCATTCGGGATCCGGATAAAGCTGAAGAGAGCGCGCTGCAATGCCGGCAAGCTCAATTGCTTTTTTTGACGGCGCAAAAGGAGACTCGTTCGTATTTAATTTTATAAAATCCGTGTTTTTGGGCTGCTCGCCCGGAGTATACGGAGTCAGATTTTTATATTTACTGCAAAGAAATTTGCTCATTTATTATCGCTTCCTTTGTATCAGTTATCGTTTTCAAAGCGTATAACAGCGCTTTTTGCGTGTGCGCCAAGACCTTCCTTTTTTGCAAAAAAGCAAATGTCATCTGCCGCATTTTTTAAAGCCTCACGCGTGTAGTAAGTGTATTGTGTTTTCTTTACAAAATCGTCTACGGAAAGCGGACTTGAAAACTTCGCGCTGCCGCCTGTCGGCAAAGTGTGATTAGTGCCGGCAAGATAATCGCCTAAAGCTTCGGGACAGTTTTTGCCCATAAATACGGAGCCGGCGTTTTCTATGCGGTCTAAATAATCAAACGGATTGTCAATGCAAAGCTCCAGATGCTCGGGAGCTATTTCGTTTGAAATATCAATAGCCGTATCTATAGTGTCTGCAATAATTATTTTTGAGTTGTTGTCAATTGAGGCTCTTGCAATTTCACACCGTTCAAGCTGTTCTGACTGAATTTCAATCTCGCGTGCCACAGCCGATGCTAAAGCCGAATCGGTTGTAATCAAAACGGCGCTTGCGTTTTTATCGTGTTCTGCCTGAGAGAGCATGTCCGCTGCAACAAATCGGGGATTGCACGAAGCGTCTGCAATTATTAAGATTTCGCTCGGACCCGCAATCATATCTATCGAAACCAGACCGAAAACCTGTTTTTTTGCTTCCGCAACATACGCATTTCCGGGACCGACTATTTTATCGGCTTTCGGAATGGTTTTAGTGCCGTAAGCAAGTGCGGCTATTGCCTGTGCACCGCCGACTTTATATATTTTGTCAATTCCCGCAACGCTTGCCGCAGCCAAAATCACGGGATTTATTTTCCCGTCTCTGCCGGGCGGCGTTACCATAACTATATTTTTGCAGCCGGCAATTTTTGCCGGGATTGCGTCCATTAAAACTGTGGAAGGATATGCCGCCGTTCCTCCCGGAACATAAAGCCCCACGCATGACATGGCAGTAATTTTCTGACCTGTTACAATTCCGTTTTCGTTATTTATCATAAATCCGTTCCGAACTTGCTTTTCATGAAAATTTCTGATGTTTTTTGCCGCTCTTTTTAAAATACGGATAAACTCGGCATCGGTGTTTTTTATTGCGTCGTCAATTTCTTCTTGACTCACCTGCAAAGATGAAAGAGATGCCTTGTCAAATTCTTTTGCATATCTGAAAAGCGCGTCATCGCCGTTTTCCTTAACGTCTGAAATTATTTTTAAAACAACTTTGCAAACGTCATCACACGGGTTTGAGCGTGCGAAAATATCGGATTTATCAGTTTCGCTGTAATTTAATATTTTTATCATGGCAATTCTCCGTTCTGTTAAAAATCATAAAAACTGTCAGCTTTCCAAAATCTGCGATAAACTTTTTGACAGCTGCTTTATTTTTTCGCCTTTAAATTTGTAGCTCGATTTGTTTGAAATAAGTCTTGCGCTTATCGGAACAATCGTTTCAATTACCTCTAAATTGTTTTCCTTTAGAGTGGTTCCGGTTTCAACAATATCAACTATAACATCGGAAAGTCCTAAAATCGGGGCAATTTCAATAGAGCCGTTTAAGTGAATTATATCTATGTTTCTGCCCCTGGACGAATAGTATGCTGAGGCAATGTTTGAAAACTTTGTTGCAACGCGAAGCGTTTTTTTCGGATTATCAAAAAAGTCCTTTTTTGCGGCAACCGCCATTTTGCAAATGCCGAGTTTTAAATCCAAAAGCTCATATATATCGGGGCTGTATTCAAGCAAAATATCCTTGCCGCACACGCCTATGTCTGCCGCACCGCGTTCAACATATATGGCAACGTCGGAGGGCTTTACCCAAAAATAACGAATTGCTTTTTCGCCGTTTTCAAAAATCAGTTTGCGGCTGTTTTCCAAAACGGACGGACATTCAAATCCTGATTTTTCAAACATTTTATAAACCTTTTCACCGAGTCTGCCCTTTGGCAAAGCAACGTTAAGCATTGTTTTCAATGATCTCAATTCCTTTCTCGTTAAGTCGGAGAAGCTGTTTAAAACGCAGCTTCCGGGGAATTTGTCTTTGAGCGGTAACGCTTTTTTTATTATCCGACAAAAGCCGCACCGCGTCGCCTATTTTTTCTGCGCTTACGTTTTCGTCATAAAGCAAAACCGCATCAACATCGTATTTTTGATTGTTTTCATATAAAAACTCAAGCATATCAAGATAAACCGCAAAACCGACTGCGCCGGATTTTTTGCCCATTTTCTTCATAAGCATATCATACTGCCCGCCGACAAGAACTGCCGACGCAATCCCGTTTATAAATCCTTTAAACACAACAGCGTTATAGTAGTTGCGGTCCTGAATAACGGAAAAATCAATGCGGATATTTTCTTTACAGCCGTTTTTTGAAAGAAAATTCACTATCGTTGACAGCAAAGCCACGCCGTCTTTAATGCTTTCGTTTGATTTTGCAATGTTTTCAAGCTCTAAGAGCGCCTCTGACGTATTTTCCGAAAGCGTTATCAGCTGTTTTAAAACTTCTGCCTTTTTTTCCGGTACATTTTCATTTTTGCATATTTGCATTGCAGAGGAAAGATTTTTTTGCGATATGCATAAAAGCAGTTCGGATTTTGCGGCGGATGACAAATTTAAATCGTCTGCCAGAGAAAAAACAATTCCCATATGCGATAAATCCATAACATAGTCGTCTGAAATTGTTTTAAGGCTTTTTGCCGCCAGCATAACCGTTTCGCATATTGCATAATCGTCGATTGCGCCTATATATTCAAGCCCTGTCTGCATAATTTCTTTAAAAGAATTTGTCCCCTTGGTTGTGCGGTAAACATTTTCATTATAGAAAAGCTTTTGTGCGTAGTTTGGGGTGTCTGAAATATTTTTGACTATCGACAGCGTAACGTCCGGCTTTAATGCCATCAGCTTGGCATTTGTATCGGTAAATGTGATTACGTTGTCGGAAACGAGAAAGTCTTTATTCTGCACATAAAAATCATATTCTTCAAATTTATTCATTTTATACTGAAAATACCCGTACTTCTGATACAGGCTGCGCAGTGCGAAAATAACCTCTTCATCGCTTCTTAAAACGGAATTATTAATTGTCATACAAACACAACCTCCATATGAAATTTAACATTCTTTTTACTTTAGTATTTTACTACACTAAAGTAAAAAAGTCAATATGTTTTTCTAAAATATTTAAAAATATATGCGGTTTATCCGAAAGGATATGGCAAAACGGTTAAAAGCTAAAACAAACAGGCATATGTTTTTATTAAAAATGTGAGAAAGTATTTATTATAATGTCAATTTTTTTATCAAAACAAAATGGTTTTTATTAAATTTTAAAAGACCTTCATCTCTCATTTTGCAAAGCTCTTTGGACATTGCGCTGCGGTCAACCGATAAAAAATCCGACAGCTGCCGGCGGTTAAAACCGATATCAAAGCTTTCCGAGCCGTTTTTTTCGGCTTGCTCGGAAAGATAAGACAAAAGCTTTTGCCGTATTGTGCGCTTTGACATGTGATTTATTTTAGAGGTCAAAATAATGTTTTTTTCTGCAATGTGCGAAAATAAGTTTGAAAGAAAAACAAATTGCAGACTGTATTTGTCATTGAATGCGGAAAAAAACGGATGAAGGTCGAAAAATAAAATGTCGCAATCCTCAAATGCCACAGCGTTCACGCCGCTTTCGGCATTTAAAGCCGCAAAAGCCTCGCCGAAAACGTCTCCCGGCTTTTGCTTGCCGATAATGCTTATGTTTCCCCAATAGTCCTCTTTTTGAAGCATCACGCTTCCGCGAAGAACAAAGGCTGCCCCGAAAATTTTTTCCCCGACCGAAAAAATACGGCTGTTTTTAAAAAATCTTTTTACCTTAAAATTTGTTTTTGAAAGCAGCTTTAAAATGCCGTTTTCGTTTATTCCCGAAAACAGATTTGAACTTTTAAGCATGGGTAAATATTTTTCCATAGTTCCTCCGATTGTATTTAATACTAAAAGTTTGCGCCCGTAAACAAATGGCGGTAGTTAAGGGGCGAAAGCGAAGTGATTTTTTTAAACACATCATTAAAATAAGACTGCGATGAAAAACCGCATTCGTAAGCAACCGATGCAACCGGCATAGATGATGACGCTAAAAGATATTTTGCATGTGCTATGCGAATGCTGAGAAGGTATTCTCTCGGCGTGAGCTTTTGGTATTTTAAAAACAGCTTATGAAAATAAACGCTGCTGTAGCCGGCTTGCCTTGCCATGTCGCCAAGCGACAGATTTTCTTTGAAATTAGCCTTTATATAGTTTTTCGCTTTGTGGATTTTTTCATTATATTCAAAATGGTCTGCCATTTTACGGCTGTCCTCAAACAGCATATCCAAAAGCGAGAAAAACTCCGCACAGCATTTTAAATTGTCAGACGGTGTGATAAAATATTTCAAAATGCGTTTGAATGTTTTTGTATATTTATCGCTGTCATAAATCGATATGCAGTCGGGCAGAGCGGCAATTGTTTTTGATATATCGCCCCCGTCATCATGCACACGGAGGTAATATGACGTAAAGCTTTTTTTGCTGTTTTTGGATTGTCCGGGTTTTGAAATTATAATTGTTTGCGAATTTATAGGATATGTGTCAGAATCAATATATATCTCGCCGTTTCCGCTGTTATAAAACTCTATTTCAAAGTCGCTTACAATGCGCTTCGGAGAAATATTCATATTATTTTTAAAAAGCATAGCGGAATCAAAATATCCGCAGGTTGCAATAATTGAAACGCTCATTTTATCACCGCCCGGATTAAATTTGTAATTAGTATAACACAGTGCATTAAAAAAATCAATAGCTTATATCTATGTTAAGAAATCTGAAAAAATTAATATAATTTTGATATACATTTAAAGAAATACGAAGTAAACTGTTTTTATAGGTTTATTAATTAAGAAAGGGCTGATAAAATGTTTAAAAAATTTACGGCGCTGCTTTTGGCGTTTGCACTTGTTTTTATTATGCAAACACCGGGCTTTGCAAACGAAAAAGCTGAAAACGAAAGTTTGAAAGGATTATTTTCGGCATACCTTAAAACTTCGGTAAGTCTTGAAAATGACGGATATATAGGCATACCGGTCGATATTAACGTATATGCAAAAAACGAAACCGACCAAATGACACAGATGATATTTTATATTATAAATTCGTCTGAAAAAAGAGTCGGAACTGAAAGCGACAATACAATTATAGCGGATTTTTTAGATGAAGGATATATAGTTGTTACCCTCGATTATAAAAACAGTCCGCTTGCCGTGAGTCCGTCAATTGACTGGAGCATACAGAATATAAGAATAAAAATGGACGAGGGCAATCTGTATTTAAACGGCTTAAAACACAGAAGGTTTTACGATTATGTTGTTCCTGCGGGGTGCAGACTTGAGCGCGATGTGTTTTACTGGTCTTTGGCGGAGCATGGCGTAAACGGCATAGAAGACGAACTTGTAAAAATCTGGAACAGTGACGGCTTTAAAAATGTTTACGGCGAAAAGCTTATAACTTATGCAGACGGCACGCAAACAAAGGTTAAAGACGTTGTCGCAACAGATTTTTCAGACCTTGTAAAACCGGACGGTACGCCGCTTGATATGGATCTTAAAATGGATATTATTTATCCGTCGCAGCCAAAAGAGGATGTCCCGGTTATGATGCTTGCCTCAAGTGCGGAAACAAGAATTTCTACTTGGTCGCACGACTCCATCCGTCCGCATATGACAGGCTTTTTAATGCAGGGGTATGCAGGCGTTATTTATGATTACTGCTATGCGCCCATGGGCAGAGACGATCACTACGGCTGGTGGGCAGGCTGCGAACTGGGCGTTAAAATGGCTTCTCTTTATAACACAGCCGCAGTAAGAAAATTAAGATTAATGTCTTATAAAAATCACGAAAAATATAAATTCGACAATAACCGTTTCGGCGCTATGGGTCATTCAAAGTCCGGCATAGCATATGTTTTGGGAAGTCCTGAGCCGCAAAACGTTGTAAACAAATATTTTGACGGTATAAATGACACAACAAAAAACGAACAGCCGTGGCTTATATATCCGGACGGAAATGAAATTTCAAGCAGAGTAAGCGCAGTATATTCGTCTGCCGGCGGCGACCTTTCATATTTTATGACAGATGATTATGCACCGTCATTTTTTGCGGCAGGCAAAAAGGATTGGGGCTCGTGGAACGGCTCCATGCCCGGTATGGCAATGGAAGCAAGAAAGAGAAACCTTCAAAGCATGTATTTTACAATGGAAGACTATGGCCACACGCTCATTACAGGCTATAACAAAGAGCTTGACTGCGACATGTATCAGGCATATTTCGACTTTATGAACTATTATGTAAAAGGCGAGGGTGCTGCGGTTACATATATTAAGCCGACGGATAATTCCAAATCAGTGCCGGTAGATACCGAAATTGAAATAAAATTCAGCGGAGCGGTTTTGCAAAATGAAATCGAAAAAAATGTAAGCATAACCAATGCGGCAACAGGCGAAGAACTTTTCGGAAAATGGCGCAGCGAATTTGGCGGTACATCGTGGTATTTTAAAAGCGCAAACATGAAAAACAGCGCAGTATATAAAATAAACGTTAAAGAAACACTGAAATGCAAAAACGGCAAAAATATTAAATCTTCAAAACAGACAAGCTTTTCAACTGTTTGGGGCGCTGAAAACGAGGCAGAGAGAGTCTTGGGCGAAATTGATGAAAACAATCTGGTAAACGTTTCAAAATCATCGGACGGCGCTAAAAATGCATATATAAAATTTGCCCCTGTTGATTATAAAAATTATTCTTCCGCAGAGGAAATTAAGTTTAACGTTGTAAACGACGGCGCACAGAGGGTAAAAATTTATGCGCTGAAAGATTATAACGAAGAAAATCCGCAGCAGAGCACTTTGGGTAAAGAACTTGCAGTCGTACCGATTAACGGCGCAGGGGTATACAGTGCGGATGTGTCGGAGTACACGCAGTCGCTCGGTGCAAACGAAAGCGCAGCATTTATGCTTTGCTCCGAAAGCGAAACGGCAGACAATAAATTAATCAATTCAATAACCTTTGATGATTTATCGTCTTACACAAGCGCAAATTATTTCACGGAAGGCAAACCCGACAGCGCAAACTATATGTGCCTTTCGGATTTGGACCATACAACCGGCAGCGGCAAAAGCTTTGTTATGAAAAACACCACCGCCGATTATGTGAAAATGAGAAACGTTATAAAAAACGGTTATCTAACCGAAGAAGACCTCGGACGAAAGTTTCATGTTGAGTGTTTTGTTTATTCAACTGGCGATTGTTCGGTAAGAACGCTTTTTGAGCCTCCGTACTACGGGAGCAGCAATCCTTTGTCTGAATATGTTGATTTTGAGCCGGCAGGTTCGGGATATGTTCCGCTTAAAGCAAATACATGGGAAAAACGCGAATTTGACTGGAGATGCGATACGCCCGAAAAAGCAAACTCCGCTTTGCGCCACGGACTTTTAAGCGTTCAGGCAGCGGGCGATCATGTTAAAAACCCTTTATATATAGACGATATCAAGGTTTATGAAACGGTTACGCCGGCAATGATTGCGGCAAAAACAAATAAAAGCGAAAATGTATCTGCGCCGTCAATCGTTATGCATCCGAAAAAAATTGATGTATTCTCGGCGGCAGACGAGAGCTATGTTGAAAGCGGAATAAATGAAAATGTTTCTTTTGAAGATGCATTGTTTGGCGTAAACGGAAGAAAATACGTGCCGTCAAACGGAGGAAATAAAAAAACATATGTTAAGCTTGATATAAAAGATGTCAGCGATGTAAACCGCGCAGAGTTTAAATTTAAGGTCACAAATGATGTGCGTCAGAATATTTTGGTTTACGGTGTCGACCGGACAAAGCTTACAAATTACGATTGGAACAGCGAAAGTATAAACCAATTTAATGCCCCCGCAAACGACAGATATTCGCCGGGTGTGGATTTATCAAAAGTATTCGGAGCGGCAGCGTTAGACAGTGTTAAGGTAAACGGCGCCGGAGAATACAGCGCCGATGTTACCGATTATGTAAACGAAATGGCTCAAAACGGTTTTGAGTATGCAACAATTATACTTGTTGCCGATTTGTATAACGGCAAAATTGCGGCGGCGGAGAATTTTGACGGCGAAACGCAGCGCCTGAGCTTTAAAGCCGGCGGCGGAGGCGGCTCGGGCGAAATAACAGCCTCTGTCGACCACACAACCGGACATGGCAAATGCTATGTTTTTCAAACACAATACGGCTACAGCCGAAGAAAGATAGATGTTGTTGACTTTAAAAATCTCACCGAAGCGGATAAAGGCAGAAAGTTTAAAATGACGTTTTTTGCAAAGGCAAATGCAGCCGGAACGTTTACGGTCGGTATGCAGTCATATTCAGACTACAGCTCATCCGAACAGACAGGTTCAAATAAATTCTACAACCGCAAAGATTTAACGCTTAATGAGGCAAACGTTTGGCAAAAATTTGAATATGAATTTGAACTTGACGACTACATCTTAGATCCGAAGTTTGACGCAGAAAAAACAAGACCGGGCTACGTTTCGTTTATGCTAAACAAGCTCGGTGCACGTGCAAACGGCGGTGTGGTTGACATTGATATGTATTTTGACGATATAACTGTTGAAGAAATCGGTGTGTCGGGTGCAAAAATAGAGCCTGTAGAAGGCAGCGGCAGCGGCGGCGAGGCTTCAGGATATAAAATGAATTTAAGCTTTGACGATCTGGACAGCAGCGCATTTGTAAAAATGAGTCCCTCGGGAATCAGAGGATATGCAAGCGAATATAACGAAGAAAATATAATATGGATCGGAAACTCATGGGATACGGGCGGTTCTCAGGTAGGCATGAGCCTTTATGATGATGACCGAAGCGGAAAGACAAACGGAAAGTGCGCAAAAATGACAATCCCCGAAGGCGGCAGCAAGTACAGCGGCGGCCGATACAAATTTTATAACATCGTCGACCATCCGCTTACGAGCGAAGATTTGGGACGGCAGTTTAAAGTAAGCTTTTATTTAAAAAGCCCCGAGCCGGGAACCGTAAGAGTGTGCCTGCAATCCGCAAGAAGCAGCGTCGACCAGATGGACACAAACCAGAGCATGCAGGAAAGTAAAGTCAGCATAACAAAGGCAAACGAATGGCAGCGCTTTACAAAAGTGTTTACGATTGACGAAAAAATACTCGACTCAAAATATGATAATTCCCCTGAGGGATACTCAAACCGTCCGGCGCTTTTGTCGTTTAGAATGTTTCAAAAAGAATATGATGCAAATGCGATCGGAACAGTTTTGTATATCGACGATATAACTTCAAAAGAGGTTACCGAAAACGAAAGTGTTTCGCTTTCGGCAGCAGATATTAAAACCGTAAGCGACAGCGGACAAATCAGCGAAGGATATTTTGCAGAGCATGAACAAAGAAACGATACGCTAAACAAAATAGGAAAGGTTTATGTTCGGTTTGACGGCGGAGATTTTGCGTCAACAAGAAAAGCAACTCTCAAATTTAATGTCGAAAACGCTTTTGATGGCAAAATAAAAATCTATGCAATTAAAAATTATAACAGCGCCGACGCTTTAACATATTTAAATGCGCCCGCAAATGCTGCCGATGAAGGCATGCTTTTGTCCGGGGTATACGGTGCGGCTCCGATTGCCGAAGTTGATGTTAAAAGCCCCGACGAATATGCGGTCGATGTGAGCGGATATATAAAAGAAAATTCTCCCGATGATTATGTGTTTGCATTTGCAAGCGAGCAAACCGGAGGATACGAAACGTTTAACAGCGAAGCGTTTTTAAAAGAAAATTTTATGAAAAACAGCTGCGAAAAAACCGGCAATGTAAATATATCGGCAGACGACAGCGGTAAATTAATTGTTTCAGATATCGAAAATGCCGCCGACGGAGTAAAAATTAAAAATGTGTTTGCAAACGATGCCTTTTCGCCGTCAGATGTCGGCAGAACCTTTAGCATAAAGGCAGATGTTTTGCTTTCGGCAAATGCTGATTCGGATTGTAAGCTAAAGCTTTCCGTGTGCGGTGAAAGCAGTGATGACGAAAACGGCGCTGCTATTATAAATCTTTTTTCAAACACACAAACAAACATAGAATACAGCATAACGGTAACCGAAGACATGGTCGGAAAAAACATGATAAAAATTTGTCAAGACGGTGAAAGCGCTGCAAATAAAATTGCGATAGAAAATTTAACGGTAAGCGAAAATTTCGGCGCTGTGCTTGAAAAGAATTCATTCGCGCTTGAAATTGAAAGCGAAAAGAACACAGAACCAAAAACCGATGAAAAAACAGCGAAAATAACGCTGTACACGACAGGTGATGCAATCATGATTGACGGAGAAATCCTTTCTTCTTCACTAACGTGCGATATCGCAGTCGGCAAAACCATAACACTTAAAAGCATCGGCGATCAAACGTTTATGTATTGGAAGGATATGAGCAGCGGACGCATTATCTCATATGATGAAGAATTTAACTTCACCGTAGGAACAAACAGAGAAATAGCCGCAATTTATGCTCCGAAAGACTCAGTTTACATAACGTTTAAAAACATTAACGATGCAGTCAGTGCAGAAGGGGAGGCAGACCTGCTTACAACTCCGCAGAATCCTTATTTGTACGGCTATGAGTTTGCAGGATGGTATACAGACGGCAAAAAAACAGACCTTAAAGCCGGCGATAAAATAACTGTCGGTAAAAACACGGTTTATACAGCCGGGTTTGTAAAAAATCCAAAGCAGTATACAATAACAGTAGACGGCAGTGAAAATAAATATTTTTACAATGATATGGTTAGCGTAAATGCAAAGACTGATAAAGACGGCAAAATCTTTGCATACTGGATGCGTGACGGACAAATTGTTTCTTATGATGCACAGTATTCGTTTTATGTGTCATCTTCGTCTGAGCTTGTGTCTGTGTATGGCGAAAATGCAGAAAATAAAAGTATTCTAACGGCTGCAAATCCTGTTATGGCAGAAGATACAAAAATTGCATTCTTTGCGGAAAGAAATATCAAAGCAGACTATAAAATTATTGAAACGGGTATGCTTTTGGGCAAAACCGAAAACTTAAGCCTTGAAACAAACGGCGTTATAAAGGCGGCAGCTAAAAACACGAAAAATACCGGACAGTTTACAATCAGAAAAGCAAACGTAAAATCCGGTGAAACCTGGTATGCCAAAGCATATGCAATCTGTAAGGATGAAAATGAAAATATTGTAACGCTTTATTCAAACGAGGTATATATGAGCGTCAAATAATAAAAATATTGCAGCAGCGCGCCGCGCTGCTGCAATATTTTTTTATGTGTTTAGTTTCAAGTCGGTTTTGTTTTTAAAAGGCAGGCTTTTTATAAAAATATCAGTCATCGCAAAGCGGACTCCAGCTGTTTGCGTTATCTGTGGTCGGTATATGGATTTTTTCTTTTCTTTCGCCTTTTCCGAGAAAACGCATAATATTATTATAATATAAATTTTCTAAAACTTTTTTGCTAACGCCAAGCCCGTCAAGAATTTCTTTGTCTGTATTAATCCAGTCTGCCGCCCATTTTGAGTTATATGCCTCTGCATTGCAATCCGTTCCGAAAAAAATGTTGCTTCCGACATCATATCCTACCGTAAAAAGCTTTGTCAGCAAGTCTTTGCGGTATATTAAAGGCGTTCCGGGTGTAATATCTAAAAACATTTCTGCGCCGTCGTTTTGCCCGAGCGCGTTTAAAAACTTGCCGTAAACCGCTATACACTCATCTGTCCACGGCCAGGAGCAGTGGCCCATGGAAAATTTAAGCCCTTTAATATCTATCAAAGCCTCCCAGTTTGCGGGCCTGTTATATTTTGAAGAGTCTTTTCCGTCCCAAAGTATTCCGCTGTGAAAGAAAACGGGCTTTTTCAAAGCCGCAATATACTTTAAAACCTCAACCGCTTTGTCTTCGTATATGTAAAAGTTCGAGCAAATTATTTTAAAAGCGGAAATTTTTTGTTTCACAGCAATATCTATCTTTTGAAAAATATCTTCTTCGTACGGATGAATCCATAAAACAGGAAATAATATGTCTTTATATTTGGCGGTAAAATTTAAAACATCAAAAAGACGCTCTTTAAAATCTTTTCCGATTTTTATATTATGCTCTCTGGGCGGAGAAGAAAAAACGCAAACTCCGGCTATGCCTGCGCTGTCTATGCATTTTTTTATATCTTCCCTAGGTTTTTCAAATCCGAGATGCGTGTGCGAATCAATAATTTTCATAACGGACCTCCCTTATATTTTTTTCTTTATTATACAACATATTCACACAACAGTAAAGAAAAAAATAAATTTTTGCAAATGCAAAAAAAACAGCGTGCAACAAAGCCGAATTACTTTGCCGCACGCCGTTTCGCGTTATCGGAAGATTTTTTTATCCGATTTTACTTTTTGTGTTTTTTGAAATGTCCACAGTTTTTGAGAAGCTGATATCTTTAAGGGCGCCGCCGGAAACATCTTTTAATTCTTCTAAGTCCAGCTCCTTATTTTTTAAAGCTTCATCATTTGATACAACTTTGTTTTTGTCTGACATTTGCCTTTCCTCCTTTAAATTAATTATTTAAGCTTTCTGAAAATCTTTGCATAATAGATGCAGTCTCTGCTCTTGAAGCGTCATTTGTGGGATTAAACGCATTTTTGTCATCGCCCGACATAATGCCTTTTGATTTGCAGAACATAACAGCCTCAAGCGCCCAGTCGGAAATGTCTTTCGTATCGCTGTAATCAAGCGATATTGCCGATTCGTCTTCCGAAACCTTGCCCTTTAACTTTGCGTATCTGAACATAATTGCGGCAATCTGCTCTCTTGTGATGTTATCGTTCGGAGCAAACTCGGTTTCGCTGATGCCTTCAACTATTTTCTCGCTTGCAGCCCAGCGCAGCGCCTCCGCATAATATCCGTTTATGTCAATATCATTAAATGTCACTGCAAAATCAGTTTGCGGCATGCCCGCTGCCCTCCAAAGAACTGTTACAAGCATTGCTCTTGTAAGAGAATCATTCGGAGCAAACATATCGTCCGATATACCGAAGAACAGCTTGTTTTCATACACGTATTTCACAGCGTCACAGAACCAGTCGCTTTCGGTTACGTCCTTAAACGGCAGTTTGTCTCCGCCTGGAACGGGAGGTTTGCTGTCTTGCGTCCATTTTGCGTAAAGTGTGAGACTGGAAGTCACCTTTGTTTCAGAGGTAAACGGAATTGTTAATGCCTCGTCGCTGTACCAGCCTTCAAATTTATATCCTTCTCTGACAGGTACGGGAAGATTTGAAACGGTTTCGTTTTTGTTTACTTTAACCGCAGCAATTTCGCTTCCGTTTGCAGCGTCAAATGTTACGGTATACTTCTGCTTTCTCGTTGAAGAACCGCTTGTGCCGGAAGAACCGGTTGTGTCCGTAACGTTCACTGTCGCCGTAACGGTTATGAGTTTGTCGGAAGGAATAAGGTCTTTCCAGTCGGTTTTTTGTGCCAAACCTGAAACAAATTCTATTTTTTCCTCGCCGGGAACAACTATACCTGTAAGTGTTGCAGTTCCCTTTTTGCCTGCTGCAATAAGATTGTCATAATTAATGTATGCAACATCGCTGTCAGAGCTTTCGAGCCACATAACCATAAGCGCATTTTCATCATCGCCTTCGATTGTCGGCTGAATGTCTTGCTTTTCGGTCACTTTCATAGAATACTGACCGTCATTTTCAAATTTAACTTCCGTAACCTTTGAAAGAGCTTCAATAGCTTCTGCACTGAACGGTTTTTGAACAGTTGCGTTATAGCTTGCCGCGGTTTCGCCGTCTTTTGAAACCTCAATACTTACGTCCGCGCTGCCAACGCCGTCATTATTTAATGTGTAAGCGCTGTCGGGAATGTTTAATTCTATTTTTATGTCTTGTTCTTCGTTTGCGCCAAGCGCTGCAATAGTTGCACTTCCAGCCTCATTTTCGCCAACGGTTGCTTTAATTGAAATATCTGCTGCATCGGCGTTGCCGTCATTTTTCAAAACAGCGCTGTATATAATCTTTTCTGCGTTATATCCGTCAGATGCAATTCTTTCAAGTTTGTTGTCTGAAAGTTTTATTTCGCTGCTTTGTTCAAGTTTTGTGCTTACTTTGTCGCTGTCATTTGTGAAAGCCTCAAACTCTATGTTTGAAATATCTTCCGGAAGTGTCACGCTGCACTCAACATAAACTGTTGCACCGCCCGGTATCGGTTTTGTAATGTTTACGGTAACGGGATTTTCGTTGTTTATCGTAAATGTTACCGGTATAGGACTGTCAGAAGATGCGTCTTTTTTGAGTAAGCCTTCATTTTGTACTGCCGCGCGCAGTGTCACTGTAGAAAGCGGCTGAGGCATTTCGTCAAGCAATTCAACAGATGCAGTCTTAATCTTTGCAAACGGTGTGTGTATGTCGTAAACAAGCGATGATGAAGTTTTGTCGGAATAATTTCCCTTGAAGCTTGCCGTAAAGATTTGTCCGCCGACAGTTGTTGCGCCGATACCGGAGTAATATTCACCTTTTTCAGCATTTGTAAGCTTTATGGGCTGGCTCCAGTATTTTTCGGATAAATCGGCTCCGGCTGCGTTTTCATCTTTGCTTTCGTCATCGTCGTTTTCATCAGAACCATTGTATATAGCGGTCATAATCTGGCGCGCTCCGTCAATTGCGTCTGTCCAGAACAAATACATCTGTCCGTCATCTGACACTTTAACGTCATACTCCATAGGATTATCGCATTCGGTTGCAATGCCTGCCTCGGCAAGCACAGTTTCGGTTTCTGTTTTTTCCGCAGGTGTCTCGGCAGTTTTATCGCTGTTTTCGTCAAACACATATGTTTCGCGTTCATACTGGAAAACATAATACTCATTGTCACCGTCTGTAATCTTTGTAAACTTATCATTCTTTATCAAATCGCTGACATCAAGATATTTAATCGCACCGTGTTCGGCAAGCTCTGTTTCAGTTCCGCTGCCGTTTTCTGCTTTTATTTCGCCGAAGAACAAATATGTCGCATTGTCCGAACGTGCAAATTTAGGAGTTGTGTATGCGGCACTTTCCGATGTTACGCGGATAATGTGTGTAAAGCTGTTTTCTTCAAAGTTGTATATCTGCATAAACACATCGCGGTCATAGAGAGTATCAAGGTCTTTGTCCCAGTCAACGGTCCATGCAAATAGCGCAAGTCCGTTGTAGCTGATAGAAGTTGTGTCTATAACTCTCGGAAGTTCTCCGTTTTTATTTGTTCTCACATCAAGGAAACGCTGACCGTACCAGTCTTTTTTGTATTGTTCTTTATCTGTCTGACCTACAAGCTCATCGTCAGTGTAATCATCTGCACTGCTCCACTTGCCGTTTTCGTAGAACATATATGCATTTGCAGAATATGCCTTTGCTATATCGCCAACTTCGTCTAAGTCGTTGTATTCTGTCTTTGTGTAGTACAAAATAAGTCTGCCGGTGTCAGTGTCATATGCTGCATTTGCCATTGTGTCTGCGCAGTAGTCACCGTCCGTTGTTTTTGTAACCTGCATTGGTTCGCCGTCAAAATTAAGTGTGCTCTTATCAAAGAAACGTGCCTTAATATTCATTGACTTGAGCGCGTCTTCAACGGTTGCGCCGTCAGCTAAAACTTTGTCTGCCGACGACCATGTAACCAAAATTTTGCCGTTGCCCAAATCAGAAATATTAGGATAGTCGTCAAGCGTATCGTCATCATCTACCAATTTCGGCACTGACCAGCCGGTGCCATTGTATACAGAGTAGAAGAGCGTGCGTTTATTTACGGTGCTTCTTTCGCGGTTGTCATCGATAAACAGCATAAGAATTTTGCCGTCACCGAGTTCGGCTAATTTCACATACGGATTATCAAGAGTACCGTTTAGCAACACTCTTTCCGTTGTCCCTTCAGATGCGTCGGCATCCATCAGAGAAATACCTGTGTCTTCGCCCATCCATTCACTTCTGTTTGCAAGATATTCTCTTGAAGAAGGTCTGTCTAAAACGAGCTTTTCATCATCATCAGCTGCAAAAAAGTCTGCAACGGACAAAAGCGAAAGTGTACTTTGGTCATTATAGTCAAAATCTATATGACCGTCTGTACCCTCGGTATTAAACAGTTTAAAGGTAGTTTCATAAAGCGACTTTGAATAAACCTCAAAGTTAAACAGCTGAATACCCCAGCCCAGGTCTATTGTAATATCTCCGTAAGCATTTGTACCGATTTCCGTGAACTGGAAGTCCATATCAAAATCAAACGAAGCATTTCCCGTTACAAACACAACTCCGTAGCCAACGCCGAGCGCAACCGCAACCTTCGGGTTAAGGAATATATATCCCTCGCGTCTTACAGAATTGGTAAACTTTTTAAACAAACCGAAATCTTCCGACGTATATTTTACTGCGTCTTCCGTTTCGTAGCTGTCCTGGTAGTCAACATACATATGATATATGCCTGCAACATCTCCGTCCAGACTGCCCTTTATTAATATGCTGATACCTATCGGAAGCTGTATTTGCTGGCTTGCGCTGACTTCAAAGTCAACCTTTGCATAAAATACAAGATCCTCAAAATACGTATTTCCGTCGCGTCTTGATGACAGCGTAAGATTAAAGCCAACGCTCGGAGTAACCGACCATTTGAATCTGCTCTTTGTTGCATATTTGCTCGGAGACGGGGGAGGCGCACCCTTGCTCTTGCCGTCATAAATCTTTTTTAAATAATCTTTAAGCTTTGCCTCATCTTTTTCGGCGCCTGTGGTATTTTTCCTCTGATAGAATGTGCTCGACCAGCCGAAGCTGTAATCGGTTTTCTGCCAGGTATATTTTTGCGCATCATTTTTGTTGATGCCCGACGGAGTATATGAATAGCTGTTTTCTTCAAATCCGTTAATTGCGCCGAAATCCATATCGCCGAGAGGATTTCCGATAATATCGGCAACAAATCCGCTTGTTATAACGTCCTCTAAAGACGAACTTCCGATAAGCGGGAATATAAACTCTGCCAAATCAAGCTTTGCGGAGAAATAATAACCCATGTCAATCAAATTTGTCCACTCATCGTTTTGGTCTGCAAACTGTACATATACCTTATAGCCGATCTGCATATCCTTTTTGGGGTTAAAACTAAGGTATGCCGTCAGCTCATTGCCGTTTGTTTCGAAAGTGGTTTTATATCCTTCGCGGCTGTCAAGTGCAAATTTTTCGTTTCCGGCATTGTCGTAAATGAAAAATCTGGCTTTTGTCGGCATAATTGCACTGTCGCTTGAAACGCTTGCCTTTATTGTTAAGGTATCGTCATTTACGGTAATAAAATCATCTGCGATTGCGCCGTTTGTAGAATTATAATATGCGTCAATTCCCGTTGCATTGAATTTTGAAAGCGCATCGAGTTTTATATAAGTATCTCTTTGCAGTTTTGATACCGTATTATATGAATATCCGTCCGCCGTAACTGTAGTGCTGACATTTCCGGCAGAGGGCAGATCGTTGCAAAGTATTGAATATCTGCCGTTTCCGTCAGTCTGTCCGATAAATCCGCCAACGTCTACATATGCCCCGACAATCGGAATATCATTGTCGCTTGATTTAATATTTTTTGCAAGCTGATAGAAATTTTCCGCCGCGCGAACAACCTTACCGGTCTTTTTGCCGTTTCCGGCTGCGGTTTTAGGCAGGAAGTAGTAATTTAATATAAAATTATCCGAATCAAGCTTGCCGGAAAGTTTATTACCGTACACTTCCTCCGGCATACTGCTTTTGTTTCTGATATTTTTAGCTTCGTCCTCCGAGATATATCCGTCGCCGTTTGTATCACCGGTCATATTCACCCACTGTGTGTAGTAGCCCTGCGGTGCAAGCGCCGTAAATGACCAGTCCATACCGATATACGGATGGCTGAACGTATATTTTCCGTCCTTGTCTGTTCCGTTTGCCGAAACTCCGGAAGTAATTGCGTCCGAGGGAACAACGGCATTTGTAAGTCCGTTTTCGCCCTTGTATTCATCGGGAATACTGCCCTTTTCCGTCGGAAAATATCCAACTTCAAAGGTCTGCTTGCCCGTTGCGGGTTTTATGCATGTTCCTTCCTTTACAATAATATCAGCCTTTGTATAGTCAGTAGTTTCAAGTGTTTCGCCGTTCGGATTGGTTCCGCTTGCGATAACATCGCCCGTTTTATGATATGTAACTCCGTTTCTTTTTCCGTCAAAGCTCCACCAGTACACGCCGTTTGCCGTCCTTGTGGAAATCGGCTGAGTCTGAACTCTTATTACCGAGCCTTTCGGAACGGTCATATAGTAGTAGTCGAGCCAGTTTGCATAAAAGCCTTTTTGTACAGTTCTTTTGTCACAAGCCTCCAATATATTTGCAATATAAGAAGCCTTGTTGTTTTTGTCAAATTTACCTTTGGTTGCGCTCTTGCTGTCATCTCTGTCGGTGTTTTCAAAGTTAACGTTCACCATCTCATATGCGAAAACAGGAAAAACCTTAAACGTTTCGTCGCTGTGAACGCCGCCTATAACTCCCTTGTCGCGAAGAGTCTTAATAAAATTCTGATTGGGAGTTAAGCTCACTTTGCCGTCCGATGCCGCAACATAATACACATTTTTATTTGTGTATTTTCCGTCAAGGAACAGGCTGTGATCTGTTATATTATTTTTTGCAAAGTACACGCCCTTTAAGTATATGCCTCTTTCTTTATTCTTTGCCTCGTTTGCAGCTGTAATCGTAACCGATTCGCTGTTATCTGCGTAAAAGGCGGAAACGGTGTCATTTCCTCTTTTAATCACAACGCCGCCCGGATTATACACTCTGGCGGTTTCTCCGTCGTAGTAGGTGTCGTAAACATTTGGCAGACCTTGTGTAAAATCGTATACCCTGCGGTTGAAATTCTCTGCGGAATTTTGCGGACTGAATGTATACTTTGCATAGTTAAAGCGTATCCAGTCAATAATTGCCTCAGGATTATCATATCCGCCCGAAGTCGGTCTTGTGGAAAATTTAAGATATGCCGAATCTCCGGTATTTCCGAGTCCGAGAGTTCTTTCCTGCCAATTGCTGTTTCCTCTGATGTGTATGCTGTCTAAGCTGCCGGAAAAAGTCTGGTCGGAGTCGGTTTCAAAATACGTATCATATGATTTATACTTTGAGTTAAATCCGCGGCTTGTGTTTGTAACATAAGAGCTGAAGGTAATGTTTTTGTTACCTATAAGATTAAGCTTGTTATTGCTTACATACATGGTATGGTCATTTTTGTCATACTGCTTAATGTGCAGATATCCGTTGCTGTCCCATGCCTTTCCGTCGCCGGTAATATCTTTTTTCCAGCCGCCGGGAATCCAGATGTCCGCATTCCACGAGCTGTTTCCGAGCGTTACGTTGGAGGCCATAAGTGATATTTCATCTGTTTGAGCTATCTCGCCCGAAGCTGAAATATTAACGGTTGTGTAATAGTTTCCCACTTCGGCATTTGTCTCGGCTTCAAGACGAATGCCGAATTTGCCGTCTTGTGTAAAATCGTTTGCCTTAACCTCAACTTTTTTCTCTGTCTCGCCGGGCACAAAAGCCACAGGCTTGTATTCAAAGTTTTCGTAAGAATTAGCCTCTGCCGTATCTTTCACGGTTGAAACATAAACCGTACCGAAATACTGTGTTCCGCCGCTTCTTTTTACAGTTATGTAACCGGCAGGAGAGTCCTTGCTCAGCGTTATCTCATCTTCCGATAAATCATACAGTGCGGTTTCAGCTTTTTCATCGTCAATGATTGTAACATATGTGCTGGCATTGGCTGCCGTTATTGTTTTGTCATTGTCTGTTCCCATAAGGGCAATCATAAACACTTTGTTCTGTTCTGCAACATCGTTGTCAAACAGTTTTACGGTGATTGTCTTTTCGTTTTCGCCCTGTTTGAAATGGATAGTACCGCTGGCGCCCTCTGCCGCAAGAAAATAGTTATACATATCGTCAAGCGTTTCTTTTACTGCCGTTTCGGTTTCTTTATCATCTTCGCTTTCCGAAATTTTTAAATATGACGCCTGAGCGTCGCGCAGCGAAGAACCTGTGCTTTTTTGCTTTTTATCGCTGTTTTCAGGAATCTGCTCGCTGTTTTCCGAAACGATATCGTTTTCTTCTGCGCTGATGTCTTGATTATCGCCGTTTTCAGCGGTTCCATCGCTTGCGGCGGAATTTTCGCTGTCTGCGCCGCTTTCTTTTTCAATTGCAGCTTCATCGCTTTTTTCGCTTTGTCCGTTTTCGGAAAAGTTATTTTCAATATCAACAAGCTCGCTTGTATCGCCTTCGTACACAAAGTCCGACACGGAAGGCTTTTCGCCGTAAACCTTCGGGAGCGGGTTGCCGTTTTCATCAAGAACCTCATAATCTTCGCCGTAGGACGAAAGAAAATCGGCAACTTTAAATGCAACATCTGCCTCTGCATTTCCCTCACCGTGCCGCACAACTTTAATTTTGAGTTCGCCGCTGTTTTCAGCCGCTTCATATTCAGTGGCTTCAAAATCAAAGTACGAGCGTTCGCTGTTTGCATCTGCGTCAGATGCAAATGATGCAGGAGCAAATGAGAGCAGCATGCTGATGCAAAGCAGAGTGCTGATAACTTTTTTTGCGTGTTTTATCATACTTGTTTTACCCTCCATTTTATTATTTGGCAGTTTAAAGTCCCCCAAAAGCAAAAACCACTGCCCGGTTTTTTGCAATCATTTTTGTGTTTGTTACACATCAACCCTCCTTAAAATCATCGGAAAGAAACTTGTTAAGACAATTCAGTGCCTTCCTGTGTGTGATTTTGGCATTTATGTATGACATCCCTAAAGAAACGGATATTTCTTTTAAGGTTTTGCCCGTGTGATAGTGAAGAATAATTAAATCCCTCTGCTTTTCGGAAAGCCGGGTAAGCGCCGTATAAAGTCTTTGCAGCATATCCTCATTTTCAATTGCCTCGGATATGTTATCCTCGCAGAGCGCTGTTTCTTCAAGCACGCAATGAATTCTTCTCGTTTTAAAATAATCGATTACGGTGTTTTTTGCTATTTGGTATATCCAGGTGGAAAGCTTTGCTTTAGATGCGTCAAATTTATCGGCATTTTGATAAATCTTTAAAAAAAACGGTTGAAACCAAGTCCTCGGCGTCTTGCCTGTGGCTGACTTTTCCGAAAACATACGCACTTACCTTTTCTTTGTAATTTTCATATAACTGCGCCTTTTGCGTCTCAATCATATTTTTTGCCCTCCGTCTTTCGTGAGGCGCGCATCACGGCATTTGCATCTCCGGCAGCATTTACAAACAAAAGGTCATCATCGGACAACTCTTTGCTGTATTTTAATTGAGTTTTTTCAATCATCTGTGCCAGGTTTTTATTTGCCGCAAATTTTTGAAAATCAAACAGATTTTTTACGATATTTTTCATAATTTCGTTTTCCTTTCAAATATTTATACGAACCAAAATTAAAAAGGTATACTTTTTTTAAATAATTTTTTGTCTGTCAATCAGTTTTTTAAATAAACCGTCCTCTTTCATAAGCTCATCATATGAACCGTCCTGCACAATCTTTCCTTCATCAAGCACAATTATCCTTGAACAGTTTTTAATTGTTGACAAACGGTGGGCAACGATAATGCGTGTACATTTGAGATTGTCAAGCGTTTTGGAAACCGTCATCTGCGTTATATTGTCAAGTGCGCTTGTTGCCTCGTCAAATATTATAATCCGTGGTTTTGCAGCTATCGCCCTTGCAATAAGAAGCCTTTGCCTCTGTCCGCCGGAAATTCCTCCTCCGCCGTCGGACAAAATGGTGTGCATGCCCATCGGCATATTGTAAATATCTTCTGCAATACCGGCTTTTTCCGCTGCCTCCCAGGCTTCGCTCAGCGTAAGAGAGGGGGAGGATATGGCAATATTTGAAAAAATATCTCCCGAAAACAGCTTCCCGTTTTGCATCACAATTCCGATTTTTTGCCTCAGACTTTTGTAATCAAGCTTTGATAAGTCCTTGCCGTCATAGTATATAACGCCCTTTTGCGGTCTTTCAAACCCTAAAAGAAGGCGGATAAACGTCGATTTTCCACACCCCGTTTTCCCAACTATTGCCACATATTCTCCGGGTCTGATTTTAAGCGATAAATTGTTAAAAACGGTTTTGTTTTCGCTGTAGCGAAATGTTATATTGTTAAGCTCAATACCGCCCGACAAATGCGTAACCGTTTGCTTGTCGGCAGATATCTCGGGCTCGCTTTCAAAAAATGCGGCTATGTTTTTAAGCTTTGGTTTTATCTCTGCAATCTTGTCGCAATCTTCAAACAGCATCAGAAAAGCTCCGGTTACTGCGCCGTAGCAGGCGGTAAACGAATAAAAATCCGCCGCCGTAAGCGCCGCTTTTGCAGCAGTATAATAAATACATGCGCCTCCCAAAATGTTTATCAAAATGAAAATCGACTTTCGAAATTTCAAAACAAACGGCGGATTGTATATCAGGCGTGCCTTTTCGGCATATTTTTTGCCCCATTTTGCGAAGGCTCTTTTTTCGCCGCCGACAAGCTTTATCTTCGAAATCCCCGAAATCAGTGAATAGCTTATTCCTTGCTCTCCGGCATCAAGTAAATCCTGCTGTTTTTTGATTTTAGACTGTAAATATATAATCAAAAACGAAAAAGCCGTTGCCAGAAGAGTTGTAACCGCTGCCGGCACAATCAGCGCCGGTATAAAAAACGCTATCCATATAAAATACAGCACAAACAAAATCAGCGTTATTCCAAATGAAATCGCGGTTTGTGAAAATGCCTCGCAAAGCTCCGTAATTGACTGCACTTTGCTTGACAGCTCTCCGGCGCTGTACTTTTTAAAAAAATCTGCCGGAAGCGACAGAATACGCATCATAACAGCCGAACCGCAGGATACTTCCAGTTTGTTTTTTATTCTTCCGGACAGCATCTTTTTAACAGCTGTAATCATGTTTACCGCCGCGGCTGTGCATATGAGCACAAAAGCTGCAAAGAAAAGAGGCAAAATATCGCTCCCGCGCGCTATGTACGAAAACAATATTTTATAAACGCTCGGTACAATAAGCGATATGGCTGTTATCAGAATACTTGTAAGTATAATCCAATATATATCGGCTCGGCTTATTGCAGCGGATAGGCTCTTTGCAAGCTCTTTTTCGTTAAGTTTTTTTAGCGGATACGGCTTGTAAAAACAATATGCCTTATCTTCAAACAGCTTTTCGTCTTTTTTTAAAACTCTTATAAGCTGTCCGCTTTGACTGTCGGTGTAAAAGTATCCCGAAAACTTTCCGGGTATCAATGCCGTCAGCGTGCCGTCTTTTCGTTTTGCAAGCATGGGATATGCCGCATTTTTATGCCAGCCGCAGGACAGCGTAACTTCGCGCTTCATTATGCCGTGCGGTCTTGTAAGATACTCTGTCTGAGCCTCCGTGTCCTTTATGGAGCTTGGCAGATCGCGGCTTTTTACGCCGTAGTAGGCAAGTATTTTATCTGTTTCATTTTTTGCGTTTCCGTTTTGAAAAAAAGTTTTCCTGCCCGAAACTGCGCCTGCAATATCGTGCAAAGCCTCGAAAAGAGTATCCGCGTCATCTTTTTTTCTTTGTCGTATTTGTTCGTCAAACCAACCCACAGATATTCTCCTTCCTCTTTATTCATTGGTAATAAGCTTTGTATAAATACCGTTTAAGCGATACAGTTCTTCGTGAGTTCCGCGCTCGGCAATAACGCCTTTTTCCATAACAATTATCTCATCGCAGTCGCGGATTGTCGAAAGGCGGTGCGCAATTATTATACATGTTATTCCGCGTGCCGCAATCGAATTTACCACTTCGTATTCCGTAGCGCTGTCAAGTGCGCTCGTTGCCTCGTCCATAATTATAATTGTGGGATCCTGAGCAAGTACGCGCGCAATTTCCAGACGCTGTTTTTCGCCGCCTGAAAAGTTTTTGCCGTTTTCATAAACCTCTCCGCCGTATCCCCGGTCGCGCTCAATAATCGCATCATGGATTTTTGCGTCGCGGCATGCCATTATCATTTCAAAATCCTCAATAGAATTATCCCACATTTTTATGTTGTTTGCAACCGTATCGCAAAACAGGGTAATATCCTGATCCACCACTGCAACAGAACCCGTAAATTCCGCCCGGTCTATTTCGTCTATCGTTTTTTTGTCAAACAAAATGCTCCCGCTCCACGGCTTATATAATCCGGATATTAGCTTTGCTATAGTGGATTTTCCGCAGCCGGACGCGCCGACTATCGCTATTTTCTCGCCCGGTGAAATTTTTAAGCTGAAATTCTTTATAAGCGGCTCGGCAAGCGGCGAGTAACCGAATGTCACGTCCGAAAGCTCAATATTTCCGGAAAGCTTGTCATATTCGCGGTTTTTGTCCGGTGTATCGGACTCGGCAGTGTCGGCAGGATACTGCATCACATCTTCAATTCGTTCCATGCTGCATCTAAGCTCTCCGATACTTTCCCCAACGGCAATAAGCTTTCTTGCAGGTTTTGAAAATGCCGTCAGAAATCCGCTGAAGGCAAGCAGCATACCCATGGTAAATTTGCCGTTCATTATCAGCCACACGCCGATTGATAACACAAAAATTTCGGCAAGAGATGAAATAAGCTCCGGCAAAATTCCGATTCTACAGTCGATTTTTAAATACTCCGCCTTTGCAGCGTTTACTGCTGCGCTGTAACCCGCCCATTTTTCAAAGTAGTTATTTTCAGCTCCGCTTGCCTTTATGGTTTCAATCATTTCTATTCCCGACACGGTCGCCGCGGCAAGCTTCCCCTCGTCGCGCATCATAACTCTCAGTATGTTTGTTCTTTTTCTTGATGCATAGGCGCATAAAAATATGTTGCAAAGTATGCTCGTTATTCCGACCAAAGTTAAAACAACGCTGTATTTTAACATTATCAGAAGATATAAAACAAGCATCGCCGCGTCTAATGCAATCGGAGCAAATATATTTATGATTAAAGCTGCAATTTCTCCGTTTGAAACCATTCTTGTCTGAATGTCGCCTGCCATTCTCTGTAAGAAAAATTCCAAAGGCAGATGCAAAATTTTCCACATAAACGAGCTTGAACCCGATGCTGAAAACTTCCCGCTTATTTTTAACATTCCCGCTTCCTTTGCTCCCGTTATCACAGCCAGGATAATTCCCAGTATGCAAAGCAGTGAAAAAAACGGAATTAAATATCTGTCATATGAGTTACTCAGTATAAAATCTTCAAACACTTTTGACAGCGATAAATTCATAATTTCAATAACGGAAATTATAAAAGCAGTTATTATTATAAAGCCAACCGCCGCTCCGGCGCCGGTCAGTCTCTTTTTTGTAAAGAATAATATGCTTCGCCGTCTGCCGGATTTTATAAAACCTTCATTTGGTGCAAAGCATAAGCATATGCCCGTAAATGAGTCGTCAAATTCCTGTTCTGATACCCAAATTCTTCCCCTCGCGGGATCGTTTATCAGCGCTTTTCCTCTGCGAAAACCGCACAGCACAACAAAATGATTAAAATTCCAGTGTATGATACACGGAAAAACAACGCCGTTTTTTAATTCCTGCGGTTCAAATCGATATGCTTTTGTGTCAAGTCCGTAATTATTTGCGGCTTTTAAAATATTTCCGGCATTTGAGCCGTCTCTCGATACTCCGCAATCGCGTCTGACTTTTTCAATCGGCAGCCATTTTTTATAATATGCCAAAACCATTGCAAGACAAACAGCGCCGCACTCAACCGCTTCAAGCTGCATAATAACTGGCACATTCACATGTTTTTTCTGCAACGCACACACCTCAGTTCATTAAAAGAAGTATAGGCGAAACCGATTTTGTAATAATTTCGGTTTCATATATGCCGTCATCTAAATCCGTACACAATACTGCGCCGTAAACCCAGCTGTTTTCATCATATAATCCGATGTGTGCGGCATATTCCGGCATCGTTTCAAAAGCTTTTTTGGGCATATCGGAAATATTATTCAGCCCATATGACCGGCCGTTAATGCGAAAGCTTGTTTTTTCGCCGATGCTGTTTATGTCATTTTCGCTGATAAAGCATATTGCCTCTCCGTTTTGGCATACGGTCACGCCCCTCTTGCTTATTTCCACTTTTCCGAAAATTCCCCACAGCAAAAGCGATATAATTACAAGCATGCATGCGGCGGCAACAAGCCATAGCCTGACATTGACTGCTTTTATATAAGTGTCTGTTCTTTCCGGCGAAGAAATCTTTTCAAGACTCTTTTTTCTGAATAACTCTTTTTTCAATCTTGTAACACCTCATTTTTCCAGGCTTTTTTTCACTTTTAAAATGTTTTGACCGTCTTTGTATTCATATACGATTTCGTCCATAGTTTTTTTGACCATATATATTCCAAGACCGCCGATTTCTCTTTCGTCAGAGGAAAGGGAAGTGTCGGGATCCGCTTTTTCCAATGGGTTATACGGAACGCCGTTGTCTATAAATGTCAAAATAACGGAAAGAGGATTTTCTAAAACCTCCACGCGTACGGTGGCGGGGCCTTCATCCGGTCTGTAGGCATAGTGTGCAATGTTTCCGAAAAGCTCATCTATGGCAATGTCAATCTGAATTTGTGCCTTTTTGGGACACTGATATAATGCAAGCTGCCCGTCAACAAATTCAGTAATCTTTTCAATGTTTTCGATTTTTGCCGTAACGGTTAATTCTTTCATTTACTCACCCTCCGTATCCATTTTTCTTTTGTATTCCAGACACAGCATCGTTATATCGTCGAATTGATCTGTGTTTCCGACGAAGAAATCAATATCATTTTTCACATCGCCGATGATTTCGCATGGAGTTTTATTGCTGCTGCCGTTTAATACTGCATTTAAACGCTTGGCGCCGTATAATTCGTTTTCGGTATTCACGGCTTCCGTAACGCCGTCGGTGTATTCAAATATTTTATCTCCGGCGTCGAGTGTTATTTTTCCCGATGAATAACGCATATCCTCCATGCCGGCAAGCACAAAGCCGGGTTTTATCTTATACGGCTCAAATCCGGCGGATTTTTTGCAAATATAGGGAACCTCGTGTCCGGCGTTGACAAATGTGAATTCTCCCGTTGTCAAATCCAAAACGCCTTCAAATGCCGTTACAAACAGCCCCTCGCTGTTTGACTCGCAAAGAATGTTGTTAACCGTTGTAAACACTTCTCCCAAATCTCTGCCGGGCAGTGTGTGGTCTTTAATAAGAGTTTTTGCAATCACCATAAACAGCGCCGCCGGAACTCCCTTGCCCGACACGTCTGCCATAACAATTGCTATATGGCGTTTATCAACCATGAAGAAGTCGTAAAAATCTCCGCCGACCTCCTTTGCCGGCGTCATTTGCGCATATATATCAAATTCCTGTCTTTCCGGAAATGCAGGAAATATACACGGAAGCATGGACGACTGAATGTGAGTCGCTATATCAAGCTCCGCGCCGATTCTTTCCTTTTCCGATGTAATTGCGGTCAGCTCCTCAATATATGTGTTAAGGTCTGTTTCCATTTTCTTTACCGAGTCGGAAAGCTTTTCAATTTCGTCGCCCGTCCTGATGTTAAGCTTTGCAATTTGAGAATTGTCGGTCTTTCCCTTTTTTTGTTTTTCGGAAACAAATGTGCTTGCGGCATCACTTAAAACATTTATAGGCTTTATAAGAAATTTATTTACTAAAATCAAAACCGCCGCAGCAATAATAAGAGCCAGAACCGCCGTTATAAGTATAAGACTTATAAGAAAATCGCGCCTGTCATTCATTATTTTGTTCATTGAAATATCAACCAGCGCAACGCCTGTTACATTGCCGTTTTCATCTTTAATCGGTGCGGACGCAGAGCAGAGCCAGCCGTATTCGGGAAGGTTTGTTATAAACGCCGGAAATTCGTAATCGCCTGCCTTTATCTTTTCAACATGCTCGGGCTGAACATCGTCAAACACTCCCGGCAGACAAGGTTCGTCAACGCTTGCGTCAACAAGGTAAAGGTCTTTCATTGTATAAACGTCGGTGTATCCCAGATACAACGACTCTGCCTCGTTATCCTCCCGGAGCTTTGTAAGAACATCGAGAAGTTCTTTATATTCCGGCATATCGGTTATGTATTCAAATTCGGCATAATAGCTTTGCGCCTCACTGCCGGACAAATCAGCGGGAACTCCGCCGTTTTTTTCGCAGAATGCGCGATATGTTTTTTCAACCTCTTCAGCCACAGCTTTGACCTTTGAAGAATCAACAACCGACGCTGTGGATTTTGAAATCGACAGCGCAAGCGAGCTGTAGTGTTTTTTGAAACTGTCCGTGTATGTATTATAGCTTATAAAAACAATGCTTACCGACAAAATCACGGTAAATAACAGTATTACTGCGATTGTTTTGAATTTTAAAGACACTTTCAAGCTAAAAACCTCCTATATGTAAACTGCAAGCGAATTAAATCCGCCGCATTTGTGATATATCAATTTTTTCGTTTTATTTTTTATCATCGTCAAACTTATCTCGTCTATGTTAAAATCGTTTTCGGTTTCGATTTTTCCGGTCATAAACGAAAGCGGATTAAATTCTACAGCGTTGTCAAGAAAATTAAGAACAAAATCGCCGTTTTCCAAAGCAAGCAATGTTATGCGGATTTTTCCGTCAGGAATATCTTTTATGGCATTGCGTGTAATCGACATGCATATTTCTTCTATTACCAAACTAACGGCATATTCCTGCTTTTTATCAGCTCCCAGGCGCTTGCAGAATTCTCTGCTGAGGCTTAAAACATTTTCAATATCATCGGCATTGCAAAGAGTAATGCGGAAAATTCTGCTGTTGTCGAGAATGTTGCCTTTTTTAACAACGAAGCGGCTAATTGCTTTGAAAATCAAATATGTTGCAGTCTCCGTTACGGGATACATAAACCATACTGCTCCAAAACCTGCCTGTGAAAAAATAACCGCACACAATATAAGTATTACAAATTCTCTCATTATAACAATCAAAAACGGCGGTAAAAAACAGTTTTTAGACTGATAGTACTTTTCGTTTATGATGTTTATTCCTGAAAACGCAAAGCCGATGCAATAAATTCTCACAGCCGAAGCGCTGTTTGGAATCAAAAATTCGGGAATACCGAAAAACAGCGAAATTTTCTTCGCATTTATCGCTATCAAAGCTGTCAGGACTGCGCCAAGACCAATTGCCCATATCTTTGAAAGTTTTAGTATATAACGGCAGTCGCCTTCATTGTTTTCGCCCGTAAATGTGCTCACAAGAGGCTGCGCCGATTCGGCTATTCCGTTATAAAGATAAATTATAAAAAACGAAACGTTATACACAACATCAAATACGGCAACGCCGCTTTCGCCGTTCATAGCCATAAGCAGTCTGTTTATAATCAGAAAAAACACCAGTTGCAAAAGGTGTCTGACAGAAGTTGAAAAACCTGTTTTAAAACAGTAAAATGTTTCCCGTATATTAAAAGCAAATTTTCTTATTTTGAGTATATCTGATTTTTTGCCGATTATTCCGGGCGAATATATAATAATTGCAATAGCAGAGCCGATAACGGTTGACAGCGCAGCTCCTTTTGTGCCCAGTCCGCAGAAAATAACCAGTATGATATTAAGCAAAATATCCGCCGTGTTTCCTATCAGAAATCCCGCCGAAGCAAGTCCGGCATTGTTATCGTTTCTTAAAAAATTTGCAAAAACAACATTTAACATCAAAAGCGGTGCGCCGGCGGCTATGATTTTAACATAATCGCAGCAGGCATAATAAACAGCGCCGTTAGTTTTTTTAGTGCCGAGTAAATTAAGGCACGGCTCGGCGAAAATATTAACAGTTATACCTATAAAACACCCCAAAGCCAATACCGTAGTCCACGTGCGGTTAAAGCACTCCTGCGCATTGCGGATATCTCCCTTGCCGAGTCTTTGCGAAAATAAAACGCTTCCGCCGATTCCGAATCCGTCCATAAAAAGATTTATCAGCATAAATATCGGCAAACAAAGGCTTATTGCAGCAAGTCCGACTTCGCCCAGCTTTTGCCCCACAACGAGGGCGTCCGCCATATCTGCCAAAGCAAAGCCGAAAGATGAAATAACAGAAGGTATCATCAGCCGGTAAAACATCTTCGGTATAAAATAGTCCTTTTGCGTCATTTTAATTCTGCCTCCCATATATGTGTTTTCTCTATGGGACAAAGACTGTTTTTCATTTGCCTGATGCCCTCAATTCCCAAATCTTCTTCGTGATTGCAATACAGGTATTTCCCGTTTAAAGACTTAAGATACTCGCGCAGTGCATAGTATGCAGCTCCCGTAGGGGCATTCGGTGTGCATTTTCCTATAAGAACGTCTGCCGTATCGTCTGTTAATTTAAATCCCGCAAAAACGCTGACAGGCGTTTCGTTTGCATACATAACAATGCCGCTTATGTCAAGTTCGTTTCTTTTGGTTAATGCAATTTCGGCAATCATATCGTCTGACAAACCGTCTTTTCCGGCATGGTGCTCATTTGCATACCATTTTTGAGCAACACTCATCGCGTCGCTTAAGGTGTCATCCGATATTTTGCGAACAGTTATGTTAAACTCTTTGTCAATTTTCCGTATTTTTCGCCTGATTTCGGAAAATTTGCTGCCTTCAAGGGATATGTATTCAGAAATATTGCATATGTACTCGTCAGACGGTTCGGCACGCTTAAAGCTCCATCTTTCAGGAAAGTTTTCCTTTAGCCATTTTACGTCGCATTCGCGAAGATAGCGCAGAGAAAACGGCTTAACCGACATTTTTTTAAAAATAAAGTCATAAATTTTTTGTTCGCTTCCGCAAGGAAAAAACCACATATTTGCTTTCCTGTCCCCGCATTGTACGGCAAAAAAATCCTCGCCGCAAATCAGCGAAAGTTTCATGGCACTCTGCCACAGATATAAAGACGCAAAAGCGTGAGAGGATAAAATATGCCCTTGTTCAAAACGAATTTTCTCTATGATTTCTTTATGCGTAAAATCTATTTTCTGAATATTAACAGGAAATTCCATAATTATTTCTCCCGGCTGCTGTTTGTCATTCAATGGTAAGTATTTCGGAAAAACCCGTCACCTCGAAAATATCTGTAATAGTAGCGTTAACATTTTTTATTTTCATTTGTCCCTGTCTGTTCATAACCTTCTGGGAAGCAAGCAAAACGCGCAGTCCGGCAGAAGAAAGATACTCCAGATTCATAAAATCGAATATAAGTGTTTCTATTCCGGCTATGCTTTTTTTTAGTTCGGTTTCAAGCTGCGGAGCAGATACCGTATCGAGTCTGCCTTCAAGCTCTATTGTAAGTGTAGTGTTGTCTTTGATTTTTTTGATTTCCATATTAATCTCCATTCTGCCGCCCTGCACCGGCACAAACAGTAATTAAATTTCTCCTATCCGCAGGAAAGTAAACGATAAGAGATTGCTGCACCCGGCTGTATTTATTATAAAGCTTTGTATTTATAATAAATTCATGGGCGGTTAAATCTTTCGGAGGCCGGCGCGAAAAGAGCCTTTGCGTTATTAACCTCATGATTAATTAAAAATTTCTTTCAGCTTTTCACATATAATTTTGTATCGTTGCCTTGAAATTGCCATTTTTTCGCCGTTTATCAAAATAACCTCAGAGGGTGTTACGGTTTTTATCCAGTCAGAATTCACAGCATAGCTTCGGTGAACAAATATAAAGTCGGGGCAGTTTTTCTCTACAAATGCGCCGATACCTTCATGAATCCGGTATGTTTTGTCATTTGTGTGTACCAAAAGGTTTTCCTTTGAGGCTTCAATATAACAAACGCTGTCCAGTCCCAACAGGTGATACTCATATTCGGTTGTCATAATATGAAGAATTCGCATTCTTTCGGAAAGTTTCTTTTGAACGTAGTTGTAATTGCGCAGCGACGCAATTACGGGAAATTCTTCGTCTTTTTCCAAATAGTGCATCACGTTTGAAACATGCATATGCACTATTTTTAAATTTTTTCCCGACTGTTTCCACAAAAAGGTCGCTCTCTGAGGTTCTTGCAAATATTGCTTTTCATTAATCAAAGTCCATATGTATTTTCCAATGCAAAGACACCAGTCAGAACCTTTGTCTGCAATAAACCAATTCTCCTCCGAAACATCGCAGGGCATGATCTTCCGACTGACGCTGGTTAATTTGGCGGTAACATTTTTTATGCCCCGGTAAAACTGATTTGCCGTTGCGCCAATCCAGCTGACATTGTCGTCAAGAAGCGGTATAAGTTCGTCTGTATGTCCCAAATACCATTCTTCAATAATCCTTTTCGACAATTCGAGAGCCTGCTTTTGCAATTCAATTTTCATAAATAATCTCCGTCTTTTTTTATATGCAGTGTCTATTGTATTATATCATGAATAAAAATGCTTGCTTGCAAGAGCATTTTTAAGAAGCAATTCAATTATGCATTAGTGCAAAGCACGGGCGGCAGCGCCGCAAAGGCTTGCTCTGCAAGACTTTATGCATTTATTATATCATAAATAAAAATGCTTGTTCTGCAAAATTTTATACATATATTATACCATAACTATTATATCATAGCAAAAAAAAATATTCAAGAGAAATTAAATCAACAGCTGTTTTTATTCAACAAAATTAAAAAACGCGAATTTTTGTATCTGTGCGAATTTTGATGTCGGAATATGGGATAAAAAATCTGCCGTGTCACGACGGGCAACAGAGCATAAAGTCCGGTGGGTTTTGCTCTTTATTGCCTGTGCGAGAAGATAAAACATCGCCTGAAGATATTAATAATTATGTAAAAACCTCTGCTAAAAAAAAGAAAACAGATAAGCCGGGATATCTTCCCCAAACGCGAAAAAGCAAAGCAAATAAAAGCAGAGCATATCAAAACCGCCGGATTTAAAACATGCTCTGCTTTTTAGTTATATTTTTATTTTCCTATAAAAAACTTTTTTTGTTTCGGGCGGTTTTGAACATAGTCTAAAGCTTCTCCGAAACGCTGGAAATGAACGATTTCGCGCTCGCGCAAAAATTTTATCACATCGCGCACATCCGGATCGTCACACACGCGTAAAATATTGTCATATGTTGCACGCGCCTTCTGCTCTGCTGCAAGATCCTCAACAAGATCCGTTATAGGATCGCCGCTGACGGCAAGCGTCTGTGCACTGAAAGGCGTACCGGCTGCCGCAGCAGGATACACCCCCTTGCCATGGTCTATAAAATATGCCGCCATGGGGCTGTTTTCAATTTGAGTTGTTGTTGCATTTTTACAAAGCTGATGAACGATTGTTCCGACCATCTCGAGGTGTCCAAGCTCTTCGTTTCCGATATCCGTTAATGTGGATTTGGTCACTTCGTTGGGCATTTCAAAACGCTGCGACAAATATCTCATTGCGGCTCCGGCTTCGCCGTGCGGTCCGCCGTATTGGCTTATAATAAACGCCGCCAGTTTTGGGTTTGGATTTTTTATGTTTACAGGGTATTGCAAAAATTTATCATATTTAAACATTTAACTGATTTCCTTTCTTTATTAATTATCTGCATTATCCCAGGGCCATGGATTTTCATTCCACTGCCAGTTTTGGGTATCATATGCTGCCGAAAATGCCGACAAAGGCCCGTAACGCTTTTCAAAATCCGCCTTGGCATCTTCTGCTTTTTTTACAACATCAGAATACATTTTAAGAGCTTCGGAATCGTTTGGATGAGTGTCTAAAAAGAGCTGCAGATCGTATGCCGCAAACATGTATTTCTGCACTGTTTTTAAATCTTTTGCGCGTTCGGAAGTATTAAGCATCACTTGTCTGCCTCCTTAATATAGTTTTCGCATTCGGATAAATCCTCTTTGCCGTACTGCTCCATAGAAATATCAAGCGCGGCAAAAACCGTGCCGCGATCAAGAGCTTTTTCGGCATCGTAAACATTGGAAAATCTTTGCGTCGGAACATAAGCATATCCCGGTATCATACACATTTTATCGTAGTCCACAAAATCAAAATCCTTTCATAATAATTTAGCATGAAAAAATTGTCATGCAGTGTCATAATATGCTGCAATCTGTAAAAATGTGAACGTAATTATTTTATGCAAGGATAAACCAACAAAAAAATGCAGATGAGGGATAAAAATTTTTTGCCGCTAAATAAAGTATCGGTATTTTATAAATAATTGTCAAATTCTTTAAAAATATAATATAAAGCAAAAAAAACGCAAGACCTTTTATAAGTCTTGCGTTTTTTTATTAATGACATATTTTTCTTAATAAACTTAATTTATATAGACGAACTCCACTTGCCGCATTTGTCGCCCCACATTGCAGCAACTTTTCCGTCGACCATAACTTTTATAACCTCGCAGGCATTGCTGCAGCCGCTGCATTCAAAGCTTTTCGGCGTAAATTCCAAATCAATAAATTCAAAGCCTTTGAAGTTTGACTTTTTTCCGCTTTGTTCGGTTTGATTTTTTGCCATAAGCGCCATACCTATAGCGCCCATAACGTTAAAGTGTTTCGGAATGATGATTTTTGAGCCGACCTGCTCTTCAAATGCCGCAACAATACCTTTGTTTGCCGCAACACCGCCCTGGAACACAAACGGAGGCTCCAAAACCTTGCCGCGTCCGAGGTTGTTTAAATAGTTTCTGACCAATGCGTCACACAGACCTTTTATAATATCGGCTTTGGAATAGCCGTACTGCTGCTTTGCAATCATGTCAGACTCGGCAAAAACCGTGCATCTTCCGGCTATGCGCACTTCATTTTGCGCAGAAAGCGCCAGATCGCCGAAATTTGTTATATCAACGCCCAAACGCTCTGCCTGATGGTCCAAAAACGAACCCGTTCCGGCAGCACAGACTGTGTTCATCGAAAAATCTGTCACAACTCCGTCGCGAACAATAATAATTTTTGAATCCTGTCCGCCGATTTCAAAAATTGTTGAAACATCGCTGTGGTAATGAATTGTTGCCGCAGCGTGGGCGGTTATTTCGTTTTTGATGCAGTCCGCACCGACCATGAGTCCGATCATCTGTCTGCCCGAGCCGGTTACGCCAACGCCGCAGACCTCGGCATTTTTGTCTTTTAAAAAGTTTTTTAAAAGCGTCATGCCTTCTTTAACCGAATTTATCGGCTGACCTTTGGTTCTGATATATTCTTCGAATATGACTTCGCAGTTTTCGTCTAAAGCAATAACGTTTGTACTTACGGAGCCTGTATCAATTCCGATGTATATTTTCATATTTTTCACATACCTTTCTCATTTTTGGAAAAACGCAGTTATTTTGCAGCGCCGACAGGCTGCTTTTTGTTTGATAAATTGCTTTCGGAAGGCTTTTTTACTTTGCCTGAAGGCAACAGCATTTTTGCCGTTCTGTTTTTGCAAAGGTCAACAAAAGCCTCAAGTCTTGTTTGCGTGTTTGCCTCGCCGTTTTGCTCATCTATCGACATTGTCAGAACCGGAATGTTATATTCCTCGCTGAGCTGGGGGAGGATGCTCCTTGTTATAAGCTCGGGCAAACATCCGAATGGCATTAAATGCACAACCCCGTCAAAACCCTTTTCGGCAAATTCCATTATATAACCCGTGTTTTCCATATCATGACCGCCGCAGGCACAGGTTTTGTATTTTAAAGCTTTGTTCCATGCCTTCCAGCTTTCCGAATGGTTAAACCGTTTCGGGATAATATTATGCTTAATCCAGCCTGATATATTTTGTATGTTGTAAACCTCTGCTCCGAGGGCGTTTAGCCTTTTTTCAACGTTCATGTTGGTTGCGCTTTCCATTGCAACGTATATCTCGCCGACAACGCCTATTCTTATGCGCGGTCTTGATTTGTCGATTTTAACGCCGTATAAAAGTTCTTTTGCTTTTTTAAATGTTTCTTTAAGCGATTTTAAGTCTGAAACCTTATCATAGAGTTTTTCGATTTCGTTTGTGCAATGTTCAAAATCGCCTTTATTTATTTCGTAAGCACGCAGCTTGTTTGTCTCGCTTTGCAGAAAATCTAACTGATTTACCATTTTGGAAGCGATAATCACCCATTTTACTATTTTAAAAAACGATGTTTTGCCCGTCACCATTTTAAGCTGGGAAAAAAACTTTTTCGGGTTTTTAAAAATAGAGTCAAACACTATTATGGGAACGTCATAGCCCTGGTCCTTTAAGATTTTTTCGTGAACCTCGCAGTACATTCCCGCTCTGCATGGGCCGCTTCCGCCGGAAGAAATAATAACCTCGGCGCCTCTTTGACAAACGTCAAAATAAGTGCCCATCATAACCTTAAAAGGATAGCATATAAATTCGGGACTGTACAAAACTCCCGTGTCGAATGTTTTTTGAGTCGGTCTGTGCGGCATAATAACCTCATGACCTAAATTTTCCAAAAGTTTTTTATATGCAATAACCGGCCCCATATATGGAAACGATACTTTCATACTCATTTACCTCCTTTGGATTTGCGCATTTTAATCATATCGGTAAAAGCCTCAAGTCTTGTTTGCGCATGGTTGTCGCCGGTGTGTTCGTCTATGCGCATTGTCATAAACGGTATGCCCTTTTTAACGGCTTCAATTTCCATAAGCTTTCCGATTATGGAATCCGGTCCGCAGCCAAACGCGGTTATGTGTATTATGCCGTCAATTTCAGCTTTGTCTATAAGATTTAAGCCCGCATGATACACCTTTCTTGCAAACACCCAAAACGGTTCTCTGCGCTCTTTGTGGTTAGGCATAAGAGTTTTTTCATCCTGCATATCAAATGTCAGAACATTTGCATCCATCTGCTCTAAGCGCTTTATAGTATCCATGCTCACATAATTATCATACACATTGTATACATAACCTAAAAGTGCAATTGTAAGCGGTCGTTTCTTTTTTTCTATAACCGCGTGTTTTTCGGTTATATCTATTGCCTCAAAAGCGTTATATCCCTCATGCATAACACTTCTGAAAGCCTCAAAATCCTTTTTTGCTGCCGAAAGCGCATTTTTTAAGTCCTTTTTTGTAACGTTTAGCTTTTCTAAAAGAGGCTTATAGCACTTATAGTCATAAATCTCGTCTGTTTTAGTGTGCATATCGAGAATTAAAAGCCTGTTTCTTTCTTCTTCTCTGCCGTACAGACTGAGGTTTTCGATACCTATAAATTTAGGACAGTACCATTCGCAGCCGGCTTTGTGAAACTGAGGTGCAAACACATAATCAACATCTTTTTCCAAAAGGTTTAACACGTGACCGTTAAAAATCTTAATCGGAACGCAAATTTCCGCCACGCTTGAAGCGGAGCCTTCCGAAATTATCTTTGCGTTTGTTTCATCGGAGATGACTACCTCGCAGCCGAGTTTTTCAAAAAGAGTTTTCCAAAACGGATAGTAGTAGTAAAACAAAAGCGCTCTGGGAATACCTATTTTCATAATCATATCACAATCCTTTTACACGAGTTTTGTAGATGTGTATCAAAAATAAAATCGAAGCTGCAAGTCCGCCGGTTTCGGCTATGGGAAAAGCCCACCATACTCCCGTAACGCCTATTGCTCTGCTTAATATATATGCAACCGGAAGCACCAAAATTAACTGGCGCAAAACGGAAATTATCAAGCTGTACACTCCTGTGCCGACTGCCTGAAACATTGTTGAAATAACAATTCCGACAGCCGCCGGCAAAAAGCACAAAGAAATTATTCTAAGCGCCGCGGTTCCCATCGCAAGCATTGCAGCGTCCGGATTAAACAGTTTTAACAATAGCTGCGGCACACTCATAAACACAGCCACGCCGACTGCCATAATGCAAAGCGCAATCATAATTCCAAACTTTACTGCCTGCATAAGACGCGTTTTGTTTCTTGCGCCGTAAGAATATCCCATAATAGGCATAAGCCCCTGGTTTAAACCGAATACCGGCATAAAAACAAACGATTGAAGCTTAAAATAAATTCCGAACACATTAACGGCGGTTCCGGAGCCGAGAGTCATTAAAATTGCGTTTAGAGAAGATACCAAAACGCTGCCTATAGACTGCATTATTATCGACGGAAAACCGACTTTGTAAATTTCTTTTATAACGTTTATATCAAACTTAAAGTTTTTAAACGTAACGCGGACGTCATGCTTTTTAAAAAACAAAATGCATGCCGAAAAAATCATTGCGATAATCTGTCCGCCGACTGTTGCAACAGCTGCTCCCGCAACTCCCATTTCAGGAAAAATGCCTATTCCGAAAATCAAAAGCGGGTCAAAAATTATGTTTATAACGGCGCCCGTCAGCTGAAAAAGCATCGGAAAAATCATGTTTCCGGTTGCCTGTAAAACTTTTTCGCAGCTGATTTGAACAAACATACCGAACGACGCCGTGAGCACTATTGAAAGGTATGTTATTGAATCTTGTGCAACCGCTCCGCTTGCACCCATCATCTTAACAAACGGTTTAACCGCAGTAAGTGAAATTATTAAAAAAACAATCCATGAAAAAACCGAAAGCAAAATGCCGTGTGTTGCCGCACTGTCGGCTTCGTCATATTTTTTTGCGCCGAGCCTTCGTGATACCAGAGAGTTTATTCCGACTCCCGTTCCGACTCCGACCGAAATTAAAAGCATCTGCATAGGATACGCAAGATTTACGGCCTCAAGCCCGGCATGGCTGTAATTTGCAACGAATATTCCGTCTACTATGTTGTAGAGTGCCTGAATAAACATCGAAAGCATGCTCGGCACAGACATAGAAATTATCAGCTTAAGCATTGGGGCCGTTCCCATTTTATTTTCTGTTTGCTGCATAGTTTTTTTGCCTTTCTGCCCACAGTAAAAAATTTAAGTGTATTTATAAAAAGCAGCACACCTTTGTGAGCTGTTTTAATTTGTTATATGCTGCGATACACCGGTGAATTTAAAAAGTTTATTTTTTGCGGTTTATTTTTAGAGAGCAATAAGCGCTCATAAACGAAACCGTCTTAAAATAAACTTTGAAAATTCAAAACGTACCTATTTATTATAGCATAACAAAAAGCGCAGGTAAATGCTTTTTTTTCTTTTTATTAAAAAATCAATTAAATATTTATAAAAAATCATAAAAAAAATAAAATTTCAACAAAATATGCGGTTTTTTCAGTATAAAGCTTTGTTTTTTCAGCACAAAACTAACAAAAAGTGCTTAATTAGCAGACAAAGTACAAATTTTGAGCAAAAAATATGATAAAAGTTTATTTTGGAAAGAATGTTATTTATTTTAAACATTTATTTTTTATTGAATGTATGGTAAAATAACGATACAAGTGGTCTTGTGCCACAAAATAACGGCAAAATATGAATGTTTTCCGCGCGCCTGCGGCAGAAAACCGGGTTTTATAAATTTGCGGGCAGAAAGGTTTTGAAAATTATGAAGCTTGACGGTGAAATAATCAAAAAAGCAGCGCTTGCCGCCGGAGCGGATATGTGCGGCATAGGGCCGATGTCCCGCTTTGACACGGCTCCCGATGAAATGAACCCTCAGTTTTTGTTTCCGGAGGCTAAAAGCGTTATCGGGTTTGTTTTCCGCATACCGCGCGGTGTGCAGAGAGGTATTGAAGAGGGAACGCAGTTTTTCCAGTATCCCTCAATGGCATACGGCGGAATAAACGAAATTTCCGCACCGGCGGTTTTGTACAAGGTGGGAAAGGTTATAGAGGATTTCGGATATGAAGCTTTTGTGTATCGAAACACGGGTGCAAGAGGTGTTGTTTCCGATATGGACGGCTCACCGGGAAACACTCTTTCTCCGGAGGAACAAATTGAGGTTTCCGAAAATGCAAAAACCGCAACGGCGCATCACAGAAGCGTTCAGTTCACAAGACCTGCAAGAGAGGAAAACAGCATTGCGCCGGACTTGCAGTTTCAGTTCCGTCTGGCTGCGGTTGCATGCGGTTTGGGAGAGATAGGCTGGAGCAAAATGCTCTTAACGCCTCAGTTCGGACCGTTGCAGCGTGTGGCATTTATTTTTACCGATGCGGAATTTGAAAAATATGATGAAATGTACAGCGGAAATCCGCTTTGCAGAAAATGTATGCAGTGTGTTGCACAATGTCCCGGAAGTTGCATACCGTCTATGAAATCGGGCAAAAAAATAACGGTTAATCTTGCCGGAAAGATATGCGAATGGGGCGATATAGATATGTGGCGCTGTTATGCGTTCTACACTCATGCCGGAAGATACTATAATCCGTTTGTGCCAAAGGAAGTGTTTGATAAAAACGAAAACGGTTCGCTCGACCTTTTGGAGGGCAAGACAGATGTTGCCGATGAACACGAAATAATGAAGGTTTACACTGCGCTTCAAAAATATTTCCCCAGCTGGATAGGATATAATATGGCAAAGTGCGGCGGCTGTATAAGAGCATGCGTAAGCATACTTGAAAAGAAAGGCGGCTGCATGGAGGGACGCTTTAAAGAACCGCTTCGAAACCGTGCAAAGCCGTGGAAGCTTGACAGATAGGTGAAAGGAGTAAAAAGGTATGCTAAATTCCGAAATGATTAAACAAAAAGCCGCCGAGCTTGGAGCAAGCGTGTGCGGAATAGGAAAACTTGATATTTTTAAAGGCGAAATACCCGGCAGAGATCCTTTGTTTATTCTGCCTCATGCAAAATGCATAATAGGTTTTGGATTTGCCGTTCCGAAAGGTTTATATGCCGCAATGGAAAACGGTAATCAGTATTATACATACACCTCCGTCGGAGTAAAATATAACTCGGAAGAGTTTGCAGAAATCTTCCTGTTAAAAATCGGCGCGTTTATAGAAGATAACGGATATGATGCCTGTCTTCAGAAAAGTGTGCCGAACCTTCGCATAAAAGGCGATAAACAAACAAACCCCGAAGTTATGGACACATATGAGCTTGCCTGTGCGGTTCCTGTTGAGGAGGGAAAGCCCGCGCCGGACGTTATAATAGATTTCGGCAAGGCTGCAAAGGCGTGCGGCATAGGACATGCGGGAAAAAGCGGCTCGATTGTAAATGAAAAATACGGTCCGTTTATGAGATATTGCTTTATCATAACGGATGCGCCGTTGGAAACTGATGAAGAATATAAAATAAATCACTGCGAGGGCTGTGATGAATGTAGAAAAGTTTGCGTCGGCAATGCAATAGACGAAAACGGAGTCGACAGCTGGCAGTGTTCGGTGTATTACAAGGGTGCGCATAAATCAAATCCGTTTATAGAGGAGGGCTTTTTAAAAGACTGTCCCGACCGCGAGAAAATTTTAAACGGAGATTTTCGCTTTGATGCCGAAAGCGCAAGAAAAATATATCCTCATCTTAATTTTCTGCCCAACACAACCTGGGGCTACAGTCCCTGCCTGTGCGGCAAAAAATGTGATATTGCCTGCTATAAGAAAATAAAGGGGGAGAGCCTTATATGAAACAGCAAATAATAGAGCTTGCAAAGCAAAACGATGCCGATATTATAGGTTTTGCGCCTGCGAGCAGATTTCCCGCAGACGATGAAATTTTTAAAATATTTCCGAAGGTAAAAACCGTTATAGGTTTTGCATTTCGCATACTCCGCGGTATATACAGAGGAATTGAAGAAGGCTCAACGTTTTATCAGTACACCACAATGGCGGTTGAAAATATGGAAGAAACAATCATGCCGATGTGTGCGCTGAAGGTGGCAAATTTAATTGAGCAACACGGCTATATGGCTGTTCCGCAGAGAAGACATCTGCAAATTATGAAAGAAATCGATAAAACAAACCCCGAAAAACTCTATGATATGATATACCGCGGAAAAACGGCAGAGCATCAGATGAATTTTGAAAACAGCGCGGTTCTGTGCGGTTTGGGCGAGCTGGGATTTCACGGCGTTTTGCTGACCGACGATTTCGGACCGATGGTAAGATACTGCTTTGTTTTGACCGATGCGGAGTTTGACGAATATGACGAGGTTGTAAAGCCGCACTTGTGCGACGGATGCCTTGAATGTAAAAAAGGATGTCCGGGCGGCGCGATAAATGATAAGGGCGAGGTTGATTCGTGGCGCTGCGCCGTTTATTACAAAGGCGCCGCCGGAAAAAGAAACCCGTTTATGCCGCCCGAAGCTTATGATGGCTTTGACGATAAAATCAAAATTATCGCGGGTGAAGCGGAAATTGACGAAGAAAAGGCGAAAAAGATTTTGGACGCAACGTTTTTCTATCCGCCTGCCGGCCATTTTTACGACTGCTCAATATGCGGCAGAAGCTGTGATATTGAATGTTATGTGCATCTGGAGGAAAAGGGCGTTTTGAAAAAGAAATTCAAAACACCTTTCAGAAAACGCGAAAAATGGCAGTATGATATGAGTAACTGGGAAAAATAAACTTTTTTAAAATCAATCGTTGACAAACACTGCGGCAAATGATATTATAAATCATGGCCGCAGTGTTGTTTTTTTAAACGCTGCATATAATAGTAAGTACAAATTTTGTTTCGGGGGAATAAATAAAAATGGCATATAACAATATTTTGGAGGCCATAGGAAACACGCCTCTTATTAAATTAAACAGGCTTACGGATGAAAACTGCGCCGATATATATGTTAAGTTTGAAGGCGTTAATATCGGAGGCTCGATTAAAACCAGAACAGCATATAACATGATTTTAAACGCCGAAAAAAACGGGCTTTTAAACAGCGACAGCATAATAGTTGAACCGACGAGCGGAAACCAGGGCATAGGTCTTGCCCTTGTGGGAGCGGTGAGAGGATATAAAACAATAATAATCATGCCCGACTCCGTGAGCGAGGAGAGAAGAAAAATAGTTAAGCACTACGGCGCAGACGTTATACTCATTCATGACAACGGCGATATCGGAAAATGTATAGAAAAATGTGCGCAAACGGCGCTTGAAATGGCTAAAAAGGATAAAAGGGTTTATGTTCCTCAGCAGTTTGAAAACAAAGCAAACACCATGGCTCATGTAAAATATACGGCGCACGAAATAATATCTCAGATAGATAAAAAAATAGACGGTTTCTGCTCGGGAATAGGTACGGGCGGAACAATAACCGGTATAGGAACGGTGCTTAAACAAAACAATCCCGATATAGAGATATGGGCGGTTGAACCGCAAAACGCTGCAATTTTAGCCGGCGGAAATATCGGAACTCATCTTCAGATGGGTATAGGCGACGGAATTATTCCCCCGATTTTAGACCGCAGCATCTATAAAGAGATTTGCATTATAACAGACGAACAGGCGATACAAACCTCAAAGCTGCTGGCAAGAAAAGAGGGAATTATGTGCGGAATATCCGGCGGAACAAACGTTGCGGCGGCGCTTAAGCTTGCAAAAAAGCTCGGAAAAGGAAAGTGTGTTGTAACGGTTATTGCAGATACTGCCGAAAGATATTTTTCAACTCCCCTTTTTGAAAACGAATAAAAAATTAAAAAAGGCGCGCACCACTGCTGTTTAATGCATAGGGGTGAGCGCTTTTTTAGTGCAAAGTTATGATAAAAATAAAATAACCGGCTCAAGAGTGTTTGCTTTTTCGTTTAGCGTATATAAATTTTTATCTTTTGTAAATAAAACAGCCGCTGTTTTGCCGTCGGCAGTGAGCTTTTCTGTTTTGGTAAAATCTTTATCTGACACAAGAGTTATTTTTTCAATAGGATCAAGGCCTATGTTTATAAACGAAACAAAAGTGCCGCCGTCCGGCATTTGTGCTGCTTTTAGATAAACTTCGGCGTCGCCGGGGTAGTAAACCGAAAAGTTATTTGTTTTATAAAGAATATCTGCAAGCTGTTTTTTTCTTGACTCGTTTAAAAAAGAAAATGTTTCAAGATAGTTAAATTCTGTTTCGGGAGTTCCGCAAAATACAACGCTTGTGCCGCCGAGAGGATTTTTAAAAACCGTAACGGCGGGGGAGAGAGGCTTTTTTTCAAAACCGCCGCACAAATGATAATTTACCGAGCTTATTTTAACGTCTTCGCTGACGGCGCGCAGCATATGCGCGTTTTTTTGCGCGCTGACGCTGTTTTTGCTGTCATATATAAATTCGCCGCTTATGCGCTCGCCTTCGTATGACAAAACCTCAACATCGGTATATTTTATAAATCCGCGCTTATTTAATCTGCCGGCTGTTTCGCCGGACATAAACACTGCGCCGGAAAAAACTTCTTTTAAGGCTTTGTCGGTCATATATTTATCCGCATCGCCGTCTAAAAATACTGCGCCGCCGCTGTCTTTTGAAAAATACATAGGAAGCCCCAAACGCTCCAAAACGCAGCTTACCCAGCAGTTTTGATACGGTGCGTAAGCCGATGCATGAAAATCATAGTTTATATGATCGCGCAATGGTATTCGGCAGCCAAGCCATTTAGGCGATGGCACAATTTCTGAAAGCTTTTCATAAAATGCGCTGTATTTTGATAAAATCTTTCTGTATGCTTTTCCGCTTTCGGGTTCAAACGAATTTGTTCTTGTAATCCAATGCTTTGCGCCGGTAGTTCCCTCAAGAACGGAGACGCAAAAGTGGCTGTGAAGCGACATTGCCGGGGTGCTGTATCCGTTTTGCGGGCAGGTGTCCGTTTCGGCAAGATAAATGTCGGCTTTGTTTTCCGAAAATGATATTTGCGCTGCTGCGCGGTAAGCCGACAGCGACAGATTGCGCGCACCGGCAGGCGTGTAGTTTCCGTTATTTATTCGTATAATCACGGGGTTGTTTTTGCCGGCAAATGCCCTTGCTATATCGCCGTACGGTTCGTGGTTGACGGTGCAGACAATGCCTGATATATTTTCGTTTACGCTGTCTATTCCCTCGCGCATTGCCTTTGCGGCGCCGACTAATGAATCGTTTGTCACTTCCTTAAACACATCTGTAAGGCGAAAGTCGTTTTTGGTTAAAGGTTTTTTTAAAATTGAAATAAGCTGTGAGCGGCTTAGATTTGTGTTTGCCCTTTGGTTAAAATGCTTTAAATGCAAATCGCAAACGCAGCCTCTGCCGGGGCGCTCCAAAAGCCTGAAATCATCATCAAGCATAATGACCTCGGGATTGCACTTTGCTATTTGAGCCATTGCGTCTTTAAAATATTTGCGAAAATTTTCATCATACGGACAGCAAACCTCTTCTTCGGTTTCGTCTTTCACGCTAAGATAATGCGTGAAAGGGATTTCGTCGTCTAATTTATAGTCATGGCCCATTGAGCATTGCACCAGTATGCCGCTTTTTATATTCATTTTATCAAGTTTTTCTTTAAATACCATGTATTTTTTGCAATACATTTTTGCCTTGTCTGCCGGGGGATTGCCCTCGGGAACAAGCTTTGTTAAAAAAAGAGGCATGGATGCAATGTTATTTTCGTATTGATTTTTTATATCGGCGCAGCGCAGATTAACAGTATGCATATTATAGCTTTTATAAAAATCATTGTCAATACAAATTGCTGCGAAAAATTTTCGTGAAATGCAAAAGCCTGTAAACAGCAAAAAGCCCTGTGAAAAATCACAGGGCTGATATATGCCTTATTAAACTTACGCTCTTTCAACCTTTCCTGAACGAAGGCATCTGCTGCATACGTTAACAGAAGTTGAAGTGCCGTTAACAATTGCTCTGACCTTTCTTACGTTCGGCTTCCACATACGGTTGCTTCTTCTGTGAGAATGACTCACCTTAATACCGAATGATACGCCTTTTCCGCAAACTTCACATTTTGCCATATCTATATTACACCTCCTGATTACTTAGCCTTAACTAAACATAATATTGCCGCAAAAAGATGCAGCTGCCATAAAACACAAATCATTTTACCACAGTTTAAACATTAAATCAAGTCTTTTTCGAAAAAAAACAAAAAATTTATCAAAAAATTTGAGTTTTGCCGAAAAATTAACTAAATTTTTATTGCAAGAAGCTTATTTTCGTGTTAAACTAATTATACGGTCCGGCAAGTCGACGGTTTAAATAAATCAAAAAGGAGCGCACAAAATGAAAATAAGAAGATTTAAAACAGATGATGCTAAAGAAGTGTCGGATATTGTGCGCGAAAATCTGCTTGAAATAAACAGCAAAGATTATTCTTTTGAGGAAATGAAAAACAAAGCCGCTTTTTTTACCGGGGCGAAAATAAAAGAACGCGCCGAAAACGGGCATATGTATGTTGCCTGCGAAGGCGAAAAAATTGTTGCAACAGGAACTGTGAGCGAATATTGGGGCAATAAAAGAGAATGTATGCTTTTAACTGTGTTTGTGCTTGTATCGCATCACGGCAGAGGCATAGTCAAAAAAATTATTAAAACCCTCGAAAATGACGAGATTTTCAAAAGAGCGGAGCGTGCGGAAGTTTGCGCGTCAATAACCGCTTGCGGATTTTATGAAAAATGCGGATATGAATATAAAAACGGTATTAAAATATCAGACGGCGAAGGACATTACAGAATGGAAAAGAAAAAGATGGGTAAAAGATAAATCAAAAAGGAGAAACGAAAATTTTTATGTATAAAATTCTGGTATTTTCAGACACTCATCACAAAACCGATTTGTGTGAAAAGCTTCTTGCGCGCAGCACGGATGTGAATATGGTTTTGCATGCGGGCGACTGCGTGAAAGACGCATTGGAGATGTCATATGTCTTTTCGGATATTGATTTTAAAATAGTGAGAGGAAACAACGATTATATGTCTGATGAAAAAGACGAAATCATCTTTGATGTGTGCGAAAAGAAAATATTTTTAACGCATGGCCACGAATATGCCGTTAAATACGGATATTCATATATTGCGCGTCGGGCGAAAAATCTCGGCGCGGATATTGCGGTTTTCGGACACACACATGAGGCATATATGGGAAAAAAGGACGGAGTGTATCTTTTAAATCCCGGTTCGGCGGGATTTTGCGCGCACCCGGGCTACGGCGTTATAACAATTGAAAATAATATTTTAAATGCTTCTTTGCATGAGTTTTGATTTTGAAAGGACGATGATTTATGATTTTGGTAATAGATGTCGGAAACACAAATATAGTAATCGGTGCATATGAAGAAGATAAGCTTTTAAAAACATTCAGGCTTTCAACGATATATGAGCGAAGCTCCGACGAAATAGGCATGATGATGTGTTCTTTGCTTGAATTTAATAAAATTGATGTAAAAAAAATAGACAGCGCAATTGTTTCAAGCGTTGTGCCTCAGGTTATGTTTTCTCTGGAAAGGGCAATAAAAAAATATTTAAACACCGAACCTTTGATTGTCAATTCAAAAATGAACACAAGCCTTAACATTTTGTACGACAACCCGAAAGAGGTCGGAGCAGACAGGATTGTAAACGCTGTGGCAGTAATGAAAATGTATCCGGGAAGATCTGTAATAATTGATTTCGGCACGGCAACAACGTTTTGCGCGCTTGATAATAATAACTATCTCGGAGGGGTTATCTGCCCCGGAATAAAAATTTCTCTTGACGCGCTCATCGCAAACACAGCAAAGCTTCCGAAAATAGAGCTTATAAAAACGGAAAAAATAATCGGAAAAAACACTGTTTCCTCCATGCAGTCCGGCATGGTTTACGGTTATGCCGGTCAGGTTGATTATATTGTAAACAAAATGAAAGAGGAAATGCAAGGAGACGATATAAAGGTTATAGCAACCGGCGGAATGGCATCTTTGATTGCGGCTGCTGCAAATTCAATTGATATTTTAGAGCCTAATCTCACAATACACGGACTTAAGTATCTTTATGATATGAACAAATAAAAAGCAGATGTTAAAACTTTCGGGCGCAGAAGAAGAAATATTTTCTTGCAGGGGGCAAACGCCGCCTGGTAATCAAAAACTTTTTTTGTCCTGCAAAAAAGATAAGGGCAGTTTAAAAAGCCAACCGGCTTTTTAAACTGCCCTTTTTGATTAATCGTCGTAGCCGTTGGGATTATTTTTTTGCCAGTTCCAGGAATCGCGGCACATATCCTCTATTGAAAGCTTTGCCTCCCAGCCAAGTTCTTTTTTTGCCTTTGACGGATCCGCATAGCAGATTGTAACGTCGCCGGGACGGCGGGGAGCGAATTTATAATTAATTTTAAGATTGTTTGCCTTTTCAAAAGCTTTAACCAAATCAAGTACGCTGTAGCCAACGCCTGTTCCAAGGTTATGAGTAAACACGCCCTTGTCACGCTCAACCTTTGCAAGCGCCTTTATGTGACCCTCTGCGAGGTCAACAACATGTATATAATCGCGAACGCCGGTGCCGTCTTTGGTGGGGTAGTCGTTGCCGAAAATGCTGAGCTGTTCAAGCTTTCCGGAAGCAACTTGTGTTATATAAGGCATGAGGTTGTTCGGAATACCTTTCGGATTTTCACCGATTTTTCCGCTTTTGTGTGCTCCGACGGGGTTGAAGTATCTTAAAAGTGAGATAGACCACTCGTGATCCGATACGCTTAAATCGCGGAGAATTTGCTCAATCATAAGCTTTGTCTGACCGTAGGGGCTGTTTGCGCTTGTCGGAAGATCCTCTGTAAGCGGTACTTTATCTGTTATGCCGTAAACCGTTGCAGATGAACTGAACACCATCTTTTTAACGTTTGCCTCAATCATAACGTCTAACAGGCAGAGTGTGCCGGAGATGTTGTTTTCGTAGTATTTAAGCGGAACCGCCACCGATTCGCCGACAGCTTTAAGTCCGGCAAAATGAATAACGGCGTCTATTTTGTTTTCTTTAAAAATCTTTCTCATCGAGTCTTTATCCAGGATGTCGCATTTGTAAAACTTAACGGATTTGCCCGTAATTTCTTTCACGCGCTCAAGAGCCTTTTCGGAGCTGTTTGACAAATTATCCAAAACAACTGCCTCATATCCCGCCTCTAAAAGCGAAACGCATGTGTGCGAGCCGATATAACCGGCGCCGCCTGTAACCAAAATAGCCATATGTATCAATTCCTTTCAAAATAAAGTTAGAAAATTATTTAAAATTAACTTGCTTACCGGCGGGTATCTTTACAATATCGCCGTTTTTTCTGCCGTCTTCAATCAATTCGATAAACACGTCCGTTGCCGTCGGGTTATATACCATAGTGTTGTCGGCGGAAATTTTAAGAGAATTTACAGCGTCGGTATAGTCTTTGATTTCAATGTTTGCAGCATACCAAACGTCATCTTTGCCGCTGATTTTTTGACAGAGCTTTTCAAGATAGTCCCAGTTGTTTTGTCTTTCAAACTCATAGCTGTGTCCCCAGATGTAAAAAACGGGACGCACAAACCAGTCAAGATTTACTATGTCAAACTTGTCTATAAGCTCATAAGCTTCGTTGTGGTGGCATGTCGGGTGCCATTCAAGAAAGTTTTCGGGAATTTCAAATTTCTTTGTTGCCTTTGTTGTGCGGCTGTATTCTATGCCAAAACTCTTTAACACTCCCAAAATCTCTTTATTATATGTGCCGAAAGGATACGACATTCCTCTTACAACGCAGCCGAAAATCTTCTCCAAAGTGAGGCGGTCTTTTATAACTTCTTCTCTTAAATCGTTTTTGTTAAGTGCGCGCATGTCGGGATGCGTGTATGTATGAGATGAAATTTCATGACCTGCATATAAATCGGTTAACATCTCGGCCGGCACGGCATGAGGATCTTTTTTGTCATATTTTGACGAGTTTAAATGAAATGTTGCCTTAAGGTTATATTTATTAAGTGTTTCAATAAGGCGGATATCTTCTATGTTGCCGTCGTCATAAGAAAATGTAACGGCGCGCTTTTTTCCGCCAGGGTAACACGAAAGTCTTATTTTCACGTTAAAAACCTCCTTTAATATTAGTTGTTTTTAAGCTGTTCTTCACAGAATTTCAAATCTTCAACAGTGTTTACGCCGTAAATCTCAACTTCGTTTGTGATAGCGTGGGTTTCAACTTTTTTGCCTTCCGAAATAAATATTTTTGGCATGTCGGTTAAATAATACTCTCCCTGGGCATTGTTGTTTTTAAGCTTTTTTAAGCCTTCAAACAAAAGCTTTGATTTAAACACGTATATTCCGACGTTTAATTCTTTTATGTTTTTCTGCTCGGGGGTGCAGTCTTTTTCTTCAACAATGTCTGAAAGTTTGCCGGTTTTTTCGTCGCGCACGATTCTTCCGTATGCCGGGGGATTGTCGATTATAGCTGTTAAAAGAGTGCAGTCTGCGCCGCTTTTTTCATGCTTTTCTATAACGGCTTTGTATGTCTCTTTTTTAAAAAGGGGCATATCTCCGTATAAAACAAGAACATCTCCGTCATAGTTTTCAAAATGCTCCGTTGCACACATAACTGCGTGCCCCGTGCCTTTTTGTTCGTCCTGAACGCTGTATAAATAGTCGCTGCCGAGGTTTTCTATAACCTTTTCTTTCATGTAGCCGACCACTACTACGGTGTCTTTTTTGCCGATAAAATCAATGTTTCCCAAAACGTGGCGGATAAGCGGCTTGCCGTTTGCCTCACGCATTACTTTAGGTAAGTTAAATTGTTCGCTGTGGAGTCTTTTGCCTTTTCCTGCTGCCAGTACGATTGCTTTCATTTTGGCATCTTCCTTTCATAATTAAGTAAAATATCTTTAGATTTTATAATAACATTTTTTTTTATATCGGTCAAGACCTTTGAGAGCATTTGTTTACATATTTTTCATTGTTTTAAATAAAATTGCGGCAGCTATGTTTAGTTTTTATATAGATTTGGAAGTTTTTTTGCTCTTTTTGGCACATATGCAAATGTTTTTTGCACAATTCGGAAACTTTCTATTGTAAATTTATATAAGCTGTGATACAATAAAATAAGATAAGTTTTTTTGCCGGCAGATTTAACGCCGGATAAGAGAGGTATATAAAGTGACTCGTTTGCTTGATTTTAACGATGAAAAAAATTTTTTTAAAAATGCCGAAATTGCCGGAGAGGTTTTAAAAAACGGCGGACTCGTTGCGTTCCCGACGGAGACGGTGTACGGGCTTGGCGCAAATGCGCTTTGCGAAAAGGCCGTTAAAAACATTTTTAAGGCCAAAGGAAGACCTGCCGACAATCCGCTGATTGTGCATGTGGCAAAAAAAGAAGACGTAGAAAAATTTGTGCAGTTTGTGCCGGAAACGGCAAAAAAAATTATGGATGCTTTCTGGCCGGGGCCTATAAGCATAATAATGAAAAAGAAAGATATTATACCCGACTGCGTCAGCGCGGGGCTTAGCACGGTTGCGGTGAGAATGCCGGTGCATAAGGCGGCAAGAGCCATTATAGAAAAGGCGGGAGTGCCGGTGGCGGCGCCGTCCGCGAACACTTCGGGCAAGCCTTCTCCGACAACTGCAAAACACGTTGCAGACGATATGGACGGTAAGATAGATATTATTGCCGACGGCGGCGCGTGCAGCGTTGGAATAGAATCGACGGTGATTGACGTGAGCGTTAATCCTCCGGTTATTTTGCGCCCGGGAAAAATAACGGCTCATATGCTTAAAGATGTTATAGGCGATGTTGTTTCGCCGAAAGGAACGGCAGTAAACGACGTGAAGGTTGCAAAATGCCCCGGAATGAAATACACGCACTATTCGCCCGACGCGGAGGTGTATGTTATAGAATGCAAAAAAGATACAACCAGAGAAGAAATATGCAAAACGATTGAAAAATACAAAAAGGGCAAGTGCGTTGTTTTGGACTGCGGACTTTTCAAAAAAGAGGATTTCGGCGGTTTTGAATACATAGACTGCGGAGAAACCTCCGACATTTATGCCGAAAGACTGTTTTTCTCTTTAAGAAGTGCAGACGATTTAAAAGCAGATACCGTTTTTGCGCTTATCTGTTTTGCCGACGAGCTTTCCGATTCGGTAAGAAACAGGCTTTATAAATCGGCGGGAAATAAAATTATAAATATATAAAATGCAGTAATAAAACACATATCCCGGTTAAAAAAGAAAGACAGGATAAAAATGGCAATTGCTTTTGCGGTTTCTCTTAAAAAAACGCGCGTAAACAAAAGCGCGCTTAATATATTAAAATGTGAAAAGCTGAAAGGAAAATTTGTAAAAATGAACATTTTATTTGTGTGTACGGGCAACACTTGCCGCTCACCAATGGCAGAAGGACTTTTTAAAAAGATTGTGCACTCGCACGATGACGAGGAAGAAGAGCTTTTAAGCATTGCTTCCGGCGGCATGAACGCCGCAGAGGGCATGAGCGCAAATCAAAAAGCAATAGACGCCCTTTTGGATTATGACGTTGACATATCTTCCCACAAAGCAAAAAACGTTGATGCACAGACTATTGCAGATGCAGATTTGATACTTACCATGACAGAGGCGCATAAAGAGATGCTTTTGTATTTGTTTGGCGGCGCTGCCGAGGAAAAAACATATACGCTGCTTGAATATATAGGCTCTCACGGCGATATAGACGATCCTTACGGTCAGAGCGAAACTGTGTATAAACAGTGCGCAAAAAAAATCTATGACGCACTTTTAAAGGCTGATAAAATTATCAGGAGCGAGCTTGATGTGTGACAAAAAGTTTGAAACTGCCGGTTTTAAAATTGTCGTTATGGAAAAAAAGCATTTAAAAAATATTTTGGAAACCGAAAGGTTAAGCTTTGCCGTGCCATGGAGCGAAAAAATGTTTGAAGGCGAAATAGAAAACGAAAATGCCCATTATTTTGCGGCGGTTGATGAGTTTGGAAAAGCTGTCGGCTACGGGGGATTCTGGAGCGTTTGCGGCGACGGGCAGATAACAAATATTGCAGTTCACCCGGCATATCGCAAAAAACACGTCGCCGAAAGCATTTTAAAAACAATAATTAAAACGGCAGAAAAGCTTAAAACCGAAAGCCTGACGCTTGAGGTGCGCTTTTCAAACGAAGCTGCCCGGAATTTGTATAAAAAATTCGGCTTTACAGATGCCGGCATAAGAAAAAAATACTATCGCGACAATGATGAAGACGCTTATTTGATGTTAAAAGAAATTAAGGTGGAATAATGAAAGACACGGTTATACTTGCAATTGAGAGTTCGTGCGACGAAACGGCAGCGGCAGTTGTAAAAAACGGGCGCGATGTGATGTCAAATGTAATTAACTCTCAAATCGATATACATAAAAAATACGGTGGTGTTGTGCCGGAGATTGCGTCAAGACAGCACATACTTGCAGTCGACGCAGTGGTTGACGAGGCGCTTTTACAGGCAAACGTTACCTTTGACGATATTGACGCAATAGCGGTAACATACGGACCCGGGCTGGTTGGCGCGCTTTTGTGCGGGGTATCATGTGCAAAAGCACTGGCATTTGCAACAAACAAACCGCTGATAGGCGTGCACCATATAAAAGGGCATATAATGGCAAACTTTATTGCGCATAAAGACCTTGAGCCGCCGTTTATGTGTCTTGTGGCATCGGGCGGACACAGTCATATAGTTTATGTTAAAAGCTACAGCGAGTTTGAAGTGATAGGAAGAACGTGCGACGATGCGGCGGGAGAGGCGTATGACAAAATTGCGCGCGTGCTCGGTTTGGGATATCCGGGCGGGCCGAAAATCGACAAGCTTGCAAAGTTGGGCAATCCGAAGGCGATAAAATTTCCGAGAGTTAAGATGGAAAATGAGTTTGATTTCAGCTTCAGCGGCGTTAAAACCGCGGTTATAAACTATGTGCATAAAGAGGAGCAAAACGGACGCGCGATAAACAAAGCAGATGTTGCAGCAAGCTTTCAGGACGCTGTGGTCGATGTTTTGTGCTCGCACTGCGTGAACGCGGCAAAAAAAATGAACATCTCAAAGGTTGCACTTGCCGGAGGCGTGGCGGCAAACAGCGCGCTTCGCAGCGCTATGGAGCAATCATGCAAAAAAGAAAACATAAAATTTTATGTTCCGCCTATGATTTTGTGCACGGATAATGCGGCAATGATAGGCTGTGCGGGATATTATAAATATATTGCAAATGATTTTTCCGACATGCAGTTAAATGCGGCTGCAAGCCTTGATATCGAATAAAAAATTATTGCAATTATAATGAAAATATGCTATAATAAGTGTATAAAGTGCTGCACGGCAAACATATTAAATTTATTTTGGTAAATAATAATGCGGTTCGGTTAAGTCAGTCTGTCTGCCTGCGGCAGGCTGTGCGGACTGTGTTTTAAATAATACTGCGGGCAGAAAGGTTATGATTTATATGAAACTTATACTTGCGATTGTTCATGATGAGGACGGAAACAAAGTTATGACAGAGCTTAACAAACAGGGATTTTCGGTTACAAAGCTTGCCACAACGGGCGGATTTTTGAAAGCCGGAAATATGACGCTGCTTGTCGGCACAAGCGAACAGAATGTTTCAACAGTTATAGACATTATAAAGAAAAAGAGCGAAACGAGAAAACAGATTATAAGCACGCCTGTTCCCATGTCGGGACTCGGCAGCGGCTGCACTCCGTATCCGGTTGAGGTTGAGGTTGGCGGTGCAACAATATTTGTTGTTGACGTTGAAAGGTTTGAAAAAGTATAATGACTATTAAAGAGCCGCTGCAGCCGGCAAAAACTCTTCGCCGGCTTTGCAGCGGCATAGAGCATAAAAATGTTACACATGCATATATTTTCGAAGGCGAGGCAGGGCTTGGAAAAAGAGAGGCGGCATATTATTTTGCGCAGACTCTTTTGTGCGAAAAATCGGGCAGTGCGCCCTGCGGAGAGTGCGAAAGCTGTGTTTTATCTCAGGCAAAAAGCAACCCCGATATAAAAAGCTACAGCTTAAAGGCGCTTACCGATAAAAAAAGCATTGGTGTAGAAGAAATAAGAGATGTTATTTCAGACGCATACACAAAGCCGTTTCGCGCACCGTATAAGGTTTATATTATAGAAGATGCCGACGCGCTCACGGCTCAGGCGCAAAACGCGATGCTTAAAATTTTGGAAGAACCGCCCGAGTATATTGTGTTTATAATGTGTGTAACGTCAATCGGAAGAATACTTTCGACCGTGCAGTCAAGAAGCCGTGTAATAAGGTTTTCGGCGGCAAGCGAGAGCGAAATACAAATGTATGTTAAAAATAAATATCCGCATATGGCAGACAAAGCGTCATTTGCCGCAAGCTACAGCGAAGGAATATTTTCAAAGGTTGACGAGCTTTTTGAAAATGATGATGTGCTAAAGCTTCGCCAAAAACTGTTTTTGATTTTGCAGCGGCTTTTGACCGATAAAGACGAAGGCAAAGCGCTTGACAGCGCAGCTGAATTTGACGAAATCAGAGCCGCTCTTTCGGGCGGAAGCAAAAAGGCGGCGGGCGAGAGCTTTTTGCCGGCTTTAAATATTATGCTTTCTCAGGCTATGGATATTTTAAAAATAAAAAGCGGCGCAAAAGAGTGCGTTGTTAATAAAGATATGCAAAACGAGCTTTTTGCAATTGCAGAAAGCATCACTTGCGAAAAGGCGGCAAACTGCGCCGGCAAAATAATTTTAGCGCAGGATATGCTGCAGCGGCACGTTGGTTTCAAATCGGCGATGCTTTGCCTTTGTATAGGCATTTGGGACTTTGATTAAGGAGAAAATTAATGGTACAAATAATTGGGGTGCGCTTTAAGCGCGTCGGAAAAATATACTATTTTGACCCGAACGGACTTAAAATCAACACTAATATGCATGTTGTTGTTGAAACCGCAAGAGGGCTTGAAATGGGAGAGGTTGCATTAAAAAACCGCGAGGTTGATGAAAAAAGCGTGGTTCAGCCGCTTAAAAAGGTTGTAAGAATTGCAACGAAAGAAGATTTTTTGCGCGTGGAGGAAAACAAGAAGAAGGAAAAAGAAGCCTTTGATATATGTCTTAAAAAAATAAAAGAACATAAGCTTAACATGAAGCTTATTGAAGTTGAATACACATTTGACTTAAGCAAGGTGCTTTTTTATTTCACGGCTGACGGCAGAGTGGATTTTCGCGATTTGGTAAAGGATTTGGCATCTGTGTTTAAAACGAGAATAGAGCTTCGTCAGATAGGCGTGCGCGATGAGGCAAAAATGATGGGAAGCTACGGAATATGCGGCAGAAATCTTTGCTGCTCGCAGTTTTTGGGCGATTTTGTGCCGGTGAGCATAAAAATGGCAAAAGAGCAGGGATTATCTTTAAACCCGACAAAAATTTCCGGCACCTGCGGCAGACTTATGTGCTGTTTAAAATATGAACAGGAAGCTTATGAAGACTTATTAAAAACAACACCGCACCAGGGCGCAACCGTGAAAACTCCCGACGGCAAGGGCGTTGTCGAGAGTGTTAATCTTTTGAAAGGTAAGCTGCGCGTAAGCGTTGACGGCGAAAAGGAAAAGGTTGTTAAAGAGTTTGACGTTAAGGAAGTTAAGCTTTTGAAAAATTCGCGCAAAGAAGAAGCCGATCAAATTGATGAGGAAATATTAAAAACACTTGAAGATAATTAAAAGATGTGGTATAATGCATTTAAACCGTACCGCGAAAGCGGAGTCGGCTTATTATAAATTAGGAGGTGTGTTTTAATGGCATATAAAATCAGTGATGATTGCATCAGCTGCGGCGCTTGTGAGGGAGAATGTCCCGTAAGCTGCATTTCGGCAGGTGATGATAAGTACGTTATTGATGCAGACAGCTGCATCGACTGCGGTACTTGCGCAGGCGTTTGTCCTGTAGGCGCTCCGTCTGAAGCGTAATTTAAGGTGAAAAAGCGTCGGTTCGAGAGCCGGCGCTTTTTTCGTCTGACAATAAAAATATGTGGGTGAAATTATGGCGGAAAGAATAGATGATTTACAGCTTAAAGGTTTAAAAATAATACAGGATACCTCCGGCTTTTGTTTTGGGGTAGACGCAGTGCTTTTATCGCATATGGCTCAAAACGCAAAGGGCGATAATTTTATTGACTTGTGCAGCGGCAACGGCATAGTTGCGATTTTGCTTGCAGCCAAAACCGCCGCAAAAAAAATCTACAGCGTTGAAATTTTAAAGAGCCAGTCGGATCTGGCAAAAAGAAGCATTAAGCTAAATAACCTCTCAGAGCGTGTTGAGGCTGTTAATATGGATTTAAAAAATGTTTCGCAGTATTTTAAAAAATCGTCGTTTGACGCGGTGACATGCAATCCGCCTTATATGCAGCCGTTCGGAGGGATAGTAAACCCCAAAAGCGAAAAGGCGATTGCAAGGCATGAAATTGCGTGCACTTTAGAAGATGTTATATGCGCCGCAGATTATCTTCTTGCGCCTCAGGGAAAGCTGTTTTTGGTGCATAAACCGGAGCGGCTCGTTGATATTTTCTGCCTTATGCGCCGGTATAAAATCGAACCGAAACGGCTTTGTATGGTGCATCCGTCGAGCGAAAAAAAAGCAAACATAGTGCTTGTTGAGGGCGTTAAAAACGGCGGACGCGATTTAAAACTTGAAGACCCCATTTATGTTTATGATAATAACGGCAATTACAGTGGAAAAATAAATCAAATCTACAGACGAGATGAATATAAAGGAATGAATAAGGATGAATGAATACGGAACGCTTTATCTTTGCGCAACGCCTATCGGCAATTTAGGCGATATAACAAGTCGCTGCCTTGAAACTTTAGCTTCGGTTGACCTTATTGCCGCGGAGGACACAAGGCAAACGCTTAAGCTTTTAAATCATTTTGAAATAAACACAAAGATGACAAGCTATTATGAGCATAACAAAGCCGAAAAAGGTTCAAAGCTTATAGAAATGCTTAAAGAGGGCAAAAATATTGCAGTTGTTTCCGATGCCGGAACGCCTGCAATATCCGACCCGGGAGAGGATCTGGTTAAAAAATGTATAGAAAACGGCATTAAGGTAAGCCCTGTGCCGGGTGCGGTTGCCGGCATAAGCGCACTTATATGCTCGGGACTTTGCACAGGCAGATTTTGCTTTGAAGGTTTTTTATCGGTAAACAGGCGCCAAAGAAAAATTCATTTAGAGCAGGTGCAAAAAGAAACGCGCACTATGATTTTTTACGAGGCACCGCATAAGCTTCGCAACACGCTTGACGATTTTTTAAACACATTCGGCAACCGGAGAATTTGTATTGCGCGCGAGCTTACCAAAAAATTTGAAGAAATTGAGCTTATGGATTTGGAGGGTGCAGTAAAAAAATATGAAAACCAAATTCCAAAAGGCGAGTTTGTGTTGGTTATTGAGGGCGCAAGCGAGGAAAGCTGTAAAGAAGATTATTTGAACATGACAATAGAAGAGCATTTTGAAATGTATAAAAACAAGTTTAATTTAAACGACAGCGACGCAATGAAAGCCGTTGCAAAGGACAGAAAAATGAGGAAAAACGAAGTGTATGCAGTGGTTAAGAAAAAATAGGGGGAGGGAAAGTGAGTTTTGAATAAAATATTATCGGTTATTGTTTCAGCGATGCTGACGTTTTTTGCGTCGGGCTGTGATGTACAGGACAGCGCTGCGATGCAGGCGCCACAGGAAAGCGCCGCGCCGAACGAAAATGTGCAGCAGACAATCGCACAGGAAAAGGATTTAACGGCAAGCTTTATAGACGTTGGCCAGGGCGACTGCGAATTTATAGAACTTCCGAACGGACAAACCGTTTTAATCGATACGGGCGAGAGCGGAAACAAAGAAAAAATATCTTCATTTATACATAATAAAGGCTATAGTGCGATTGATTATTTTATTATGACTCACCCTCATGCCGACCATATCGGAAGTAGCGCGGCAATCATAAAGGAATTTGATATAAAAAATATCTATATGCCGAAAAAATCGCACACGACAAAGACTTTTGAAAATATGCTCGATGCGGTAAGCGAAAAGGGATATAGCTTAAAAACAGCCAAAGCGGGAGTAAGTCTTTTAAAAGACGATAGCCTCAGCATGGAATTTCTTGCACCCGTGTCTGAAAATTATTACGATTTAAATAACTACTCCGCGGTTTTGCGTATAAAATTTAAAAACAATGCGTTTTTGTTTATGGGTGATGCGGAAAAACTTTCCGAAAATGAGATTTTAAATGCTTATCCGCAGGATTTGAAAGCAGACGTTATAAAAATAGGACATCATGGTTCGTCAACGTCTTCGGGAGAAGAGTTTATAAAAAGCGTTTCGCCGAAATTTGCCGTTATAAGCTGCGGCAGGAATAATTCTTATTCTCATCCGCACAGCGAAACGATAAGCCTTTTAAATAAGATGGGTATAAACATATACCGCACGGATGAAAGCGGCACAATTACCGTAACGTCTGACGGAGATAATATAACTGTTGACAAACAGGCTTCGTCTTCGCTTCCGAATGCGCCGCCGGGGTCGGGAGGCGAAAATAAAAAGCAGACAAGTGAAAATGATTCGGATGCAAAAAAGGCAGCCGCAGCCGCTGCCGCAGCTGCGGCTTTAAATGAAAAAAACAAAGAAACTCCGCCACCGGCAAGCACGCCTGAGCCGACGGTTAAAACAACTCCTGCTCCGCAGGTTACAACACCGCCGCAAAACAGCCAAACTGCGTCTGCCGGCAGCAGTGAGAAAAACTCGGCGGTCGTTTATAAAACACGAACGGGAGAATGTTATCATAACAGCGGCTGCTCATCGCTTAAAAAAAGCAAAATTCAAACCACCGTTTCCCAGGCTAAAGCAGAGGGCTTAAGAGCCTGCAAAAGATGTAAGCCATCGCAATAAAAAATACTGCCCGAAAGGCAGTATTTTTTATTGCTTTTTATTAAACTGTTTTCTTAACGCTTATATAGGCAAGCAGATAGCTTATAAATGCAACTATGTTAACGCCTGCGATAATTCCTGCGCAAACATACTCAACCAACAGCATCGAAGAGTCTGAAAATATTAAAACCAGCGAACATGCAACGCTTAAAAAGCATGACACCTTTCCAAACCAGTTTGCCGCTATGACTTTTTTGTGCGCAACATAGAGCGAAAGCGCTCCGACGCCCATAAGTGCGTCTTTTACAAGTATAACCACAACAATCCATAAAAGATTTTTATGATTTACCGCAATGCACACCAAAACAGCCAGCTGCATAACCTTGTCCGCCAAAGGATCAAGCACTTTTCCAAGCTCGCTTATCATGTTAAAACGCCGCGCTATAAAACCGTCCAATACATCGGTTATAAACGAAACAACAAGCACTCCCATAGCAATAAAGCGGGAGTTTTCCGTTCCGGAAAAATACACCGATAAAAACACGGGCATCAGACACAGCCTTACGCATGTTAAAATATTTGGTATAGTCAAGCAATTCACCTCATTACACGGCTCTTACCAGCTCATTACCTTGCACATTCTTATAAGATCCGGATCAAGCTCCTTTTTTTCTTCAAGTCCTTCGAATAAATCAATATCAATAACTTTGTTTTTCTGCATAACAACAAGTCTGTCTTTTCTTCCTGCCAAAAGCGCTTCAACGGCTTTAAAGCCCATTTCGCTTGCAACAACTCTGTCTCGGGTTGTGGGGCTGCCGCCGCGCTGTACGTGACCTAAAATAGTTGCCGTTGTTTTAATTCCCGTGCGCTTTTGAATTTCCTGAGCCATGGGAATTGTGTTGCCGACGCCTTCGGCAACGATAACGAGATAGTGGCTCTTGCCTCTGTGTTTGCCTTCGATAATCGGTTTTAAAACGTCTTCGTCAAAGTCAAACTTCTTTTCGGGAATAATAACGGCTTCCGCTCCGCACGCAATACCAACGTTTATGGCAATGTAGCCTGCGCCTCTTCCCATAACCTCAATTACCGAACTGCGTTCATGGCTTGTTGCGGTATCGCGGATTTTATCTATAGCGTCTTTTGCGGTGTTAAGCGCTGTGTCATAGCCTATGCAGTGTTCTGTGCAGCCGATATCATTATCTATTGTTGCGGGGATACCGATTGTCGGCATGCCGATTTTTGAAAGTTCGCGCGCTCCGCGGAAAGATCCGTCGCCTCCGATTACAACAATTGCGTCCAAACCGAAAATCTGCGCAATCTCGCATCCGCGCCTTACGCCTTCCTCAGTGCGGAACACTTCGCTTCTTGCCGTTTGCAAAATTGTGCCTCCTCTTTGAAGCGTGTCGGACACACCGCGAGCAGTGAGCTCAAATATATCGCCGTCAACAAGACCGTTATAGCCTTTTTTAATACCCATTACCTGAATACCGTTGTATATCGCCGTACGAACAACGCTCCTGAGCGCCGCATTCATACCCGGTGCATCTCCGCCGCTTGTTAAAACGCCAATTTTTTTAATCTCTGCCATAATATGTTCCTCCCATCTATCTTACCCGATAAACATTTTTGTATTCAGTATTTTATTTAAAATTTGTAAAACCGTTTTCAATAATTATGCTGTGTGCCTTTGCAATTTCGGTTTCGGTAACCAAAATATCATAGCTTTTGCACTCTGTCTCGCATTTTTTGCTCACAGGTCTTATTTTAACCAAAATTCCGGCCTCCTCCAAAAGGCGGCGCAGATTTTCTGCAATCTCCCTGCTTTTTGCAATATAAACCACAGTCCACATTATACTATAATTACCCTCTTTCAGCACAAAAATATATTGACTTACCCAAAAGCCTCACTTTCCGACTTCTATTTTCCCGAATTTTGTGTAAAGCACAGCTTTTCCGCCAAGCTTTATTGCCGAAGTTGTCTGCGTAAACTGAGCAATGTATACTTCGCCCGCGTCAAGCTTTTCGGTGTGATGAAACGTGGTCTTGCTGCCTCTTGTGAGTCCTCTTATTGTGACGCCGTCCTCCAGTGCTTTAACAACAATATAGTCCTGCATAACGCTGTTTGTTTCGTCTGCTGCCGGCTGACAGTTTTTTAATTCTTCCACGTTTATCCCGCCTTTTTTGTTAAATCTTTAAATCAAATCAAAAATACTTCAACTTATATTTTATACTATTTTTGCCTTAATTGCAATATTTTTTTTCATATATCTAAAAATTTTAACGTATTTTAACATTGTCTTTGCCAATTATATTACTAATTTCGCTTATAACCTTTTCATCTTTTGTGCAAAATAATTCTTTCGACACTTCGGCTATCTGTTTTGTTCTTTCAAAATAGACGCGCACGGGTGTTTCGCCGCGGTGATTTTTTATAACTTCTTTTATTTTGTCCCACTTATCCTCGTCTTGCGTTGTAAGCTTAATATACACAATCTGCGGCTTTTTTATTCCGTTTTCTGCCATAGAGTTTTCGTGCATTTCATCTGATGCGTTAAAGGGATATGCGCTTTCTAAAATAATTTTCGGGCTTTCGTCGTCTCTTATGCTTAATCTGCCTTTTAAAACAACGATGCTGTCCGGCAGGACAATCCCGGAATATTTTATATAAACTTTCGGAAAAACAATAACTTCTATGTTTGAATACAAATCTTCAAAGGTTAAAAAAGCCATTTGAGTGTTGCTTTTTGTTGTCATGTTTTTTCTTGCGGTTATTATTCCGCCGATGATTACTCTGTCGCCGTCTTTTAAGGGGGCGTTTTGTTTTATTATAAATTCGCCGTTTTCGTTTGTTTCAACCAGGGCATTAATTCTTTGCAGCGTGGTTGTGGATATTTTTTTAAGCTGTTCTTTGTAGTCGTCTAAGGGGTGGCCCGAAAGATACATTCCCGCCGTATCTTTTTCAAATGCAAGCAAATCCTTTTTCGGAAGCTCTTTTATATCGGGAAGGTCAAGCTCGCTTGCATTTTCGTTTTCCGTGTCTTCAAATAAGGAAAACTGCCCCTCGATGCTGTTTTTCCTTTCATCAATAACAGCTGCGAGCACATTTTCATACACGGCTAACAGCTGCGACCTTTTTGCGCCGAAACAGTCAAACGCGCCGCACTTTATAAGGTTTTCTGCGGCTCTTTTGTTCAAATCTTTTCCGAGCATGCGCTCGAAAAAGTCTAAAAGATTTTTAAACTCTCCGCCGCTTTTCCGTTCCTTTTCAATCTCAACGGGAAACGAGTGGCCTATGTTTTTTATTGCCTCAAGACCGAAACGCAGACTGTTGTTTTCAACCGAAAAGCAGTAAAGGCTTTTGTTTATGTCCGGCGGAAGTGTTTTTATTCCCAAATCGGCGCATTCTGCAATGTAGCCGACCGTTTTGTCGGTGTTATCCATGGTAGACGATATAAGCGCTGCCATGTATTCTTTCGGATAAAACGCTTTTAAATAACCCGTCTGATACGCCACAACGGCATATGCGGCGGCATGGCTTTTGTTAAAGGCATAGCTTGCAAAATCCATTATTTCGTCAAATATGCTCTTTGCAATGCTTTCGTCAATGCCGTTTGCTATTGCGCCGGGGATTATGACATTGCCGTTTTCGTCTTTTTGCCCGTATATAAAATACTGACGCTCTTTTTGCATAACATCGTGCTTTTTTTTGCTCATTGCGCGGCGCAGTAGGTCTGCCTTTCCGAGTGAATAGCCGGCAAGCTTCTGCACAATCTGCAAAACCTGTTCCTGATATATAATACAGCCGTATGTAACGTTTAAAATGCTCTCGAGCGACGGGTGTTTATATGTGATTTTATCGGGGTTGTTTTTGTTTTTTATGTATCTTGGTATTTGATCCATTGGACCGGGGCGGTAGAGCGAAATGCCGGCTATGATGTCTTCTAAAGAGTTTGGTTTTAACTCTTTCATAAACTCTCTCATGCCCTCGCTTTCAAGCTGGAATATGCCCGTTGTTGCACCGGAGGAAATCAAATCATAAACCTCTTTATCGTCATATGTAAGTTTTTGAAGATCTATTTTAATATTTTGCGTTTTTTGTATGTTATCTAAGGCATACTTTATAACCGTGAGGTTTCTTAATCCCAAAAAGTCCATTTTTAAAAGACCGAGCTCACCTAAATTGTCCATATGATACTGCGTTGTCACAACGCCTTTGCTGACTTGCAGCGGAACATAGGAATCAACGCTTTTTTCAGCTATAACAACGCCTGCCGCATGCACTCCGGAATGTCTCGGAAGTCCTTCAACGGCGGAGGCGGTGTCTATTAATTCGTGAATTTGTCCGTCTGTTTCATACATCTGCCGAAGCTCGCCCGAAATTTCAAGCGCTTTTTTAATTGTCATTTTTAAATCGGTCGGTACAAGTTTTGCACATTTGTCAACAATTGGCAGCGGTACGTCTAATGCGCGGCCGACATCTCTTATGGCGGCTCTTGCTTTGAGTGTTCCGAAGGTAACAATCTGCGCCACGCGGTCTGCGCCGTATTTTCTTATAACATAGTCTATAACCTCACCGCGCCGCTCAATGCAAAAGTCGGTATCGATATCGGGCATGCTCACTCTTTCGGGATTTAAAAATCTTTCAAAAAGAAGATTGTATTTTAAAGGGTCGATGGTTGTGATGTCAAGGCAGTATGCCACAATCGAGCCTGCGCCCGAGCCTCTTCCGGGGCCGACGGGAATTAAATTGTCCTTGGCGTATTTTATAAAATCCCAAACGATTAAAAAGTAGTCGACATATCCCATGGAGTTTATAACGGAAAGCTCATATTCAAGCCGTTTTGTGTGCGTTTCGCTCACGGGAGAGTATCTTTTGTAAAGCCCGTCGTAACAAAGCTTTTTTAGATATTCAAAAGAGTTTTCGCCGCCGGGCACGTCAAATTTCGGAAGATATGTTTTGGTAAAGTCAAAATCCATATTGCACATGTCGGCAATTTTTAGTGTGTTTTCAAGTGCGGAAGGTACATAGCCGAAAATTTCATACATTTCATCGGCGCTTTTTAAATAAAATTCCTCTGTGGAAAACTTCATGCGGTTTGTATCGTTTACGGTTTTTCCCATTTGTATACACATTAAAACATCCTGGTATTTTGCGCCCTGTTTTTTTATATAGTGCAAATCGTTTGTTGCAACCAGTCCGATGCCTATCTCATTTGCAAGCTTGATAAGCATGGGGTTTATTCTTTTTTGTTCGTCTATATTGTGGTCTTGGATTTCTATAAAATAGTTTTCGCTTCCGAAAACTTCTTTGTACCAAAGCGCGGTTTTCTTTGCCTTTTCATAGTCGTTATCCACCATAGCGGAGCTGACCTCGCCCGCAAGGCACGCCGAAAGACAAACCAAATCTTTGCTGTATTGTTTTAAAATTTCATGATCCACTCTCGGTTTATAATAGTACCCCTGTGTAAAACCGGCGCTGACAAGCTTTATAAGGTTTTTATAGCCGTTTTCGTTTTTTGCAAGAAGTATCAAATGATACATTGTTGAGTCGAATTCTTTTTGCTTGTCAAAGCGGCTGCGCGATGCAACATACACCTCGCACCCTATAATCGGCTTTATGCCAGCAGCTTTTGCGGCTTTGTAAAAGTCAACAGCTCCGTACATAACGCCGTGGTCGGTTATTGCAAGGGCGGTTTGTCCCATGTTTTTTGCTGTTTCGACAAGTTCTTTTATGGCGGCTGCGCCGTCTAAAAGGCTGTATTCGGTATGAACGTGCAGATGCACAAATTCTTTTTTGTCCATTAAAAAAACTCCGTTCTGCCGGCTGTATGCGGCATAGATAGTAACAATAATTTATAAATTCTTTGCAAACTCAACTATTCTGCTCAGCCTGTGGTTTACGCCTGATTTTCCGATGGGGACGTCAAGCGTTTTGCCGATTTCTTCAAGCGAGGCTTCGGGATTTTCAAGACGCGCGTTTGCCACTTCGGATAAAGTTTGCGGAAGGCTTTCAAGCCCGCAGGTTTCGGCTATTTTTTTAATAGCGTTAATCTGAACTTTTGCCGCCGCCGTTATTCTTTTTATATTCGCATTATCGCAGTTTACGGCGCGGTTTACGTCGTTTCGCAGTTCGCGCTCTATTTTAAGGTTGTAAAGCTCCATCATTTCCGAGCCTGCTCCCAGATGCCCCAAAAGGTTTGCAATGGTTTCAAATTCTTTTATATATATAACAAAGCTGTTTTTGCGAACCGTCAGCCTTGCGTTTATTTTCATGCTTTCCAGAATTTCTGAAAGTTTATCGGCGGCTTTTGCATATTTGCAGACAAATTCCAGGTGATAATTTTTTTCAGGATCCGTAACCGTGCCGCCCATAAGATACGCACCTCTGACAAATGCCGCTTTGCAGCATGAATTTTGAAGAGTGTCGTTGCTTGGACAAAAATCTATGCAGTCGTTTTTTAAATCAAATTCAAAGCCCATTTCCTCGCAGAGGCGCATAATTTCTTCTGTGCCTGATATTTTTAAAATATATCTGCCGCCCTCGCTTTTCGGCAGTGTGATTTTTTGCTTTGAAACAGAGGTTTGCCGGTCGATTAAAAGAACGGTTCTGTCAAACACCTCCGCGCTTTCGGATTTAATCGTAAGGGTTTTGTTTTTATATGAAGCTCCGAAGCATAAAAGTCCCGACAGCTCGCTTGTTTTGCAGCACCATCTCTTTTCGTTTACGGTGCATATCGTTTTTTTTGTTTCCGAAGCAAAAGACATTTTGCCGCTTCCCGCCTTTCAGAGTCTGTTTTTAATAAGTATATCATATTTAGCCGCTATGTTCAATTGTTTTTTGCATTTAATTAAGGCAAATAAATTAATTTGACATTTGTTTTTTCATTTGATATAATTATACTATAATCAGACGTATTGTTTGTTTGATTTTATTGGAAAGGTGAATAATTATTATGAAAATCAATGAATCATCTGAAAATTATCTTGAATCTATCCTTATGATTAAAAGGAAAAACGGGAGCGTGCGCAGCATAGACATTGCGCATGAGCTTTCTTTTACAAAGCCGAGCGTGTCTGTGGCGATGAAAAATCTGCGTGAGGCAGACTACATAAAAATTGATGAAAACGGACTGATTTCTTTAACCGAAAAGGGGCTTGAAATTGCAGAAAGAATGTATGAGCGCCATCAGGTGATTGCAAAGGCGCTTATAATGCTCGGAGTAAACGAAGAAACCGCATATCACGACAGCTGCAAAATAGAACACGATATAAGTATTGAAAGTTTCGATAAAATAAAGGCTTATTTAAAAAAACACGAAAACGGTATTAATTAAGCTTAAATAAGAAAGAAGATAATAGTATGTGGATTGTATTTGCCGTGTTGTCGGCATTTTTTGCCGCACTGACGTCGATTTTCGCTAAAATAGGAATAAGCGCGGTAAATTCAAATCTTGCAACAGCCATACGAACGGCGGTTGTGCTTGTTATGGCATGGCTTATAGCATTTATCGGCGGTTCGTATAAGCAGTTAGGTCAGATAGACTCTAAATCGTGGCTGTTTTTGGTTCTTTCGGGTTTGGCAACCGGCGCGTCATGGCTTTGCTATTTTCGCGCGCTGCAAATCGGAGAGGCTTCAAAGGTTGCGCCGATTGATAAAATGAGCGTTGTTTTAACTGTTATTCTGGCATTTTTCATTTTAGGCGAAAAAGCAGACGTTAAAACAATACTCGGAACGCTTGCCATAGCTGCGGGCACATTAATTCTTGTACTGTGATAAAAAAAGCAAAACCGATGCAAAAAAATCGGTTTTGCTTTTTATTTATTTTAAAACTATTATTGCGCCGTCGTCAATCTCGCCGGTTTCAAAGCTGTTATTACAAACGTCAAGTTCTTTTCCGTCTTGATTTTCAAAGGTGTACATTATTGCGCTCTTAAAATCAAATTCGGTTTTAAACTTTGCATTTTTTGCTTTCTTTTTAATATTTGAAATGTTTGTGATGCAAATAATATAATAGCCGTCTCCTTTAAGAGTTTGCTGCAAAATAAATCTGTCAGATTCCATTTTAACCGGAGCGGTTATATTCAAAAGCTCAAGCGTGTCATATATTTCGTAATTGTAATAGTATCTTTCGGGAACGTAATCAAGAGGAACATACCCGCAATTTACGTTGCAGAACTTTTCGTATCTTACCATTACCCGGCCGCCGTTTTCACAAAATTTTCTGACCTTGGCTTGTTCTTTTTTGCTCAGCGTGTTAAACGAAGTGACATATAAAACTTTTATGTTTGCCGGATTTTTTTCAAGGTCGCACGCGCGTACTATATCGGGAGATATATTCTCGGCGCGAAGTTTTTTATAAACATTTATAAATTCCTGGTTCCAGCTGTTATTTAATTTGTTAAATTCCGACTGCGCACCGCTGTTTTCAACGGCGTCTGCATACATATATGCATAGTCCGAATGTAAAAGACCGACTCCGCAGTGCAGTTTATCTGCATTTACAAACAAATCCGAGAGCTTGTTTATAAGACGCACAACGTTTTTTGCGTTTTCAAAATTAGCAGTCGGCGTGCCGTCAAAGTTAATAAGTCCGAATGCGTTTCCCTCAGGTGAGTCGGGATAGCAAAAATCGCCGCGCCACTGGTAATACATTATTGCCTTGCAGCCGCTGCCGAGCGCCATATATGTTTCGCTGCGGAATTTGTCTTGCGGTATATTGCATCTTGCATCGTATTCCACAATCCACATGGGCTTGTTATAAACCTCGGCTGCGCTGTATGCCATATCAAGGTCTAAATTTGCCATGTATGCTTCGGGATCTTTAAGACCGAAATAATGCGTTACGCCCAAAGCGTCCATTCGCTCGGCGCTGTCATAAAAATTCACGCCTCTGGCTGCGTTGCAGTTAAGGAGCGGATCGGTTGTAAGGCAGGTCATTGTTTCAATGCCGGTTTCCTCTTTTGCATAGTCCGAACTTTTTGCCAGAAACTCCGACAAAACATGCATCGAAAATAACCGCCAGTATATCCATTCCTCGGGACTTTCGCCCTTTTCGGGGCGCTTTTTCGGAGGATTATAATCTTTTACTTCTTCTTTTGTTTTTATGCCGTTTTCGCAAAGCCATATTCTGTATTTTTTGATTGTTTCTTCATGATAGTCATACATTCCCTGACCGGGATAGTGCGGCTCGTTATAGGTTTGAAAGCATGCTGTGTTGCAGATGCTTTTAAAATGCTTTGCAATTGCTCTTGTGCATTTTTCGTTGTCTGAAAGTATTCCGTCGTGGCAAAGGCTGTTTTGTATAAAGTTATACCAGATCGACGGATCGGTTTGCTTGCCGTCTGCGCCGACCATAAGACAGTTTTTGTAGCCGGAAGGGTTTAGGGCATACCCCTGAAGGCGTATCATGGTTGCAATGTCTGCCTCATCGGCATACTTTGCCATAGCGCTTACAAAGTCGCCTTTGTATTCTATCTCGCCCTTTTCGTTATAATAAACATCACCCAAAGATGCAAAGCGCACAAGATTAAATCCCGCTTTAACCATTTCTTTTATGTCTTTTTTCATTTCGCCGATGCGGTCGCCCTCGGGCGGAACTGGAACTTTGCTTGCGTGATACGAAGCATAATACGAAAGCCCCGTGCAGAACACCTTTTTGCCGTTTTTATAAAGAATACCTTTTTTAAAAGTATACATTTTTTATCTCCCTTACTTTTCGATAATCGGATAGAGCTGAATCATGTTTCCGCCGTCAACGCTAAGCTCGGCGCCCGTCGTGTTTCTCGACTGGTCGCTTCCCAAAAACCATGCTGCGTTTGCAACGTCTTCAAATTCTGCTATGTCGCGGAGCGGAGTGAAATTTGACGGTGCATTTTTGCAGTCGTTAAAATTATTTACCCAGCGGTCGGTTTTTATCATTCCGGGGAGCACGCAGTTTACCTTTATATTATATTTTCCCCAATCCAGAGCAAGCGCGCGCGCCATGCCGAGTATGCCGCTTTTTGAAGAACCATATGCAACGCGGTCGGGGATTGCTCTGTATGCTGTGTTAGATGTTATGTAAACGATTGAACCGCCCTGAGGCTCTTTTTTTATCATTTGCTTTGCAGCGGCTCTTGAAAGCATAAAGTTCCAGCCGATGTTTGTTTTATAAACGTTCATAAAATCATCTATATCAACTGTTAAAGCGTCCTGGCAAAGACCTAAGTTTGCAGCGTTTAACACCAAAGTGTCCAACAAATATCCCATATCCTCAATGTCTTTGAATATTCTTTTAACATCATCTTCGTCAAAAACCTTCATGCCGTAGCCCTTAGCGAAAACGCCGTGTTTTTCTTCAATTTTTTTTGCGGCAGCTTTTGCGTTTTCTTCGTTTCTGCTGCCTATAAAAACATCATATCCCTCTTTTGCAAAACGGCTTGCAATTGCAAAGCCGGTGCCGTTTGTTGCACCTGTAACAAAAACTGATTTTTTCATTTTAATCAATCTCCTATCTCGTCAAATACTCTTACGTAATCTACAATAAACTCATCGCCAACGGCAGCTTTTGCCTCCTCCGTAAAGGTGCGGCTTTCTTTTCTGTAGCCTTTAACTTCGGTGCTGATTAATATAAACTGCGGAATTTGCGAAACATAGCCGTCTATATGGCCGTCCTCTTTTCCGTCGATGTAAAATGTGTAGCCTTCTTTGTTCCAATGAAGTCCGAAAGTGTGATACTCATTTATGTCAAGACCTTCAACACCGCCGGCGGTTTTATATTTATTGTCCTCACCGTAGCCGCCTGTAAACACGTTGTGGTGTGCGATGTCGCCCGGGTTAAAACACTCCATTATGTCGACCTCGGAGCCGGTTTGTGCGCTGTCAAGAGATGCGCCGATAATAGGCGACTGTATCCAAAAGGCACTCCACCAGCCCTTTTTTTTCTGAAGCTTGCAGCGGCACTCAAAATAGCCATATTTTTTTAAATATTTGCTTTCTTTTAATTTGCCTATCTGCCACTGTAAATCCTCGCCGCAAAACTTTGTCTTTTTAATCGGCGTATCCATAAAGTTATAGCCTGTTTGCAGCTGTGAGCTGACGATTTTTCCGTTCTCTTCAAAAATTTTAAACACTGCGTTGCTTTTGCCGTCAAGCTCAACGCCCTTGTCCGTCCATGCCGGCCAGCTTTGTCCCATCATTGACAATCTGTAGTCCCATTTTGTTTTGTCAAGTTCTGTTCCGTCAAATTCGTCTGCCCAGACAAGCTTCCAGTTTTTGCCCTCTGGCAGATAGCTTGCCTCATGACCTTCCACTTCGTATTTTTTCATTTTCATATCTCTCCTTATATTAAAAATAAAATTTTGTTTTTGCAGGTCTTATATTTGTGAGCGCTCCTGTGTAGTGACGCAAGGTGTGAACCTGATATGGATGTTTTTCACATTCGTTTTCGTCAATTTCTATGCCAAGTCCCGGCTTGTCGGGAATTTTCATGTAGCCGTTTTCGTAAACCAGGTCTTCGTTTGTTATTTGATCCCTGTAATCAACATCGGAATACATAATCTCTAAAATAGAAAAGTTCGGACTGCATGCCGCAAGCTGTAAGGTTGCAGCATTTGCAACCGGGCCGCTCGGATTGTGCGGCGCAAAGCCGACGTAATAAGCCTCAGACATTGCCCCTATTTTTCTAAGCTCGCCGATTCCTCCGGCATGGCTTATATCCGGCTGGATAAAGTCTGCGCAGCGCATCTCGAAAAGACGCTTGTATTCATATCTTGTATAGAGTCTTTCGCCTGCCGAAATCGGAACGGGGGATTTCTTTTTAACCTCCAAAAGCGCGTCTAAGCTGTCCGGAGGAGTTGGCTCTTCAAACCACATCGGCTTGAACTGTTCAAGCTCTTTTGCTATTTTTACGCCTGTTGCAATGTTAAACCTGCCGTGACCTTCGATAAGCAAGTCAACCTCGTCACCGACAGCATCTCTCACAGCTCCGACACATTCCAAAGCCGTGTTTAAATCTTTGTTTGAAATTTCAAGATAGCTTTTGCCGAACGGATCCCATTTCATTGCCAGAACGCCGCGTTTTTTTGCTTCTTTTGCTTTTGCGGCAAATTCTTCGGGAGTTTTTGCGCCGGCAAACCAGCCGTTGACATAAATTTTAACTTTGTCGTTTACTTTGCCGCCCAAAAGCTGATACACCGGCAAATTAACGCTTTTTCCTAAGATGTCCCAAAGAGCGGTTTCAACTGCCGACAGCGCACTCATGAGCACGGCGCCGCCTCTCCAGTATGCGTCGCGGTAGATATCGTGCCAGTGTTTTTCAATTGTGAGCGGATTTTTGCCGACTAAATACTCTTTAATGTGTTCGATAGCGCCGAAAAGCGCCTTTTCTTTGTATTCAAGCGTTGCTTCGCCGACACCCGTTATGCCTTCGTCGGTATAAACCTTAACAAACACCCAGTTTGTCCGAAAGCAATCCACTGCAAAGGTTTTAATGTCTGTTACTTTCATTTTTCACACTCTCCTTACCAAGAAAAATCCACGCTCGGGATTTTAATTTCTATATCATCATTTTTAAACATAGCCTTAAATTCATTCGGATCAACGTCATACGGAGCAAACATTCCCCAGTGTACGGGTATGGCTGTTTTTGGATTTATGCGCTTTACAAAGCGGTATGCATCTGTCATGTTCATGTTGTTTCCGGCGCCGTTTATCACAACATACATTTCGTCTATCTTAACGTCTATATCGTCAAATATTTCGCTGTTATAAAGGGTATCGCCCGTTATGTAAACGTTTTTTTCCTTTGTTTGTATAATAACGCCTATAGGGTGCACATCAGAGTGCGCCGCTTTTACCGCTCTGAACCTCATGTCGCCAAACGAATATTCACAGTGGCGGTTAAACAAAAGATAATCGTGATTTTTAGCGTACTTCCGAACCTCGTAATATGCCGCTTCGGGGGCAAGTACATGGATTCTTTTATCGGTGCTTAAAAGCCTTTCAAGTGTTTCGGGGTCGGTGTGGTCTAAGTGATTGTGAGTCAGCACGATAACATCAACGGGAGCTGAAAAAATATTTTCATCAACCGCAATTTGTCTTTTGTTTTGCGGATTTATTTTTGCCACGCTGTCTGATAAATAAGGATCAACAAAAACGAGCGCGCCGCCGTGTTTTATGCTGAGACCTCCCTGACCGAGCCATTTAATTTCCATTTTATTTTTCTCCTTTGCATTAAAGTTTTTTTAATACATGGTAAATTGCAGGAAAAACGCTGCCTGCAAACAAAAAAGTGCGTCCGGGTCCGCAAAAAAATCCGCGGCAGGACATATGTATGCTATCACACCTTTTTATAGTTTTATTTTACCATAACCGCACCGGCAGACAAGATAAAAAAAAGTGTAATTTCTGATTATATTTGTCTTGAAATTTGTATAAATGTGTGTTATAATAATTTTTAATGCATTTTTGTGGGGGATGTGCCATGTGTGAGGCTGTAAACATTGTTGTAAATCCGCTGTTTTCAAAAACAAACTGGTTTTTTGCATTTGTAAAGGGAGTCCGCTCTGTTTGCGAAAGCATAAATATCATTTATTATGAAGATAATTTAAATGATGTTTTTATGCAGTGCGAAAAAAACGGCGGCTGCGCAATTTTGGTGAGCAGCTCGCTTGCATGGGAAACAAAAATTATAAGTTATTTTTCAAAACGCGGTATAAACTTAGTTATCATACGTCCCACCGAAAGCGTAAAATATCCGCATTGCAGCAGTGTGTCGCTTAATTATTTTCAGACCGCCTTTGAGATAATGAAATATTTTATAGAAACGGGCGGGAAAAGGATTGCTTTTTTTGCGCTTAATACCGATGCGACGCAGGATATGTTAAAATTTGATGCATACAAATATGCAATTTCTCTTTCAGACATAAACTTTTCGGAAAATGACATATATATTAATTACGGCGATTTAAACAAATGCGTAGAAAAATTTAGCAAAAACGCAAATCTTTACGACTGCGTGCTCTGCGCAAACGATGCTGCGGCAATTGCGCTTGTGCGTAAATTAAAAAAGCAAAATTTAAATATTTTGGCTGCAAGTTTCGGCAGCACTTCTCTTTTAAAGCTTTTGTGGCCCGAAGTTATAAGCGCATCTTTAAACTTTGAAAAAGCCGGCGCATGCGCAGCGGATTTGTATTTATATATTCTAAAAAGCGGCGGAGAAATCTGCGGCAGCTACACAATTGAAAGCGATATACAGATTCCATCGCCGAAAAAAAGGATAAAAAGCCTTAAAACTGCGGATTTGTACGACTCGGGCGCAAAGGAAATCGCTTTTTACAGCGATCCTGTGGTAAAAGAGGTTTTTGATATAGAAAATGCGCTTGCGCTTTTAGATGAGCTGGAAATCAAAATTATAAAATCAATTATGAACGGTTTGTCGTATGAAAAAACAGCTGAAAAAACTTCAAGCTCGGTGACAACGGTGAAGTATCATTTAAAAAAGATATTTTCGGTTTTTAATGCGTCGGACAAAACAGAGCTTTTAAAGATTTTGGGCAAATATTTTACATAAAATTTATGTATGCGGATGAAAAATATATTATTTTTGCAGACGGAAAGGGTTTTAATTATGAGCATAATCGAATTGATACTTTTGGCGGCGGGACTTTCAATGGATGCGTTTGCGGTGTCAATCTGCAAAGGCCTTGCAATGGAGAAAATTTCGTTTAAAAAGATGGGAACGGTCGGGCTTTGGTTTGGCGGATTTCAGGCAATAATGCCGCTTACGGGATATTTTTTAGGCTCGTCGTTTGAAAAATACATAACCGGCTTTGACCATTGGATTGCGTTTGTGCTGTTGGCAATAATAGGCGCAAATATGATAAAGGAATCGCTTTCAAAGGAAGAAGAAAATCAAAACGATTCTCTGGATTTTAAAACAATGCTCCTTTTGGCAATTGCAACGAGTATAGATGCTTTGGCAGTTGGCATAACGTTTGCGCTTTTGCCCGATGTAAACATAGTTGCGGCAATTTCGTTTATAGGAATGTTCACGTTTTTAACCTCTGCTTTCGGCGTTAAAATCGGAAATGTTTTCGGCATAAAATATAAATCAAAAGCCGAATTTGCCGGCGGATTTATTTTAATAGTTATAGGTCTTAAAATTCTTCTTGAACATTTGGGAATAATAAACTTTTAAATAAAACAAAGCGGCTCCGACAAAATATTTTGCCCGCGCCGTTTTTTAAAATTTCATGCATCTGTGTTTTTATAAAGAGTTTTTTAAAACAGCATCTAAAAAAGCATTGCAGCCTGAAACAATATCGTCATAGGTTTTGTCAAAATTTCCTGTGTACCACGGGTCTGCGATATCTCGTTTTTCGCTTGTGAAATCAAGCAGGCGATACACTTTTTTATCGGGGTCGCCGCCCGTTATTTTTAATATGTCGCAAATGTTTTGTTTTTCCATAGCGATAATATAATCATATTTGTCATAATCGTTTTTTGTCATCTGAACCGCATACTTTCCGGCAGTTGAGATACCGTATTGTTTAAGCTTTTGCGTGGTCCCGCGGTGTACTGCGCAGCCGGCGGCTTCGTCGCTTGTGGCGGCGGATGAAACGAAAAAGTTCTTTTCAATACCTCTTTTTTTTAACATGTCGGAAAACACAAATTCTGCCATTGGCGAACGGCATATGTTTCCCAAACACACAAATAACACTTTTATCAATTTTTCTTCCTCCGTTTTTAATAGCCGGTAAATGGCGGGCAGCTGTCCGGCATGAGTCTGCAAAGCAGTAAAGCCTTTGCGCTTTTTATTTTATCATAAGCACGCAGCTTTGTAAACCGGCTTTTTGTAATAATTTTATTATTTTTTGTATATAATATTAATGCGGTTATTTTTTTTGTAAAAAAGGGAGCGGAAAAATTGAATAAAATAATTGTGATGACAATTGCTTTTTTCAGCTGTGTGTTTTCGCTTATTGAAAACGACAACGCAGAAAGCAAAAAAAACATCTCAAAACAAAAATAAACAGACTGCAATTTTACAGTCTGCTTATTTTTTGTAAACGTTTGATTAATTATGCGTCTTTAACAACGTCTGCCTCTTTTTTGTTTTCCTTTTCGGGTTTCTTTTTATTTAGTTTGCCGTTTATTTTATCTATCACGCCGGGAACTGCGTCTAAAATGCGTTCTACCGGAGAGTCCGACACGGAAACAGGCAAAAGCTTTATCTGATTTTGACCAACAACCATAAATGCAACAGGCGATATGGAAACTCCGCCGCCGCTGCCGCCGCCGAACATTGCATCTTCACTGCCGTTTTTTCCGAATTCGCTGCCGCCGGCCGCAAAACCGAACGAAACCTTTGAAATAGGAATAATCACAGTGCCGTCCGGAGTGTTTACCGGATTTCCCACAATTGTTTCAACGTCTACCATTTCTTTAATGCTCTGCATTGCTGTTTGCATCATGCCCTCTATTGGATGAGCCATAATAACACCGCCTTTATTTATTAATTTCAAAATGCTGTTATGCAGCATTTAGTTTGCCTCTTTTTTCAAAAGAAAATACAGTTTTATTATCCAAAAAAACGCTAAAAGCGCAAAAATAAGCCTTAATTTAAACTCAAAAGCCGTATAAAGCTCGAAACAAGGTTTGTTAAATTCGGGTTTTAAGTTAATTTTCATGTTTTTTTTGTTTATATTAAAGGTGCGGTAAAGTGCGGAAAATATACCGTATACAAAACCGTATAAAATTCCCGAAACAATTCCCGTCTGAGCAGCGTCTGAAAAGCCAAACTGCATTTCAAATTCGGCTTTTTTAAGGTTTGCAAGCCGTTTTATGTTTTTAAGAATTTTTTTAATGTCCTTTTTTGCTTTGACTTTTTCTTTTTGCCAAGAATGTATAAATTTTTTTACATCTGAAGAAGAAACGCTCTTTTTTTCGTCTTTTTCATCTTCACTTTGTTTTTCGCTTTCTTCTTTTGAAGGTTTATCGTCATCCGAATCGGATTTAAAAACCGTAAAAGAAAAAAGCTTGACTAAAAATATATGCTTGTCCGCCGAATTTGAATAGGCATATTCGGCGCTTATTTTAACGGGAAACAGCAAAATAATTAATATAACGGCCAACACCGGTGCAATCCAAATCATTTTGCAGTCCTCCTGTCTTTAAATATCTATACCGACTGTCGGTTCGGGTTCTTCTTTTTCGGCACTCTCTTTGATTTCCGGCAAATCGTTTAGGGTTTTAAGCCCGAAATTTCTTAAAAATTCCTGTGTTGTAATATACAAAATAGGTTTGCCGGGGGCGTCGAGCCTTCCTTTTTCTTCTATCAGACCTCTTTCAACAAGACGGGAAACCGCGCCGTCGCTGTTGACACCTCTTATATACTCTATTGTTCCCTTTGTTACCGGCTGATTATACGCAATTATGCTGAGCGCTTCGAGCGCTGCGGGGGAAAGCCCTTGGCGGCGCCTGATTCCCGCAATTTCCTGAACATAGCTGTAATATTCGGGACGGCTGCAAATCTGATACCCGTCGTCAATTTCCAAAATGGCAAAACCGCGTTTTTCTCTGTCGTAAAAATTTTTGATTTCTTCCATCTTTTTTGTCACTTCCGCTTGCGTGACATTTGCAATTTCGGCAAGCTTTTCGGTTTTTACAGCCTCACCGGCAGCAAAAAGCACGCTTTCCAAAATTCCGCAAAGCTTATCATTCATATTCATCTTCTCCGCTGTAGGTTAAAGCCGCGTTTTCATTTGCGGCAGTTATTTCAAAATCGTTTTTATCGTTCGTGTAATCTACGCAAAGTCTGCCGTCCTTTATAAGCTCAAGCACCGCCAAAAACGCAGCAACCATTTCGTCGCGGTAAACCATAGACGAAAAATATTTTTTAAAGCTTACCTTTTTTTTGCGGCAAACCAAATCTAAAATGTTTGATATTTTATCCTTTACGGACACAACGCTTCTTTTTACAATGCCGTCGAAAATCTGTTTCGGGGGCGGTTCGCGCCTTTTTGCGCGTTCTAAAATATCGTAAAAAGCGCTTGTCAGCTCCGAAAGGTCAAATGTTATCGGCGCTTCAACAACCTTAGGCTCAACATCGTCCGGCTTTTTAAAAAACATATACCGCGACGAAAATTCGTGCTCTTTTAAATACATTGAAGCTTCCTTGTAGCGTTTGTATTCGATAAGGCGGCTTGCAAGGTCTGCTCTCGGGTCTTCTTCTTCATCGTTATTTTGAGCGGGCAGCAGCATTTTTGATTTAATATATATAAGCTGCGCCGCCATAACTATAAACTCGCTTGAAACCTCCAGATCAAGCTTTTTCATCTCGTTGATTGCTTCAAGATACTGATTTGTGATTTCATTTATAGGTATATCATAAATATTAACTTTGTTTTTGCTTATAAGATGCAAAAGAAGGTCTAACGGTCCTTCAAACACATCAAGCTTAAAAGAAAGCTGCTCCATAAATTCACCCTACATTAAAAACGCTATAATTTTATATGCGATGCCCTCCAAAGGCGAGGAAATTAAATTAACCAAAAAGTTTAGCGGAACGTCGAGAGCGCCTAAAAACAAAGCCGCCAAAAGAATAAACGATCCGTAGCGTTCATAGGTTAAAATGAATTTATAGCTGCTCGCCGGAAGAAAGGAAAACAAAACCTTTGAGCCGTCGAGCGGAGGTATCGGAATAAGGTTAAATACCATTAAGCCTAAGTTTAGCGAATAAATGTGGATAATAAGCTGCAAAATTATGCCAAGCAGTCTGGCGTTTGAAAGAGTTACTATATGCGAAAAGAAAACATATAAAAATGCATACAGCAAAAGAGCGGCCGCGGCAACGATAAAGTTCATCAAAGGCCCCGCAAAGGCAATAAGCGCAGTGTCACGCTTGGGCTTTTTTAAATTACGGTAATCAAACGGAACGGGCTTTGCCCAACCGAAACCGACAAACAGCATACAAAGCGCACCTACAATATCAAAATGCGCCGCGGGGTTCGGCGTTAATCTTCCGTACATTTTCGCCGTGTTATCGCCGAGCAGGTGCGCCATAAGCGCATGGGCATACTCATGCAGAGATATTGCAATGAGCACTGCCGGTATTCTGTATAAAATCTGCACAAACCAATCGCTAAGGCTCGCACCGTTTAATAATGATGACAGCAAGTTTATAACACTCCCTAAAAATTAATTTTCTTATATGTTACATTATATATGATTTTACCCATAAAGTCAAAACAATTCTTCTTTTTTAACAAATAGTTTTTATTTTTTACTGATTTTTACTTATAAGTGTGCTTAAATATCATTTTTTCTCTTGACTTTTAGTCATTTTTAAAATACAATAATATTAATAATGTTTGGAAAGGCGGTGGGGGTTGTGACTTTAAAAATTATATGTCTGGTTTTGGTTTTACTGTGCGGAGTCTGCACAATGTTTGTAAAAAAACTGTTGCCCGTCGTCTTGAGGCGTACGCCGACGGACAGCGAGGCGCTTAAATTTAAGGCACTTATGTTTACGGTCGTCGCAATATGTGCGCTTATAATAGTAATTCCCGATTTTGTTAATTTCTGATTTGTTGTTATTTAGGAGGAATAGAAAAGTGAACGAACAAAAAAACATTGCAAAAAATTATGAGCCGTCGGAATTTGAAGACAGGCTCTACAAATTCTGGACAGACAAAAAGTATTTTCATGCTGATGTAAACAGCAAAAAACCGCCGTTTACAATTGTTATACCGCCGCCGAACGTAACGGGGCAGCTTCATATGGGACATGCTTTGGACGAGACATTGCAGGATATTTTAATCCGCTATAAAAGAATGTCGGGCTATGAGGCGCTGTGGATTCCGGGAACAGACCATGCCGGTATTGCAACGCAGATTAAAGTTGAAGAGTCGCTTCGCGTAAACGAAGGATTAACTCGTTATGATTTGGGACGCGAAAAGTTTTTGGAGCGCGTTTGGGACTGGAAAAACAAGTTCGGCAGCAGAATTATAAACCAGCTTAAAAAAATAGGCTGTTCATGCGATTGGGACAGAGAACGCTTCACCATGGACAAAGGTTGCAGCGACGCAGTTTTGGAAGTGTTTATAAATTTATATAACAAAGGTCTTATCTATCAGGGCAACAGAATTATAAACTGGTGTCCGAGATGTTTGACAGCTCTTTCGGACGCAGAGGTTGAATATGCGCAGCAGTCAGGAAACTTCTGGCACATTAAGTATTTTATAAAAGGAACCGACGATTATCTCACGATTGCAACAACGCGTCCCGAAACGCTTTTCGGCGACACTGCGGTTGCTGTTAATCCCGGAGACGAAAGATATGAAGACCTTGTCGGAAAAACGCTTATTTTGCCGCTTGTAGGCAGAGAAATTCCGATTATCAGCGATGAATATGTTGATAAAGATTTCGGAACGGGCGCTGTTAAAATCACTCCGGCCCACGATCCTAACGACTTTGAGGTTGGTTTAAGACATAATCTTGAGCAGATAAAAGTTTTAAATGACGATGCAACAATGAACAGTTATGCCGGAAAATATGAGGGCATGGATCGTTACGAATGCAGAAAAGAGATGATTGCCGATCTTGAAAAGGACGGATATCTTGTTAAGGTTGAGCCGCACGAGCATAACGTAGGTCAGTGCTACAGATGTAAGACAACTGTTGAGCCGATAACGTCAAAGCAGTGGTTTGTTAAAATGAAGCCGCTTGCCGAGGCAGCAATAAAAGCCGTTAAAGACGGCGAGGCAAACTTTGTTCCCGACAGATTTACAAAAACATATTTAAACTGGATGGAAAACGTTCATGACTGGTGCATTTCGCGTCAGCTTTGGTGGGGACACAGAATTCCCGCATATTATTGCAGCAAATGTCAAAAGACGGTTGTGAGCAAAACTGCGGTTGACACCTGCCCCGAATGCGGCGCAAAAATGGTTCAGGATCCCGATGTTTTAGACACATGGTTCAGCTCGGCGCTCTGGCCGTTTTCAACTCTCGGCTGGCCCGAAAAAACAAAGGATTTGGAAAAATTCTTCCCGACGTCCGTGCTTGTAACGGGATATGATATAATATTTTTCTGGGTTGCACGAATGATTTTCTCATCTATGGAGCATATGGGAAAAGCACCGTTTAAGCATATATTTATTCATGGCCTTGTTCGTGACGCACAGGGCAGAAAAATGTCTAAGTCTTTGGGCAACGGCATTGATCCGCTTGAAGTTATCGAAAAATACGGTGCAGATGCTTTGCGCTTTACGCTTGCAACAGGAAACGCACCCGGCAACGATATGCGTTTTTCCGATGAAAAGGTTCAGGCAAGCCGCAACTTTGCAAATAAAATCTGGAACGCATCGCGTTTTGTTTTGATGAATCTTGAAATAGATGAAAACCGTTTGCCCGACAGCGGTAAGCTTGCAACGGAGGACAAGTGGATTATAAGCAAATTTAACCGTCTTGCAAAAGAAGTCAGCGAAAATCTGGATAATTTTGATTTGGGCGTTGCTCTTTCAAAGCTTTATGATTTTGTTTGGGACGATTTTTGCGACTGGTATATTGAGCTTGTTAAACCGCGTTTGTTTAACAAGGGCAGCGAAAGCGCACTTACTGCGCAGTATGTTTTAACATATGTTCTGTCGCAGACAATGAAGCTTTTGCATCCGTTTATGCCTTTTATAACAGAGGAAATCTGGCAGCATTTGCCGCATGAGGGCGAAAGCATCATGATAAGCGACTGGCCCGCATACAGCGAGGATCTAAATTTTGAAAATGCCGAACACGATATGAGCCTCATAATGGGCGCAATAAAGGCAATAAGAAACACAAGAGCCGAAATGAACGTTCCGATGTCCAAAAAGGCAAAGGTTATTATAAACACCGAAGCGGAAGAAGTGTTTAAAAACGGCAGCGCGTTTTTTGAAAAACTTGCCGGCGCGAGCGAAGTTTTGGTTATTTCAAAAACATTCGATTCGGAAGGCTGCGTTTCGATAGTAGTTGAGGGAGCAACCATTTATCTGCCGCTTAACGATTTGGTTGACAAACAAAAAGAGCTTGAGCGTCTGACAAAGGAAAAGCAAACTCTTATTTCGGAGATAAAGCGCGTTGAAGGAAAGTTAAACAACCCCGGCTTTGTAAACAAAGCGCCTAAAAACGTTGTTGACGAAGAAAGAGCAAAGGGCGAAAAATATGCCGAAATGCTTAAAAAAGTTGAAGAAAGTCTTGCTACGCTTAACTAAAAAGTAAGAAAATATAAATAGTCTGCAGTTAAATGTATTGCATTTTTTGCAGACTATTTGCATTTTACCGGCAGTTAAAGCAATAATAAAAATCAGAAAAGATGTGAAAAGGTGAAAAATATAGTTCTTATAGGTATGCCCGGCAGCGGAAAATCAACTTTGGGAGTTGTTTTGGCGAAAAATTGCAGCATGGGTTTTTGCGATACCGATTTAATAATTCAGCAGTTTGAAAAAAGAAAGCTTCAGGACATTATTAATTCGGAGGGAGTGGAGAGCTTTTTAAAAAAAGAAGAAAAATATCTTTTGGCGCTTGAAGGTGAAAACATTGTTATCGCAACCGGTGGCAGCGCAGTTTTAAGCGAAAAGGCGATGATGCATTTAAAGAAAAACGCCGTTGTTATATATCTTAAGGTCGACTGCCACACAATAGTCAAAAGAATTAAAAACAGCAAAACGAGAGGAATTGCTTTTAAAGAAGGGGAAACGATTGCCGATATTTATAAAATCAGAACACCGCTTTATGAAAAATATGCCGATATCACAGTTGACTGCCATCGGCGCAAATTTTCGGATATCGTGTGTGAAATATCCGAAATGATAGAAAACGGCGTGTGAAAGTATGAATTTTATGCTTTCACACGCCGTTTAAATTTTTTATATGCTTTTAATATTTATTTTACTGCATTGAATGCATCATCTAATGCATCGATTAAATCATAAATGTTTTCAGTGCCGACAGAGAGTCTTATGGTGTTCGGTTTTATGCCTTGCTCGGCAAGCTCTTCTTCGTTTAACTGCGAATGAGTTGTGGACGCGGGGTGAATAACGAGCGATTTAACGTCTGCAACGTTTGCCAAAAGTGAGAAAATCTTAAGGTTATCTATAAACTTCTGCGCCGTTTTATCGTCGCCTTTGATTTCAAAGGTGAATATCGAGCCGCCGCCGTTCGGGAAATATTTTTTATAATACTTGTGGCTCGGTTCGCTTTCAAGCGACGGATGGTGAACCGCTTCAACGAGGGGATGATTGTTTAAATATTCAACTATTTTGAGCGCGTTTGACACATGACGCTCAACGCGGAGCGATAATGTTTCAAGCCCCTGCAAAAAGATAAATGCATGAAAAGGCGAAATTGTTGAGCCTGTGTCGCGGAGAAGAATTGCTCTTATATATGTTGCAAAAGCGGCTTTTCCCGCTGCGGCTGCAAAGCTTATGCCGTGATACGACGGGTTGGGCTGAGAAATCCAGGGATATTTTTCGGATTTTTCCCAGTCAAAGGTTCCGCCGTCTATAATAACGCCGCCGATTGCGCTGCCGTGACCGCCGATGAATTTTGTTGCGCTGTGAACAACAATGTCTGCGCCGTATTCGATAGGACGAACGAGATACGGTGTTGCAAAAGTTGAGTCAACAACGAGCGGTATATTATGTTTATGCGCGATTTTTGCAACTTCTTCAATATCGATGATGTTTGAATTCGGATTGCCGAGAGTTTCTATATAGAGCGCCTTTGTGTTTGGCTGTATGGCTTTTTCAAATGCGCCGTCCTCCTCAGGATCGACAAATGTTGTTGTTATATTTGAAGTGAGGGGGAGAGTGTGTGCAAAAAGGTTATATGTTCCGCCGTAAATTGTTTTTGATGCAACTATATGCTCGCCGGATTTTGCAAGTGCCTCAATTGTGTAATTGATTGCAGCTGCGCCCGAGGAAACCGCTAAAGCTGCGGCGCCGCCCTCCAGTGCGGCAATTCTTTTTTCAAAAATATCCTGGGTTGGGTTTGTGAGTCTGCCGTAAATATTGCCGGCATCTCTTAAACCGAAACGGTCTGCCGCGTGCTGCGAATTATGGAACACAAACGATGTTGAAGCGTAAATCGGAACTGCTCTTGCGTCTGTTGCCGGATCGGGATTTTCCTGACCTGCCTGTACCTGAAGTGTTTCAAATCTGTATTTTTTTTCTGACATAGTGATTACCTCCTGAAAAAATATATTACCTATCTGTTTGATAGGTTTATTATAGCACGCATTTTTCCCGTTGTCCAATACATAAATATTATGTATAGTTATAAATAAAATCTATAACCTGTTGACAGGTTTATTATATTTGGCTTTTTAATACTGAAAAAGCGCAGCAAATTAATTTGCCGCGCTTCGTTAAAAACAGTTTTTACTTCTTTTGTAATGATAAATACCTTGTTAACTCCTCTATATAAATTTTGCCGATGTCGCTTAGCGGCACGCCTTTTTTTAAAATGTAGCCGATCTGCATTGTCTGGTTTGGATTATCGCTGTCGGATTTATAGCAAACGGCGGTAAAGTCGCTGCCGTTTAATTCTTCGCATATAATTCCCGAGCAGAGCGTGTAGCCGTTTAAGCCGACCATTAAATTAAGCATAGTGGAGCGGTCGGTGGCTTTGATTACTTTCGGATATTCGTTTGTGCTTAAAATTTCTTCGGCAAAGTAAAAAGAGCCGTTTTCGCCTTGCTGAAAAGAAAGGCAGGGATAGTCTGCAAGGTCTTTTAAGCTTATTGATTTGTTTTTTGCGAGCGGATGGTTTTTCCAAAGATAAACATATGCGCTGCATTCTATAAGCTTAAAAAATTCAAGATCGTTATCTCTTAGCATTTTGCCGATTATTTTTTGATTAAAATCGTTTAAATACAAAAGCCCGATTTCGCTTTTTAAATCGGCAACGTCTTTTATAACGTCCTGGGTTTTTTCCTCGCACATTGCAAATTCATATTTTTGCATGTCAAACTGTTTAACGGTTTCAACAAATGCTTTAACTGCAAAGGAGTAGTGCTGAGAGGAAACGGAAAATTTTCGCTTTATATTTTTAGGATTTAAATATTTTTCGTTTAAAAGCTCATATTGCTGGTAAACCTGGCGGGCATATATCAAAAATTCTTCGCCCTCGGGTGTAACCGGGCTGCCCTTGCCGCTGCGGTTAAAAATTGTTATGCCGATTTCGCGCTCAAGCTCTTTTAAAGAAGTTGTTAAAGTTGGCTGAGAAATAAAAAGCGCCTCCGCGGCTTTGTTTAAAGAACCGTATTTTGATATTGTGATAGCATAGAAAAGTTGCTGAAGCGTCATAAAAATTCATCGCCTTTCGGGAAAAATGAGTGATATTTGATATAAATATATTTTAACATGCATGTTTACTGTTTTCAACATTTTTTTTCATATAAAACAGCTTGACCGGATAAAAATTGTGGGATATAATATAATTTGACACAGTGATAATAAGTGTGGGCAAAGGGAGGTTTTAAAAAATGGATACACTTACACAAAAGATTTTAACGGGCGAGAGAGCTCTTTTTATGGGCAAAAATTTAAAAATACACGACACGGTTTTTGAAAACGGCGAATCGCCGCTTAAGGAAAGCAAAGACATAGAACTTTACGGCAGTATGTTTAAATGGAAGTACCCTCTTTGGTACAGCAATAACATAAAATTAAAAGACTGCACGCTTTTTGAAATGGCGCGCGCCGGAATATGGTATACAAATAACATAACCGTTACAGACACTCTTATTGAAGCGCCTAAAAATTTCAGACGCTGCGACGGTGTGAGTCTGGAAAACGTGTCTTTTGTAAATGCGGCGGAAACTCTGTGGAGTTGCAAAAATGTGCGCGCAAAAAATGTGCGCGCGAAGGGCGACTATTTTGCAATGAACAGCTCAGAGATGGAGTTTGACACATTTGAGCTTGTCGGGAACTACTCTTTTGACGGTGCAAAGAACGTGACGGTAAAAAATGCGAAGATGCTTTCCAAAGACGCATTCTGGAACAGCGAAAACGTAACTGTTTATGATTCGTTTATATCAGGAGAATATCTTGGCTGGAACGCAAAAAATTTAACCCTGGTAAACTGTACGGTTGAAAGCTTGCAGGGAATGTGCTACATAGATAATCTTGTTATGAAAAACTGCAAGCTTATAAACACGACGCTTGCGTTTGAATATTCGACGGTCGATGCCGACATTTGTTCGGCGGTAGACAGCGTTTTAAATCCGTCCGGGGGAGTTATAAAAGCAAAAGAAATCGACAAGCTTATTATTGAACGCGACAAAGTGGACGAGAGCAAAACAAAAATTATCGTACAGGGAAATTAAGCTGTGAAAAGGCGGTTATAAAGATGAAATATGATTTTGATAAAATTACAGACAGAAGACATACAAACTCGCTTAAGTGGGATATAAAAGAAAACGAACTGCCGATGTGGGTTGCGGATATGGACTTTGAAACCGCTCCGCAGATAAGCGGGGAAATAATAAAACGCGCGCAGCACAAGGTGTTTGGCTATAACATTGTGCCGGACGAGTGGTATGAAGCTTATATCGGCTGGTGGAAAAAGAGGCATAATTTTGAGATAAAAAAACAGTGGCTCATATTTTGCACAGGAGTTGTTCCCGCAATTTCGAGCATAGTGCGAAAGCTTACAACGCCGGCAGAAAACGTTCTTATTTTAACCCCGGTATACAACATATTTTTTAACTGCATTTTAAACAACGGAAGAAACGCTTTGCAGTGTCCGCTTGTTTACAACGGCAAAAATTATGACATTGATTTTGCAGATCTTGAAGAAAAGCTGTCAAATCCGCAGACAACAATGATGATTCTTTGCAATCCTCAAAACCCTGCGGGAAAAATATGGGACAAACAAACGCTTGAAAAAATCGGAGAGCTTTGCTTTAAATATAATGTTATTGTTATCAGCGATGAAATTCACTGCGATATAACAAAACCGGGAAAAAGTTATATCCCGTTTGCGTCGGTTTCCGAAAAGTGCCGTTTAAACAGCATAACCTGTATTGCGCCGACGAAAACGTTTAACATTGCAGGCTTGCAGACAGCGGCAGTGTTTGCGGCAAACGAGTTTTTGAAAAACAAAGTAAACCGCGCGCTTAACACAGATGAAGTTGCCGAGCCGAACACCTTTGCGGTCGGAGCGGCGGTTGCGGCGTATACTTACGGGGAAGAGTGGTTAGATGAGCTTTTAGAGTATATAGATGAAAACAAAAGGACGGCTGTTTTGTTTATTAAAGAAAATCTGCCGCGGCTTAATGTTTGCGATTCTGAGGCAACATATCTTTTGTGGATTGATTGCAGCGCTTTGAAAAAGGATAAAGAAAACCTTGCGCAGTATATCAGAGAAAAGTCCGGGCTGTATCTGTCGGCGGGCGCGCCCTACGGCGGCGACAGCGAAAATTTCCTTCGCCTCAACGTTGCATGTCCGAAAAAGCTTCTTGCAGACGGACTTGAAAGATTAAAACAAAGCCTTAAGGGTATGTAAGTTTTATAAAATTTAAAAGGTGTGGCAAAAATAATTGCCGCACCTTTTTGATTGTTTAAAGCAATACCTGAGAGTTTGTTCCGTAAAAGATATCGTCTTTATGGCTTATCATTGAGCAGAATTCATCAAACTTATCCCAGTTGTCATAAATGTCAAATTCGTATGCATGTCCCCAAATATAAAATATTTTAGGGGTTGTGGGTTTTGATTGCAAAAACTCTTTTGCAAGTTTTATCATTTCGTCCCACTCTCTGTGGTGGTATACCGTTGGCTTAAACACAAGCAAGTCGCTTTGCGGTTCAAAATTATGCGAAGAGACAATTGTTCTTGCATATTTGATTTTGGTGTTTTCTTTTATAACCTGAGCAACGTGCCCGTTATAATTTTCTCCGCCGCCCGGATATGCCATTCCGACAACCTGCCTGTCTGTGAGGTTTTCTAAGTTTTTTACATCCTCGGCAACCTGGCGTATTATCTCTTCGTCAGGAAGTGTGGGAAGCATGGGGTGTGTTAAAGTATGCGCGGCAACCTCATGGTTTTTGTATATTTCTTTTATTTCGCCGAGCTTATTTTTTATGTGGCTGACGAGTTTGTTATCTCTTATAAGGCTTCCGCCTTTTCCTAACAGTTCGGAATTGAGATTAAAGGTTGCCTTTAAATCGTATTTATCAAAAATTTCAATCAGTCTTTTGTCCTGTGTTACGCCGTCGTCATAGCTAAATGTGATGGCTTTCATTTTTTTGTTAAACATAATCATGCTCCTTTTGTGGGTTAAATTATATATATTTTAACATAATTAATTGTAAAAATCAATGTTATATAAATATATTTGGCTAAAACTGCATATTAGGACTTTAAAAAAATTTTTATAAGTTGTAAATAAAAAAATTTAAAACTTGATATTTTTTGCGGAATTTGTTATAATTAAATGGAATGTTTGATTATAAAATAAGTAATTCGGGAGAATTAGAAAAGTATGAGCGAAAAGAAAGAAAAATATATATCAAAAGAAAAATATATATCATCTGAGGAAATGGACAGGCAAAAAGAGTATGAAAGAAAAATTAAAAGCTATATAGACGCGCAGGGAAATACGAAAAAGGCTGCAGTTATAACATACGGATGCCAGCAAAATGAAAACGATTCGGAGCGCATACGGGGCATGCTTAAAGAATGCGGATATGAAATAACGGAAAATCAGGATGAAGCAGACCTTATAATTTATAATACATGCGCAGTAAGAGATCATGCAGAGCAAAAAGTGTTTGGAAATTTGGGAGCGCTTAAAAATCTGAAACGAAAAAAGAGAGATTTAATTATAGGCGTGTGCGGCTGTATGATGCAGCAAAAACAGGTTGCCGATAAAATAAAGAAAAAATACGATCATGTTGATTTGATTTTCGGAACGCATACGCTTTATGAGTTGCCGTCGCTTTTATATGATATTTTATCAAAGCATAAAAGAAGCATTAAAATAGAGGATATTGACGGACAGATTGCCGAGGATATGCCGATTTTGAGAGAAAGCGGCGTGACGGCTTATATTTCTGTTATGTATGGATGCAATAATTTTTGCTCATACTGCATAGTGCCCTATGTAAGAGGAAGAGAGAGAAGCCGAAAAAGTGAAGATATTTTAAAAGAAGTGCGCGAGGTTTCAAAGCAAGGGTATAAAGAGATTATGCTTTTGGGGCAAAACGTTAATTCCTACGGCAAGGATTTGGACGAAGAAATTGATTTTTCAGACCTTTTAAACAAGGTGAGCGAGATTGACGGAATTGGGCGAATAAGATTTATGACATCGCATCCGAAGGATTTTAACGAAAAGCTTATGTATACAATACGCGACAACAAAAAAGTTACAAAACAGCTTCATCTTCCGGTGCAGGCAGGCAGCGACAAAGTGCTAAAGGATATGAACAGAAAATATACGGCAAAAGATTATATCAAAAAGCTTGAAAAGATGAGAGAGATTGTGCCGGATATTTGCGTTACGACAGACATTATAGTGGGTTTTCCGACAGAGACTAATGAGGACTTTAACGATACGATAGAGCTTATTAAAAAGGTTCGATATGATTCGATTTATTCTTTTATTTATTCGAAAAGGACGGGAACTCTGGCGGCGAAAATGGAAATGGCGCTTTCGGACGAGCAGATACACAAGAATTTTGAAAAAATGCTTGAAGTGCAAAATGAAATTTCGCTTGAGATTAATAAGGGATATATAGGCAGCGTGCAGCAGGTGTTAGCAGAGAGCGAAAGCAAAACAGATGAAAAAATGATTTCCGGACGGACTAACGGAGGAAAAATTGTGCATTTTGAGGCAGACAAAAGCGTTATAGGAAAAATGGTTGATGTTAAGATAACAAGTGTGAAAACATGGTTTTTACGCGGCGAAGCAGTTGAATAAAAGGAGATTTTGTAAATGGATATTTTAGATGCGGCAAAAGAAATCGGCATTGCGCTTGAACAGAGCGAGGAATTTAAACAGCTTGACGAGGCAACAAAGATACAAAATAATGATGATGAGGCGCAAAGACTCATAGGTGAATATAATCTTGTAAGGCTTCAGCTTATGCAGAAAATGCAGGGCAAGGATTTGACAGACGAACAGTTAAATCAAATCAGAATGCAGCTTGCAGATGAATTTGACAAGCTTATGCAATATGAAATTATTAAAAATTATATTGACGCAAAAGAGAAGTTTGACAATTTATACAATAAGGTTAAAAATGTGATTGATTTTTACGCAAACGGCGAAAAGTCCGGAGGGTGCAGCGGAAGCTGTTCAACCTGCGGAGGTTGTCATTAATTTTAAAACGGGGAGAATATTTACATGGCGGCTCAGACACCAATGATGGCTCAGTATGAGCAGATAAAAGAAAAATATAAAGACAGTATACTAATGTTTCGTTTGGGCGACTTTTACGAGATGTTTAACGATGACGCGCTTACAGCGTCAAAGGAGCTTGAACTGACGCTCACGGGCAGAGCCTCGGGCGGCGGAGAAAGAGCGCCTATGTGCGGCGTGCCGTTTCACAGTGCGGAAAGTTATATTTCAAGGCTGGTGCAGAAGGGATATAAAGTTGCAATCTGCGAGCAGATGGAAGATCCCGCACTTGCAAAAGACATTGTGCGGCGCGATGTGGTAAGAGTTGTTACGCCGGGTACGCTGATGGACGAAAACGTGCTTGAAAGAAAGAAAAATAATTTTTTGGCATGCGTTTTTGCAGACGGCGAGCAAACGGCAATTGCGTTTGTGGATGTGTCGACAGGAGAATTTTTGGCAACGGTTATTGATAAGGAGGACGCGGCAGAGGAGGTTTTAAACGAGTTTGCCTGCTTTGCGCCGAATGAGGTGATTTTCAGTCCGTATGCAAAAAAGCTTTATCAAAATGCTGTGGCGGCAAGGTTTGACATATCGTTTGGAAATGTGATTGACGAATGTTTTGTGTATGAAACATGTGCGCACTTTGCTTTTTCGCATTTTGAGCTTACGGACGAACAAAAACAAAAACTTACAGACAACCGTGCACTGACGGTGTGCGTCGGAGCGGTTTTGCTTTATCTTAAAGAAATACGCACAAGTATAGAGATTAAGCTGTGTGACTTGCGAATTTACGATATAGAAAAAAGCGTTGGACTTGATTTTGCAACAAGACGCAATTTGGAAATTGTGTCGACGATGCGCGACAAGGAAAAAAGAGGCTCGCTTTTATGGGTACTGGACAAAACAAAAACGGCTATGGGCGGAAGGCTTTTAAGAAGATGGCTTGAAAAACCGCTTATAAATATAGTTGAAATTCATAACCGGCACGAAAGCGTCGGAGAATTTGCACAAAATATGATTGCAAGAGAGGAAATTTCGGATTTATTAGACGGAGTTTACGATTTAAAGAGAATTATAACCAGAATAATGCTTAAAACCGTTACACCGCGGGATCTTTTGTCATTAAAGGAGTCTGTTTTAAGGTTGCCCGAAATTAAAGAAAAGCTTTCTCGTTTTCAGAGTTTTCTTATAAAAAAGGAAGATGCACAAATTGATCCCTTAACCGATATTTATGAATTGCTTGACAGCGCAATATGCGATGAAGCTCCGGCATTCACAAGAGACGGAGGCTTTATAAAAAAGGGATTTAACGCAGAGGCGGACGAATACCGCTCCGCAAGGGATGACAGCGCAAAATGGCTTGAAGATATTCAGACAAGCGAAAGAGAAAAAACGGGAATTAAAACGCTCAGAGTGGGCTATAACAAGGTGTTTGGGTATTATATAGAAGTAAGCAAAGGTCAGAGCGCGCTCGTGCCCGATTCATATGTGCGCAAGCAGACGCTTGTTAACGGCGAAAGATACATAACAGACGAGCTTAAAAGAATAGAAAATATTATAACGGGCGCACAGGATAAACTGCTTCGGCTTGAATTATATTTATTTGAGCAAATAAGGCAAAAACTTTATAAAGAAGTTGACAGATTAAAAGCTGCGGCAGACGCTTTGGCGGTGCTTGATGTTTTGTGTTCCTTTGCGGAGGTTGCGCAAAATCAGGGATACTGTATGCCGCAGATGATAAAAGGCGGCGAAATAGAAATTAAAGACGGAAGACACCCTGTTGTTGAAAAAATGCTGAAAGGTGAAATGTTTGTTCCAAATGACACAAAACTTGACATAAATGACAACCGAATGATGCTTATAACCGGGCCCAATATGGCGGGAAAATCTACGTATATGCGTCAGGTGGCGCTGATTTGTATTATGGCACAGGCGGGAAGTTTTGTGCCGGCTGCGAGCGCAAGGCTTTGTGTGGTGGACAACATATTTACCCGAGTCGGTGCGGCAGATGATTTGGCTGCCGGACAGAGCACATTTATGGTTGAAATGACAGAGGTTTCGCACATATTAAAAACTGCCACGAAAGACAGCCTTGTTATTTTTGACGAGGTCGGCAGAGGAACGAGCACGTTTGACGGACTTTCCATTGCATGGGCTGTGGCAGAATATGTTGCAGATAAAAAGAAAATAGGTGCAAAAACTCTTTTTGCGACGCACTACCGGGAAATGACGCAAATGGAGCAGACGACAGACGGAGTTAAAAATTATTGCGTTGCCGTGAAAAAAAGAGGAGAAAGCATAACGTTTTTAAGAAAAATAATAAGAGGCTGTGCCGACGGAAGCTACGGAATCGAAGTGGCTGCGCTTGCGGGAGTTCCGAAAAAAGTTTTGCTGCGAGCAAGAGAAATATTAAACGGTTTGGAAAATGAAAAGGATGAAAGCCATGCTGTGAGCGGTGAAGCAAAAAAAGAGATAAAAGAGGAAAATGTTTCTTTTGACAGCTTTGCCCAAAGCGAAATAATTTCAGAGCTTGCAGCGTTAGATGTTACAACATATACGCCGATAGAGGCGTTAAACAAACTCTACGAGCTTTCAGACAAAGCAAAAAAGATTTAGAAAATAAGAAGGCGAGGTGAAACATATGGGAATTATAAATGTGCTTGAAGAAAGCGTGTATAATTTAATTGCGGCGGGCGAGGTTGTTGAAAGGCCCGCATCGGTTATAAAGGAGCTTGTTGAAAATTCGATTGACGCCGGGGCAAAAAATATAACGATAGAGATAAAAAACGGCGGAATTTCATATATAAGAGTTACCGATGACGGCTGCGGTATTGAACCGGATGACGTTGGAGTGGCATTTTTAAGACATGCGACAAGCAAAATAAAAGATGCACGTGATTTGTATAAAATAGGCACGCTCGGATTTCGCGGAGAGGCGCTTTGCTCGATTGCGGCGGTTTCCAATGTTTTGCTTGTTTCCAAAACAAAAACGGCAAAATTTGCAACCAAGGTTATCGTAAACGGCGGCTGCATGGAGGACGTTTTAAATGTCGGTGCGCCGGAGGGCACAACAATTGAAGTGAAAAAGCTTTTCTTTAACACTCCGGCACGCATGAAGTTTTTAAAAAAAGACGCAACAGAGGCAGGGTATGCGGCAGCGGTTGCGGAAAAATTTATTTTGTCCAATCCGGATATAAGCATAAAATTTATAAACAACGGAAAACAAACGCTCTTTTCGCCGGGGACGGGGAGCGGAGTGGACGCAATATATTCGGTTTACGGCAAAGATTATGCAAAATCATTGATAGAGGTTAATTATACAGGAGAGTTTATGTCGGTTAACGGATATATAGGAAAAGCCAATATATCAAGACCGAACAGGGCATACCAGAGCTTTTTTGTTAACGGGCGCAGCATAAAAAGCGCCGTTATGACAAAGGCGCTTGAGGAGGCTTATAAAAATCAGATAATGATAGGCAAATTTCCGTTTGCGGTTTTAAATCTTTCGGTTAATTTTGAGGCGGTGGACGTGAATGTGCATCCGCATAAGACAGAAGTGAAGTTTTCCGATGAGAAGCAAGTGTTTGAAACGGTTTACTGGGCGGTTAAAAATGCGCTGTATGAAAAACCGATTATTGCAGAGGGTGAGTTTGAGAAAAAAGCAGCTGCTAAAAACGCTTATGCATTCGAAGATAAAAAGGAAAATGTGAAATATGAAAACGCCAGGATAGATTTTGGCGAGCCGAAAACCGTTTCATATAAAAGCGAAAAGGCAGATGCCAAAGATGTGCAAAAGCAAACGGAGATATATATTGACAAGGTTCTCCGTCCGGCGGCGCAGATAAGAAATACCGCTGCGGAAAAAAAGGATTTAAACGTTACTTTTAAATCGGATATGCTTTGCCAGGGCGAGCCTGTGATTACGGAGCGTGATAAAGAACAAAAAACAAGTGAGTTTTTAAAAGAAGAAATTTTAAAGCCTCAAAATATAATTAAAGAAGAAACATTGCAAGAAGATAGCGAAGATATAAAAGAGGATTTGACTTGCACAAATGAGGTTAAAGAAGAAAAAAACGATAATGCGGCAAATGATACAGTTGATGATTTTAAGATATGCGGCTGTGTGTTTGATACATATATTATTGTGCAAAAAGATCAGCAGATGCTTTTAATTGACCAGCATGCGGCTCATGAACGCATAAAGTACGAGCAGATAAAAAAAGATATTGAAAAAAACGGCGTTATAAGCCAGAGTCTTATATGTGCCGCACCCGTAAATCTTACGGCGGCGGAGTATGAATATGCGCTGTCACATACAGAAGAGCTTAAAAAAATCGGGTTTGAATATGAGGATATGGAATTTAAAAAAGTTGTGTTAAATGCTGTGCCGTATGAACTTTGCGAAGCGGACTATACAGGTGCTTTTATTGAGATTTTGGGCGAAGCAATGGATAATAAAATGCAGCTTATAACAAAGGATTACGAACGCGCACTCTACACGGTTGCTTGTAAGGCGGCAATAAAGGCAAATCATGCACTTGACGAATCTGAAATGATACGTTTGACAGAGGACGTGTTTAAAATGAAAAACATTAACACCTGTCCGCACGGACGGCCGATTATTGTGTCGTTTAGCAAAAAGGAAATAGAAAAACAATTTAAGCGTATAGTTTAGGTGATATATGTGGAAAAAAAGAAAAATAAGCTTATAGTTATTGCCGGACCGACGGCAAGCGGAAAAACGGAGCTTAGCGTGTGTGCGGCGCAGCATTTCGGAGCAAAGATTGTGTCTGCCGACAGTATGCAGATATATAAGTATATGGATATCGGCACAGCAAAGCCCACGAAAGAGGAAATGGGCGGAATTTGTCACTACATGATAAATGTTGTTTTTCCGAATGAGCAGTTTAGCGTGTATGATTATACAAATCAGGCGAGAAAAATAATAGATAACTGTTTTGAAAACGGAGAAAACGTTATTGTTGCGGGAGGAACCGGGCTTTATATTGACCATCTGATATATAATATACAGCTTTCCGAAGAACCAGAGGACAAAGAAATCCGGGCACAGCTTGAAGAAAGGCTTGAAAATGAAGGAATTGAGCCGCTTTACAGCGAGCTTGAAAGAATTGATAAAAAAGCATGCGAAAAAATTCATATAAATAATAAAAAAAGAGTTATACGCGCGTTGGAGGTATATTATCAGACAGGAAAAACCATAAGCGAGCAAAACGCTCTTTCAAAAGTTAAAAAGCCTTCGTTTGATACGCTTGTTATGATGCCTTCTTTTCAAAGAGATGTTCTCTATGAAAGAATTAACAAAAGAGTTGACATAATGCTTGAAAAAGGTCTTGAAGATGAAGTGCGTTCGTTGCTGGAAAGAGGATATAACAAAAATTTAAACTCCATGCAGGCTATAGGATATAAAGAAATTATAGAATATATTGAAAAAAAGTCCACCTTGCAGCAGGCGTGCGATAAAATAAAGCAAAACACAAGGCATTATGCAAAACGTCAGCTTACATGGTTTAGAAGAAATGAAAATATTGTTAATCTTGAAGGCAATATGAAAGAACAGTGCTTAAAAAACATAGAAAACTTCTTAAAACGATAAAAAAATTAAAAAAACTATTGCTATTTTCAAAACAGTGTGCTATAATAACAATTGTGTCTCAGAAATATTTTTATTTCTTTGAGTGATTTGTTTTTAAGCTTATCACAAATATTTTTGGCAAAACATAAAAAGAAAATACGGCTGCTTTCTTTTAAAATGGTTTTGCCGCGTGCGCAGTTTGCGTAGCTTGATCTTGCGGAAACATATGTGATTTGTTTTTAATAGAATTGTGTTTTACAACTTTTCGCAAGGCAGTTTTGTGAATTTTACATCGGAGGTGAATTGATATGCCAAATATTAAATCAGCTAAAAAAAGAGTGTTGGTTGCTCAGACGAAAACTCTCAGAAACCAAATGATTAAATCAGCTCTTAAAACGTACATCAAAAAGTTTGAAGCTTGTGTTGCTGAAGGTAACAAAGAAGAAGCTGCAAAATCTTTTTCTTTTGTAACAAAGAAGATTGACCAGGCTGCTGCAAAAGGAATTTTAAAGAAGAACACAGCAGCCAGAAGAAAGTCAAAATTGGCTTGTATGTTAAACAAGATGGCGTAGGTTAAAAATGGGACATATCCCATGGGGTATGTCCTTTTTTTATGCAAAAATACATATTATTTTGCAGTTGAGATAAGGGGGAAACAAAAATGTCAAGACCTGCAAAAAACAGAACCGTTGGGAAAATGCCCGAGCATACTCATTTTATGGCGGCAGACAGCTATGGCACAAACAAGGGTAAAATTATTATGAATGTTGAAGAATACGAAGCTTTCAGACTTATTGACGGCGAGGGAATGACGCAGGATCAATGTGCTGAGCAGATGGTTATTTCAAGAACAACCGTACAGAGAATTTATAAAAGTGCAAGAGCGAAAATTGCAAAGATGCTTATTAACGGCAGCGAGCTTAAAATAGAAGGCGGAAGCTATTGCATAAATGAAAATATATAAAAGGACAGGGGCTGTTTAAAAATCAATTGACTTTTTAAACAGCCTCTTTTTAGTTGAATAATAAAGTTTAAGATTTGCCGATAACGGGCTGAATTTGTTTAAAGTCAAGAGCTGCCTCGGCGCATGGAGATATTAAAGAAAAGTCGCAGACAAGGGACTTTGGTTTCTTTTCAAAATCATCTTGGTAAAACGGCACGAAAAATATGTTTTTAGTGTTTAAAAGCGATGTTATGTTTTTTCCGCTTGCACCGAGACCGTCATTTGTTGAAGGAGCAATAAGAACGGGACGGTTGCTGCGAAGATGCGCTTTTGCAGCCATTGTGACGCAGGTGTCGGTTATTCCGTTTGCAAGTTTTGCCATGGTGTTTCCCGTGCAGGGGCAAATGATTAAAAGATCCAAAAGTTTTTTCGGGCCGATAGGTTCGGCAGCTTCGATGGTGTGTATGATTTTATTTTGGGATATGTCTTCTATTTTTTTATGAAATGACAGAGCCGAACCGAATCGTGTATCTAAAGAATATGCGGTTTTACTCATGATAGGGATTATTGTGCAGTTTAGTTTTTTTAGCATCTCCATTTGAAAGAGCGCGCGCTCAAAACTGCAAAATGAACCTGTCAGAGCAAAACCAATGGTTTTGTTTTCAAGCGTCATATATATCCTCCCCCATTTGATTTAATATTGAACATATTGCTTTAAAGATAATTTCGCCCGCGCTTTTCGGAGCAATTTTACCGGGCAGTGACAGTGCGCTTATAAGATTTATATCAAGCGTTTTGGCAGCGGTTAAATCAACTCCGCCGGGTTTTGAAGCAAGATCAATTATGATTGCGTCGTCTTTTATACACAAAAGCTCAGAAGTTGTGAGCACAATTTTGGGAATTGTGTTAAATATAATATCGCAGCTGTTTAGATGAAAACTCATCTTATCTAACGGATATGCCGCGCAGCCTATAGCTTCTGCTTCGGCGAGTGCGCTTTCTTTTCTTGCGCATACTGTGCAGTCGGCGCCGAAACCTTTTAACATACGCACTAGAAATTTTGCTATTCTGCCGTAACCCAGCACCATGCATTTGCTTTTTAAAAGTGAAATATCGGTGTTTTTAATTGCAAGCATCACGGCGCCCTCGGCCGTAATAAGAGCATTTTTCATAGTGAGGGTTTCGTTTTTAAAATAGTCGAAGTATTTTATGTTTTTGGCTTCAAGAATATTTTTAAAAGTATCGGGCAGACTGCCGCCAATAACTGTGTGGCGGCTTTTTAGACTTGAAGCAAAATCGTCTATCGGTATGCGTTCGGAAAAAAACGGAGCATTTATATGATTTTTGTCTTTTGATACAGGGAGCGGCAGGATTATTATATCACAGTCTTCTACCGCCGATTTTAAATCATATGAAGCGCATGTGCAAAGGTTTGCGCCTATTTTATCATTTCCGAAAATTTTTATATCAAAATTGTTTTTTTTTAAAATGTCGGCAAGATAGACAATTCTTTCATCGCCGCCTATAATCAAAAATTTCTTTTTCATATACAAAGCCTCTTTTCAGCAATAAAATCAATACTATATAATATGTAAGATACAAAAAATGTGTGTGCATGAAAATAAACTTATAAAAAAATATTGATTAGTAAAAAAAATGTGGTATACTTATTATGAGAATATAACGGTTTTGATAAAAACAATCTGAAAAGACAAGGATATAAATTAACATGAAAAGACTTACTGTTGGAATGATAGCGCATGTTGACTGCGGAAAAACAACCCTGTCGGAGAGCCTTTTATATAATGCGGGCGAAATATTAAAAATCGGCAGGGTGGATCATCAAAATGCATTTTTAGATACTGATAAAATAGAAAAGGACAGAGGAATTACCATATTTTCAAAACAGGCAATGCTGCACTGTAAAGACAGCGAGTACAGCCTTTTGGACACTCCGGGGCATGTAGATTTTTCTGCGGAGGCAGAGCGCACACTGCGCGTGCTTGACTATGCGATTTTGCTTATAAGCGCCGCAGACGGCGTGCAAAGCCATGGCGAGACTCTGTGGAAGTTATTGGCGCACTATGATGTGCCGACATTTATTTTTATTAATAAAACAGATTTGATCCAGCCGCAAAAAAGAGGCGAATTAATTAAAGAACTTAAAGAAAAATTTTCGCCGGGATGCATAGATTTTTCTGAAAAAGATGAAAAATTCTTTGAAGAAAGCGCGATTACGGACGAAACTCTTTTGGAAAAATATATATCAAACGGTTATATAGATGATTTTGATATAAAAAATGCAATTGCCGCAAGAAAAATTTTCCCGTGTTTTTTCGGTTCGGCGTTGAAAAATGAGGGCGTTGGTGAATTTTTGGAACAATTTGATTATTATACGAACGAAAAAATGTTTTATAAAGAGTTCGGCGCAAAAATATTTAAAATTGCAGAAGACGAAAACAAACAGCGCCTTGTATATATGAAAATCACCGGCGGCAGCCTTAAAGTGAAGAGTATTATAGAAAATAAAAAGCAGACAGGAAAAATAAACGAGATAAGAATTTATTCGGGAGCAAAGTATAAAAGTGTAAACGAAGTGTATGCGGGAAATGTGTGCGCAGTGACGGGACTTTCAAATGCAGAGGCAGGAGACGGACTCGGAAAAGAAACGGAATTTAAAAATCTCGTAAGCGAACCTGTGTTTAACTACAGCGTAAGACCTTGCAAAAACACGGATATATATGCAGCGCTTGAGGCGCTAAACCGCCTTGCAGAGCAGGAAACTCAGCTGCGCGTGAGATACAGCGAGCAGACTAAAAAAATTGATATATGCGTTATGGGAGAGATAGCGCTTGAAGTGATAAAAAGGATGCTTTGCGAAAAATATAACGTTTTTGTAGAGTTTGAAAAAGGAAGCATTCTTTATAAAGAGACAATTGAAAATACCGTTGAAGGCGTTGGGCATTATGAGCCGCTCAGACACTATGCCGAGGTTCATTTGCTTTTAGAGCCGGCGGCAGCCGGGAGCGGACTTGTATTTTCGTCAAAGTGTGCGGAAGATGTGCTTTCGAAAAACTGGCAGAGGCTGATTATGACGCATTTGGAGGAAAAAAATCATGTGGGAGTGCTTACAGGATCTCCGATTACGGATATGAAAATAACTTTAATATCCGGAAGAGCACATATAAAACATACAGACGGAGGAGATTTCAGACAGGCAACATACAGGGCGGTAAGACAAGGGCTTATGCAGGCGAAAAGCGTGTTGCTTGAGCCGTATTATGATTTTAAATTTGAACTGCCGACGGAGTGTGTTGGGCGGGCAATGACAGATTTAAAAATGCGCTTTGCGCAGTTTGCGCCTCCGAGTATAAAAGAGGAAATGTCTTGCATCGAAGGAAGCGCACCGGTTGACACGATACAGGATTATCACAGCGAAGTTGTAGCTTATACTCATGGCAGAGGCAGATTTAATGTGTCATTTAAGGGCTATGATGTGTGTCATAATGCAGATGAGGTGATAAGCAGAATCGGATATATAAGTGAAAATGACACGGAAAACACGGCAAATTCGGTGTTTTGTTCACATGGCAGCGGACATATTGTCAGATGGGATGAGGTTTTTGATAATATGCATATTCCGCTCAGAGGTTTTCATAATAAACAAGATGATTTACAGCCGCAAACCTTCGAATACAAAAAAATGATTGCAAGCGAAGAAGAACTTTTGCGCATTTTTGAAATGACATACGGCAAGATCAAGCAAAAGAGCATAAAGCCTATGCGCAGTGTGAAGGAAGAAAAAAAGCAAAAAATAAAACCGATTGTAAAAAAAGAAGAATATCTTTTGATTGACGGATATAATATTATTTTTGCCTGGGAGGATTTAAAACAGACTGCAAAGGACGATTTGTATGCGGCGCGCGAACTTTTGATTAATAAGATCGCAAATTACCGGGCGATGAAGCAAAATAATGTGATTTTGGTGTTTGATGCGTATCGCGTTCCGGGGGAGAGACGGGAAATAGAAAAAATACATGATGTGAGTGTTGTGTACACAAAAGAGGCAGAAACTGCCGATTCATATATTGAAAAAACTTCAAAACAGCTTTGCAAAAACTATAAGGTGCGTGTTGCAACTTCTGATAATTTAGAACAAATTATTATTTTCGGGCACGGAGCGGTGCGTGTGAGTGCAAATGAGTTTTATAAAGAGGTTTGCGAAACGGAAAAAAGTATGCGCGAATTTATAGAAAAATATAATTAGCTTATAAAAATATGTTTACAATTTTAAAAAATTAAGGTATACTTAAAGCATAAATAAAAAAATTGTCCGGAGGAAAAATGAATAATATAAACAAACTTTACGTTAACGATACAAAAGAATCAAGCATAGTTTTTAATATGATGCTTGTTTTAATCGGATTTGCTTTTTTCAATTTAAGAGGATACGGATATTATATTTTGCTTGCGGCATATGCGGTTTTCTTTTTGTGGATGACAATGGCAAATGTTAAGCTTAAAATAAATGAAGAGCTTGGAGTGCTTTGCGCGGCATTCTTTTTGTATGCATTAATATACGGACTTTATTATAAATTTTCCGTGTATTCGTTTTTTACAAACTCTCTTATTTTGCCTGTGCTTTCATATGTTGTGGGCTATCATATAATTCTTGATGCAAAAAAGCCGTACATAAACGAAAAAACAATATGTTTGCTGATAGGACTAATTGTATTGGCTCTTTTTTTGCACGGCTCTGTTTCAATATTTTCAACGCCTGAAAAAGATCTTGAAAAAAGATTGATAAACGATATTGTTATAGGTAAGAAGGGGTTGACTGCAACAAACACGGCGGGGTATCTGAATTTAATGGCTGCAATGCTGTTTTATGGTTCTTTTATGCAAAAGAATTTGGCAAAAAAAATAGTAATTATAATGCTTTCGGTTACTGCGGCGTATTGCGGATTGTTAAGCGCAACAAGAACCCCGGTTATTATGTTTGTATTGGTGTTTTTTATATGCCTTATCTGCAAAATACTTATAGACAAGGCAGAACGGAAAACAAATGTAAAAATTTTGTTCATTACATTGGCGGTTATTGCGATTGCGGCTGCTTTATATAATGCAAATGCCTTTAAAATGAAGGACAATTATGAACAGACAAGCATGTATAAAAGACTAAACGAAACTGATATAGGCACAAAGTCAAGCGATGACACAAGGCGTGCAAGATACGGAGAGGTGTTTATAAGCATTTTTGAAAATCCGATGGGAATGTACAGCGAAAAACATGAATATGCGCATAATTTGTGGCTTGATATGGGCCGGCTCACAGGCGTTGCGCCGTTCTTTTTGATGGTTATTTTTTCCGTTATGTCGCTTATGAATTTTTTGCGGTTCTTTTTTCACATAAAGGCAAAACCGCCGACAAAGTATTTAATGCTCAGCGCCTATACGGTGGTATTTTTAAATATGTTTACGGAGCCTATTATGGAAGGACTTCCGTTTTTGTGCTGGATATATACGCTGCTTAGCGGAATGCTTAAATCCTGTTTGGACAATTTTGACTCAGAGGAAGAAAATACGGATTTGGCATTGCTTAGAAAAAGCGATTAAGGCGGTGTTTGAAAATGAAAATTGCATTTTGTTCGAATTATTTAAATCATCATCAGCTTCCGATTTGCGAAAGCTTTTATAAGCTTTGCGGCGATGACTTTAAATTTATTGTGTTTGCAAAATTTAACGAAAGACGAAAAGAAATCGGATATGAGGACATGAGCGGAAAATATGATTTTGTGATCAATATAAGCGACAGCAAAGAAAGGCTCTATGAAGGGCTTAAATTTATAAATGAGGCGGATGCTGTTATATACGGATCGTTTCCCGAACGGTGTATAGAAAAAAGATTAAACGACAACAAGCTTACTTTTCGATATTCGGAAAGAATTTTCAGAAAATCGGCAAGAGATGTTTATAACATAAAACTTCCGTTTAAAATTATAAGAAGCAGGCTGAAAATTAAAAAATGCGAATATTTATTGGCGGCCGGGGCCTACAGCGCCGGTGACTATAATTTGATAGGCGCATATAAAAACAAAAGCTTTAAGTGGGGATATTTTCCCGAGGTTAAAAAATTTGACGCGGAGGAAGTGATAAAAAAGCGCCGCGACGGAAAAATAAAGCTATTATGGGTTGGAAGAATGATAAATTTAAAGAGACCCGAACAGGCTCTTTATGTTTTAAAAAAATTGCGCGAAGATGGGATTGACGCTTATTTAGACTATGTCGGAACCGGAAATCTTATTTTTTCGCTTACGTCACTGGCAGTGCAATATAACGTTGACAAATATGTGACCTTTTGCGGTGCGGTAGCTTACAATAAAGTGGCAGATTATATGAAAAAGGCAGATATATTTTTGTTTACATCAAACCAGCTTGAGGGCTGGGGTACGGTATTAAACGAAGCTATGGGATGCGCTGCGGCAACGGTTGCAAGCGTTGAAGCGGGGGCAACTCTTTATCTTGCCAAACACGGCGAAAATGCATTTATATATGACGGCAGTAAGCAGGAGTTATATAAATATGCAAAAATGCTTGCTCTTGATGAAAATCTTCGGGAAGGTATGCAAAAAAAAGCATATGATACGATGATAAATGAGTGGTGTGCGCCGGTTGCAGCTAAACGTTTTTTGGAGTTTGCAAAAAATCTTTTGAGCGGCAAAACCGTATCGTACGAGAACGGCCCTTTGAGCATAAGCGAGAGGCGGTCATATTGGAAAAAGGGTTGATTTAAAACTATGAAAAACAACAAACAAGTCGTTTTTGATATAATTTTGAGTGCGTTTACTTCAAAAAAAAGCAGATATTCAGATGAAAAATGCAATCCTGAAAAACTTTATGAATTTTTTAAAAGCCAAAAGATTGTACCGGTTTTGTATAAAGCGGCGCTTTTAAACAAGAAATTTTTCCAAAATGAATGCTTTGAAAAAATTAAGAAAGAGTATAAAAAGTCGCTTTTTCGCCAGACGCTTCAGGACAGCGAGAAAAAAATAATAAAGGCATATTTTGAAGAAAATGAAATTCCTTATATAGTATTAAAGGGAGATAATATAAGAAAACTTTATCCGGCGGAGGATATGCGCCAAAGCATGGATATTGATTTTATGGTACGGTCGGTGGATTATACAAAAGCATGCGAAATACTTAAAAATCTCGACTTTGAATATGAAAGCGAAACCCAATACCATACAAGCTTTAAAAAGAAGCCCATGGTTAATGTTGAGCTTCACACAATGCTTTGCGATCCAAAGCTTGTTGTCGGGTTTGAAAAAGAGTTTGACGTTTGGAACAGCGCGCATAAAAAAAGCGAAAATTCATTTGAGTATGAACTTTCAAATGAGGATTTATACATATATATGCTTGCGCATTTTGCCCAGCACATGATGTCATCGGGGGCGGGGCTTAGATGTATTATTGATTTGTATTTGATTATACAAAAATATGGCAGCGAGTTTGATAATGATTATCTGAACGAAAGGCTTAATCGGTTCGGATTTTCAAAGCTTGCATATGCATGTTTCGAGGCGGGGCAGATAATATTTTTAAAAAAGACATGCGAAAATGAGCAGCAGGTTCGGTTTATAGACTATCTTTTTGACTGCGGATATACGGGAACAAACGAAAATGTCAGAGTTTTAAGAATAATTGAGGCAGGCGGCAAAAAAAGCGAAATACGAAGAAAAACGCTTCCCGGCAGGGATGCGATGCAGAGGCAGTATCCTATAATAAAAAAATACAAATTTTTGCTTCCGTTTTGTCATGCATTAAGGATAATAAAAAAGAGCGGAAAGGTGTTTTCATTTGCCAAAAGGATAAAAACCATAAGTAAGACGAATGAGGAAAAAATAAAAAAAACAAGCGAACTTTACGATTATTTGGGCCTTGAAGTTTACAAAGGGGACAGTTAATATGAGTTTTTCGGATTATAAAAGGATGATATATTTTTTTTCATGCGGCATAGCAGACAAAACTCCCGTTGTTTTAGAAAATGAAAACACAAAAGCGCTGCGGGAACTTGCAAAAGAAAACAATGTTTTACCGGCGGTTGTGTATGCATTTTTAAAAGCAAAACAAAGTGATGAAAATGCGCTTAAAGATGAAAATATAAAGGAGTTGCAAAAAGAGCTGTTTGCAGCGGCAATGCATGAAACAAAACGCCGCTATGAGATAAAAAGAGTTCTTGACGCTTTTAAAGATGCAAATGAGGAGGCGTGCATATTAAAAGGCGACAGTTTATCGGAGCTTTATTGCAAAAATGCGCTGCGTATGTCGGGTGATACGGACATTTACGCGGGAGAAAATATAAGTGAAAAGAAGATAAATAAAATTTTGGAAAGCGCCGGGCTTTCGGTGCTTAAAAGACCTCCGGAGAGCCATCATGCGATGGCTGTCGGCAAAGATGCGGGATTAATTGAGGTTCACTTGAGCTTGCATGATGAAATGTTTGAAGAAGTGTGGTTTTTTGGCAAAGCAAAAATTAAACAAAATTATATAACCAAAGAAGTTGGCGGATTTTCATTTAAAGCGCTGTCGCCTACGGATGAATTTTTATTTGTTACAATGCATTTTATAAAACACTTTTTGTCGGCAGGAGCGGGAATAAAACAGCTTGCGGATGTGTGTTTATATGTTTTAAAAAAAGGCGATGAGATTGACTGTTTGCGCGCATATGAACTTTTAAGAGAGCTTAAATACGACAAATTTTTTGACACTGCACTCTCAATCGGTGCCGATGTTTTAAATATCGAAAAATCAAAGCTTCGTTTTATTAACGGCTACTGTGAAGATGACAGCCTTAAAGATGAAATTTTATATGATTGTTTTTGCGGCGGAGCGTTTGGACACAATGAAAAAGAGCGCAATAAATTTTATGAAGAATATACAAAAAAGAGGTTTGAAACGCTTGACGGCAAAGAAAACTATGAAAGCTATATAAAAAAGACGCGTACAAAGGCAATGCTAAAACGCATGATACTATCTTCAGAGGAATTAAAAAAGCGTTATACATATGTAAAAAAGAGTCCGCTTTTAATTCCGGCAGGTCATATAAATCATGCAGCCGAAATTATATTAAATATAGTTTTGGGCAAACGGCGTGTGTCGCAGTATCGGGTTGGACTGCCGCAAAGCGCAAACGATACAGTGAAAAAGAGAATGGAACTTATAGAAAAACTGGAAATGATTTAAAATTTTCATGTTGTTAAGCTTAAAAAAATAAAAAATTAATGTTTTTTGCCTTAAAAAATAAAAAAATTGACAAACCGTATATTATGTGATAAAATTTAATCATCAAGTTAATACTTATTAAAAGCTGTGACAAGGAAAAAGCCGTGCCTGTGAGGACATTAAGAGAGCTGTTGGTTGGTGCAAAACAGTGTAACCGGGCAAAGGCGCACTCACCTTTGAGCTGCTTTGCCGAACGAAATTGTTTTCAAATAAGCAAAGCCGGTCAGTCCGCCGTATAATGGAGAGGATATTGAAAATGTATCTGCTGAGCGGGCGCAATTGCGCCAATAGGAGTGGTACCGCGGAATTTAGTTTCGTCTCTTGCAAGCTTTGTAAGAGACGTTTTTTTATATAAAAAAACAGCTTAAAAGCAAAGACTGCAAGCTGCGAGGTTTAAATAAATCTTAACCGCCACAGCTAAACCATAAAAAGCAAAAGGAGTTTGATTTGTATGAAAATTGCGTTTTCCACATTGTGCTGTCCGAACTACGATTGGGAAGAAATCTATTCAATGGCAAAGGACTTTGGTTTTGACGGAATAGAAGTAAGAGAAATTAAAGATGAAATTGCTTCTTCTCCGTTTTCGGTTGAAAACTGCCAAAAAACTGCCGATAAGCTTAACCGTCTCGGAATTGAGATTCCGTGTCTGGCAACGGGAAGCTGCTTAAAATTTGCCGATAAGAGAGAGCAAAACATTGCGGAGATAGAAAAGTATATCCGCGTGGCAAAAGTAATAGGCGCAAAATATATTCGTATTTTAGCAGACTTAAATGCAGAGCCGGAGGGCGAAGTTGACGATAATGTTATACTGGAAGAGCTTAAAGCGCTTGTTCCTATGGCAGAGAAAATGGATGTAACGCTTTTGGTTGAAACAAACGGAGTTTACGGCGACACAAAAAGACTTTGCAATCTGTTAAATGCAATTGCAAGCGACCATGTGGGAGCGCTTTGGGATGTGCATCATCCTTACAGATATTTCGGCGAAACACCTCAGACAACACTGGCAAACCTGGGTGCATATATAAAGCATGTTCATGTTAAGGATTCTGTTTGTGAAAATTCGCAGGTGGTTTATAAAATGATGGGCGAGGGCGATGTTCCGATAGATGACGTTATGTTTTCGTTGCGCTCAATTAATTACGAAGGCTACATAACGCTTGAATGGGTAAAGCGCTGGATGCCGGAGCTGACGGATGCAGGTATTGTAATTCCGCATTTTATGAATTTTATGCAAAACTATATAGCGCAGAATGCGCCGAGCGGAATGCTTTTTGACAATGCGAGAAAAACAGGTAAGTATGTGTGGGAGAAAAACACGCTTATAGATTTAACATTTCCGCAGGTGCTTGACCGCATGGTGGAAGAATTCCCGAATCAGTATGCGTTTAGATACACAACTCTTGACTACACCCGTACATACTCGCAGTTTAGAGACGATGTTGACGATTTCGCGCGTGCACTTATAACCCTTGGCGTGAAAAGGGGAGATAAAGTTGCGATTTGGGCAACCAATGTACCTGCATGGTATATTACTTTTTGGGCAACCACGAAAATCGGCGCAATACTTGTAACGGTAAACACCGCATATAAGGTTTATGAGGTGGAATATCTTTTGCGTCAGTCCGATACGCACACGCTTGTTATGGTTGACGGATATAAAGATTCTAATTATATAGAAATCATAAACAAACTCTGTCCCGAACTTGAAAACCACGAAAAGGGAACTCCGCTTTACAGCAAACGTCTGCCGTTTTTAAGAAACGTTATAACGATTGAAAGCGATAACCCGGGCTGTCTTAACTGGAATGAGGCTGTGGCAATGAAGGACAAAACTCCTATGGAGGAAGTTTTGCGCCGCGAAATGACGATAAATAAACACGATGTATGCAACATTCAGTACACTTCGGGAACAACAGGTTTTCCGAAAGGCGTTATGCTCACGCACTATAATGTTGTAAACAACGGTAAAGCAATAGGCGACTGTATGGATTTGTCTACTGCGGACCGCATGATGATACAGGTTCCGATGTTTCATTGTTTCGGTATGGTGCTTGCAATGACTGCGGCTATGACGCACGGCTCAACAATGTCGCCGATTCCTGCCTTTTCTCCGAGACTCGGACTTGACTGCATAAATAAAGAAAAGATAACTGCTTTTCACGGTGTGCCGACAATGTTTATCGCTATGCTCGGTCATGAAAACTTTGCAAAAACTGATTTTTCACACATGAGAACGGGTATTATGGCAGGAAGTCCGTGCCCTGTTAAGGTTATGAAGGACGTTATTGATAAAATGCATATGGACGAAATTTGTATAACATACGGACAGACTGAAGCGTCTCCGGGATGTACAATGAGCAAAACAACAGACTCGATTGAAACAAGAGTAAATACTGTCGGAAGCGCACTTCCGGGAGTTGAGTGCAAAATTGTTGACCCCGAAACCGGAGAGGATTTGCCAAACGGTGTTGACGGAGAATTTGTGGCAAGAGGATATAATATCATGAAAGGGTATTATAAAATGCCGGAGGCAACGGCTATTGCCATTGATAAAGACGGCTGGCTGCACACAGGCGACCTTGCAAGAAAGAACAATGACGGCAATTACAAAATAACCGGAAGAATAAAAGATATGATAATAAGAGGCGGAGAAAATATTTATCCTAAAGAAATCGAAGACTTTATCTATACTCATCCGAAGGTTGAAGACGTTCAGGTTATAGGTGTGCCGGATAAGCAGTACGGCGAGGAAATTGCGGCGTGTGTTATAGTTAAGGAAAATGAAACGCTCACGGAAGACGAGCTTAAGGCGTTCATTATGGCAAATATGGCAAAGCACAAAGTGCCCAGATATGTTCGCTTTGTGGACGCTTTTCCGATGAATGCTGCCGGAAAAATTTTAAAATATAAAATGCGCGAGGAAGCGGTTGAGGCTTTTGGTTTGCAGGATGCAAGCAAAATTGTAACCGCGTAAAAACAAAAAAATCAGGGCGCGGGGCAAAAAATGAAACCATTTTGCCCCGCGCCCTTTTTAAGTTTTCAAAAAAATAATACAGAATGAAAAACCGGGTAAAAGCAAGCTTTTTTCTTGCCTTTGGGTATCTGAAAGTAGATTTATGTACACCGGAAACCGAAGTTTTTCATATCATAAAGCAAATTGTTTTTTTGTTTTGGATAATCCAAAGATTATTTTATTTCTCTTCCGCCGTCACCTATTTCGCTAACGTAAAATGAGGGAGCATAGCCGATTTTTTCGGTGTAGTTTTTGCCTACTTCTTCAATGAATTTATCAACAGCTTCGTCTTTAACAAGGCTTACGCTGCAACCGCCGAAACCGGCGCCTGTCATTCTTGAACCGATTGTTCCATCGATTTTTCTTGCTTCGTCAACCAGAGCGTCAAGCTCAATTCCCGTTACTTCATACAAATCGCGAAGCGAGTCGTGGGATTCGCATAGAAGCTTTCCGAAAGCGTTTAAATCTCCGTTTTCCAAAGCATCGATTGACTTTAACACGCGGTCGTCCTCGTAAATAACATGCTTTGCGCGGTTTTTCACTATAGGATCGCTTATGAGGTGAGCATGTTTTTCAAATTCGTCAATTGTTATATCGCCGAGACAGGTTTTTTCGGGCATTGCCGTTTTAAGTATCTCGAATGCTTTTTCACATTCGCTGCGGCGTTCGTTGTATTTGCTGTCGGCAAGGCCTCTCTTTTTGTTTGTGTTTGCTATTATAAGCTTATGTCCTGCCATTTTTAAGGGAACAAGCTTGTAGTCGAGCGTTTTGCAGTTTAAAAAGATTGCCATATCTTTTTTGCCCATTGCAGATGCAAACTGATCCATTATTCCGCAGTTTACTCCGGCATAGGTGTGTTCTGTTCTTTGAGATACTTTTGCCATTTCAATCATATCAAGATCTTTTGTTATGCCGTTTTTCTCATTTGAAAATGTTGCAAACATAACAGCTATTGAAACCTCGATTGAAGCAGAAGACGAAAGACCGCCGCCGTAAGGAATGGTTCCGTGTGACAAGATCTCGCATCCGACTATATCATATCCCAGTTTTTCAAGCTCATATGCAACTCCTATCTGATAATTGCCCCATTTTAAATCCTTATAGTCGCCAAGACGCGTAATGTCGGCTTCTACTCTGTCGGGAAGATCGGTTGCGCAAAGCTTTATTAAATTATCGCTTCTTTTTCTCGCGATAATTGTTGTGTTCATGGTAAGCGCTGCGGGAAACACAAATCCGCCGTTGTAGTCGGTGTGTTCGCCTATTAAATTTACTCTGCCCGGAGCGGAAAAAACTCTTAAGTCTTTTTCATCTCCGCCGTAAATATCTAAAAATTGTTTTTTTAATTCGTCTATTGTAAACTGCTGCATATATTCTATCTCCTTGTATTATTTTGACATAAATCTTTCATAAGCCTCGCGAAGCTCTTTTGCTTTTTCTTCGGGAGCAGTCGGGTTGCAGTGTGCCCATGCGCCTGTTTCGCTTGATGCGTTAAACTTGATTTTATCTTTTGAACGCATCGGCGGGAAAAATTTTATATGGAAATGGTAATCTTCACATTCGCCGCCGTTTACGGGATTTTGATACATACACATCATGTATGGGAAAGTAAAACCGAAAAGCGAGTCGAGCGTACCTGCGGTTTTCTTTAAAATATCTGCCAAAGCGTCTTTTTCGGCGTCATCAAACATGTCTATCGACTGCTTGTGTGTTTTCGAAATAATATACATACCGTAAGGATATTCGCAGTAGAACGGTAAAAACGAGTAAAAATGTTCGTTTTCGATTATAATTCTTCTGCCGTCGTTAACTTCATCCGCCAGCATATCGCAAAGCAGACAGTGACCTGTTTTTTCTTTATGCTCCCGCGTTGCCGCAAGCTCAAGTTCAAGGCGTTTGGGGATAAACGGGTAAGCATAAATCTGACCGTGAGGATGAGGCATTGTCACGCCGACAGCCTCGCCGCGGTTTTCAAAAATAAATATGTATTTATTTTTTTCATCTTTTCTTAATTCAACATAACGTTCACACCAAAGGTCAACAAGCTTTCGGATGTGATCTACCGGAAGCTCGGGAAGCGTTACGGTGTGCTGCGGAGAGTATAATATAACCTCGCATTTTCCGTAGGACGGAGCTGTTTTGTATATCGGAGTTTCAACATCGTCCGGCACGGGCGGATTGTTTGAAAGGGCGGGAAAATCGTTATCGTATTTATACACGTCGAAATTGTCGGGCACTTTTCCCGAACCCGGACAGAACGGACACCAGTCTTTGGGCATCTGCGGTCTGTTTTGTCTGTGTGATGCAATCATTATCCAATCCTTTGTTAAAGGATTCCATCTAAGTTCAGCCATTTTAATCATCCTCTCATATATCTTAACATATATACTATACCGAAAAAATAAGAGTTTGTCAATAAAATAAGTGTATATAATTTTAAAAATTTCACATCATCAAGTCAACAATTAAAAATATAATAAATATTACAAAAACAAATAAAAAAAACAATAAATAATTTGACAAATATAAACACATCCAATCTTTTTTTAATACATAAAATAAATATGATATTAAGACATAATTTACCACGTTTTATTTTTAAAATAGCACATAAACTTTTAATGTAAATCAATTTTTGAAAGGGTAATGTTAAAATGGCAGTAATAGATACGATTGCTTTGATTTTAGTTATAGTCGGAGGCATAAACTGGGGCTGTATAGGTTTGTTTGATTTCAATTTCGTTTATGCGCTTTTCGGCAGCGGCAGCATAGTGAGCCGAACAATTCTTATTTTGGTGGGAATTGCGGCGCTGTGGTGCATAACGCTTTTGTTTAAAGACAAAAGATAAAAAAGTATGCGGATTTTAAAGAAACGGTTTATAAGGCAGAAAGGGCGGTGCGTTTGCGCCGCCCTTTTGTGTTTTATATGTAAAAAATTCTTTAACGGCATATATATGTTATTGAAATTAATTAAAAAATGTTTTATAATGATATATGAAAGCAGAGAATCAGGCAGATATTGCATTTGAGTCTCTAACGTTTAAAATATGCAGACAGGGAGGATAAAAATGAAAAAAATTCTGCTTATTTTTACATTGATTTTATCGGTTGCATTTTCGGGAGGGTATGTGTATGCCGATGATGCAATATACGAACAAAAAACACAGGAAACGATTGCGCCGGGCGTGACGCTGACGCGCGTGAACGCGTTTTACAGCGGATACAATTTAACATACAGTTATGTCACGGCGGATTTGACGCAGCCTAAAAATTCGCTGACTCTTTTAAAAAGCAGCGAGGGAATAAATGTGCGCGACACTGTGGCAAACCTTGCAAAAACCGAACCGAATGTTGTTGCAGCGGTTAATGCCGATTTCTTTTCAATGACTCAAAAAAGCTTCAGTCAGGGACTCGAATACAAAAACGGCAGAATTTTGCAGTCGCCGATAGACACAAATTCGTTTGCCGGAGGTTTTTTATATAATGATAAGCTGGTGCTTTCAAATTTGGGATTTCATATAATGATTGTTGCGCCGAATTTAAACTACCGTGAGGTATACAGAATAAATAAACCGATGGAGGCATTCGGCGAACTTTTGATGTACACGTCGGATTATAATAAAGACCACACTTCTCCGGCGCCGGGAAACGGAGTTGTTGAGATGCTTGTAGAAGACGGTGTTGTAAAGCAGTTTAACGAATCGAAAACCCCGATGATAATTCCCGAAAACGGATATGTTCTTGAAATTTCGGCGGCAATCGGTTTTTTAAAGGAGAACTTTAATATAGGCGACAGCGTTAAGGTTGAAAAGTATGTAAATCCAAGTTTGGATAATCTGACTATGGCATTCGGCGGCGGCAGTTTATTGCTTAAAGACGGACAGATTGTAAAATTTACAAATAACATTTCGGGAAACAACCCGAGAAGCGCAGTCGGCACAAACGATGAGAAAAACAAGGTGTATCTTATGTGCGTTGACGGCAGACAAAGCACAAGCCGCGGAGTTACTCAAACTCAGCTTGCACAGCTGATGAAAAAAATAGGCTGTACAAACGCAATGAATCTTGACGGCGGCGGTTCGTCAAACATGGTGTCGAAAACATGGGATAATGCATCGCTGCAGACTGTGAATTCACCGACGGAAAACAGAAAAGTGATAAATGCTATAGGAATTACAAACAATGAAGAAAAAACAGGAAAACTTGCGCATTTAAAGCTTGAAGCGGATGCAGACACTATGTTTGAGGGAAGCAGCATAAAGCTTAAATTAAGCGGCACCGACAGTTCATATTCGCATGTTGAAATTAATCAGAATGATGCTGTTTTTAACAGCGAAAATGTAAACAATATGCGCTTTGTACAAACTGCCGGCGGCGAATATGAAATTTATGCTCAGTTAGACGGTGTTGTGTCAAACAGTGTAAAAATAAAAGTTATATCGGATGATCTTGCAGGAATAAGGGTTGCGCCTATATATAAATTAAAAAATGTCGGCGACAGCACGGATTTATACCTCACCGCCTATGATGAGGAGGGAAACTATGTCGGAGCATGGTATAACAGGTTTGACATTTCGGTTACCGGCGATGCGGCAGAATTTAAAGACGGAAAGGTTATTGCAAAAAAGCCGGGCGAGGCTGTTATCGAAATAAAAAAAGGAAATGTTAAATCATATACAAAGGTTCAGGTCGGAAGCGGTTATGAAGATAAATATGTGCGTCCGGCAGATGTTGTTTCTGACAGCAAAAACAAAGCCATAAATGATGCCGAAAAAGTGTTTGCATATGTCGGTGTGGCTGACACTCAGACAACACTGTTTGACGGTTTGTACACATCAAAGCTTGCCGAAACTCTAAAAAAATATAATCAGGTCGGTATATTGGGAAATCAAAACCATCGCGATTTTGATGATATATATGCGGTAAACTATGATAAATATATGTGTTTGAGAAAAGACTGGGCAGTGTTTTTAAGTTTGCCGGCAGTGTCCGGCTCGGTCAGAAGTGCAGACGCATCCACATTTGATAAAATCCGTTCGGATTTAAAAGCGAGTGCGGAGCCGAACGTGTTTGTAACATGTGACACATATTTGAATATGAGCGGAATGGAATTTGAGGCGCTCAAAAGCGTGCTCAAGGAAACGAAAAAGAATGTGTTTGTTATACAAAGAGGCGAGGCAAACAGTGTAAGAATTGTTGACGGAATAAGGTTCTTTACCGTTGCCGATAATAAGGGGCTTTCAAATCTGTCAGAAAAAGTGCTGACATCAAAAGTGCTGAAATTTTATGTTAAGTCGGCAAATGTAACATACAGCTTTGAAAATATTTATTAAATCTATAGGAAAATGAAAATATAAGCCTAAAAAAATCGGGCAACGAGTTGCTGCCCGATTTTTTTAGGCTTTGCATAAACTTTTTAAAAGCGAAATTTCTTTTTTATATCCGTCCAGCTCATTGGGAGTTTCCAAAATCATCGGCAAATTCTTTAGATATTTGTTGTTTACGATTTTTTCAAATGCAGATATGCCTATGTGTCCCTCGCCGATTTTTGCGTGGCGGTCTTTGTGCGAACCAAGAGGATTTAGGCTGTCGTTTAAATGAAGGGCCTTTAATTTGTCAAGGCCGATAACGCTGTCGAATTCTTCTAAAACCTTGTCCAAATCGGAAACAATGTCGTAACCCGCGTCATACACATGGCACGTATCAAGACATACGCCGAGTTTGTCATTTAGTTCAACTTTATCAATAATAGCTTTAAGCTCTTCAAAACATCTTCCGATTTCGCTTCCCTTTCCCGCCATTGTTTCCAAAAGTACAACGGTTTGCTGTGCAGGAAATAAAACTTCGTTTAGCATTTCGGAAATTTGGTCTATACCGGTTTGAGTTCCCTGTCCCACATGACTGCCGGGATGAAAGTTATAATAGTTATTCGGCAGAATCTCAAGAGTTTGCAGGTCTTCTTTCATCATTGTTCTGGCAAGATTTCTTATGCCTTCGTCTGCGGAGCAGGCGTTCATTGTGTAAGGCGAGTGAGCCACAAAGCGAGCAAAATTGTTTTCTTTCATAAAATCGCAGAGCGCGGCTGCATCTTTTGTGTCAACTGCCTTTGCCTTTCCGCCCCGCGGATTCCTTGTGAAAAAAGCAAAGGTGGAAGCGTCAATCGATTTTGCGGTTTTTCCCATATTTAAAAATCCTTTGGATACTGATAAATGACATCCTATGTTAATCATAAAAAATCTCCATTCCGCCGCCATAAAACAGCAAAGTAATAATAAAAAAATTCTAATTTTATGGCAAGGAATGAAAGAGATTTTTTTGTCCATGTGCGTTTTTAAAGGCAAAGCCTTTAAAAAAATCGCACGGACTTATTAAATCCGCCGGAGGCAAATGCGAAAGAAACTTTCGCTTTGTTCTCCATTCCGCCGCCATAAAACGGCAAAGCAATAATAAATTTTCTTTAATATAAAATTTTTTCAAACTTACAAGACATTTTTTATATTGTATCATTTATTAATTATATATGTCAAGGAAAAATAAAAGTTTATAAAATTTATAGGAAAATGCAAAAAATGTCGGCGAAAAATTTGTTTTCGACAAAAGCAGTGAAATTTTTATGCAGGAAAAGAAAGATGAATGTGTAATTTAAAATAATGGTATTTTTTAACAGTAATATTTACAATAACAAATACCGTATCTTCGTTATCCGCCCGCGGATAGGAAGCAAGATAACTAATATTTGCGGGCAGAAAGGGTATGAAAAACAGTATGGAGATTTTTTACAACGCACAAAAAAAGGCGCTTATAGTAAGTTTAAAAACAGAACTTGACCATCACAGCGCAAAGGATATAAGAAAAACCATTGATTTGTATTTTGCCGATACAAACGCGCGGCATATAGTGTTTGACTTATCGGAACTTGAATTTATGGACTCTGCGGGTTTGGGGCTTATAATGGGCAGATATAAATTCATATCTCCCATAGGAGGAAAGGTTATGCTTGCGGGAGTGAGCCGGGAGACGGACAAGCTTTTAAAGCTTTCCGGCATATATAACATTGCACAGCGCAGCGACAGTGTCAGCGATGCACTAAAGCTTTTATAGGAGGTATGTAACATGAAAAATAAAATGAGTTTAAAATTTTGCGCACTTTCCGAAAACGAAAGTTTTGCAAGGATAGCGGTTGCATCGTTTGTCATAGGGCTTGATCCGAGCATGGAGGTTTTGTGCGATATAAAAACTGCGGTGTCGGAGGCTGTGACAAACGCTGTGATACACGGATATGAAAATAATGCAGAGTGTGAGGTATGCATTGAATGTGAGGTAGAAAACGGAGTTTTATACATAAAAGTGAGCGACACGGGCAAAGGCATAAAAGATATAAAAAAAGCAATGCAGCCAATGTACAGCGAGGGCGGAGGAGAAGAAAGAAGCGGCATGGGCTTTACGGTAATGAGCGTGTTTATGGACAGCGTAGAGGTGAAAAGCGAAATAGGAAAAGGCACGCAGGTGTATATGTCCAAAAGAGTTGCAGCTGTGTGAGGCGGTGCTGATGTGAAAACAAAAAAAATTGATAGAAGCGGGCTTTTTGAAAAACATAAGGGATTGATATATGGTATAGCACGAAAATTTTTAGGCAGAGGAATGGATCTGGAAGAACTGTTTCAGATAGGGTGTGTGGGATTTTTAAAGGCAGTAAACGGATTTGATGAAAGCTTTAACACAAAATTTTCAACGTATGCAGTACCCTATATAGCAGGAGAAATTAAAAGGAGTTTTCGCGACGGCGGACAGATAAAAGTATCGCGCCTGACAAAAAGCCTTTACATTAAAATTTGCCGGCAAAAAGATAAGTTTATAAAAGAATACGGAACCGAGCCGACCGTTAATCAGCTTGCAGAAAGTCTCGGCGAAAAAAAGGAGGATATTGCTCAGGCGATACTTGCAGCCACGCCCGTTTCCTCGATTTATGACGATGAAGGAAAAATAAATCCGGCAGTGCTTAAAATAGAAGCGGTAACACAGGAGAATATATGCGAAAAATTAAGCCTTTCCCAGGCTCTTTTAAACATGCCTGCCAATTTGTATGATGTGATTGAAAAAAGGTATTTTAAACACATGACGCAAGCACAGGTGGCGGATTTAATCGGAACAAATCAGGTTCAGGTATCGCGTCTTGAAAAAAAGGCCCTGGCGTTTCTTCGAAACGAGCTTGGTTAGAAAAACAAATAATATATTTACGATTTGTTTACAGTATGTTAATTGACATTACGGTATTTTAGCTGTATAATAAGTTTACAAAGAAAATCGGTGGAGCCTTGAAAAACTCTCTCCTTATACTTTCCCTTAAATTTTTGTTATAATTTTGTGTTAGATATTGACTAACTTACCACTTGTTTGGTACAATATAATTTGAAGGCGGCTGGCATCGGTTTTCTTTATAAAGCTCCTTCGGCTTAAAGAGAAAATTCATTTCGGGTTTTGCCTTTAAGCAGAAGGAGCTTTTTAAAAGTTATATTTGCTGCGCTTTGCAGACAAATAATAAAAAAGCCGGATTAGAAAAGACTGGATTATAGGAAGGAATGGTTTAAAAATGAGAAAAGCATCCGCAGAAATTTGCAAAGAATGGTTAGAAAGCAAAATGCTTACCAAAGAGCAGACAGATGAGCTTTTAGAGGCAATGAAAGACGAAAATGATATAGAAGAAAGGTTTTACTGTGACTTGGAATTCGGTACTGCGGGCATGCGCGGAATTATAGGCATGGGAACAAACAGAATGAATATATACACGGTTCGCCGCGCCGCACAGGGAATGAGCGAATATGTCATACAGAAACACGGCGAGCAGTCGGGCGTTGTTATAGGTTATGACACAAGATATTTTTCAAAAGAATTTGCTTATGAAACGGCAAGAGTGCTTGCAGCAAACAACGTGAAGGCTTATTTGTTCGAAAGTGTGCACGCAACTCCGGAGGTTTCATTTGCCATAAGATATTACAAAGCTGCCGCAGGCGTTATGATAACTGCAAGCCATAATCCGAAAGAATATAACGGATTTAAAGCATACGGACCCGACGGCGGACAGTTTCCGCCCGAAGCGAGCGATATGATCGGAAACACGGTAAACAGCTATGATATTTTTAAAGATGTTAAAACAATAACGGATGAAGAAGTAAGTAAGAGCGGTTTATTGGTTACAATAGGCAGCGAGGTTGACGAAGCGTTTTTAAATGCGGTTATGGCGCAGCAGATTGATAAAAATGCGATAAAAGATGTTGCAGACGACTTTTATTTGATATACACTCCGTTTCACGGCACAGGTTTAAGACCTGTAACGGAGGTTTTAAAAAGAGTCGGCGTTAAGCATTTGATTGTTGAACCGAAACAGGCCGTGCCGGATCCGGCATTCCCGACGGTTGTGTCGCCGAATCCGGAAAACAAAGAGGGATTTAAAGACTCTATCGAGCTTGCGAAAAAATACGGTGCAAGTCTTGTTATCGGAACGGATCCCGATGCCGACAGAGTCGGAGTTGTGGTGCGTGACAGCGACGGTGAATATCAGGCGCTTACAGGCAATCAGATAGGAGCTTTATTGTGTGAGTATATACTTTCGGCAAAAAAGAAAAACGGCACTCTTTCTAAAAAATCAACGATTATAAAAAGTATCGTTACAAGCGAGCTTATTTCAAAAATTACAGACAGCTACGGCGTAACACTGGAAAATGTGCTTACGGGATTTAAATATATAGCTCAAAAGATTGCGGGATATGAAAAAACAGGTTCGAACGAATATGTTCTTGGTTTTGAGGAAAGCTACGGCTACCTTTGCGGAACATATGCGCGCGATAAAGACGCTGTCGGAGCGAGCATGCTTATTGCCGAGATGGCTGCAAGCTATAAAAAAGACGGCAAAACCCTTTATGACGGTTTAATGGATATTTATAAAAAATACGGTTATTATAAAGAAAAAACTATTTCGATTACCATGCCCGGCAAGGACGGCATGGAAAAAATGAAACAGCTTACAGAAAATATAAGAAAAAATCCGCCCAAGCAGTTCGGAGGCATAAAAGTAAAAATAACTCAGGACTACCTTTCAAACAAGTATTATGATATAAACGGTCAGAGCGGAAGAATAGGCGATTTTGATTTCAGCGATGTTATGAAGTTTATGCTTGAGGATGAAAAAACATTTGTTGTTGTTCGTCCGTCGGGAACGGAGCCGAAGATTAAGCTTTATATAGGAACGGCAACGGATGATATGAAAAAGTCGGAGAAAAAACTTGAGACAATTGAAAGCGATGCAAAAAAACAACTAAATCTGTAAACAAAAAATCTGCTGCGTCCGCAGCAGATTTTTTTAAAAGACAAATCCGGGCAAAAAATGTCGGGAATGAAATGTTTTTTTGTGCTAATATAGTTCATGAAGAGAGGCGATATGAAAAGTGGAATGGATAAAAGCTGTTATGCAGGCAATAGATTACATAGAAGAAAATATAAGCGATTATGAGCTGTCGGCGCAAAAAGTGGCGCAGCATGTTAATATATCGCAGTTTTATTTTCAAAAAGGCTTTGCAATGCTTTGCGGCTGCAGTGTTTCGGAGTATATCCGAAACAGACGCCTTGCGTTGGCGGGAAGTTTTCTTTGCCGGAAAGGCTCAAAGGTGATTGACGCCGCAATGAAATTCGGCTATGATTCGCCCGACAGCTTTACAAAAGCGTTTTTGAGATTTCACAATGTGTCTCCCTCAGCAGCGGCAAAAGGCGATGTTTTGTTAAAAACGTTTGCGCCACTGAAAATTAATATTTCATTGGAGGGCGGTTATATCATGGACTACAAAATCGTAAAAAAAGAAAGTTTTAAAGTGCTCGGGGCGGCAAAACGTTTTGACTATGAAACGTGTAAGGAAAAAATTCCAAAGTTTTGGCAGGAGCATTTTGCTTCGGGAAACGGAAAATACGTTTGCGGGATGTTTGGCGTAAATATTGACGAGCAGATGGGCGGAAAGGATTTTGAATATTTGATTGCCGATATTTATAACCCCGAACGGGAAGTGCCGGACGGTTTTTGCGTTAAAACAATACCGGAGTTTACATGGGCGGTATTTTCGTGTGACGGACCTATGCCAGAGGCTTTTCGCGATGTGCATAAAAAAATCTTTTCACAGTGGCTCCCGGCGTTGAAAGAGTATGAATTTGCAGCGGGATATTGCATTGAATCGTATGATGATCCTAAAAAGTATCCAAACGGCGTTTTGAGCCAAAACTATCATGCAGAAATTTGGATCCCGGTAAAAAAGACAGACGGAAACAAAGAGTAACAGATATTAAAGAAAAAGGATTTTTTACTTTACCGTTTTATCAGGCAAAGTAAAAAATCCTTTTCTTTTTGTGTATTTTTAAATTTTAAGGAGAGCGAATTTAAAGATTAACATCCTCTATAACAACATCTCTTGTTTCAACAGCCGTTGAAAACACGATTTGAGTTTGCGTGATACCGAATTTCTGGAGCATTCCGATGAAAGTATCAAGCTCTTGAGTGCTTGGAAACGCCACTTTTATAAGCATTGAAAACTGACCGGTTACGCAGTTGCACTCAAGCACATTCGGACACGATGTTATAAACGGATAAAACGTGCTTTTCTGGACCGGAGGAAGCTCAAGGCTTATAAATGCAGTTATCAGATAACCGAGCTTCTGACGGTTAATGTTTGCGCTGTAGCCGAGTATGTAGCCTTCTTTTTCGAGCCGTTCAATTCTTGAAGAAACGGCGGGTGATGATAAAAATACTTCGTTTGCGATTTGTTTTATGGGCGTTCTTGCGTTTTGCTGAAGAATTTTTAAAATTTTCGTATCAATTTTGTCCATGTAAACAACTCCTCTTACTATTCCAATGTAAAACTAAAAAAACAGACAATGATTGCGTCTTTCGTAAGACCTCATTGTCTGTTTCTGATAATATTATACCATATTTATTTAAAAAGTCAAGAAAAATATCAAAAAAAGTGAAAAAAACAGCGCGTTTTGACAAAATTAAGTTACTTTTTAAAGAAAATATTAAAAAAATTTCCCGACAAAAAAAGAAAATTGTTTTTGTTGCATAAAAAATATTTAACGTGTGACGCCGTAAAGAAGCCGGGCCAAAGGAAAAAATGCTTGCGTTTAGCGTGCTTAGGTAGTATAATATAATAAAGTAGGTTTATCTTTAGAGAGGATAAGTGAAATAATGTATAAAGCTTTTATATTTGATCTGGACGGAACTGTTTGCGATACGCTTGAAACAATTGCCTATTACTGCAATAAAACTTTAAAAAAATACGGACTTCATACCTTTGAAAAGGACAGATATAAATATTTTGCGGGAAACGGCGCAAGAGTGTTGGTAAGCCGTATGTTAAAAGAAAATAATATAAATGACGAATCCTTTTTGGAGGAGTTTTTGCAGGTTTATAAAAATGACTACGAAACAGACAGTTTGTATAAATCCAAAGTGTTTGACGGAATGCAGGATGCGCTTTGCACGCTTAAAAAGCTCGGTATGAAAATCGGACTGGTGTCCAACAAACCAAACGGAGCGGTGTGCGATGTGACAGAAAAGCTGTTTGATAAAAACACTTTTGATTTTTATACAGGGCTTAAAGATGATATGGAGCCGAAACCAAACCCGAAAACCGTGCTTTATGCGGCAAAAACATTTAATGCAGATCCGGGAGAATGTGTGTATGTCGGAGATACAAATGTTGATATGCAGACCGGAAAAAATGCAAAAATGTACACAGTGGGAGTTTTATGGGGATTCAGAAACTATTCAGAGCTTACGAAAAGCGGAGCGGACTATATTATAAAAAGTCCGGCAGAGCTTATAGATATTGCAAAACGGTAAGGTGAAATTTATGAAAATAAACGGAGCGCATATAGTGTGCCGTGTGTTAAAAGAGCAGAAAACAAAAGTCGTTTTCGGTTATCCCGGTGGCTGTGTTGTGGATCTTTTTGACGCGCTTTATGAATATAAAAATACTATAAAACAAATTATCACCGCACATGAACAAGGTGCGGCTCATGCGGCAGACGGTTATGCGCGGGCAAGCGGTAAATGCGGAGTTGTTATAGCAACGAGCGGACCCGGCGCAACAAATCTTGTAACGGGAATTGCCGCCGCATATATGGACAGTGTGCCGATGGTTGCTATAACAGGCAATGTTTCTGTAGACGATATAGGCAAAGACAGCTTTCAGGAGGTTTACACGGAAGGAATTATGATGCCGGTAACAAAGCACACATTTGTCGTACGGGATATAAACGAGCTTGCAAAAACACTCAGAAGTGCGTTTGAAATAGCGCAGTCGGGGCGATGCGGCCCTGTTTTGGTTGATATACCGAAAAATATATTTAAGCAGTCTGCCAATTACAAACAGGAAAACCCGATGTTGCAAAAAGGTTTTAAAACAGATATAAACAAGCTGAAAGAAGCGGCAGAAATGATAGAAAACTCTCAAAGACCGATAGTTCTTTGCGGAGGCGGGGTAAATAAAAAAGATATAAGCGAAAAGCTTAATATTTTTATAAATAAATTAAATCTTCCGTGTGTTCACACGCTTATGGCAACGGGAGTTGTTGATCTAAACAGCGCTCTTAATACAGGGCTTTGCGGTATGCACGGAAAAATAAGCGCGAACAAAGCACTTGGAGAAGCGGATTTGATTTTGGCTCTCGGGACGCGCTTCGGCGACAGAGTTGTTATAAAAAAAGATGAATTTGCAAAAAAGGCAAAAGTTATTCATGTTGATATAGACCCGAGTGAAATAAATAAAAATGTCGGTGTGGATTTAAGTATAGAGAGCGGCTGCGGCGAGGTTTTGGATTTGCTGTTGCAGATGAATTTAACGGCAAAGACGAATTTATGGTTAAAAGAAATTCAGAAATTTAAAGAAAAAGATTTTAAAGAAGATATAAAAGATTTCTCGCCTTATGCAATAATAAACACTATAAATAAATTTGCTCCGAAAGATACAGTATACACAACCGATGTCGGTCAGCATCAGATGTGGGCGGCGCAGTACATATCAGCATCTTCGCAAAGCTTTTTGACAAGCGGAGGCTTAGGGGCGATGGGTTACGGATACGGAGCGGCAATCGGTGCAAAAATTGCACGCAAAAAAAGCCCTGTCATACATATAACCTCAGACGGTTCGTTTCTTATGAATTTAAACGAAACATCAACGGCTGTTGCATATAAAACAAATATAATAAGCATTATTTTTAACAATTTCGGGCTTGGAATGGTGCGCCAGTGGCAGGATGTGCTCTGCGGAGGCAGACACAGCGGCAGTGAAGAAAAAAAGAAAATAGATTATATGAGCCTGGCAAAGGGCTTTGGAGCTAAAGCTTTTAAATGCCAAAACCAACAGGAATTAAAAGAAGCTTTAAAAGCGGCTCTTAAAGAAGACAGCTGCGTTTGGATTGAGTGCGCCGTAGATAAAGAAGAAAAGGTTTTGCCGATGAATTCGGCAGAGTTTTAAAAACTAACAAGAGAGAATTTATGCCGATATCATGCGGCGGAATGGAGATAATACATATGAAAAAAATACTCAGCGTTCTTGTGGAAAACCACGCCGGAGTGCTTGCAAGGGTATCGTCGCTGTTTTGCAGACGCGGCTATAATATAGACAGCCTCACGGTGTCAACAACGGACAATCCCGATATTTCAAGAATAACGATAGGCGTTAAAGTGGAAAGCAATGAGGACTTGCAGCAAATTATAAAACAGACGCAAAAGCTTCAGGAAACAAAAAAGGTGCTTTTGCTTGTGGAGGACAGTATAAAGCGTGAGCTTCTTTTGGTTAAAGTTAAAGCAGACGAGCAAAACAGAGGATATATAAGAGAAATTGCGGAAATATACAAATCAAAAATAGTTGATTTATCGGCGGGGAGCATGGTTTTGGAGCTTACGGGCGCGCCCGATAAAATAGACGGATTTTTAAAGGTTTTATCAGATTATGAAATCCTTGAAATGTGCAGAACCGGTATAACCGCGCTCGAACGGGGAGATATTTGCAGAATATCGGATAATTAGGGCAAAATGCGAGGTGTTTTATTTGAAAAAAATTGCAAAAATATGTATGCTGACATTTGTGTTTACGGCGATCATGCTTGTTTTTATGTGCTTTGCGGTATCGGCTGAAAACAAAAAAATTATTCATATAGTTTATGACGATACCTCCGGAATATATCACACGGAAAAAGAAGAGTTTACGGATAAGTGGAGCAGAATGAAAAATGCTGTTTGCGTGTTCGCATCGCTTACAAATGTTAATGATAAAATAGTTGTTTATCCGATAAGCGGCGAGGGCGAAAAATATGAATTTGTAAACAATGCAAATCCGGAGGCAATGATGAGCGAAATCGATTCGAAGCTAAACGGGTATGCAATCCGCAGAAGCTTTAGTGTTGTTGAAAAAGCATGGGAGGATTTGAAAAAAGAAAACGACAGTTATGAAAAATGGCTCGTTTTGATTTGTGACGGAAAATTTGAAGAATACAAAGCGGAAAACAGCGATACTTCGGTTCAGGAAAAACTTTCGTCATACGCAAAAGACGGAATCAGAGTTGTCAGTCAGTCGGTGAGCAACAACGGCGCTATCTACAACCTTAAAAATGACGGAGATTTTTATTGTTACAATGCAAATGACGCGAAAGAAATTTTGCAAAAAACAATAGAAATTTCAAACCTTATTTATAAAAGGGCAATTCTTAATGACGAATATATCGAGCATAACAAAAAAGCGGGATTGCTTGAAATTGACGATACAAAAATACCAATGTCGGAAATTATCGTAATTGCAAACGGCATGAAAAATACCGTATCGGCGAAATTCAGCACAAAAGCGGCGCAAAGCAGTATTAAGGTGGAAAATCCCAAAACCGTGCCGGCAATTTTTGAAAACTCAAAAAACAAATTAAAATATGCATCTGATTTGGAAAAAAACATTCTTATCAGCAAGTTTGAAAGCGCACTCCAGCCGGGCAGACAGAGCATAAATGTGGGAAGAAGCGAAAATGTAACCGTTATTTACAAAGCAGATGTTAGAGTTGAACTTTGGCTTTACCGAAACGGCAGCAGAATAGACGCCGCATCAAGCATATCAACCGGCAAATACGGCTATAAGGTGGTCGCTTTAAATCCGGTAACGGGAAAAAGCGTGGAATCGCCTTTGCTTGACGGCGCGGTTTATCAGATACGTTCGCAAAATCAAGGAAATGTGACAAATCTTGATAAAAAAGAGGGCGAAATAAGCTTTTTAAAGGGAAGCACGCGGATTGAAACGTTTGTTGATCTCGGAACGCAAAAATTTTCATCGGCAAAGGCATTTTATGTTTTTGGCGATGCGGATTTTGTTATAGGAAAACTCTCGCGCTATAAAGTAAATCAATTAAACAATGCAAAACCGCTTTTGATTACCGTTTCTTCCGAAAGCTTGCCGGAAAACGTGAGCCTTTTGTGCGGAAGTGAAAAAAACATATCATTCAGAGTGGAAAACGGCGAAAAAAGCGGAGAGTTTTATGTGTATCCGGAATACAAAAATCATGGCTCATATCTGTTTGCGCCAACAGGTAATATAGACATCGTTGTAACTGTTGTTATAGATGAAAACGGCGAAGTTTTAACGTATTCAAAGCCTGCAAGCATATATATTGAAAATGTGCCGTTTTATATAAGGTGTGTCGATTGGATATGGTATTATAAATGGTGGCTTGTGATGACGGCGGCGCTGATTGCGGTATTTCTTTTTTCGTTTGGATCATACATAAAGAAAAAAGAAACTGCAAAAAAAGCAGATGAAACAGTAAACGAGCCGGAAGAAATTGTCTTAGACGAAAGCGAAACAGAAAGCGAAAATCCGAAAGACGGATTTGAAAAATAATAAAAAACAGCGGAGGCTAAAAGGTGAATGATTTAGAAACTGTTGAAGGCAGTGTGTGCGAAATAATATATGCAAATTATGCCAACGGCTACACGGTCTGCGATGTGGAATGCACTGATAAAACAATCACAGCCACGGGATATATGCCGTATGTGGCATGCGGCGATACAGTGCGCCTTTGCGGAGCGTGGGTAAATCATCCGGACTACGGAGTTCAGTTTTCAGTTAAAGAATTTGAAAAAAAGCTTCCCGATACGTCAGCTGCCATATTAAAATATTTAGGATCGGGAATTATACGGGGCATACGTTTGGCAACCGCCAAAAAAATTGTTGATTTTTTCGGTGATGACACTCTTAATGTGATTTTAAATTATCCGAAAAAACTTGCTCAGGTAAACGGAATAAGCGAAAGCCGTGCGGAGGAAATAGGAAAAGAATATGCAAAACAGCAAAGCATGCAAAAAATAATGATGTTTTTGCAAAACTACGGTATAGGTTCGGCAACAGCGATAAAAGTGCATAAACATTTCGGAACGGACGCTGTTGATATAATAAAGAAAAATCCATACATACTGGCAAACGAAATTTCGGGCATAAGCTTTAAAACCGCGGATAAAATTGCGCTTATGCTCGGCGGGAAAACCGACGAACCGGAAAGAATAAAATCGGGAATTTTATTTATTTTATCAAATAATGCGCAGTCTATGGGACACACATTTCTTCCAAAAGACGAGCTCGTTTTAAAAACGCAGCGTGAGCTTGGTGTTGAAATTGCTCAGGCGGAAGCTGCGGTTTTGTCGCTTGTGGGAGAAAATAGGGTATATATTCAAAACATCTGTGGCTATGAGGCGGTGTTTTTGGAAAGCATGCTGTTTGCTGAAAGCCTTATAAGCAATAAAATTCTTGCCATGATAAATGAAGAAAAAATAATGGAGCAAAAAGAGGCGGAAGAATTTATAGCTGCCTGGGAGCAAAGCCGAAATCTTAAGCTTGACGAAAAACAAAGGGAAGCCGTACACCGTGCGGCAGAATCGGGAATTTTTGTGCTCACGGGCGGTCCCGGAACGGGAAAAACAACTGTTTTAAATGCTGTAATAGATATGTTTGAGAAAAAAAAGATAAACTGTGCTCTTGCAGCGCCGACAGGAAGAGCCGCAAAAAGACTTTCGGAAATGACGGGGTGTAGCGCGCAGACGATTCACCGCCTGCTGGAAATCGGGTATTCGGGTGATGATGAGATAAAAAGCTTCACCAAAGATGAAACTAACCCGCTTGAGCAGTCGGCATTTATTATTGATGAAACAAGCATGATCGATGTTAATATAGGATGCGCGTTTCTGCGTGCGGTTAAGCTTAATTCGAGGGTGGTGTTCGTGGGTGATGCAGACCAGCTGCCGCCGGTCGGAGCGGGAAACATGCTTTCAGATATGTTAAAAAGCGGTGTTATACCAACCGTTCGCCTTACAAAAATATTTCGCCAGGCTGAAAAAAGCATGATTGTCAGAAATGCGCACAGAGTTATGCAGGGGCTGATGCCGCTTGCAAATGAAAAAAATGCAGACTTTTTCTTTATCGAAAGAAATACGGGCGAGCAGATTGCCGAAACCGTCTGTGAGCTTTGCAAAACAAGAATCCCTGTTGCATACAATCAAAACCCGATGACTCAAATTCAGGTTCTTTCGCCGATGCGAAAAACAACTGCCGGGGTAAACAATTTAAATATTTGTCTGCAAAGAGCTTTAAATCCTTGTTCAAAGTCGAAAAACGAATATAAACACGGAAGTGTTATATATCGTGAGGGCGATAAAATAATGCATATAAAAAATAACTATGATATCGAATGGGAAAGTGTGAGCGGCGCTGAAGAGGGCATGGGCGTGTTTAACGGAGATATGGGGTTTATCGAGAAAATCGATTTGGAAAACCGCGAACTGTATGCCGTTTATGATGACAAACGAGTGTGCTACAGTTTTGATATGATAGACGAAATAGAGCATGCTTATGCCATAACAGTGCATAAAAGCCAGGGCAGCGAGTTTGACACAGTGATTATGCCGGTTATGCAGATGCCGCCCATGCTTATGCGCAGAAATCTTTTCTACACAGCAATAACAAGGGCAAAAAAGCTTGTGATACTTGTCGGCAGAAGTGAAGCTGTCTGGCAAATGGTATCAAATGATTATGATGCAAAAAGATACACGTCTTTGGAAAGCCGGTTAAAAAACGGTGATATAAAATAATGATTTAATATAAAGAAGGTGGCAGCAAAATTGTTTTACTGCCACCTTCTTTTGGGGATTTAGAAAATAATTTTTTTATTGCTTATTTTGATTTGTTTGATTTAACAGCGTCCCAGTATGCCTTGGCAGCCTGTTCGGCTTTGTTGTCACCGTAAGTATAATATACGGAATTTTTTATGGCGTCGGGAAGATATTGCTGTTTGACATAGTGGTTTTCAAACGAATGAGGATAAAGATAGTTTTCGCCGTGGTTTAATTTTTTTGCGCCGCTGTAGTGCGAGTCCTGAAGATGAGAGGGTATGTTTAAAACATTTGTTTTGCTTAAATCGGCAAATGCCGCATCAATTGCGCAGATTGCCGAGTTTGATTTCGGAGCTGTTGCCAAAAGAATTACCGCCTGCGAAAGAGGAATCCGTCCTTCCGGCAAACCGAGCTGCAAAGCCGAGTCAACACAGGATTTCACAATCACGCCGGCCATCGGATAAGCAAGACCGATATCCTCTGCGGCTATAACCAAAAGCCGTCGGCATGCCGATATTAAATCTCCCGATTCTAAAATACGGGCAAGATAATGAAGCGATGCGTTTGCATCCGAACCGCGTATGGATTTTTGAAATGCACTTAATATGTCGTAGTGGTTGTCGCCGTCTTTGTCATAACGCAGATTTTTTGAACCTGTTGCATCGCACACTGCGTCGGCCGTTATAAAAATATTGCCGTTTTTGTCGGGGGTTGCGGCAAGAACGCAAAGCTCCAAAGAGTTAAGCGCTTTTCTTACGTCACCGCCGCACACTGCGGCAATGTGTTCTATTACGCCTTCTTCGCATTTTATGCTCACGTTTTCGCTTAATTTTTCAACTCCGCGCAAAAGCGCTTTTTTTATTTCCTCCGGCGGAACACTTTTAAATTCAAACACGTTTGAACGTGAAAGAATAGCGTTATATATGTAGAAGTAAGGATTTTCAGTTGTTGATGCAATGAGCGTTATCTGCCCGTTTTCAGTAAATTCCAAAAGCGATTGCTGCTGTTTTTTATTAAAGTTTTGAATTTCGTCTAAATAAAGTAAAACGCCGCCGGTCGATTCAAATGAATTAAGATTTGACACAATTTCTCTTATGTCCGACACGGACGCAGTTGTAGCGTTTAATTTGTAAAGCTTTTTACCCGTTTTAGCTGCAATAATATTTGCAACGGTTGTTTTTCCGGTGCCGCTCGGCCCGTAAAAAATCATATTTGTGACATTTGAGCTTTGCACGAGTCTGTATAAAAGCTTGTCTTTTCCTAAAATGTGTTTCTGTCCGACCACATCTTCCAGAGAAGTTGGACGGATTAAATCTGCCAAAGGCGAATTTGCCATTGTAACACCTGCTTTCTGTAATTAAAATTATACAGCAGAATAAAACTATTTTCAAGATAAAATTTAAACTGTAAGGCATTTTTGTTGACATTTGGGAAAAATAAGTATATTATATATTTATCAAAAAAGAAACGGAGGGCAGATTTGTGTATTATGTTTTAAGCCTTATTCCTATTATGTTTGACTATGTTTGTATTTTTTTTGAACAAAGCAATATATTTGCCCTGCATTTGATTGAGTTTGCGTCAGACTGGTTTTTGTTTACAGCCTTTCTGATTTGGATAAACTGCGTTTATATACTTTCAAGACATTCATCGCCGTTTGGGGCAACGCTTATGAGTTTTTTTGTTGCTCTTATGCGCTACGGAGCGGTATATTTAAAATATTATGCACAAAAGAAAACCGTGTTAGACGGGTTTGCGGTTAAAGCAATTTTTTTGTCAAACTTTTATATTTTTGTACCTTTTGCGGCGAGTGCGGTGATGTTTTTGCTTTATAAAATATTTTTCAAAAAAAGAAAACGAAAAAGAATTAAATAGAAGATACTGCGGTAAAACTAAAATGTACCGCAGTATTTTTTTTGCAAAAATAAAACTAATAATTTGAAGAATACAGGATAGCAAAGAAATTTTAGGGTATATTAAAAATATAAATAAAGAAAGGTTATGGTAATATGGTATCAAAAAAATATACAATTAAAAACGAAGAAGGTCTTCACGCAAGACCGGCGTCGGACTTTTGCAAGGCGGCGGGAAAGTTTAAAAGCGATATAACGCTTATAAAAGACGGTGAAGAATTTGAGGCAAAAAGTATACTTATGGTGCTTTGTGCGGGTGCGCAGTGCGGCGATGAAATAGAATTAAGGGCAACAGGCGAAGATGAAGAAAAAGCAATCGAAGAGCTTGTGCGCGTTTTGGATAAGGCATAAAATTATAATATAAAAGAGGAGATAAAAAGGGCTTTGACCATTTTTTGCATGCAGATATGAAAGTTTACAAAGGAATAGGCGCTTCGGCAAAAATAGCCGCAGCACCGATCGTGTTTTATAAAAAAGAAACAAACGCAAAAAATAATATGGATTTTTCGGGCGCCGTTAGAGAATGTATAAAAGAAAGCGAACGTTTATACAAAAAAACGCTTGATGAAATCGGAGAAGAACAGGCAAAAATATTTTTGGCATATAAAATGCTTTTTGAAGATGAAATGTTTATATCGCCGATGAAAAAACGAATAGATTTGAATGAAAACGCTAAAGACGTTATAACGCAGGAAAGTGAAAAGATGGCGGCGGTTCTGCTTAAAAAAAAGAGTGATTATTTAAAACAGCGTGCAGACGATATTAAATATGCGGCGAATATGATTATATCCAAAATGGAGGGAATATCGGCAAGCTATAGACTTCCCGAAGGCGATAAAAAATTTATTTTGGCATCAAAAGAGCTTACACCGGCAGACACAATGCATTTTAATCCAAACCGCCTTGCGGGGCTTGCCGTTTGTTACGGCGGCGCTGCCTCACACACGGTTATTCTGGCAAAATCTCTGGGAATTGCCGCGGTTGTCGGAATTGAAGATTTAGAGCCTGTAGAATGTGATGACGCAATTATAGACGGGTATAGCGGAAAGCTTATCTTAAATCCCGACAGCGAAACAAAAAAGATTTATGAAACAAAGCAAAACAAGCAGGAAGAGATTAACGCGAAAATTCAAAGCTTAAAAACATCCGAAACGCAAAGCAAAGACAAAAAGAGAATACATCTTTTGGTAAACATCGGAAAGCCTGAAGATATTACTGATTTTGATAATATGCAAACCGATGGTGTGGGGCTGTTTCGAAGTGAATTTTTGTATACGGGCGAAAGTTGCGAGCCGAGTATAGAAAAACAAATAAAAGAATACGAAAAGGCAATTGACAAGACCGCGGGGAAAATTTTCACTATACGCACGTTAGACGTCGGCGGAGACAAAAAAATAGATTATCTCTACAACATAAAAGAAGAAAATCCTTTTTTGGGAAACAGGGGAATAAGACTTTGCTTTTCAAATCTGAATATTTTTTCAAACCAGCTTGAGGCAATAACTGCTGCGGCAAAACAAAGAAAAATAAAAATTATGTTTCCCATGATAACAAGTGCAGACGAAATAAAAAAGGCAAAAGCAGCCTTGGAAAAAGCATGTGAAAAAAACGGCGCCGGCATAGAAAATTTTCAAACCGGAATAATGATAGAAACTCCGGCAAGCGTTATTATGGCAGACCGTTTTGCAGATTATTGCGATTTTTTCAGCATAGGAACCAACGATCTTGTGCAGTATATTATGTGTGCCGACCGCACGAACTTTGCCGTTGCAAAAAACTATAATCCTTTTAACATGGCTGTTATACGCGCGATATACCATGTTATAAAAACGGCTAATAAATATAAAAAAGATGTGAGCATATGCGGAGATCTTGCGGCGGATACGCGCTTTACAAAGCTGTTTATAGGAATGGGACTTAGAACTTTTAGCGTACCGCGCCCGTTAGCGGGAGAAATAAAGTATAAAATATCAACTATTGACAGCAAAGATGCGCAGGAATTTTTAAAACAAGTGTTAGAGCTTAAAGATGAAAACGAAATCCAAAAACTTTTGGAAAAAGAAAGATAAACGAAAGGGAGAGAATATGGATATAGAAGATATACTTGATATAAAAAAGATAAACACAAATTTAAAATCGCAGGAAAAAGAGCAGATTATATACGAGCTTTCGAAGCTTTTAGCAGAAAACGAAGATATAGGCGACACACAAAGCTTTGTAAAAGACGTTATGGAAAGAGAAAAAATATCTTCAACGGGAATAGGTAACGGCGTTGCCATCCCGCACGGGAAATCGCCCACAGTTAAGAAAACCGCAGTTGCGATAGGCGTTGTTTGCAACACATGCACGAACTGGGAAACGTTTGACAAACAGCCGGTTAAAATTGTGATACTTTTGGCGGTAAACGACAAAGATAAAGACGCCGTACATGTGAAGCTTTTGTCACAGATGGCAAGAAAACTGGCAAAAAAAAGCGTGTGCGACAGGCTTTGCAGCGCAAAAACAGCGCAGCAGATAATTGATGTTTTTAAAAATGAAAATCAGGAGGAATAAAAGATTATGAAAATAGTAGGAATTTCGGCGTGTGCTTCGGGAATTGCGCACACGTATATAGCAAAAGAAAAACTCATGAGCGCGGCAAAAGAACTGGGCTGTGAAATTCATATGGAAACTCAGGGAACAATCGGAACCGAAGACGAGCTTTCACCAAAAGATATAAAAGATGCCGACGTGGTTATTATTGCCGCTGATATAAGAGTCGGAGGAAAAGAACGTTTCAAAGGCAAAAGAATTGTTGAAGTGCCGACTCACACAGCAATAAAATCTCCCAGGGCGCTTATTGAAAAAATAAAAAGCGAGCTTAAGCTGTAATAAAAGCCTTTTAAGGTAGATAGGAGAAGAAAAATGGGTAAATTACAAATAAAAAAACATGCCCTCACGGGAATATCTTTTATGCTTCCGCTTGTTGTGGCATCGGGACTTTTAATTGCAATCGGAAATATATTCGGACAAAATCCCGACACAATTTCCGATTACAAAGCAGGATATAACATATGGCAGGCTGCCGTAACGCTTGGTGTTTACGGAATGGGGCTTTTGCCGGGCGTTATCGGCGCGGCAATTGCGTATTCCATAAGCGACAGACCGGGTATAGCGCCGGGGCTTTTAATGGGTATGATTGCTCAGAATATGGGCGCCGGATTTTTGGGCGGAATGCTCGGAGGATATTTATCGGGATATTTTATATTAATATTAAAAAAATATCTGAAAGTTCCAAAATGGGCGCAGGGACTTATGCCCATGATGATTATTCCGCTTTTAACTTCGGTTGTGATAGGACTTATAATGTTTTTTGTTGTCGGAGGACCTATCGCCTGGGCATCGGCAGCGCTTGAAAGTTTTCTTATAAACATGCAGACGGGATCAAGGTCAGTATTCGGCGCGGCGCTCGGAGCGATGGCTGCGTTTGACTTCGGCGGCCCGGTAAACAAGGTTGCATCTCTTTTCGCGGACGGACTTTTTGTTCAGGGCATAACAGAGCCGGAAGCAGTGAAGGTGTGCGCTTCTATGATACCTCCGTTCGGGGTTGCACTTTCGTGGCTTATTAAACGCTCAAGATACACTAAAAGCGAAACAGATAATATAAAAATCGCATTTCCTATGGGAATATGCATGATAACAGAAGGCGTTATACCGATTGCGGCGGTCGATCCGATAAGGGTTATTGTGTCGTGCTCGGTAGGCGCAGCTGTCGGCGGCGCCATAATAATGGGGCTTTCCGTTACCACGCCTGCACCATCGGGCGGAATGTTTATAGTGCCGTTTATGGAAAATCCGTGGGGATTTTTGCTGGCGCTTGCGGTCGGAACGGTTATAACTGCACTGCTTTTGGTTGTTTTGAAAAAAGATCCCAATCCGGAGGATGCGGTTATTCTTGATGAAGATGAAGAAGACGCCGAGCTTTCAAATATAAAAATTAATTAATAAAATCTATAGGAGTTATAATTTATATGTATACCTCAATGAAAAATATGCTTAAACGGGCAGACGAAGGACATTATGCCGTTATGGCAATAAACTGTTTTAATCTTGAAACTGCAAGAGCGGTTATAACGGCGGCACAAAACAAGAAAGCACCGGTTATAATAAATTTGTTTGAGCAGCATTTAATAAATCATTGTGACAGTGAAATCATTGTGCCGATTGTAAGAACGCTGGCAAACAGGGCAGATATTGACGTTGCTTTAAATTACGACCACGGAACAGACAAAAAGCTTTTAAAAAAGGCGGTTGATGACGGATTTTCTTCTGTTATGGCAGATATGTCGCGTTTTGATTTGGAAGAAAACATAAAAAAGACACGCGAAATTTGTGACTATGCGCATTTAAACGGCGTGAGCGTTGAGGCTGAAATAGGCGCTTTGGGGGCAAGCGAGGACGGAAAGTTTACACAGCATGAAATGTATACAGATCCTGCGCAGGCTCAAAAATTTGCCAAAGAAACCAATATCGATGCCCTTGCAGTGTCCGTGGGCACATCTCACGGAAATTATCCCGAAGGGGTTGTACCTGTTTTTGATTTTGAAAGATTAAAAAAGATAAAAGAGCTTACAAATATGCCGCTTGTTTTGCACGGCGGCTCCGGCTCGGGTGAGGACAATATTATTAAAGCGGTTGCCTGCGGAATAAGCAAAATAAATGTTGGCTGCGATTTTATGAATGCAAACAAAAATGCGGCGGTAAAAATACTGGAAAGAAATAAAGATATTAATTTTTACGATTTGGTTGACAAAACCGAACAGGAGAGCGTAAAGCTTGTTGAATACTATATTTGTCTTTCCGGTTCGGAAAATAAAGCATAAAACAAAAACGGAAAGGATATGAAAAATTATGTTAATGAATATGAAAGAGCTGCTTTGTGTGGCAGATAAAAACGAATTTGCAGTGCCTGCTTTTAATATAGGCAGTGCCATGATTTTAAAGGGAGTGGTGCAGAGTGCGGAGGAAAAAAACGCTCCGGTTATATTTGCCATACATCCTACGGAGCTTGAGTTTTTAGGCGAAAGTTTTATAAAAACGTGCATTGAAGAAGCACATAAACTAAAAGTTCCGGCGGTAATCCATCTTGACCACGGGGCAAGCTTTGAAGATGCGTGCCGCGCCATACGCTGCGGATTTACTTCTGTTATGATAGATGCGTCACACATGTCATATGAAGATAATATAGCTATAACGAAAAAGGTTGTGGAAGTGGCAAAAATAAGCGGCGTTTCAGTTGAGGCAGAGCTTGGCACAATAGGTAACACGGGCGAATCGTATGAAGGCGGTACAAGTAAAATAATTTATACCGATCCCGATATGGCAAACGATTTTGCAAAGAAAACCGGCATAGATTCGCTTGCGGTTGCAATAGGCACAGCACACGGCATATATCCTAAAGGTATGAAGCCTGAGCTTAAATTAGACCTTTTAAAAACAATAAGGGAAAAGGTTGATATTCCGCTTGTTCTGCACGGCGGTTCAAGCAATCCGGATAAAGAAATTGCAGAGTCGGTTAAAATAGGAATATCAAAAATAAATATATCAAGTGATATCAAGTATGCCTTTTATGAAAAATGCCGCGAGGTTTTAAGCCAAAATCCGAAAATGATTGAGCCTAATGCAATTTATCCTCCGTGTATTGAAGCAATGAAAAAAGTTATTGAATATAAAATGGAACTGTTTAACGATATAGGAAAGGCAAAATTATATAAATAAAAAAGAGATTGGAACAGCTAATCAAATCGAAGCATTAGCCAAAACACTTGAAAAAATGCATA
>CAKSHP010000002.1 GCA_934457145.1 uncultured Clostridia bacterium | reverse complement strand
CAGGACTTGGAAATCCCGGCAGACAATATGAAACCACAAGACATAATATAGGCTTTGAAACGATAGATTATCTCTCAAAGCAGTATAACGTTAAGGTAAATAAAATAAAATATAAAGGACTGTGTGCACAAACGGAAATAGCGGGCGAAAAGGTTATGCTTTTAAAACCGCAGACGTATATGAATTTGAGCGGTGAGAGCGTGCGCGAGGCGGCGGAATTTTATAAAATTCCGGCAGAAAACATAATAATAATATATGACGATATTTCACTGCCGACAGGCTCTTTGAGAATACGCTCCAAAGGTTCGGCAGGCGGTCATAACGGAATAAAATCTGTAATATATCAGCTGCAAAGCGATAATTTTCCGAGAATAAAGTTAGGTGTGGGAGCACCGAAAAATTATGACCTTAAAGACTATGTTCTTTCAAGATTTTCAAACGAAGAAGCAAATGATATAATTTCGGCAGTAAAAACTGTGCCGGATGCACTTTTTTGCATGATAAAGGAAGGCTGCGATAAGGCGGCAAGCAAATATAACAAAACCGTTAAACCAATTATTAAAGACTGACACAAATTTAAAAAAAGGAGGCAATAAAATGCCATTTAGCGATATATTGAAAAATTCCGCCGAATATAAAGAAATTATAAAAAGCATAGATAACGGCATTTTGCCTTTAAATGTTGTTTGCGGAGCATCGGCTCAGAAAGCACATCTGATTTACAGTTTATTTTGCGAAAAAGAGGAAAATATTTTAGTAATTTGTCCGTCGGAATTTGAGGCAAGAACACTGTCTTTGGATTTGAAATTTTTTGCAGAGGGAAATGTGTTATTTTTTCCGTCCAAAGATTATGTGTTTTACGATGTTGACACTGTGAGCCGCAGCGGCAGCGCCGAAAGACTGTCCGTGTGTGCAGCGCTTGCTTTAAATGAAAAAAAATATATTACAGTCGCCGGAATTGAAGCTGTTATGCAGTTTTGTGCAGAATATGAAAGCTTTAAAAATTCCGTTTTAAAGTTTACTATAGGCAAAGAGTTTGATATAGATAATCTTTTAGAAAATCTTGCACAAATGGGTTATGTCAGAGAAGATATGGTTGAAGGAGTCGGACAGTTTTCGCTGCGAGGAGGAATATTAGACGTTTTTTCGCCTAATTATCCGGAACCCGTGCGTGTAGAATTTTTTGATAATGAAACCGACTCAATCCGTTTTTTTGATATTGAAAAACAAACAACGATAGAAAAGATAAACGAAGCAAGTATATGCGCTTGCAGAGAAATTATATATTCAAAAGATGATAAAGAAAGAATTTTATCGGATTTAAGAAACGAACTTATAAAGCTGAAACGTAAAAAAAGTGATGTATCGGCAGCAATCGAAAATTTAAACGCTGATATTGAAAAATTCAAAGAAAAATATTACTTTGCATCAATTGACAAATATGTGCATTTGATTTATTCTAAGATACCATCTGTTATAGATTATTTTAATAAAAATTCGCTTATATTCATTGATGATGAAAAGCGCTGCGAAGAAAACGCAAAAGATTTTGAGCAAAATTTTGGCGAAGGCGTTACGGATTTGCTTGAAAGAGGGGTTTTGTATCCGTCAAACAAAGTATTTTTAAAAGAGCGCAGAACGCTGTTTTCGTATTTAGGTGCATCTTTGCTTATCGGTCTTTCGGCAGTGTTTTATTCGGGAGCGCAAATAAAATTTAAACACAGCATTACAATGAATGTTCAGTCTATGAACTCATTTCACGGCAAGATAGAGTTTTTATACGATGATTTAAGAGACTGGAAACAAAAAAAATCAACGGTTGTTTTGCTGGCAGGCGGCAGCGCAAGGTGCGAAAATCTGACCACGGCGCTTAATAATGCAGATATTGAATGTGTGTTTGCAAAAGAGTTTAATCAAAATTGTCTCGGCAGAATAAATGTTATGTGCAAAAGCTTGTCCGGCGGATTTTACTATCCGGATGAAAATTTTGTACTTATCAGCGATCGGGAAATTTTTAAAGAAAATAAACGAAAAAGAAAGTATAAAACCGACGATGAAAATAAAATTCATTCGTTTACCGATATTTCGCCCGGTGACTATGTTGTGCATCAGGTGCACGGCATAGGAAAATATGAGGGCATACAAAAACTTACAACCCTTGGCGTGACCAAAGATTATTTAAAAATATCATATCACGGAACTGATAAACTTTACGTTCCGGTGTCGCAGATTGATATGCTTTATAAATATATCGGTAGCACTCAAAGAAAAGTCAGCGTAAATCGTCTCGGCGGTGCGGACTGGAACAAGGCAAAGGCGCGTGTGAAAGCGTCTACTGCTGATTTGGCAAAATATCTTATCGATTTATATGCTGCGCGTGAAAAAACAAAGGGCTTTGCCTTTTCAAAAGATACCGTATGGCAAAGACAGTTTGAAGACACATTTGCCTATAATGAAACAGAAGATCAGCTAAAATGTATTGAAGAAGTTAAGCGTGATATGGAGTCTGAAAAGCCTATGGATCGTTTGCTTTGCGGAGATGTCGGCTACGGTAAAACGGAAGTTGCGATGAGGGCTGCTTTCAAAGCGGTTATGGACTCTAAACAGGTTGCTTATCTGGTTCCTACAACCGTGCTTGCGATGCAGCATTATAATAATTTTTCAAACAGAATGAGCGATTTTCCAATAAGAGTTGAGATGCTTTCAAGATTTAAAACGCCGCATCAGCAAAAGGAAATATTAAAAAAGCTGAAAACAGGCGAGGTTGATATTATAATCGGAACACACAGGATTTTACAAAAGGACTTGGTGTTTAAAGATTTAGGACTTCTTATTATTGACGAAGAACAGCGTTTCGGTGTCGGTCATAAAGAAAAACTTAAGGAAATAAGAAAAAATGTTGATGTTTTAACTCTCACGGCAACTCCGATTCCGAGAACGCTGCATATGGCAATGGTTAATATACGCGACATGAGCGTTATAACGCAGCCGCCCGAAAACCGTTATCCCGTGCAGACATATGTTATGGATTATAACGAATCCGTTATTGCCGACGCAATAAGAAAAGAAATTGGCAGAGGCGGACAGGTTTATTATTTATATAACAAGGTGAAGGGAATTTATTCGGTTGCCGAAAGAATAAGCTCGCTTATAAGCGAGGCAAAAGTCGGCGTCGGTCACGGACAGATGAGCGAAGGCGCGTTAGAAGATGTTATGCTTGACATGGTAAACGGCGATATAAATGTTTTAGTGTGCACAACAATAATAGAAACAGGGCTTGACATTTCAAATGTGAACACGATTATAATAGAAAACGCCGATAAAATGGGACTTGCCCAGCTGTATCAGCTGCGAGGCAGGGTAGGGCGTTCGAATAAAATGGCATATGCTTATCTTACTTACCGCCGCGACAAAACGCTTTCTGAGATTGCAACAAAAAGATTAAGCGCCATACGCGAATTTACGGAATTCGGTTCGGGATTTAAAATTGCAATGCGCGATTTGCAAATAAGAGGTGCGGGAAATCTTTTAGGCTCGCAGCAGCATGGTCATATGGATGCTGTGGGATACGATATGTATTGCAAAATATTAAAACAAAGCGTTGACGAGATGACAAATAACCCGGCGGAAGAAAAGCTTAACACGGTTGTTGATTTAAATATAAATGCGCATATCAGCGAAAAATATATTCCAAATCAACAGCAAAGAATTGACGCTTATAAAAAGATTGCTGCAATTGAAAATATGGATGATTATTATGATGTTACGGAAGAGCTTATTGACCGTTACGGAGATTTACCGGATGAAGTCGTAAACGTTATAGAAGCGGCGCTTATAAAATCCGAAGCGCAAAATGCCGGCATTGTTGAAATAACGCAAAAAGACGAAAATATTATTTTTAAATTTGCGCCGGGAAAAATGGATATGAAAAAGGTTTCGGAGGCGATTTCGGCATATAAAGGCAAGCTTTTGTTCTCGGCAGGCGAGGTTTGCTATCTTACTCTTAAGCAAAAGAAGGAACATTCTAAACAAATTATTTCTAATGTTAAAAATTTGTTACAATTAATAAAACAGTTGTAGTTTTCAAAAAGATGTGTTATAATGGGAAGTGCGAATTGATATTCGTAATTTACGGAGGTGTAAAAAAATGAAAAAAACAAAACTATTATCAGCGGTTTTAGCAATCGCAATGGGTGTATCATGTTTTGCGGGCTGCGGCTCAAAAACCGCAAAAGCAGATTATATCGCAAAATATGACGGTCAGCAGATAAATGCGAAGCATTATAATCTTGTTGCGGAAGTTTTCAAAAAATCTTATCTTCAAAGCAGCGGTTATGCAACAAGCGATGTTAAAGAAGAAGATTATATGACTCTTAAGCATATTTTAGTGCTGTTTACCAAAGAGGACGGAACAACCAGAACAGAAGAAGAAGCTTTAAGCGAAGCTCAGAAAATCAAAAGCGAAATAACAGACGATAACTTTGATGCGCTTGTAGAACAGTATTCCGAAGATCCGGGCAGCAAATCCAAACCTCAGGGTTACACATTTGCTCATAATGACGGAACAATGGTTAAGGAGTTTGACGATGCTGGCTGGGCGCTCCAGGTTGGTCAGGTAAGCGATCCCGTTAAAACAAGCTATGGTTATCATATAATCAAAAGAGTTGAACTTAATAAGGAAGATTTGCCCAAAAATCCTTCCGAGATTAATTGGGATGAAGAAAAAGACACAAACGGCGAAAAAGCAATTGATAATATAAGAAAAAATGCCTATGATTGGGTTGTTCAGAGCGCTATTTTGGTTAAGCTTGCAAAAAATGACGGTATGTCAGTTGCTGATGATGAATATGATACGGAAAAATCAAACGCTATGGAAGCTCTCGGCGGTGAAGAAGAAGCAAAGAAACTCTTTGATAAGTATGCATATTCCGAAGACGAAATAAAAGAATTTGTTGACTACTATACATTGCCTAACAAATATTATAAAGACTATTCTTCAAAGGTAGACTGCGAAGCGTTGTTTGAAGAATTCAAAGCGTCTGATGAATTTAAACAGATGAGCGACTACTATACGCAGATGGGTCAGGAGATAGACTATTCAGCTTATAATCCGGACGATTCAATGCTTCTTCAAATGATACAGAGCTATGCATTTAATAAAATGTATAAAGCAGAGGAAGCAAAGGTTGAAAAAAATGATAATGTATATAACAGCTTTAAATAATAATTAAAGCAAACAAAAAAGAACGCTAAAATTAAGGCGTTCTTTTTGTTTGCTTATAAAAAAATTATTTTTCCAAAAGTCCGTATTTAATTTTAATTCTGTCGATTTTTTCTATCATGGGTGCCGCAATAAAATACAAGAAAAATGCTGTGGACGCCGCATGTATAATATCAAAGGGAAGCCCAAGAGCATATGTTGCGGCTATCAGGTCAAAGGTTGGTTTTTGCGTTATCTGCATAACGGAAGCAAGATTTACAATACCGCCGTAAAATATTATTGCGCATATAAATCCGAAAATACATATTGAGCCTTTTGTTTTACGCAAAAATCCCGTCTGAAAAAGAAATCCGCTGAGAAATCCGCAAACTCCGAACGCAAACATTTGCCACGGAGTCCATGGTCCTTGAGCAAAAAAGAAATTGGAAACAAATCCGCTTACTGCGCCAACTAAAAATCCGGCTTCGGCTCCGAAACATATGCCTGATATTATTATCACGGCAAGAATAGGTTTAAACTGCGGAAGCATAAAAAATGCGGCTCGTCCGGCAACGCCTATGGCGCACAGTACACTAAGCGTTATAATCTCTCTTGCGTTAGGTTTTCGTTTTTCAAAAGAAAAAAAGAAAAACATGATCGTTTCAAGTATTATTAAAAGACTTATAAAATAGTATTTTTTGTTATTAAGAAGATAAACGCCGGCTAAAACGGTTCCGCCTATTAATAAAATTGCCGCTAAAATTAAAAATATATTTTTAGGTTTAGACTTTCCGGCAGGCGTTTTGACTGCACTTTCTGAAAAATCCAGCGCATGCTGCGGAACAATTAAGTTAATTCCAAAGCCTGAAAACAAAATTGAAACAAGCGTAAAGACTGTGCTTAAAACTCCCGTCAGCTTTTTATAAAACAAAACATTTGCAAGTATACATATTAAAATACACAAACTGCCTGAAATAATATTTTTGAATGTAACCGGCGGTTTCTTTTGTGCTTTCTTATACGATATATCTTTAACTTTAAAATCGGGCTTAACATCAAAGACGGGCTGCTTTAAAGTTTTTCCGCAGGCAGATACTATATCTTTTGCCAAAAGCGCTTTCGGAATAATATTTTTTGATATCCTCGCTGCGGTTGTGGTATAAAAATTTTTGTCTTTAAAAAACTCATCCGGCTCACTTTCACCGATAATTTCGCCGTCAAAAAGCATTGCACAGCGGTCGGCATAGTTTGCGCAAAACTCAATGTCATGCGATACCATAACGATTGTTGTTCCGGCCTTTTTTAAAGAACACAAAATATCGGCAAGCTTAATTTTAAAATATGCATCTATACCTTTTGTGGGTTCATCTAAAAGAATTATTTTAGGGTTTAAAAGCAAAATTTTTGCCATTGCCGCTCTTTGCGCTTCACCGCCCGAAAGGTCATAAGGATGCATGTCTAAAAGGCTGTCAAGCTCGCATAAATTTATAACTTCAGATAATTTTCTTTCCTTTTCTTCTTTTGACATTTTACATTGGTTTAACGTCTCCCAAAAATCAAGAAGAAGCGTTTTTTTAATGAAAAGAGACGCCGGGTTTTGCGATAAAAGACACACGCCGTATTCCAAAGGAGTTTTAAAATTTTCAATGTTTTTGCCGCCAATTAAAATTTTTCCGCTGTAGGGGAGGTTTTGCCCGCAAATCAGAGATAGCAGCGTTGTTTTTCCGGCTCCGTTTCCTCCGAGAATTGCATATATTTCTCCTTTAAAAATCTTGCATGAAAGATTTTTTATTATATCATCATCATTTTTTTCATATCGGAATTTTAAATTTTTTATATCTATAATTTTTTGTGTGCTTAAAGTTTTATTTTCTCTTATAATTTTACTTTCATCAACAGTATGGGTTTGACTAAAGTTTAAAAGCCATTTTTGACCGTCACGCACTGTGATTGGCAGAGAATTTAAATTTTCTTCAAATTCCATTGCACAGCGCATAGCTGTCGGCAGCGCATAAATCATATCGTGGTTTGCAGCTTTCAGCGGTGTACCGATTGCATTCGGTGCAGAAGATGCAAGAATTTTTCCGTTATCCATAACAACTATCCTGTCAGATATTGAAAAAGCGTCTTCAAGGCGATGTTCGCTCAAGATAACGGTTGTTGCAAATTCGCGGTTAATTTTTAAAAGAACAGCAAAAAAGTCTGATGCGGCAATCGGATCAAGCTGACTTGTCGGTTCGTCTAAAATCAAAACAGTCGGCTGCATTACCATAACTGACGCAAGATTTAAAATTTGTTTTTGACCTCCGGACAGATTGCAGACAGGTTTGTGAAACCATGATTGTATGCCGAAAAATGCAGCCGTTTCGGCAACTCTTTGGCGAATTTCATTTTGATTAAGTCCCAAATTCTCAAGTCCGAACGCAAGCTCATGCCACACTTTGTCGCACACGATTTGATTATCAGGATTTTGAAAAACAAAGCCTATTTTTTGACTTTGCTCTTTTAAAGAAAGCAAAAAAAGATTTTGATTTTCAAAATATATATTTCCGTTTCTGCCTCCGTGCGGGGAAATACAGGGTTTTAACTGTCTTAAAAGAGTGGATTTTCCGCAGCCGGATTTTCCGCAAATTGTAACAAATTCGCCTTTATTTATTGAAAGTGAAATATCGTTTAAAGCACATGTTTGCGATTGAGGGTATTTAAATGTTAAATTTTCGATTTTATAGACTTCCATTTAAGCTGCTCCTTAATTTCGATTATAACAGGCATAAAACATAATAAAAAATATGAAATATAAACGCTCAGCGAATAAAAAGATATTTTAATTCGCGCTGTTTTCGGAAAATAATAAAAATAAACCGATTTGCTTGCAAGACCTGCGATAATGTATATAATTAAAAAAATCAAACAGCAAATCGCCGTTTTGTCTTTAGTTTCAAAAGTGAAAATCGAAAAAAAGCTTCTGTTTGAATTTGCGTAACCGCGGCTTCTCATACTGTCGGCAGTTTCTATTGAATTTTCCAAAGCCCACGTAACCATAACCGACATAATTGTTATGCATTTTTTCATTTTCTGAAATAAATTGCCCTCCAAAGCGTCGAAACCAATTGATTTTTGAGAATTATATATTATTTTTAAATGCTGATTAAATCGGGGAACAAACCTTAAAACCATTGACAGGACTAATGAAAGCGAAGGCGTTACTTTTCCGAAAAGATAAACAAATTTATCACTTGTCATAATCTTGTTAAAGCACGAAAACCAACATATAACACACGCAAGCATAACAGAGGACGCAAAACCGTACAGCACGGATTCAAGCGTCAGAGGATTTCCGTTTCTGAAATAGCCTATAATTGTGGCGCCTTCGTGATTAAACAATGGGTTGATAAGCGCTGCAACAAATATCATCGGCAAAATGAACATAAAATCAAATTTTGCCGCTTTTTTACCGTTTAAAATTATCGAATAGCACACCGAAGCAAAAAACGATATTATAAGGCAAACAGGGTTTAGCACAACCATTGAAAATCCTATTACAGCTGCAAAATATAAAAAATTTGCAACAGGGTGATATCTTTTAAATTCATTCATTTTTTTCGTTTTCGGAAACGTATGCTCCGATATCCTTTCCGAGACTGCAAGTGTATATCCATTCTATTTTATCGCCGTCTTTAAGCTGATAGCGGCTGCAACCGTAGTTTGGAAACCAACCGTTTACTCGATACATCCAACCTGAGCCTTCGCCGCAGTCAAACTCATAAATATTGTTAATTCCTTCTATATATGCGCTGTTATACATGGGTGTGTCGGTAAATTCCATGTGTATTTTCGCTTTTTTCAGCTCGCGCTGTAAAACATTAAACACACTTTCACCTTCGTAAAAATGAACGGTGGTTTCTTTAAAAATGACGCCGTCTTCAGGAACAAGATCGTATTTTAAAGGATCGAGCATATCCATATTATCTAAAATGGTTTTGCATGTTACTGAAAGAGTGCAGCTTTTTTCATTGTTGTTTACATTTGCGTTTTCGGGTTCAACCGGCTGAGGTTTGCCGCTCGGTACGGGATCTGTATGATATTTATCTGTTTTTTGCGGCTCACTTTTTTTGACTTCCACCGTTTTTTGCGGCAAATCCTTTTTTTCATCCTTTGCGGATTCCGTATCTTTTTGAGGCGGCTCAGTTTTTAAATTTTCGTTTTCATTTGCCTGTACATCCGGTTTTGCTGATGATAATAAATTTTCGTCTTTTTTGTTTTCTTGTCCGTCTGTTTGCTCGAAATTATCATTAACATTCCAGCCGTGGAGCGCAGGGGAGTTTCCGCCCCACCAAAACGCTGCGGCTAAAACAATTATTATCAGCGAAAAAACAATTATCTTATTTTTTTTCATCATATCCTCCGGTTAAAGAAGTTTTGAAATTTCCAAAAGCGTATAGATCATGTATGCCGCTTCATCTCTGTGGATTGCCTCATGCGGCTTAAACTGCGCTCTGTCATCTGAAATAATATTATGAGAAATACAAAACGCCGCCGCGCTTTGCGCCCATGATGATATTTCTTTATAGTCTTCAAAATCGGAAATTGCCATCTGCGTTTTAACATATTCCATAGATGTATCATATCCGCACAAATCCGCGCAGCGCGTAATTATTGCAGACGCCTCCTGACGGCTGATTGAGCCGTTTGGATTAAAAAGATTAACGGATATTCCGCTTATTATGTTATACTTAAATGCAGTTGAAATATATTTATAATACCAGTCGCCTTCGTTTACGTCATCAAAAATTTTGTTTTCGCACACAGGAAGATTTAAAGCGCCGACAATTAATGTTGCAAACTCTGCTCTTGTCAGCGTTGCGTCCGGGTCAAAAACATTTTCGCTTTTTCCGTTTATTATTCCGCGTGAAGCAAGCGCTGATATCTGCTTTTCGTATTCATTATTTTGTGTATCTGAAAAAGTTTTGTTTTTATATATTATACTTGTCGGTTTAACATCCTTATTTTTGTTTTCAAGTCCTCCGGGCAGAGGAGATGCCGAAATATCATCTGTTTTCACGTCACTCATATCATAAAGCGCGGTTTTGCCGTTTACATTACGCATATAGGCCGTGAGCGCATAAAAAGCCTGTTCAGTTGCCATAATGTTGTTTGCAGAGTCATGCAAATGTGAAAAACCCTCATTTTGTATATAAAATGACATAAGTGCATTTAAAACAGTGTTTGAATTTTTTACAAATCTTAAATCATCGGCAGAAATATTAAGCGCTGAAAGAGCGCATAAAACCTGGGCGCTGCTTTCGCTGTTAACATTTCCCTGACTCGAAAAACCGCCGGCACTGTTTTGAACTGCACTTAAATAATCAAGCGCTTTATTAATTGCATTTAAAACTTTTTCATCGTTTTTGTATCTTGAAAGCGCTTGCAGAGCCATTGCAGTTATATCAACATCAGCGTCGGAATTTTTGTTTAAAGAAAATCCGCCGTTTTCAAGCTGCGCGTTTATAATATAGTCAATATACATCTGCCTTGTTGCCTGCGTTTGCGCAGTCGGGCAAACAGGCATTTCATAATTTTTTGTGTCAAGTGCAATCAAAGCAAATATAGGCCCGTTTAATCCCTGCCAAACCACTTTGCTGTAATCTCCCAAAGGTGATAAAAGGTTATATCCTTCAACGTTTGTTACATCTTTTCCGATCGCGCTTAAAGCAATTACAACCCTTGAATATTCCGTGTACTTTCTGTTATGCAAAACACCGTTTTTTTCTTTTACATATTCGCACACGTTTTTGTAGTACTTTTCAAAAATGTCTGAGTATTTATCCGGGTTATATCTTGCCAGACCTAAAATCATCCATTCTCCGCCGATTGATGAGACAGTAGGATTTGTTATGTTTTTTACAAGAAAACCGGAGCATGAGGTTAAAGCGTTTTCATACTCTTCATTTTGCGAAAAAGAAATATTTGTAAACGTAAAAAATATAACTAAAATACAGCTTAATACTTTTTTCAAAACAATCACCTATTTATAAAAATTAATATACAGGCTGCGCAAAACAGAAGCTGCGCAGCCTGCAAAAAAAGCTTATTTAAACATTGAAACAAATCTTATAAGTATTGCGGTTATCTGAGCACGGGTTGCAAAGCTGTCTGCCGAAAGCTTATCAGTTTCCGTGCCTTTTATAAGTTCGTTTGCCACAGCCCATTTTAAAGGCTCCTGCGCCCACAAATTTATTTTATCAGAATCGATAAAGTTTGTCAACTCCTGCGATTTTGATAAATCATAACCTTTATATTCTGCATAACGGTACAAAATTGCAGCCGCCTGTTCTCTTGTAAGTTCCACAGACGGAGCAAATTTATTTTCGCTTATTCCGTAAGTGATGCCGTTTTGAGTTGCCCAGAAAACAGCGTCATTATAATATGCGTTTTTGTCAACATCTTCAAATGCTGTTTCGCCGGTTTGAGTTTGTTTGTCAAGGCGGTAAAGCATTGTTATAAACATAGCACGGTCAACATTTACAAGCGGTGAAAATTCATCTTCTTTTGTTCCGCTTATTATGCCTGTTTCATATGCTTTGCAAACATCATCAAAGAACCAGTCGGTGTCTTTAACGTCTTTGAAAGGATTAGACGGTTTGTTATCATCCTTTTTATCGTCGTTCTTTTGTTCATCGTCTTTTTTCGTATCGTCATCTTTTTTGCTGTCGTCTTTTTTATCATCACCGGTACTGCCGTTTCCTGAAGATGAGTTCCAGCCGCTGTTCCATTTTTCCGAGCCTTCTTCTAAGGTATAATCATCTGTATAATGGAAAATTACATTATCGCCGTTTTTAATGCCTTGCTCGGCAACACCGTAAGACGGGTGTTTATTATTTAAAAGATACATCCAGCCTGAATTTGTGCCGTTGTCAAACTCGGCAAGGTCGTTAATTTCTGAAATATAGTTACCGCCTTCGTTTGTCCATGAAATATCTGCCTGTGTGAGCGCTTTTTCAAACAAATCAAGCACTGTGCTGTCAGCGGGGAGAGTATATGCCTTCCTTTCAATCCAAACTTTAAGCGAAGATTTTGTTTTCTGATAAGTATGCACATCACCGCCGCTGCCGTGCAGATCGTCTCCGTACAAAGTGAAGTATACTGTTATGTTCTTTGACGAAGGAGAAGAAGGCTCGTTTGCACGGGTAACCTTAAGAATAACGGTTTGAGTGTTGCTGTTTTCATCCGAAGCTGTTATCTCAAACGTGTTTTCTCCGTATGCAAGATCATAGCTTTCTTTCGGTTCATCGCCGTTTACGGTGTATGAAATACCTTGCGCCAAAACCGGGGTAAAACTAAATGAATCAATTTTATAACCAACGTTTAAAGTGTAGTTTTTACCGTCGGTTGCAGTAAGCTGTTTCGAATTTCCGCCAACGTTTACCTTAAGTGCTTCAATCAGACTTTCGGAATCCGGCTGATTGCTTGTAAGGCGCAAAAGATATACACAAGGCTCTTTGTCGCCGTTCTGAACAATAATTCTTACAAGCGTTTTTTTGCCTTTTACAATTTTAAAGCCGTCCGCAGCTTCGTTATATGCTATACGCGTGTTATTTACATATATATTATCTTCTGCATCGGCATTGTTTAATTTTATTGATGCATATTTTAAATCATCTGTATTAACATCGTATATTGTTTGATTATCGTTTAAATTTATAACTTTTTCGCTTACGGAGTCAAAAACCGTAACAGATGACGGAGCCTTGGTTTTTCCGACTTCGCTTTCCTGTTTTATAGTTCTTACAACCTGAGTAATCTCTGTTGATTTTTCATTAAAAGCACCCGCCCAAATGTTAGAGGCAGTCGCAATTTTTATATAATGAAACTCTTTATCTGAAACATTAATCGGGTTTTTATTTTCATCAACTGCCCATTTTAAATCAAAACCGTTTGATTTTGCCGGCTTTAATACATAGGGGTTTACATCTGCGCCTATAGTTCCGTTTGCATAATAGTCGGCATAACCGAATTTTGTTTCGCCCGAGAATGCTGCCGTTGTGCCGTCGCCGGTAATAGTGCCCTGGTTTGAATCAAGCACAATACCTGTATATGTGTAACTGTCCTGACTTGCAAAATCATTTAAGTAATAGTTAGAAGCGAGAGGCCAGTTCGTCTGCTTTGAAGAAGAATTTTCTTTGTTGTCTGTCCATGTTGCCTTGCCGTTTTCGTCTTTTGTGTAGGTTATTGTATAGTCTGTATGCAAAGCATCGGAATAGTGTTCGGAACCGGCAAGAGCATACCACGTTTTGTTGTCTTCAGATACATATACCTGTCCGGGTTCTGCGGCGCTGCCGCCGTCCGTGAAGGAATTTCCGTAAACATAAAAGTCAATTCCGTATTTATTGTTCGGATCATCTGTTATCGGGTTTTCATAATAGTATGTGATGTATCCGCCGAAGCTGCCCAAAGATTTCAAGCTGGCGGCAAGCGTTGCTTCAGGCAATATTCCAAAGGTTATATTTGTATACTGGCTTCCTATGCAAAAATAATCCACAACTTTATCCGGAACATCATATTTTGATTTTGCTAAGGCTTTAAACTTATAGGAAATAACCAAACCGCTCTGAGAAGTTATATTTACGGTTTGATCTTTTTTAGTTAACTCAATTGTGTAAACACCGTTTTCATCAGCAGTAAGCAGATCATTTTCCAGTTTTGCACTCGCATTTTCACTGATTGTGAAACTAATGGAAGGAAATACCTCCGTGCCGTTAGGAACAACAATCTGATATGAATATCTGTCCGATTTAAATGACGGATACCAATCTCCACTTTGAGAGCTTGCAGATAAAATTTTTGCATCATCTTCATTTAAATCTATTTTTTCAACATATACAGTATATTCAGTCGGCTCTGTTTCAAAAAATCCGTCGTTGCCGGCAGCAATGTTTGCCCGGTAGGTTTCATCATCTAATACCTGGATTTTTAAAACTTTTTTGTTTTCGCTTCCGATAGTTAAAACTTCGGTTTTACCGCTGTTTGTTTTTAATTCGGTCCAGTTTTCATTATCTGTGCTGTAACGAATGTGTGAATATTCTGATTTTGCTTCAAAAGAAGCTGTAAATTCATCTGTTGAATTTAATATAAATGTCTTGTAATTATAGTGAGTTGCGGTTACTCCTGTTTTTTCGTTTTCTAAGATATTTGCATTTTCATCGGCTTTAAACATTGTGCCTTCAAGTTCGCCGTTATATTTTGCGGCAGAAACTTCACGGCCGTGCGCAGTAACCGAAATACCTTTATCTTTTATTGTTTTTGTTGTGTCATACGGACGGTTTATCATAAATGTGTAAACCGTTTTTTTGTTTTCGTCCTCTTTATCACAGATTGTAACTTCTATTTTAAAATCGCCGAACGGAATATTTTCAAAAAAAGTAAGCTTTTCAGACGGAATATCTACTTTCACATCGTTACCGTCTGCATCTTTATAGGCTGCAAATGCTGTATATTTGCTTTCGTCATACGCCGTGGTTCTTTGAACGGTGATTTTCTTTACCGTTGCCGATTTTACATGAAGGTTATACTCCGTAACATCGGGGGAGAATGTGGTGTTTGCTTTCCAGTCTGAAAAACCGGAGGTTAAAAACTCAAATTTTTCAAATTTGGGAGCAGGCTTCGTAACATTTACTTTTAAAAGCGGCATAATAACCGGTGTTTCGCCGTCATCTATCGATTCTTGTGAAACATAGGCGGAAAGATAATATTCTCCGATTTCACTAAATGATACCTTTACAACACCGTTTTCATCTGTCACGGCATCTTTTATATCTGTTGCAGCACCGCTGTTTTTGTCTATAGTGCAAAGTTTAACATCTGCCAGAGGCTTTGTGGCTTTTAATATATCTTCATCTGTATTACAGCCGTACCAGCCTATAGAATAACCCTTAAGCGTTAACGAAACAGTTGTGTTTTGCGCAATTTCAAGCAAAGATATTTTCTTTGAATTCTGCTCAAAAGATACATAGTTATCTAATGCATATTCATCTTGATAGATAGCAAATTCTACAAAATCTCCGTTTGATACAACAGATTCATCTATCATGTAGCCTGTATAGTAATTTCCGTAAGGAGACTCGTTTAAAACATCATTATGAGGCTGCGTGCCGTTTATAAAAAATCCGCAGCCGGAAGTTTCGGTTCCGAATATTTTTGAAATAGTGCTTCCGTTTAGTTTTAAATATTCATTGCAGTTTTGTGCATTAAAATCGCTTCCGAACACTTCTATGTGTGCGCTGACAAGCACGTCGAGCGCCGAAACACCGTCTGTAACTTTATCGCTGTAGCCAAAACTTTCGGCTAAGTCGGATTTTATTTCCTTATTAATTTGCGGTGCACACAAAAAAGCATTTTCCGCCTGTGCGCTAAAAGATACAACAACGCTTTTCTGCTGCGATGCATCGTTTGCAAAAACGTTACCTGTAAGCGATAACAGCATAGAAAGCGCCAACACTAAAGATAGTAATTTTCTTTTCATTTTTCGCTGTCCTTTCATATAATAAAATTGTTTATATTAAAGCCCTTGGGCGAACAAAGAATTTTATGCTACGGCAAAAAATAAAGCTGCAACACAAAAACATGTGTTACAGCCGATTTTCTGTAAAAGAAACAAAAAACAAATTTGCTTTTTATTTCAAAACACAAACTATGTACCGTAGTTGTATTTTTGATGCAAAAACTCTGCATCTGTCTTTTGAGCATGTCTCCCGGCTTGCAAATCATCGCTTTGTCTTTGTCTTCCCGGTATAAAAACACCAGTGACTGCAAAAATGCGTAAAGAAAAGCTCCCTGCTTACGGTGGCGGCACCGCTTGTGATTTTCACACAATTCCATCTTAGCCGATAAAATACACAAAATAAACTATCGGAACACAAAAGGCATTGATATAAAATTTTGAATACAAACAGATTATATATTATAAAAAAAGCCATGTCAAGCAAATAAGAAAATTTTTTTGCATTGTTTTAAACTTTCTGAAATAAAACTTTTTCAATACATTTTTCAGTGTAAAAGATAACAAAATAGTTCTTGAATTTACAAACTTTGCTGTAAAAAATGCTCTAATAATATTTTTTTTGCATTTTTTAGTGAAAAAATTTTAAAAAATACAAAAAAAACACTTTAAAAAAACAACATAATGTGGTAAACTAATTTAGTTAGTGATAAATATATGATGTTGGGAGTAGATACGCTTGATTAGAAAAGATTTAAGAAATATAGCAATTATTGCCCATGTTGACCACGGTAAAACAACTTTGGTTGACGAGCTTTTAAAGCAGGGCGGAGTATACCGCGAAAATCAAGTTGTACAGGAGCGCGTCATGGACAACAATGCGCTCGAAAGGGAAAGAGGAATAACAATTCTTTCAAAAAATGCAGCTGCGCATTATAAAGGCGTAAAAATAAATATAGTAGACACGCCCGGACATGCCGATTTCGGCGGTGAGGTAGAGCGTGTTTTAAAAATGGTAAACGGAGTAATACTTCTTGTCGATGCGGCTGAAGGTCCGATGCCTCAAACAAGATTTGTGTTGTCAAAAGCGCTTGCTTTAGGTCACAAAATTATTGTTGTAATAAATAAAATAGACCGTCCGGACGCGCGCCTGGACGAAGTTGTTGACGAAGTTTTAGAGCTTTTGTTAGAGCTTGACGCAACAAATGAACAGCTCGACAGCCCTGTTATATTTTGCTCGGCAAGGGCAGGAAGTGCGTCAGTATCGCCTTATGATGTGGAGGGCAAGGATTTATCTGTTTTGTTTGACACAATAATAGACTATATGCCCGCTCCGGAAGGAGACGAAACTGCACCTTTGCAAATGCTTGTTTCAACAATTGACTATAACGAATATGTCGGCCGTATGGCAATCGGCAGAATAGAAAGAGGAACGCTTAACCTGAACCAGGAGGTTGCGGTTTGCGATTATCACAATCCCCAGGTTTCGCATAAGGGAAGGATTGCAACTATTTATCAGATAGACGGTACAGGAAAGCAGTCTGTCGACAAAGCAATGGTCGGCGACATCGTGTGCTTCAGCGGTATTGACGATATAACAATAGGAAACACCATAACAGACACAGAGCACATCGAGCCTTTGGAGTTTGTAAAAATCGGCGAACCGACAGTTGAAATGACTTTTTGCGTAAACGACAGTCCGTTTGCCGGAAAAGACGGCAAATTTGTTACATCAAGACAGCTTCGTGCAAGGCTTGAAAGAGAGCTTTTAAAAGATGTTTCTTTAAGAGTTGAAGAAGGCGACACAACGGATTCTTTTATAGTTTCCGGCAGAGGCGAGATGCATCTTTCTATTCTTATTGAAACGATGCGCCGCGAGGGTTATGAGTTTGCCGTCAGCACACCTAAAGTGCTTTACAAAACCATTGACGGTGTATTAAATGAGCCTATCGAGCAAGTGTTTATAGACGTACCGGAAGAAAGCGTTGGTGCGGTTATGGAAAAACTCGGCGCGCGAAAGGGAGAGCTTAAATCAATGGCTCCGTCAGGGCTCAGAATGAAAATCGAATATCTTATCCCCGCAAGAGGACTTTTCGGATACAGAAGTGAATTTTTAACCGATACGAGGGGAGAGGGAATATTAAATTCCGTATTCTACGGATATGAGCCGTACAAAGGCGATATAACAAGAAGGTTTACAGGATCGCTTGTTGCTTTTGAAACAGGAGAAGCTGTCAGCTACGGATTGTTTAACGCCCAGGCAAGAGGAACAATGTTTATAGATGCCGGAACGCCTGTTTATGAAGGAATGGTTGTCGGATCGTCACCGAAGCTTGAAGATATTAACGTTAATGTCTGCAAGAAAAAACAGATGACAAACACCCGCGCCGCCGGCAGCGACGACGCTTTAAGACTGGTTCCGCCAAAGAATTTAAGCCTTGAAGAAGCAATTGAATTTTTGGCAGAGGACGAGCTTTTAGAGGTTACACCGAAAACCTTCAGAATAAGAAAAAGAATTTTAAACAACGCTTTGCGTGCAAAAGCGCAAAACAGATTAAAACAGCAGCAATAAAAATTTTAGCGTAAAAATGCAAAAAATGCTTGCAATTTAATATTTTAAATGTTATAATGAGTATAATTTAATAGTATAAAGACTGTGAAAAAGTTAAGTAGTCTGCAATTACAGGTCAAAGAGAGAAGGGATCGTTGGCTGGAAGTCCCTTCGAATCCGGTTGCAGATGAAATTTCGCTTTGGAGTTGCATTTTTGAATTTCTTAATTTTTTAAGTATTAGTAGAAAATGACGGCGGCAGCCGTTAAACTGCATAAAAGAGTTCGAATTTTTCGAAAATTTGGGTGGTACCGCGGAGCGCAAAAATTATTTGCTTCGTCCCTTTTGGGGCGAAGCTTATTTTTTTGTTTTGCCCATAGATTTAAAATTACCAAATTATATAAAAATGCAAAGGAGAGATTTATGTGAAACAGCAGCTTGAAAACATTAAAAGTGCAGCAATGCAGGAGTTGGAAAACGCAAGCGATCTGAAAACTCTTGACGAACTGAGAGTAAAATATCTCGGTAAAAAAGGTGAGCTTACGGCTATTTTAAGAGGCATGGGTTCACTTTCGGCAGAGGAAAGACCTGTTATGGGAGCTTTGGCAAACGAGGTGCGAGGCGATATAGAAAAAATGCTTTCAAACAAAAAAGACGAAATGCAGGCTTTGGCAAACGCTAAAAAAATTGAAAGCGAAAAGATTGACGTAACAATTCACGGCACAAAAAGAAAACAAGGCAGACTCCATCCGCTTACACAGGTTTTAAATGAAATTAAGGATATATTTATCGGTATGGGATTTTCGATTGCCGAAGGTCCTGAAGTTGAACTTGATTATTATAACTTTGAGGCGCTGAATCTTCCCAAAGACCATCCTGCAAGAGACACACAGGACACATTTTATATAAATGATAATGTTTTGCTTCGCACACAAACCTCACCGGTTCAGATACGAGTTATGGAAAAGCAAAAACCTCCGATAAGAGTTATTGCTCCGGGAAGAGTTTATCGAAGCGATGCGGTTGACGCAACTCATTCTCCTGTATTTCATCAGATAGAGGGTTTGGTTGTTGACAAAAATATAACAATGGGCGATTTAAAGGGAATTTTTGAGGTATTTGTTAAACAGCTTTACGGAAAAGATGCAAAAATTCGTTTCAGACCTCACCATTTTCCGTTTACGGAGCCGAGCGCAGAAGTCGACGTATCATGCTTTGTATGTAACGGAAAAGGCTGCCGGGTATGCAAAGGCGAAGGCTGGATAGAAATTCTGGGCGCAGGTATGGTGCATCCCAAGGTGTTGAAAAACGGCGGTGTGGATCCTGAAGTTTACAGCGGATTTGCCTTTGGTATGGGACTTGAACGTATAGCAATGCGCAGATATGATATTGACGATTTGAGATTGTTTTTTGAAAACGATGTCAGATTCTTAAAACAGTTTTAATAGGTGAGGAGGAAGAAAAATGAAAGTTGCAAAAAGTTGGTTTAATGATTTTGTTGACGTTTCGGATATAGACGCGAAAACATATGCCGATGCTATGACTATGTCGGGTTCAATGGTTGAAGGCGTTGAAGATTTAGGTGCAGAGCTTACGGGCGTTGTTACAGGTAAAATAATTGATATACAAAAACATGAAAATGCAGATTCTCTTCAAATATGCAAACTGGATATAGGAAGCGAAGTGCTTCAGATTGTTACGGGAGCAACCAACGTTAAAGTCGGTCAGATAGTTCCCGTGGCTACTCACGGCTCTCATATTGCGGGAGGCGTTGTTATAAAAAAGGGAAAGTTAAGAGGCGTTGAGTCAAACGGAATGCTTTGTTCTCATGAAGAAATCGGCCTTACCGTTTCGGATCTCGGATATGAACCGGAATACGGAATTTTGATTTTAGATCCTAAAACACCGATAGGCATTGATATTAAAGATGTTTTCGGATTAAATGAATCTGTTATAGAATTTGAAATAACTTCAAACCGTCCGGATTGTCAGAGCGTTATAGGTCTTGCAAGAGAAACAGCTGTCACGTTCGGCAGAAAATTTAAACTTGAAAAACCGGTATGTGCGGGAAATAATGAAAACGTAAACGATTTTGTAAAAGTTGATGTTCAGGACAGCAAATACTGCCCGAGATACTGCGCAAGAATGGTTAAAAATGTTAAAATAGGTCCGTCTCCGGATTGGATGGTTAAACGCCTGAAAGCTTCTGGAATAAGATCAATTAACAATATTGTTGATATAACAAACTATATCATGCTTGAATACGGTCAGCCTATGCATGCGTTTGATTTACGTGATTTGGCAGGCGGACACATTATTGTTCGCCGCGCGAAAGACGGCGAAATTATAAAAACGCTTGACGAACAGGAACGTAAGCTTGACTCTTCTATGCTCGTTATTGCAGATGAAAAACGCGCAGTTGCTGTTGCAGGCGTTATGGGCGCTGAAAATTCAGAAGTTAAAGACGATACAACAACTGTTTTGTTTGAAAGCGCTAACTTTGACGGGGCGTCGGTTCGTATAACGGCAAAGAAACTCGGCATGAGAACAGAAGCAAGCGCTAAATATGAAAAAGGTCTTGATCCGAATATGACCGTTGATGTTGCAAACCGTGCGTGTCAGTTGGTTGAAATGCTTGGGGCAGGCGAAGCCGTTGGTCAGATGATAGATGTTTGCTCACAGGTAAGAGAAAAAAATATTGTGCCGTTTAGCGTAGAGAGCATTAATGCATTTTTGGGAACCGATATTTCAAAAGAGTTTATGATAAATACGTTTAAGGCCCTTGAGTTTGAAGTTGATGAAGAGAATATGACTGTTACCGCACCAACGTTTCGAAGCGATATAGAGTGTGAGGCAGATTTAGCCGAGGAAGTTATAAGAATATACGGTTATGATAAATTAAAGTCAACTCCTATGAGAGGCGTTGTAACCTGCGGAGGTAAAAACGAAAAGCAAAAGCTTGAAGATAAAATAAAAGATTCTCTTGCTTACCAGGGTATGTATGAGATTATGACATATTCATTTACCAACCCTAATATTTTTGACAGGCTTTGTATTCCGAAGGATTCAAGCCTTAGAAATACGGTTAAAATTTTAAATCCTCTCGGCGAAGAAAACTCTGTTATGAGAACAACAACGCTTTCTTCCATGCTTGAAATACTTTCTCTTAACTTTAAGCAAAGAAATCAGGATGTTGCGCTTTTTGAAATAGGCAAAATATATATTCCCAAAGAAGGTCAGCAGCTTCCGGACGAGAGCGAAGTTGTAACGCTCGGAATGTATGGAAATACGAATTTTTACGAAATTAAAGGCATTATCGAAGAAATGCTTGACACAATAGGCGTTTTAGACTATTCATTTGCTCCGCTTTGCGATAATCCAAGCTACCATCCGGGAAGATGCGCCGAACTTAAGATTAACTCAAAGAGCGCAGGTGTCATCGGACAAATTCATCCTCAGGTTGCAGCAAACTACGGTTTGGACTGCGAAGTGTATACAGCGCAGATTTGCTTTAATGCTTTGTTGGATAATGCAAATGCAGTAAAATCCTATAAAAAGCTTCCGAAGTATCCGGCAGTTACAAGAGACCTTGCACTTTTGGCAAACGAAGATGTTTTGGCAGGTGATATTTATAATATTATCAAAAAGGCATCGGGAAAAATTTTAGACAGTGTGAAGCTTTTTGATATATACCGCGGCGACCAAATCCAGAGCGGAATGAAGAGCATGGCATATTCTATTGTATTTCGCGCCGATGACAGAACCCTTAAAGATGATGAAATAAATAAAGTTATGGATAAAATTTTAAGAAGCCTCGAGCATCAGACCGGAGCAATACTGCGTTAGTAAAATAAAGTAATTATTAATTATTTGTAAAATAAGAAACAAATTTTTAACTTTACTTGAATTTAGTTTTTTTATGTGGTATACTTAAAGCGAACTTGTAAAAGGGGGTATATATTATGGCAATTAACGAAACAATGAAATTTGACAATCGGGATCCGGAGCGCACTAAAGAAGTAAGAGAAATCATGTCTGAAGTGTACAGAGCGCTGATGGTTAAGGGGTATAATCCTGTAAGTCAGATAACCGGGTATATTTTGTCAGGAGATCCCACTTATATTACAAGCTATAATAACGCAAGAGGATTAATAAGCCGCATTGAACGCGATGAGGTTTTAGAAGAGCTTGTTAATCAATATATCAAAACAGCGCTTTAAAATTTATGTTTAAAATTAATCAGGCTGAGCAAAAACTTATTTTGCCTCAGCCTGATTTTGTATATAATAAAAACGTCAAAAATAAAGCCGTGTGCAGACAAGTAAACCTATCTGCACACGGGTATATAAACGGCTGTTTTAAGGAGTAAAAAAACAGCCGGTGTTTGTTAGTTTGCTGCTTTATGATATATTTTATGCAAAAAGTCGAATTATGTTACTTAAAAAATATACACTGATTTTATGGAGAAACGTATGGAATTTATAGAAAACCCTAATCTTCCGGAAAGAAAAGCCGGCTATGTATTTATAAGTTGCGATGCACCGGCAGACATTTTAAAATCGCTTGAAAATATGGATATAAAACCGATTTTGGTAAAACGCGCAAAAAATATAACCACTCCTGTTTGCTCCCACGCCGATATTCTTATACATCATCTGGGCGGAAAATATTTTGTTTGTGAGCCAACAATATATGATTATATAAAGGAAAGTTTAAACAATACCGGTGCTGTTTTAACGCGCGGTTTAAATGCTGTGTGCGACACGTATCCCGGAGACTGTCTTTATAACAGCGCGCGCGTCGGCAATTTTTTGTTTGCAAATTTAAAAATTACCGATAAAACTATTTTGGATTACGCAGATGACATTTATGCAAAAAAAATTAATATAAACCAGGGGTATGCAAAATGCAGCATATGCGTTGTAAATAAAAATGCAATCATAACTTCTGACGAAAAAATATGCAAAACAGCTGTAAAAAACGGTTTTGATGTTTTAAAAATACAAAGCGGAGGTATAGAAATAAAAAAGTATAACTATGGTTTTATCGGCGGAGCAACGGGACTTTTGTCAAAAGATATTATGGCTTTTTGCGGCAATCTTAAATTTCATCCCGATGCTTTGCAAATACGACAGTTTTTAAGAAATTATAATATTTACCCCGAAAATTTAAGCAATACCAATCTTACGGATGTCGGAAGCATTATTGCGTTTGCATATAAATAATAGTAATAGATAAAAAGTTTTTTTAATATACTTTAATACAAATACATATATGAAAGGTTGTATTAAAGTGACTAACATTAAAAGAAACAGCAAAAATACGCCCCAAAAATCAAACACACTTGGAATAAGGCTTTTATTTTCACTTATAATTGCAGCTGCGGTTTTATGCGTTAAATACATAGAAAATCCGAATGTGCAAAAAATAAAAAGCGGAGTGTATTATATAGTTAAATCAGATTTTAAAACAGACGACTGCACAAATTTTTTTCACAGGATTTCAAGCATAATAAATGATTAAAATTAAAAAAGTTTATATAAGCCTGTTTACACTGTCTCTCATTTTTATATGTATTTTCTGCGGAGCAATAAAAATTTTTATTGTTTCTTATTTATCGCTTGCCCTGCATGAGCTTTTTCACATTGCAGCGGCAAACAAGCTTAATATACAGATAGACAGAATTGTTATACTTCCGTTTGGCATAAATATTAAAACAACAAATAACCTTTCTTATGCCAACGAAATTTTATTTTGTACAGCGGGACCTGTTGCGAACGCTTTGCTTTTCTTAGTAATTTTATATTTAAAAATTAATGGTTTTGCCTTTGAGATGACAAATTATGCACTGGCGGCAAACCTATCAATATTTATAATAAATATTCTGCCGATTTATCCGCTCGATGGAGGAAGAATTTTTAATCGGATGATTGAGGAAAAAACAGGACATTACAAAGCCGTAAATATAAGCATTTGGGTTTCACAGTTTTTTGTTTTGGCAGTGTGCGTGTTTATTTTTTGTGCAATCCTAATTTTGCGTTTTAATATATCAATTGTGGTTTTGTGCTGTTTTCTTATATACTCTGTCAGCGAACAAAAAAATTCGGCTGCGCTTGCTTTTTCAAAACTGCTTTTATATTCTGAGCAGAAACTCGAAAGGTCAAATGTGCTGCCTGTCAGAGAAATTGCAGTAACCGGCTCGTCTGCAATCAAAGATGTGTTAAAGCTTTTATCAGACAGTGCATATATTATGATAACGGTTACAGATAAAAAAGGAAAAACAATTTTAAGATTAAGCGAAACTATACTTATAAAAAATGCATTGCAAGGTCACAAATATATATATGAATTAGTATAATTTTGTAAAATAAAAAATATTAAATATAAAATAATGCTCCTTATGTCGAACCAGGCAAACGAATTATTTTTTTTGCTGTCATTAAGCTACAAAATATGCAAAACAAATAATGTATAATGTCTGAGAAAACAAATGATAAGGAGTATTATTTTTATGCCAAACGTTGAAATACCATCATATAAACGAGTAAAAAAAATAAGCGAACCTGAAAAAAAAGAAACATCGGTTCCGAAAGCCGGGATAGACGATATTATTATCGGTATAGTTTCTTTTTTGATATCAAGAGTTGTGGTCGTCGGGAGCTTAAGTCCGTTCGGAGCGGCGTTTTTTGCTTCTGGATACAAAAACAAAAAAACAATTTTTGCCTTTATAGGAGCGTGCCTCGGAATACTTACAGTTCACCGAGATGCAGAAAGCATAAAATACATAGCTGCCATAAGCATTTTTGCGTTAACCAAAATTTTTTTAAAAAAAGAAAACATATTTGTAAACGCCGTTTGTATGTCATTGTCGTTATTTGTGTGCGGATTTGCTGTATCGCTTGCAAGCTATATGCTCACCTATGATTTATTATTACTTGCGCTTGAATGCTTTGTGTGCGGATTTTTTACATTAGCGTTTAATTCTGCCGCCGAATACATAAACAGACAAAAATACTTTTCATATATTACAAACGAGCAGCTTTTAAGCCTCACTTTTGTTTTTGCTCTTTGCCTGTGCGGTTTAGGGAGCACGGTAAGTATCGGTTATTTAAATTTGTGTTCCGTTTTGTGCAGCGTTTGTGTTATGATTTTGGCTCAAAACCGCGGCGCTGCATTTGGTGCATGTGCGGGAGTGACAGCAGGGTTGGTTTGCGCACTCGGAAATACCAATATAATGAATACCGTAGGAATTTTTGCACTCTGCGGCTTTGTTGGCGGATGCGTGAAAAACTTAGGAAAAATGGGAGTTTGCGCCGGATTTTTGCTTTCGGGCTCGTGTGCGTTTTTTTTGGCTTCTGAAAATATATTTGACAGCACAAACATTTTAAATATGGTGCTCGGCGGAGTGCTTTTTATGATGATACCAAAAAACATCTGTGACAAAATAAAAATGTTTACGGACGGAATTTGTATAGAACCAAGTGAAGTTTCCTATCTGAATAAAACAAAAGAATATATAACCAACCGTTTAACCGGTCTTACACAAAGCTATATGCGACTTTCAGACGCTGTGGCATATGACACTGAAAACGAAAACAAAAAAGAAGGAGAGATTGTAAACAAAGCGGCAAATCACGCTGTTTTAAAAATTTGCTCAAAATGCGGAATGAAAAATATCTGCTGGGAAAAAGAAAAAGAGCAGACAGCTATGATGCTTACGAAAATCAATGAAAAATTTTTTGAAAACGGCTATGCTGATGCATCCGACTTTCCGCAGGAGTTTCGAAATAAATGTATTAATTTTTCCGATTTTACTTACTGTGTTAATCACTATTACAGCTTAAATCATATCAACGAGCTTTGGCAAAAACAAATGATAGGTTCAAGAAATATGATTTCTGCGCAGTATAAAGAATTTTCCGAAATGTTAGAAAGGCTTCGCTCGGAATTTTCGTGTGAACTTTCGGGGCAGAGCGAATACGAAAACAAACTCGAAACAAAGATTTTAAACGAACTTTGCAAAACAGAAGCCGATGCGGTCAGTGTAAGTGTAAGAGAGATTAACAAAGGATATTTTTGCGTGGAAATAAAATTTGAAACAAATTCATATCTCAAAATGAAAAACGAAATTGCGCAGATAGTTTCATCAATTTTGGAAAACGACATGAATATAATAAGCAGCGTATCAAATCAGCCCGGAAAAACTTTGGTATTAGAGCCGGTCTACAAGTTTTTACCGCTTTGCGCATCGGCATCGGTTAAGAAAAACAAAAACGAAGCAAACGGCGATTATATAATAAAAGAAAGCATGCCGGACAGCAGATTTCTCATTTCAATAAGCGACGGAATGGGAAGCGGAAACGAAGCAGCATTTCAAAGCAAAAAAACAGCTGAAATATTAAAAGAGCTTTTGGGTGCCAAATACAGTGTTTCAAAGGCGCTTAAGCTTGTAAGCTCGGCTCTTGCAGCCGGCGGAAACGAGGTGTTTTCAACACTGGACGCGGCAATCATCGATTTGTTTGACGGCAGCGCAAAATTTATCAAAGTCGGAGCAATGCCGTCTGTTATTTTTCATGAAAATGACATTGAAACCGTGTTTAGCGCAAATATGCCTATAGGCATACTTGATAATGTAAGTTCAAAAGTCGTTACAAAAAAGCTAAAAAAAGATGATATTTGTGTAATGTTTAGCGACGGTGTTTCCGATTTAAAACGCGGATACGACTGGATTAGCGATACCGTTTGGGAAATACGAAACAAAAACCCAGATGAAATATGCGAAATAGTATTAAAAGAGGCAATAATTCGAAATCATGGAAAAATATGCGATGATATGAGCATAATAGTGTTTAAATTAAAAGAAAATTTGTAATTATAAGTATATCATGAGCTTGATGTGAAAATAATATATTCAAAAGCAATTAATGCTTTTTACACCTGCAAACGCATACTTAAGGAGGCATTCTGATGACCGGCGGACGAAAGAACGAACAATTTGATATTGTCACACAAGCTCAAAGGATTATTGACGAATATGAAAAGAAATATTTTGAATGTTTAAACAGTTCCATGTTACATCACAACACAAAAAAGAAAGTCACACGGGTTTTACTGGTTTTCTTTTTTGCTGTTTCAGCGTTGTTTGCAGTTGCAATGAAAATACTGTTGTAAAAAATGAAACGGTTTGTTAAAAAACGGCGATTAAGCCGTTTTTTTAATAAATCAAAAGTAATTTTAAAAAAATTATTTTTTTGCCGGTTTGCTATTGACATTTTATAAAAATTGGCAGATAATATAATATGTAAATTTCATAGAAACGGAGATAAAGCATTTATGAATGAAAAGCTTGAATTATTTAAAAAAACTCTTAAAGATAAAAAAGTAAGCGTTATAGGAATAGGAGTAAGCAATATTCCTTTGATAAAATTTTTGTGTCAGAATAAAGCAATCGTTACAGCATGCGATAAAAGAGAAAAAGAAAAACTCGAAAATGAAATGAAAACGCTTGACGGATATAACATTACATATAAACTCGGAAACGATTATTTAAAAGACCTGTCGGCAGACATTATATTTAAAACTCCCGGCATGCGCTATGATGTGTATGAACTTGAATGTGCAAGAAAAAACGGAAGCATTGTAACATCCGAAATGGAGGTGTTTTTCGGGCTTTGCCCCTGTAAAATAATTGCAGTTACCGGAAGTGACGGCAAAACAACAACAACAACGCTTATAAGCGAAATATTAAAAAAAGACGGAAAGCATAGAATATGGATCGGCGGAAACATAGGAAATCCCCTTATAGGTGAAATTGAAAATATAAACGAAAACGATATTGCCGTTTTAGAGCTTAGCAGTTTTCAGCTGCACACTATGCGCGCATCGGCAAATGTGGCTGTTGTTACGAATATGTCGCCTAATCATCTTGACATGCACAAGGATATGCAAGAATATATAGACGCAAAAAAGAATATATACCGCTATCAGAGCAAAGACGATATTTTAATTTTAAATCACGATAACGAAATAACCGATAAAATGGCATCGGAGGCTCGCGGCAAAGTTTATATGTTTTCAAGAAAAGAAAAACTTCCGAAGGGTATATGTCTTGAAAACGGATCAATTTATGCATTTTCAAAAAAGATTTTAGATATTGCAAAAATAAAAATTCCCGGAATGCATAATGTTGAAAACTATATGGCAGCTATTGCCGCGGTTTATGATATAGCTGATATTTCAAGCATTGAATATGTGGCAGAGAATTTCGGCGGAGTTGAACATCGAATAGAGTTTGTAAAAGAGATAGACAATGTAAAATACTATAACGATTCTATAGCAAGCAGCCCCACAAGAGCCATTGCGGGTTTTCATTCATTTAACCAAAAGCTGATTGTTATAGCCGGCGGATATGATAAACACATTCCGTTTGACGAATACGGAAAAGAAGTTAAAGACCATGTTAAAGAGTTGATTGTTATGGGAAATACCGCAAAAAAAATTAAAGAGGCTGCAAAAAATGCGGGAATGAATAATATACACGATTGCAGCGATATGCACGGCGCAGTCTTAAAAGCAAGAGAACTTGCCGGCCCCGGAGATATTGTGATTTTATCTCCCGCATGCGCAAGTTTTGATATGTTTAAGAATTTTGCGCAGCGCGGCAATGTGTTTAAAGAAGAGGTAAACAGTTTATAATAAGTGCAAAGGAGCGGCAAATATGGATATAAAAGAAACATTAAAAACTCTTTGCGAGTGCTGCGGTATTTCAAAAAATGAATTTTCGGCATCAAAAACCGCTTTGGATATGCTTAAACCGTATTGCGATGAAATCTATATCACTAAAACAGGAAGCGTTGTCGGTTTAAAAAGAGGAAACGGCAAGAATAAAAGAAAAATTCTGCTTGACGCTCATATCGATGAAATAGGACTTATGGTGTCTGAAATTGATGAAAAAGGTTTTATTCACTTTACCCCGATTGGCGGAGTAAACGTTAAAGGATTGCCGGCAAGCGAAGTAACGATTTTTGCAAAAAAAGAAATCTGGGGCATAATAGGAACGAAGCCGCCGCACATTCAAACGGCAAACGAACATGAAAAACCCTTTTCAATCGATGATTTAACAATTGATACCGGATATACTAAAGACGAAATTTCAAAACTTGTATCTGTCGGTGATTATATAAGTGTTAACGGCGCCTTTTGCAAGCTTTCGGACAATCGGTATACGTCAAAAAGTTTAGATAACAGAGCCGGTGTTTGCGCAGTTTTAAAAACCGCTCAAATGCTTTATAACATAAATACAAATGACGATATATATTATCTTTTTTCAACATGCGAAGAATTTAATATGTCCGGGGCAAAGGCTGCGGTGAATGAAATTATGCCTGATATTGCCCTGGTAATAGATGTTACTCACGGCGTAACTGCTGATAATAAAGAAAACGCTTATGAACTCGGAAAAGGGCCATCGTATTCAATAGGACCGAATATTTCAAAACCTCTCTATAAACTTATAGAAAGCATTGCGAAAAACAATAATATAACCGTTCACCCCGAGGTCGACGGTTCAAGCAGCGGCACTAATGCCTGGAAAATGCAAAATACCGCTTTGGGAACCGCAACCGCGGTTTTGTCAGTGCCGCTCAAATATATGCACACAGCGGTAGAGACTGTGGATATAAGCGATATAGAAAACGTTTGCAAAATCGCCTGCGAATTTGCTTGCAGCGCCGGGAGGGATGATATATGGTTTTAGAAGAATTATGCAATTTAAATGCAGTAAGCGGCGATGAGGAAACTGTGAGAAATTTTATCTTAGATAAAATACGCCCGTATGCAGATGAAATAAAAATTGATATAATGGGAAATTTGATTGCGTATGTGAAAGGAAAAAGCAGTGCAAAGAAAATAATGATTGCCGCACATATGGACGAAGTCGGTTTAATTGTTTCCAAAATAACAGACGACGGATACTTAAAATTTAAAACCGTTGGCGGAATTGATGAAAGAATACTGCCGACAAAACGCGTAGAGGTTGGAAACAACCGCACTTTGGGAGTTATAGGGCTTAAGGCGATACATCTTCAAAACAAAAGTGAACGCGAAAGTGTTACAAAAGTTTCAGACCTTGTAATAGATATAGGAGCTGTCGATTATGCGGAGGCTGCAAAAAAAGTATCTGTGGGCAATTATGTTTCATTTAAGTCGGATTTTTCAAGCATTGCTGAAGGAAGATGTTTTAAAGGCAAAGCGCTTGATGACAGATGCGGATGTGCCGCTTTGACAGAACTTATAAAAAAAAGATACTGTTATGATGTTTATTTTTCTTTTACCGTTCAGGAAGAGGTTGGAACAAGAGGCGCCGTTATTGCGGCAAATTATATAAAACCTGATGCAGCGCTTGTTTTGGAAGCAACAACGTGCAGTGATGTATCCGGTGTTAAAGATTACCTTGAAGTAACAAATCTCAGCGGAGGAGCGGCACTTTCGATTAAGGACAACGGTTCATATTCCGATGTCGATTTTACAAAAGCTCTTTACAATATGGCAAAGAAAAAAAATATAAGCGTGCAGTATAAAAGAACAACCTCCGGCGGAAATGATGCAAGAGCCGTTCAGTTGGCAAACGGCGGGGTGTGCACAGCTGCACTTTCCGTGCCTTGCCGATATCTTCATTCTCCTGTCGGAATAATAAGTAAATCTGACTTTGAAGCAGTTTGCATGCTTTCTGAGGAATTTTTAAAAAGCGCTGATAAAATATTAGGCTAATACACAAATTTTTGCAAAAAGGAGATTATTATGGAATTTTTAAAAACATTATGTTTAACAAGCTCGGTTTCCGCACACGAAAATGGTCTTGCTTCTTTGATTTGCAAAGAAGTTAAGGATTTTGCCGATGAAGTTAAAGTTGATAATATAGGTAATGTTATTGTTCATAAAAAGGGAACTGCAAAAAGGATTCTCTTTTGCACGCCGATGGATGAATGCGGCGGACTTGTTACTTTCATAGAAAAAAGCGGAAAAATAAGATTTTCGGGAATCGGACATAAAGAAGCGGAAACTTATCTTAATTGTGCCGTTATGTTCAAAAATTCGGTTTTCGGTATTGTAAAATGTGAAAACAAAAATCTAAACGAACTTAAATTTTCGGATTTATATATTGATACAGTTTTTTCTGATATCAGCGAAATTGAAAAAAATATTGAAATCGGTGATGTTTTTTCTTTTGAGCCGAGATATGTTGAAAATAATAATAAGGTTATAACCTCTGCCGGCAGCAGCAAATTTTGTGTTTATGCGCTGTGTGACGCAATAAAAAATATTAAAAACAACGATAATGATTTATATTTTATTTTTGCCACAAGAGGCGAAGAGGGTAATAAAGGTGTAAAAGCTGCTGCGGAGGCAATTGATGCCGATTATATTATTTCATCTGAGTGCTGTGCGGTAAACGATAAAAATATAAAAGATGATGCGGGCGCTATAATTAATGTGAAAGATCCGTCTTTTATCTGTGACAAAACACTTTTAAATGAAATAAAAGAAATATTAAGTGATAAAAAAATAAAATTTACCCTGGTTGCAGATGTTAAAAAAAGCTCACAGGCAGGAGCGGTGTGGGAGCACACAGGTCTTAAAACCGCATGTGTTTGTTTGCCGATTCGTTACAGCGATGACGTTTACTGTTTGGCGCAAAAAAACAATATTTCAGAGTTTTTGAAAGCCTCTCTGGAAATTGCTAAGATGCAGCTAACCTTTTAGCTTAAACACCACAACCCCGGCAATCATAAGTGCAATTCCTATGATTTTGGAAAAATGAAACGTAACCTGTTTTGTTTCAAACAGGCCGAATATGTCTATCAGCGCAGCAACGATAAGTTGAGAAATCAGTATTATGCTTATTGCAACAGTCGGGGAGAGGTTTCCTATTGCCAGCATAACGGTAACCGTTATAACAACTCCTATTAATCCGCCGGTAAGATAGAGCGGATTTACCTGTGTGAAAGAAAAAAAATTTCCCTTTCCGAATATAAGCATAACTATAAGCGACACAACAAAGGCTGTGAGCTGTACAAAGGTGTTTGATTCATAAAGGCCTATTTTTTCAGACAGTCTTGTGTTAAACACTCCCTGGATACTCATTGCAGCGCCGGCAATTATTGAAAATATTGCTCCAAGCATTGTATCTTCCTCCTTACAGGACAAAATATATATGTAAAACAAAGATGCGAAAAATACGCATCTTCGTTTTAATAAACAGAAAAACTATTTTTGTAAAACATGAAAATTATGACAAACATATGTATAATTCTGTTACACATATGTTTGTCATTTAAATCAAATAATTTGCAGGTTAGTTTTTGCGCTGAAATGACTTACAGTCTGTGCACTGGTCAACCGTCGGGTTAGCCTCGTGTGTGCCGACTAAGATTTTGTCTAAGGAACAATAGTTTTGTGAATCGCAATGGTTTTTGCACTGTGTTACTGTGCAGCCAATGCTTTGATTTGCGTTATTACATGCCATGAAAATCACCTCCTTGCGTAAAATAGTATTTGAAATAAAATCATTTTTATGCGATAAAAATTATATAATATATTAACCAAAATCTCTTATCATTTCTTAGCGTGCAGATAAGAGAATATTTATGTCGGTGCATGGCGGCGGAACGGAGCTTTTTATGGACTTAAAAAATAATAATATTACGCTTGGCGAAGTTTTAAAAAACAACCAGGCAAAAAAAGTTTTACAAAATGAATTTAAAGAATATTTTAATTTTCCGCTTTTTTCCTTTGCTAAAAAAATGAGCATACAAAAATTGCTCCAGCTTGCAAAAGGCAAAGTGCCGGATGATAAAATTAATAAAATTTTAAATGAGCTTAAAAATATTTAACAGCAACAAATGCAAGATTGATATATAAATTATTCTGTTTTTATAAAAAAATGCCCAATTAACGCACAAAAACGCTCATAAATGCAATTCTTGTTAAAAAAACTTGCATTTGTTCTTGCGATGTGTTATACTGATTAAAACAGCTGTAAAATATGCGAAAAGTTATCTAAATTGCAAGGGGAATGATAATTTATGAGTGATAAAACATATAAAGAATTTATGCTTTCCGATATGCAAAAAACATATCATGTTCTTCCGAGAGAGCTTTATGAAAAATACGATGTTCAAAGAGGTCTTCGAAAAAAAGACGGCTCCGGCGTTATGGCAGGACTTACATCAATAGGCGATGTTAAAGGATACGTGTTTGATGACGGTGAAAAAATTCCTTGTGAAGGCAGACTGAGATACAGAGGAATAAACGTTTACGATATTGTTAAAGCTTGTCAAAAAGAAGACCGTTTCGGCTATGAAGAGGTTGCATATCTTCTTTTGACAGGTCAGTTGCCGACAAAAGAACAGCTTGACACTTTTAATTCGCTTCTGTCAAGTTTTCGTGAGCTACCTCCCGGATTCACGGAAGATATGATTTTAAAAGCACCGAGCAGCGATATTATGAACAAGCTTGCAAGATGTGTGCTGGCAAGTTATTCTTATGACGACAACCCTGATGATACAAGCCTTGAAAATATTTTCCGCCAGTCGATAGAATTGATTGCAAGAATGCCTGTAATGGCTGCATACGGATATCAGGCAAAAGCGCATTATCACGATGGCAAGAGCCTGTATTTGCATGCACCGCAAAAGAATTTGTCGACGGCTGAAAACTTTTTATATATGATTCGTCCGGACAATAAATATACAAGACTGGAAGCCGAAATATTAGACCTTGCGCTTATAATCCACGCCGAGCACGGCGGAGGTAACAACTCTGCATTCGCCACAAGAGTTCTTTCGTCTTCCGGAACCGATACATACAGCGCCATTGCCGCAGCAATAGGTTCCTTAAAAGGTCCGCGACACGGCGGAGCAAATGCAAAAGTTATGGGAATGATAGAAGATTTTAAGAAAAACATTTCCGATATCTCAGACGAGTCGCAAATAAAAGAACATATTATTAAAATTTTAAAACATGATGCATATGATAAAAGCGGTCTTGTTTATGGTATGGGACATGCTATATACACCATTTCCGACCCGAGACAAAAGCTTTTAAAAGAAAAAGCCAAAGAGCTTGCGGCAGAATGCGATATGATGGACGAATTTAATTTGTATGATACAATTGAACGCCTTACGCCGGAATTGTTTGCCGCAATCTGTCATAATGATAAGGCAATGTGTGCAAATGTTGATATGTATTCGGGATTTGTTTATAAAATGCTAAACATTCCTCCCGAGCTTTATACTCCGATATTTGCAATTTCAAGAATTGCCGGATGGTGTGCGCACAGAATAGAGGAGATAACAGTTAATAAAAGAATTATACGTCCGGCATATAAATCTGTTATTTCCGGCAGAGAATATGTTTGTATAAAAGACCGCGCATAAAGGAGATATACAAAAAAATGCTTTTTGATACCCATGCCCATATTGACGACGAAAAATTTGACTTAGACAGAGAAGATGCCATAAAAAAAATAAAAGACAGCGGCGTTGCTTTGATGATGGATATAGGCGCCGACATGTTATCTTCAAAAAAAGCCGTTAATTACGCTGAAAAATATGATTTTATATATGCAGCAGTAGGAGTTCATCCACATGATACGGATAATATGACATATGACGATATTGAAGAATTAAGAAAGCTTTCCTCTCATGAAAAAGTTAAAGCAATAGGTGAGATAGGTCTTGATTACTACTATGATTTTTCAAAACGCGAAAATCAGATTAAATGGTTTGAAATTCAGATGGAACTTGCCCGCAGCGTAAATTTGCCGGTTGTAATTCATGACAGAGACGCACATCAAGACTGCATGGATATTTTAAAGCGATGTAAAGTAAATGAGACTGGTGGAGTGTTTCACTGTTTTTCTGGGAGCCGTGAAATGGCAAAAGAGGCTCTTGATATGGGAATGTATATTTCTTTTGCGGGACCTGTTACTTTTAAAAATGCATCTAAGCTTTCAGAAGTTGCAAAATATGTTCCGACCGACAGAATTTTAATTGAAACAGACAGTCCGTATCTTTCGCCCGAGCCTGTTCGCGGAAAAAGAAATGATTCTTCAAATGTAAGATACGTTGCAAAAAAAATTGCAGAACTTAAAAACATGGATTTTGATGAATTTTGCAGCATAACATTTGAAAACGGCAAGAAATTTTTCAACATAAAATGAATTTAAAACGCTTTTTCTGTCTGAAAAAGCGTTTTATTGTTATAAATAACTAAATAAATTAAAGAAGACAAAATAAATTTTGTTTCACAAAATTCTTGACAAAACTAAATATTAACTATATAATTAAATTGTAAAACTTAATATTTGTTTTTTTTGCAACTGACGGATAAGCGGAGTACCGCATGGGAGCAAAAAGCGTATTTTATTGTCGACCGTCTGGGCAGCCTTATCCTTATGCTATAGGGATCAGGCTACCCTTTTGTTGTTTTTAATGTATAACTAAACGGAGGAAATTGTATGAAAAAAGTTGCATTAATTATGGGCAGCAGCAGTGACTTGGGTGTATGTCAAGGTGCTGTTTCGACGCTTAAAGAGTATGGAGCCGAATTTGAAGTACACATTTTTTCGGCACACAGAACACCTAAACAAGCGCATGAATTTTCGCAAAATGCACGTAAAAACGGTTTTGGAGTAATTATAGCTGCAGCAGGAAAAGCGGCTCACCTTGCGGGAGCTATTGCAGCCAATACAACATTACCGGTTATCGGTATACCGATAAAGGCGTCTGCATTGGAGGGAATTGATGCGCTTTTATCAACTGTTCAGATGCCTGCCGGCATACCTGTTGCAACAGTTGCTATTGACGGAGCAAAAAATGCAGCGCTGTTAGCGCTTCAGATGCTTGCCATAGAAGATGAGACGCTTGCAAAAAAGCTTTTGGAAAAAAGAAAAGAAGAAGAACTTAAAATACTTGAGCAAGATAAAAAATTAAGCGAAAGTTTATAAAATAAATCTTCGATTAAATACAGGCCCGATATTCGGAGATAAAACCGGGCAGAAAGGTTATGAAAGTTATGGAAAAATTGCAGCAGTTATATGAGGGAAAGGCAAAAAAAGTATTTGCCACACAGGATGAAAATTTAGTGATTGTTTCTTACAAGGACGATGCAACGGCATTTAACGGATTAAAAAAGGGTACTATTTCCGGTAAGGGTGTTGTAAATAACCGTATGTCCAACATGCTTATGCAAATGCTTGAGCAAAACGGCATAAAAACTCATTTTGTCAAAGAACTTTCCGAGCGTGATACACTTGTTAAAAAAGTGTCTATTGTTCCGCTTGAAGTTATCATAAGAAATATAAGTGCCGGTTCTTTTTCAAAACGTTACGGCGTGGAAGAGGGAATTGTTTTTGATGAACCCACAATTGAGTTTTCATATAAAAACGATGATCTCGGCGATCCTTTGATAAATTCATATCACGCAGTTGCTTTAAAGCTTGCAACAAAAGAAGAAATTCAGCTGATCTGCGATATGGCATTTAAAATTAATGAGCTTTTGAAAGAATATTTCAAAAAACTTTCAATAACTTTGGTAGACTTTAAATTAGAATTTGGCAAAACCAATGACCAAACTATTGTTTTGGCAGATGAAATTTCGCCGGACACATGCCGTTTCTGGGACAGCAATACAAACGAAAAACTCGACAAAGACAGATTCCGCCGCGATATGGGCGGAGTTGAAGACGCATATAACGAAGTTATGCGCCGCCTTACTGCCAATAACTAAAAAAGTCTAATTCTAAGGAGAATAAAATATGAGTAACATTCATGAAGAATGTGGTGTTTTCGGAATTTTTGCGCCGCAAAAACAAAACGTCAGCGCAACAGTATATTACGGATTATTTGCCTTGCAGCACAGAGGTCAGGAGAGTTGCGGCATTGTTGTAAATGACGACGGTGTTTTTAACAGTTACAAAGATGTGGGCTTGGTAAACGATGTTTTTACCACAAATATTTTAGATAAGCTCGGCGAAGGAAACATGGCAATAGGGCATGTGCGCTACGGTACAACCGGCAGCGACGGAAGATTAAATGCACAGCCGATTGTCGTAAACCATGTTAAAGGACGCACCGCACTTGCACATAACGGCAATCTTGTTAATTCATCAGATTTAAGACGCGAACTTGAACTGAACGGTTCAATTTTTCACACAACAAGCGATACCGAAGTTATTTCGTATATTATAACGAAAGAAAGAATTAATTCAACTTCAATAGAAGAAGCTGTAGGACGCGCTATGGATAAGCTTGTCGGTGCATTTTCGCTTGTTATTATGTCGCCTTCAAAACTTATTGCCGTTCGCGATAAAAACGGATTTCGACCTCTTTGTTACGGAAAAACCTCTGACGGCAGTTATATAGTAGCTTCTGAAACATGCGCTCTTGATTCTGTCGGTGCAGAATATATAAGAGATGTTGAGCCCGGCGAAATAATAGTATTTAATAAAGACGGCGTTAAATCAATAACAGACCATGTAAATAAAGCGCCCCGGACTCAATGCGTGTTTGAATATATATATTTTGCACGTCCGGACTCAATTATTGACGGAGCCTCCGTACACGAAGCGCGTATTCGCGCCGGTTCATTTTTGGCGCTTGACCATCCGGTTAATGCCGATATCGTAATCGGAGTTCCCGATTCCGGAATAGATGCCGCAATAGGATATTCAAGACAATCCGGTATACCATATGGCATAGGATTTATAAAAAACAAATATATCGGAAGAACCTTTATTGCTCCCGGACAAAAAACAAGAGAAGATAAGGTTAAAATAAAACTTAACGTTGTTAAAAGTGAGGTGTGCGGGAAAAGAGTTGTTTTAATTGATGATTCTATCGTAAGAGGAACAACTTGCGCCAGAATTGTTAAACTTTTGCGTGAAGCCGGTGCAACAGAGGTTCATATGCGTTCTTCGGCTCCGCCGTTTTTAAACCCCTGCTATTATGGTACGGATATAGATTCAAGAGACAATCTTATTGCCTGTCATCACACGGTTGAAGAAATCGCACAAATAATCGGCGTTGACAGTCTCGGTTATTTAAGTACTGCGCACCTTGATAAACTTGCTGTTACCAATCAATGTACGGGTTATTGCAAGGCTTGCTTTGACGGTGTGTACCCAACGCAAATTCCTCAAAAAACCGAGAAAAACAAATTCGAACAAAAAATAAATGCCCCAAAAGAATAAATATGAACGGGAGAGTTGATATATGAAAAGCTTTAGCGAAAGTTACAAAGAGGCAGGCGTTGATATAACGGCGGGATACAAAGCTGTCGAACTGATGAAAGAACATATAAAAAAGACAATGACAAGCGGTGTGCTTTCGGGTATCGGCGGATTTGGAGGATTGTTTGAACTCGACTGCACAAATATAAAAAAGCCTGTTTTGGTAAGCGGTACGGACGGTGTCGGTACAAAGCTTAAACTTGCATTTTTGATGAATAAGCACGACAGTGTCGGAATAGACTGCGTAGCAATGTGCGTAAACGATATTATCTGCTGCGGAGCAAAACCGTTATTCTTTTTAGATTATATTGCAGTCGGCAAAAACTATCCTCAAAAAGTGGCAGACATAGTGAGCGGTGTTTCAAAAGGATGCGTGCAGGCAGGCTGCGCTTTAATCGGAGGAGAAACAGCTGAAATGCCGGGATTTTATCCTGAGGACGAATACGACTTGGCGGGCTTCAGCGTTGGCGTAGTTGACAAAGATAAAATACTTGATAATACCAAAATTAAAGAAGGCGATATAATAATTGCGCTTCCGTCCAGCGGAGTTCATTCAAACGGGTTTTCGCTTGTCAGAAAAGTGTTTGACGTTGAAAATAAAGATATTACAACACCTGTTGAATTTCTTAATAACAAGAGTATAGGCGAAACTCTTTTAACACCGACAAAAATATATGTAAAACCAATGATTGCGCTTTTTGAAAAAATAAATGTTAAAGCCGTGTCGCACATAACCGGCGGGGGCTTTTATGAAAATATTCCGCGCAGCATACCGTCAGGCTTTACGGCAAAGATTGAAAAAAATGCTTTAAACATACTTCCGATATTTAAATTAATTTCAAAAACGGGAGAAATAAGTGAAAGAGATATGTTTAATACTTTTAATATGGGTGTCGGAATGAGCATTGTTGTTGACAAAAACGATGCCGAAAGCGCTCTTGAAATCTTGAAGCGGAACGGGGAAGATGCCTATATTATGGGCGAAATTGCAAAAGGCAATGAAAGCGTGGTAATATGTTAGCAAACATTGCAGTTTTTGTGTCCGGCGGAGGGACAAATCTTCAGGCACTTATTGACAGCGAAAAGGAAAAAAAGCTAAAGAACGGCAAAATAAAACTGGTTGTGTCAAATAAAGAAGATGCGTATGCTCTAAAACGCGCCGAAAACGAAAATATAAAAACAGAAGTTGTTTTAAAAAAGAATTTTGACACTCAAAAAGATTTTGAAGAAAAACTTTATTTTTTAATGATCGAAAACAACATTGATTTAATAGTTTTGGCAGGATTTATGAGCATTTTAACAAAAAATTTTACAAGCAGATTTGAAAAAAGGATTATAAATGTTCATCCGTCACTCATTCCGTCTTTTTGCGGAAAAGGTTTTTACGGAATTCATGTTCACGAAGCTGCTTTGAAATATGGCGTTAAAATCAGCGGTGCAACTGTACATTTCGTTAATGAAATTCCTGACGGCGGTGAAATAATATATCAAAAGGCGGTAAAAATTTTGAAAAATGATACACCGCAAAGTCTGCAAAAACGCATTATGCAGCAAGCCGAGTGGAAAATTCTGCCCAAGGCGGTTGAAAAGGTATGCTCAAAAATTTCAAAATCAAAAAACAGGGAGGCAGCCAATGAACGTTTATAAAACAAATGATATTTCAGATTTGATTTGCGATAATTCTTATGTCGGAAGAGGAATTATAGCTGGAAAAAGCCCGGATGAACAAAAGGCAGTTTTTGCTTATTTTATAATGGGCAGAAGCGAAAACAGCCGAAATCGTATTTTTAAGAAAGAAAATGAAAATATAACAATTTATCCGTTTGATGAAAAAAAAGTTTCGGATCCGAGCCTTATAATATATTCGCCCGTCCGCACATATGAAAACAGCATAATTGTAACAAACGGCGACCAAACCGATACAATATATAATTTTTTAAAAGAAAAAAAATCATTTTCAGAAGCGCTTGAAAGCCGAACCTTTGAACCCGATGCACCGAATTTCACTCCGAGAATAAGTGCAATTTTAAATTTTTTCGAAAATGATTTTAATTATCAGATGAGCATTTTAAAAAGCGCCGACGAGAGCGCAAGCGCGTGTAATCGATTTACCTTTTCGTATTCTCCCGTTTGCGGTGTCGGTCATTTTATACATACGTATATGGGCGATGGAAATCCTCTGCCAACGTTTATAGGTGAACCGAAAAGAGTTTGTATAGAAAACGATATAGAAAATTACACAAATAAAATTTGGAACGCTTTAGACAGCAATAACAAAATTTCTTTATATGTAAGATATACAAACTTAAAAACAAAAGAGTATGAAGACAGATTGATAAATAAAAATATTTAATAAATCGGAGGGAACAGATGAAAGAATTTGAATTAAAGTACGGATGCAATCCCAATCAAAAACCGGCAAAAATTTATATGGAAAACAGCTCTGATCTGCCGTTAGAAATTATAAATGGCAAACCCGGATATATTAATTTTTTGGATGCTTTAAACAGTTGGCAGCTTGTCAGCGAGATGAAAAAAGCACTTGGTATGTGCGCTGCAACTTCTTTTAAACATGTTAGCCCGACTTCTGCTTCGGTTGGCACAAAGCTTGATGAAAAACTAAAAAAAGCTTGTTTTGTAGATGATATAGAAGACTTGGATTCGTCAGCTTTAGCATGCGCATACGCCAGAGCAAGAGGAACCGACAGAATGTCGTCTTTCGGAGATTGGATTGCGCTTAGTGATGAATGTGACGAAATAACCGCAAAACTTATAGCACGCGAAGTGTCAGACGGAATAATAGCCCCCGGATATTCAAATGAAGCATTAAAAATACTTATGCAAAAAAGGAAAGGAAATTACAATATCGTTAAAATAGACAAAGATTATATTCCCGAGCCGATTGAAAGAAAGCAGGTATTCGGAATAACTTTCGAGCAGGGAAGAAACAATTTTAAAATAGATTACGATTTGTTAAATGATGTTGTTACAAAAAACAAAAATATTTCTCCCGAAGCAAAGAGAGATTTAATTATCAGTCTTATAACACTTAAATACACGCAGTCAAATTCTGTGTGTTATGCTAAAGACGGACAGGCAATCGGCGTTGGTGCCGGACAGCAGTCACGCATACATTGCACGCGTCTTGCCGGTAACAAAGCAGATATATGGCATTTGCGCCAGCACGAAAAGGTTTTGGAGCTGCCGTTTTTAGATGAAATCAAACGTCCCGAAAGAGATAATGCAATAGATATTTACATTTCAAACGACTATGAACAATTGCTTGCAGACGGTGAATGGCAAAAGCTTTTTTCTGTAAAGCCAAACCCCTTTACGCAAGAAGAAAAGAAAGAATATATAGCTTCTTTAAAAGGCGTAAGCCTCGGAAGCGACGCATTTTTTCCGTTTGACGATAATATCGACAGGGCTTTTAAGAGCGGTGTCAGCTATATAGCTCAGCCCGGAGGATCTATCAGAGATAATATCGTTATTGATGCATGTGATAAATATAATATTGCTATGGCATTTACACATATGAGATTGTTTCACCATTAATAAATAAAAAAGAAAGGCTGTGAGTAGCTTGAATATAATGGTTGTTGGCGGCGGAGGCAGGGAACACGCTATAATAAAAAAAATCAAAGAAAATAAAAAAGTGAGCAAAATATATGCACTGCCCGGTAACGGTGCGATTTCTTTCGATGCGGATTGTGTTGATATAAAAGCGACTGATATTGAAAATATAGTCGACTTTGCCGCAAAAAACGATATTGATTTTGCAGTTGTAGCGCCGGATGATCCGCTTGTGCTCGGCGCCATAGATGCACTTGAAGCAAAAGGCATAAAATGCTTTGGACCGAAAAAAGATGCCGCAATAATAGAAGGCAGTAAAGTTTTTTCAAAAAATCTTATGAAAAAATATAATATTCCTACTGCTGAATACAATGTGTTTGACAATGCTGCTAAAGCGATTGAATACATAGAAAACGCACCTATGCCGACAGTTATTAAAGCAGACGGACTTGCACTCGGAAAAGGTGTTATAATTGCAAACACAAAAGATGAAGCAAAAAAAGCCGTTGAAAGTATAATGGAGGATAAAATTTTCGGCGCCAGCGGAAACAATATCGTAATTGAAGAGTTTTTGACCGGTCCGGAGGTTTCTGTTTTAACTTTTACAGACGGTAAAACGCTTATTCCAATGGTTTCTTCAATGGATCACAAACGCGCACTTGACGGGGATAAAGGATTAAATACCGGCGGCATGGGAACCATTGCTCCAAATCCTTTTTATACAAAAGAAATTGAAAAAGAATGCATGGATAAAATTTTTATTCCCACCATCAACGCTATGAATATGGAAAACCGTACATTTAAAGGTTGTTTGTATTTCGGGCTTATGCTGACGGATAAAGGTCCGAAAGTGATTGAATACAACTGCCGTTTCGGCGATCCGGAAACACAGGTTGTGCTGCCGCTGCTTGAAAGTGATCTGCTTGATATTTTTATGGCTGTTGCTGACGGAAATCTTAAAAATGCAAACGTACGCTTTAAAAATGAGCATGCCTGCTGCGTTGTTATGGCATCTGATGGATACCCTTCTCATTATGAAAGCGGTTATGAAATATCAATGCCAAAAGATAAGAACATCTACGGAGCCGGCACAAAACTTAAAGACGGAAAATTAATATCTTCCGGCGGACGAGTATTAGGTGTTACCGAAACCGGAAACACATTAAAAGAAGCAATTGATAAGGCTTATGACACTGTAAAGCAAATTAGCTTTACAAATGAATTTTACAGAAAAGACATTGGAAAAAGAGCTTTGGAGGTAAAGTGATGGTATATAGGTTATATGTTGAAAAAAAAGAAAACCTTGATAACGAAGCAAAGTCTTTATATAACGAACTGAAAAATATTTTGCAAATATCCGGTCTTGAAAATTTAAGAATTATAAACCGGTACGATGTTGAAAACATTGATAAGGAATTGTTTAATTATTGTTCAAATACTGTGTTTTCGGAGCCGCAGCTTGATAATATCAGCGAAAAACTTGAAAATATTAATGGCGGACAAGTGTTTGCAGTTTCATATTTACCCGGACAGTTTGACCAAAGAGCAAATTCCGCTGCAGAATGTATATCGCTTATTTCAAAGAAAGAGCGCCCGACGGTTAAAACGGCCAAGGTTTATATTGTATACGGAAATGTTTCCGAGGCGGAAATGGATACGATAAAAAAATATGTTGTAAATCCTGTTGAGGCACAGCTTGTAGACTTAAAAGAATATAAAACTTTAAAAACAGACTACAGTATACCGACAAAAGTTAAAACGTTAGACGGCTTCACGGCTTTGGATGAAGACGGTTTAACAGAGTTTATTCAAAGCTATGGTTTGGCAATGGATATTGATGATGTAAAATTTTGTCAAAGCTATTTTAAAGGCGAAAAGCGAAATCCTACAATAACGGAAATTAAAATGATAGATACATACTGGTCTGATCATTGCCGTCATACAACTTTTTTAACAACTATTGATAACGTAACGTTTGAAGATAAAGAAATCGAAAAAGAATTTGAAGAGTATAAAAAAATCCGCAAAGAGCTCGGACGTGAAAATAAAAATATAAATCTTATGGATATCGGCACTATAGCTGCAAAATATCTGAAAAAGTGCGGCAAACTCGACAAACTTGACGAATCTGAAGAAATTAATGCCTGCACTGTGAAAATTAATGTTGATGTAGACAACAAAAGCGAAAAGTGGCTTCTTTTATTTAAAAATGAAACTCACAATCATCCTACCGAAATCGAACCGTTCGGCGGTGCAGCAACATGTATAGGAGGCGCTATACGCGATCCTCTTTCCGGAAGAAGCTATGTATACGGCGCAATGCGCGTAACCGGTGCGGCAGATCCTTTAAAGCCGGTATCCGAAACCATAGAAGGCAAACTTCCTCAAAGAAAAATTGTAACAACCGCAGCCAACGGTTACAGTTCATACGGAAACCAAATAGGTCTGGCAACCGGTATTGTTGATGAAATTTATCATGACGGATATGTTGCAAAGCGAATGGAGATAGGTGCCGTTATTGCAGCTGCACCTCAAAAAAATGTGCGCAGAGAAACTCCGTGCGAGGGAGATATTATAATTTTGCTCGGCGGACGTACAGGCCGAGACGGCTGCGGCGGTGCAACCGGTTCTTCAAAGTCACACAGCGTAAAATCGCTTGAAAGCTGCGGTGCTGAAGTGCAAAAAGGTAATGCGCCGGAGGAAAGAAAACTGCAAAGACTTTTCAGAAATGAAAAGGCAGCAACGCTTATAAAACGCTGTAACGATTTCGGTGCCGGCGGAGTATCGGTTGCAATCGGCGAATTGGCAGACGGCATAAGAATTAATTTGAACGCAGTTCCGAAAAAATACGACGGTCTTGACGGCACAGAGCTTGCTATAAGTGAATCACAGGAAAGAATGGCTGTGGTCGTTGACAAAAACGATGCAAAAACTTTTTGCGAACTTGCAAATCAGGAAAATTTAGAGGCAAGTATTGTTGCTGTTGTAACAAAACAGCCACGTCTTGTTATGGATTGGAACGGCGAAAAAATAGTTGACATCTCAAGAGAATTTTTAAATTCAAACGGTGCTGAAAAGCACACTGACATACACGTTGTAAAAGCCTTGGATTATGAAAAAATTTTAAAGTCCGAGTCTTTTGAGGAACTTTACTTTTCGCTTGCTGAGGATTTAAATATTTGTTCAAAAAGAGGCCTTTCCGAACGTTTCGACTCCACAATAGGAGCAGGCAGTGTACTTATGCCGTTTGGCGGGAAATACCAAAGAACACCCATACAGGCAATGGTAAACAAAATTTCGGTTGAAAAAGCACATACAGATGATTGTTCTGTTATGTCATGGGGATTTAATCCGTTTATAATGGAAAAAAGCCCATATCACGGCGCATATCTTTCTGTTATTGAGTCTGTTTGCAAACTAATAGCAACAGGTGCAAAATTTGAAGACATATATCTCACATTTCAGGAATATTTTGAAAAACCGAAAAAAGATCCGGACAGATGGGGCAAACCATTTGCCGCACTTTTAGGAGCACTCAAAGCACAAAAAGAACTTGAAATTGCTGCCATAGGCGGTAAGGATTCAATGAGCGGAACGTTTGAAAACATTGATGTTCCTCCGACACTGGTATCATTTGCCGTAACATGTGCAAAAACAAAAGATATTGTCTCAAATGAAATTAAAGCACCAAATCACAGTGTTGTGTTAATTTGTCCTGAATACGACGAAAACGGTTTGCCGAATGCCAAGTCATTAAAAAAATGTTATAAACGTATATATGAATTAAATAGGGCAGGGGAAGCTGCGGCAATATACACACCCGGAATCGGAGGCATTGCTGAAGCAGTTTTAAAAATGACAATGGGCAACCATATTGGATTTGAATATGAAAAAGAAATCCCGCTTAAAAAGCTTTTCGGCTATTCATACGGTTCGTTTGTTGTTGAATTGAATTCTAACAAACAAATCGAAAATTCAATTTTACTCGGACACACAACCGACAAACAAACAATTTCATATAACAACAAAAAAATAAACCTTTCTGATTTGTATGAAAAATATGAAAATAAGCTTGAAAGTGTGTTTAACTGTAATATTAATTATAATGATAAAAAACCGGATAATTTTTGCTTTGAAAAGAGAAGCGCTGCGGTGTGTAAAAATAAAACCTCTAAGCCTAAAATTTTAATTCCGGTATTTCCGGGAACAAACTGCGAATATGATACAGCAAAAGCAGCTATGCGTGCAGGAGCAAATCCTGATATATTTGTTATAAACAATCTTTCGGCAAGTTCTGTAGCACAGTCTGTGAGCGAATTTGCAAAACGCATTAAAGAGTCACAGATTATATTCATACCGGGCGGATTTTCCGGCGGCGATGAACCTGACGGGTCCGGAAAATTCATAACGGCGTTTTTCAGAAATGAGGAAATAAAAGATGCTGTGTCGGAGATGTTAGACGCAAAAGACGGACTTATAGGCGGGATTTGCAACGGTTTTCAAGCTCTCATAAAATTAGGACTTGTGCCATACGGAAAAATTGTTGATACAAATGAAAATTCACCAACGCTTACGTTTAATACAATCGGACGTCACCAATCTAAAATTGTGCGCACAAAAATAACTTCGGTTAATTCACCATGGCTTCTTAACACTAATATATCAGACATTTATAATGTGCCGATTTCTCATGGCGAAGGCAGATTTTTAGCCTCCGACGAGTTGATATATGAACTTGCAAAAAACGGCCAAATTATAACTCAGTATGTGGATTTTGACGGCAACGCAACGCATGATATTAATTTTAATCCTAACGGCTCAAATTTTGCCGTTGAGGGAATTTGTTCTCCAGACGGACGCGTGTTTGGTAAAATGGGACACAGCGAACGTATAGATACTGATTTATATAAAAATGTCAGCGGTAATTATGACATGAAGCTTTTTGAAAGCGCTGTAGAATATTTTAAGTAATAAATCGTATTCTAAATGAAAAAACGTAAAACCAACTTCGATAAAGAGCAATTTATCAAAGTTGGTTTTTGTTATTATTGTTCAACCCTATTATGCAACAAAACGAATTTACCAATTAAACTGCCTGATACATATACTAGACTTTAGTATATTTCTTTATAAAAAGCAATTGCTGTTTACAAAAAATATTTTTTGTAAACTCATCTGCCCAAACTCAACCATTTTGAAAAAAGTTTTTTGATTTCAAAACCAAACATTCTTTTTTTCGGAAAAACCACGTCATTATAAGCCACTGCTTTTTTTATATCGATTAACTGGTCGTTTAAAAAAAACTGAACGTTTCCTACAGAGTCATTTTTTTTAATCGGTTCAATCTCATTTAAATTTTCGTCTAAATTTATTCTTACATTGTCATCATCAGACATAACAACGCTCACATCTTCGCTGCATGCAATTTCAAGATTTCCCCCTTCTTCACTTCCGTTTAAATCAACCGTTTTTAAAATACTATTTTTATCTATGATTTTTCTTATCGAATATTTCTCAAACACATAATCGAACAGTTGTTTATGATCATTCCAGTCATCCGGTGCATCAAGCGTTACACACACGGCTTGCCATCCATTTTTTTCTACCGATGAAACCAAACATCTGCCCGTTGCCTTTGTAAAACCTGTTTTCACGCCGACACAGCCGTTTATTGAGCTTAAAAGCTTATTATGATTGGTAAAATACAGTGCGCGATTAGTATTTAGAGTGTGTCCAATATATTTTTTAGTAGACACTATTTTTGCAAATTCTTCATTCTCGAGTGCTTTTGAAGTTATAAGTGCCAAATCATATGCTGTTGTGTAATGATTATCATCCGAAAGTCCGTTCGGATTTACAAAGTTAGTGTCACTCGCACCTATTTCGTGAGCTGTTTGAGTCATTAATTTTGAAAATTCTTCACAACTGCCGCTTATATGTTCGGCTATTGCAACCGCTGAGTCATTACCGGAATTTAACATCAGTCCATAAATTAAATCCGACATTTTTATCGTTTCGCCTTCTTTTAAATAAAGCGATGAACCCTCAGTGTATGAAGCTTTGCGGCTTACAGTAACAACATCGTTCGGATTTGAATGCATAACAGCAACAAATGCGGTCATTATTTTTGTTGTGCTGGCCATTCCCATGCGTACTTTTTCATTTGATGAGGCAAGTATTCTTTTGCTGTTTTGTTCTATTACACAGTAACTTTTTGCCGAATAAGCGTATGCCTTTGGCGTCAATATAAAAAGCATAACAAATAAAAACGGCAGCAGTATTTTTTTTATCATAGTATCCCCCGTTTTTTATATTATCTGTATATCATTATGCAAAAACAAACAGGAATATGAAAAAAGTCTTTTGCATTTTTGCAGCAAAAGACTTTTATATTTTAAAGATTTGTTTTTAAAATTTCTTTAAGTTTTGATATTGCCCTAAATCTGTGACTCACTTTATTTTTTTCTTCCGGCACTGCCTCGGCAAATGTTTTTTTCAGTTCATCACAGTAAAAAACGGGATCATAACCAAAACCGCCGTTTCCGGCAGTACTTGTCAAAATTTTTCCATATACACTGCCCTCGCTGCAATAATATTCATTTTCGTTTATAACCAAAACGGCCGCCGTTGTGAAATGAGCAGTTCTTTTACATTCTTCAACGCCGTTCATTTCATGCAAAAGTTTCTTTATTCTGTCGGCATCACTCGCATTTTCTCCTGCATAACGGGCTGAATACACTCCGGGAGCACCGTTCAAAAAATCAACACAAAGTCCGGAATCATCGGCAATTGCAGGCGTGTGCGAAATTTTGTATGCCGCCATAGCTTTCAAAAGTGCATTTTCTTTAAAAGTTTTACCCGTTTCTTTAACTTCTATATTAATTCCCGCCTCTTTTTGGGATACAACCTCAAATCCAAGCTCGCCTAAAATAGCTTTAATTTCTTTTATTTTGCCGTTGTTATTTGTTGCTGCAATAATTTTCATATACAACCACTCCGTAAATATTTAAACTCTGCCTGATACCACTCTGCAAATTCCGCCCAAATCATATGCGGTTTGAATATCTTTAAAACTGTTTTCCTTCATCATGTCGCAAACTGCCTGTGCCTGATTAAAACCAACTTCAAAAGCAAGCATACCGTTAGCTTTAAGATTATCCTTATAGTAAAAAACTATTCTTTTATAAAAATCAAGTCCGTCTTCACCGCCGTCTAACGCAATATGCGGTTCGTAACAACTCACTGTTTTATCAATGTCTTTTATGATGTCACGTATCACATAAGGTGGATTAGACGCTATAATATCGTATTTTTTATCAATTGTTTGATTCAAAACATCAATATTTAAAAAAGAACTTTTACACTCTTTATCTAAAATATTTTTTGCATTTAGCTTTGCAACTTTAAGCGCCCCATCGGAAATATCAGCAAAATCAACCCTTTTCACATCACAGTAATGAGCTATACTTATTCCTATGCATCCGCTTCCGCAGCATAAATCCAAAACGCTGTTTTTGGCAGCATCGGAGTTAATAACATGCATAACAAGCTCCTCTGTGTCTGGACGTGGAATTAAAACATTTTCGTTAACAACAAAATCAAGACTCATAAATTCTCTTTTATTTGTTATATACGAAACAGGCATATTATTTTTGCGCTTATCTATAAGATTCATATATTGTTTTTCAATATCGTATGGAATCTCTTTGTTTGAATCAATTATAAGCTGCGTTCGGTCACATTTTAAAACAAACTCTAAAATCACCGAAGCATCAAGCGCCGCCGTATCAGTTTCGCTTTCCTTAAGAGTCATAGCCGCTTTTTTTAAAAGTTCTTTTATTACCATTTATCATCTTCTCCGTCGTTTGGCAAAACAGCTTTTAAAGACGCAATTGCAACTTCAAGCTGTTTTTCGTCCGGTTCTCTGGTCGTAAGCGTTTGAAGCGCAAGTCCGGGTTTTGTTAACCATGCAACACATTTATTTTTGCTTCTTCCAGCAAATTTTATAATCTCATATGATAAACCTGCAACAACCGGAAGTAGCGCAAGTCTCATAAATAATCTTGATGCCACATTGTCGCTCCATGGCAAAACAGCAAACACAATTATACTTACAACCATAACTATAAGCAAAAAGCTTGTTCCGCATCTCGGATGAAACCTTGTGTGTTTTTTTGCATTTTCAGCCGTCAACTCATCGCCTGCTTCATAGCATGCAATTGTTTTATGTTCTGCCCCGTGATATTCAAACACCCTTTGCATATCTTTCATCTTTCCCACAAGCGCCATATAAAACAAAAATATCGCAATTCTTATAACGGATTCCAAAAAGTGAGTAAACACTCTGTGGCTTATAACCGGCAAAACTGCACTGCTAACCGATTCGGAAACAGGTATAAATGTTTCGCCTGCAAAAATATTTTTAATAAATCCCACTATAACAGTCGGCAAAAGCATAAAAAGACCTATTCCCAAAACAAGCGAAATAACAACAGAAATCCACATTATTATATTAAGCAAATATTTTCCAAAATGTTTTTCTATCCACATGTCAAATTTAGACGGCTCGCCTTCCCCGTCTTCTTCAAGGTCGATAAATTCAGCGGAATACATTGTTGCACCCACTCCGGAAACAAGGCTGTCTATAAATGCTACAACGCCGCGTACAATCGGTATTTTTTTTAGTTTCAGTTTAGACACTAGTGAACTGTTGTTTGTAACTTTTAATTCTATTTCACCGTCCGGCTTTCTTACCGCAATAGCCGATTTGGACGGTCCTTTCATCATAACGCCTTCGAGCACGGCCTGACCTCCGATAGATGTCATGTGCAAGGGTTTGTTTTTATTTTCAGACATTTAAAATTCCCCTCCGTTTAATTTCCTTAAATATTATAGCACAACAGCGGCTATAAAGCAATATATAAAATGAAAACAAATAATTAATTTAAAAAAAATGATGATTTTTGAAAAAAAATATGATAAAATGTAGAAAAGAAAATAAACGGAGGTTATTGCTTTGAAAAAAATAATATATACCTTAATTTTAGCATTAGTTTTCAGCATTGGTTGTAATGTAAATTTATGCTTTGCCTCAGCGTCTTTATGGGCGAAAGATGATATTGAGCAGCTAAATCAAATGAACTTAATTCCCGAAATTATGAAAAATGCGGAATATACGGAGTCTGTAACAAGAATTGAGTTTTGCCATCTGGCAATGAACATGTATAAAAAACTCAGCGGAGATGAAAATATGCCGCTTGGCAGTTCCGGATTTTTGGATACTTATGATATCGTTGCAAGCGCCGCAAACGATCTTGGTATTATGAAAGGATATGAGAACGGATGTTTTTACCCGCAAAACAACATAACGCGTCAGGAAATGGCAGCTGTTATATGCCGTGAGCTTAATTTGTGCAATATAAACACAGATGTCAGCTCATCAGCTTTGCCGGGCTTTTCCGACAGCAAAGAAATATCTTCATGGGCATATGATTCGCTTGCTTTTTGCGTGCAAAACAATATAATCAAAGGCACTTCGCAAAACGAAATTTCGCCTCTTGCGAATACCTCGCGCGAACAGGCAATGGTTATAATAAACAGATGTATTAATAATTTTTTCGGCAAAAATCAATTATCATACGATAATTTGGGATGTGACGTTTCGGGAGACGGACAGCTTGTAAAATATGAAAACCGAGCATTAACAGTAACTTGGAATTCGGTTCCCGGCACATATGTATATGATATTAATTTGTTTTTATCGTCAGATAACTTTTGGTATTCAAACAGCGATACCTATGTTCAAACGCTGTATGCCGCGCAGCCAAGTGCAACTTTTAAAAACATGCGTGCAGGAAAGTTATATTATATAACCGTTGATGCAAAAAACGAAAATGGAAGCGTTATTTGCTCGTATTCGATTTATGCACATCCGAAAGCAATGTATTCGCTTGAAGAAAAAGAAAAAATAGTTTTTCCAAATGGTGAAATTACCGGCAAAGCCGAGGCTGATGGGCAAATGCAAACCATAACCGTAAATGCTTGGAAAATAAACTCCTCCGGTGTAAAATATCCGTCAACACTTACCTTAAGCGTTCATAAAAACATCGCTCAGGTTACTAAAATGGCATTCGAAGAAATCTTTAACGGCGAAGAAAAATTTCCTTTTAAAGATGCCGGTGCATATTCGTGGCGCGATAGCATGAGCAACGGAAGATATTCTCATCATAATTTCGGCACGGCAATTGATTTAAATTATAACGAAAACTATTGTTTATATAAAAACGGTTCATTTATCGGACTTTATTGGAAGCCAAACGAAGATATTTATTCAATATCGCCAAACGGTGAAGTTGTCAGCATTTTCGCAAAGTATGGATTTGTATGGGGCGGAGATGAATGGAGCAATCCGAAAGACTATATGCATTTTTCTTACCTTGAGCTTTAAAGTTAAAAAAGCAAGCCCTTTTTTTGAGGACTTGCTTTTTTATACGCTTGCTAAACATTAAAATGTCTATTTTATATTGTAACCGCCTTTTACCAATACCAAAGCATCTGATGAAAATTTTAATCCTCTGCCATCAGCTACGGGTATAATCAAATGATGATTAAGCGGAATTGCAGTGCCGTTTTTCAGGTCTGTTCCAACCGTTACATCGGATACCCCGCCTTGCGATGAAGCTAAAATACTTCCGGTTCCCATTCTTACTATAAGCTCGCTTCCGGCACTTCCGATTAAACTTTTGCCCTTTGCAACACTTACTAATTCAAAAGCAGACGAACCCGAACTTTTTGTATCTATGTATTGATACACCTGAGGCAATACCACACTGTCAATATAGCTCTTTGTAATAATCGGATCCGAGTCCGTTGCAGGGCCGCTTGAAGCAAAAACCGCGCAGCACATAACAACTGCACACAAAACCACAGCTAAACTTCCAATTAAAATTCCTAATTTTTTCTTTTTCATAATAGACCTCCTATGTTATAAATCAAAATCCACCCAAGCCAAAACTTATAAGCAACGCCTGATTAACAAAAAACATAAGGTGATCATCTATATGACCTATTTTTTCACGCAAACGTTTTTTATCAATTGTGCGTATTTGTTCCAGAAGAATAACAGAATCTTTATTAAGTCCGTATTCCTTTGCGCTTATTTCTATATGTGTCGGCATTTTTGCCTTGTTTATCTGCGAAGTAATTGCCGCAACAATTACCGTAGGACTGTATTTGTTGCCTACATCGTTTTGAATAATCAAAACAGGTCTTGTTCCGCCCTGTTCGCTACCTATCACCGGGCTTAAATCGGCATAAAAAATATCGCCTCTTTTAACATTCACATTCTTCACTCTCCGATAGTTTTTCCTCATAGTCGGAAAAAGCTTTTATATCCGACTCAAAATACATTTCAGCAAGAGTTAAATTAATTTCAGACATTTGAATATATCCTTCTTTTAAACTTTGATTAAGCGTTTCACGTTTTAACTTGTCAATATACATCTCTATCGCATTTCGTACCAGTTCACTTTTGCTTTTGTTTAACTTTTTTGAAAATTTAAGAAGCTGCTCGTCATACGATTTTGGGACGGAAACGAGAATTTTTTTCAAATCAGACATATAACAACCCCCCGTTTTAAGAATTTGCAGCAAAGATAAGGCAAATTCTGTTTAAAACACACATCAAAGCTGTATGTTTTCTTATTTATATACCCCAATACCGGATATATAAAATTATAAACCAACATAACTTTTAAGTCAATAGCAGTTTATAGAAACGGTGCAAGTTGTTTCATATTTTTTCATCATTTACATAAATTCTCGGCAATCTCTTGGAAAGCAAACATAAAATTTCATAGCTGATAGTCTGCAAATTATCTGCCAAATCATCAGCGGTAATTTTAACGCCTCCGTCACTGCCTAAAACTGTAACTACATCCCCCACATCTATATTATTGACACCGGTTGCATTAATCATACACTGATCCATACAAATTCTTCCCACAACAGGTAAAAGTTTTCCTTTGTATATGATATTAGCTTTTGAAAAATTTCCCCTTAAAAAACCATCGGCATAGCCAATCGGAATTGTTGCAATTTTTTGAGTTTCATTTGTTTTATAAGTGTTTGCATAACTTACATATGAATCTTTAGGCAGATTTTTCACATGAGTAACACGGCTTTTCACGCTCAATACGGGTTTTATATCAATTTCATTTTTAGTTAAATCAGAAGGATGATAACCATATAAAATTATCCCCGGTCTGACAGCGTCTAAATGAAACTGCGGATAAAGAGCAATTGCCGCACTGTTGCTGCAATGTCTGTATTTTATTTTTATTCCGATATCGTTTAGTTTGTTACATATGCCGATAAAGCGCTCAAACTGAATCTTTGTGTATTCATAATCTGCATCGGCACATGAAAAATGTGTAAAAACACCATCAATTTTCACTCTGTCAAGTTTGTTTATCTTTTTTATCTGAGATATTGTTTCGTCAAAAGACAATTTATCTGACAAAAAGCCAAGCCTTCCCATTCCACTGTCGATTTTTATATGAACCTTTACATCTTTATGAAGCAAACTTGCATATTTTGAAAATTGTTCTGCTTCTTCATATGAAGAGAGCGATGCTGTTATATTGTTTAAAATTATTTTTTCATAGTCGCTGTAACCGCTGCTTCCTAAAAGCAAAATTTCGGTTTTTGGAAAATATTTTCTTAGAATTATCGCTTCATCAGCACAGGCAACAGCAAGCATATCGGCGCCGTTTTTTAATAAAACTTCCGCACACTTCACTGCTCCGTGACCATAAGCATCTGCCTTAACAACCGCAATAATTTTTGCACCTTTGGCAGTTTTATTTCGTATGTTTTTTATATTGTGCTTTAAAGCATCAATATCAACTTCTACCCATGTTCTTGCTTTATCACTCACAATTATACATCTCCTGGTTATTTTTAATTTCTTTAAAAGCTTTTGGTATGTTGTTTAATATATCCGAGGCAATAAGCGAATACTCACCGTTTTCGTCTCTTGCTTTATCACCTGCAAGACCATGTATAAAAACGCTTGATTTTGCCGCTTCAAACACACTTTTTTCCCATGCACAAAGCGCTGCACAAATCCCGGACAACACATCTCCGCTGCCGGCAGTTGCCATACCCGGGTTTGCTGTTTTAAAATTAACGGCAATTTCTCCGCTTTTGTCGCAAACTATGGTGTATGCGCCTTTAAGCACGCAGCACACAGCATAATCTTCGGAAAATTTTTGGCAAACCTCAAACCTGTTTTTTTCAACATAATCCGTCGAAGAGCCAATAAGCCTTGCCATTTCCATACTGTGCGGTGTAATAACTATTTCGCAAACGGCATTTTTTAAATAATCTAAACAGTCTTTGAGTGCAAAAAGGCCATCTGCATCAATTATAAGAGGAACCCGGCAGACATTCAATATTGAAATTAAAATATCTTTAATCTGTTCACTACGAGACACCCCCGGTCCAAACACGACTGCATCATAATTATTTATTATCCTGCAAATTTCATCTTTTGCGTTTTTTGAAAACGCACCGTCAAAATCAGACATTGACAAAGTCATAACCTCTGTTGTTTTTTGTTCCATGGCATCAGATATAGAACCAGGAACAGCTAAGGTTACAAGCCCCGCTCCGCTTTTGAGCGCTGCAAGAGAACTTAAATATGCAGCTCCGCTCATACCGCTGCTGCCGGCTATAATTAAAACCTTGCCGACATCGGATTTATTGATTTTTTTATCTCTTTTAGGTATATGAGGACAATTTATAACTTCTGCAAAATATTTTATTGTTTTTTTGTCTATTCCTATATTCGCAACAGTAATTTTTCCGTAATAATTTGAAGACGGAAATAAAAATGCCGATTTTTTATACGCAGTAAAAGTGACCGTTTCATCTGCACGTACCGCTAAATTCGTTTCACCGCTGTCTGCCGCAGCACCGCTTGGAATATCTACACTGTATATATATTTTGAATTTTCATTTAAAATATTAACTACATCACAAAAAGGATATTCAAGCTCGCCGCGAAAGCCAAAGCCAAACAAAGCATCTACTGAAAAATCGCTTGATTTTACTGCTTTTTTCAATTCTTCAATATTGCATATTTCTTTTACATCATATTTTTTGGCAAGATTGTAATTAACAGCACAGTCAGGTGAAAATGTGCATGCATCATCAAAATATGCAGCAAATGCGTCAAAGCCTCCGCATTTTAAAAGCCTTGCAAGCGCAAAACCGTCGCCGCCGTTATTGCCTTTTCCGCACAATACAACGCATTTTCCTCCGCTAAAGCGTTTTTTTATTACTGCAAGAGTTTCAAGCGCAGCGCGTTCCATTAAAATAAGCGAATTTATACCATATTCGTCTATAGCAAATCTGTCGGTTTCTTTTATCTGAGCCGCATTTGATATATACACTGTATCACTTCCCTGTTATTTTGTATTGTTTCAGATTCCTTCTATAACCACCGCGGCAGATGAATAAACATCCGTATCCGTTATTGAAACAAAAATGTTTTTGCCGCCGTTTCTTTCGAAAATGCTCTTTGCCTCATTATATAAATTTATATACGGCTTTCCTCTTTCGTTCCTCAAAACTTCAATATCATTTAAATTAAAACCCGTCACACCTGTTCCCAAAGCCTTTGAAAATGCCTCTTTAGCGGCAAAACAGTTTGCAACCGTTTTATAATAAGCACGGTTTGTTCTCGTTTTAAAAAGATTTTGTTCCTCCGGTGTAAAATGTTTTTTTATAAACCTTTCGGCGTTTGAAAGATTTTTTATCCTTTCGTGCTCAATCAGGTCAATGCCAATGCCTATTATCATTCTTTTCACAATCCTTCTTCTAGGTGAATATTTCTTTCGTTATACAGTTTCATTTTTTTTATCATTTCTTTTGACGGTTCAAAAATCAAACGCACTTTTTGAGCATTATAATAAAAATCCGCAAAATATATGCCGCTGTCAGAGGTGTTACTGTGTGCGCTGTATATTTTTTTTATTCCGTTAAGGTTTGTAAATTGATTTTTAAAACGTGCATCCGATATCGGAGCGCATATTTCAAAATCTTTAACCCTTGCTGAAAGCAGATGAACTCTGCGCTTTTTTGAGTATATTGCATCTGCTTCAAGGTCACCGTTTGTCAGCGCAAGCTCATATTCTATATTGCGCCTTGTTACTAAAATATACACAACATACCACACAACAATTTCGAGTGCAACATATATTGAAAAAACTATTGAAGAAGCAAAAATTATCGCGACCGCTCCCAAGATAGCAGTTAAACAAATACCTAAAAAAATCCAAAGAGAAATAATTAATATATCTTTTAAATCTTTCTTTTTTTTCACCATGTGTTCGCAAAAAATATCCATTATATCAATCCTTTATATTTAATACACAAACATTTTATCACACTAAAAGAATTTTTACAAGTTAATTTAACTAATTTATCCTCTTTTTTGTCATAAAAATGCGCCCTTAAAAATTTAAGGACGCAAAAGATTTTTTATGTAAAAAATTAGTTAGCCTTAAGTTTATTGATAACAGGTATCAAAAGCGCAACAACAACTGTTGTTATAATTATTTCCGGAACCATATATCCGCCGTTATAAACTAAAGAATATACCATAACAGACTGGCCTTCCTGTGCATAAACGCCCCAAATGATAATACCGCTTAAAAAGTGGCAAACAAATCTTAAAAATGTTACTATCAGTGCGCTAACCGGCATGGCATAATTCTTTTTACCCATCATATTGTAAAAAAGTCCTGCAAGTCCCAAAACGCCGAAAGCTATAACATAATCAAGCATTACAACTAAAAGATAGCTTATAAAATCCTGTACCGGCGGCGTCATCACTCCTCCGCCCAAAAGAATTTGCAAAATTGAATAAACCAAACCGCTCAAAAGTCCCCATTTCGGTCCGGTTATTATTGATGCCACTATAATCGGAACCATGCTTGCAAGAGTGATTGAACCGCCCTGAAGCCACTTAAACGGTAATGCATTTGAAACCCATGCAAGTACGGTAGCGAGCGCAATCATCATTGCACATACGGTAATTTTTTTTGTGTTACTCATAAAAATATCCTCCTTGGTTTTTAATTTTTCTAACACCAATCAGGTTTCATTTTGAAAATAAAAAGCTGCGTCCTGAAATGAAATAAAGGACACAGCACATTTAGCACATTTTCCCTACGTTGGCATTATCCAAATCAGGTTTTTCGGGTCGGAAATCATATTTCCCTCTCAGCCTGTTTACAAGCTCCCCTGTTTATTAACTTGTTGTACAACAACTATATTATATTATTAATTATAACAAAAGTCAAGCTTTTTAAACAAAATATTTTAACTTTCGCTTGCTTTTAGTTTTTCGCTTTGATCGGCAGTTATAAGAGCGTCTATAATTTCGTCTAAATCGCCGTCAAGCACAGCATCAAGCCTGTGTAAAGTAAGCGATATTCTATGATCCGTAACACGTCCCTGAGGAAAGTTATATGTGCGTATGCGTTCGCTTCTGTCGCCTGTACCAACCTGGCTTTTTCTGTCCTGAGCAATTTGCTCGTTTTGTTTTGCACTCATCAGGTCATAGAGTCTTGAGCGCAAAATTTTCATTGCTTTATCTTTGTTTTTATGCTGGCTCTTTTCGTCCTGACACGAAACAACCAAACCTGTAGGCAAATGCGTTATACGAACTGCCGAGTCAGTTGTGTTTACGCACTGACCGCCCGGGCCACCTGCACGGAAAACATCAATTCTCAGATCATTTTGATTAATTTCAACTTCAACATCCATAACTTCGGGCAAAACTGCAACAGTTACCGTAGATGTGTGTATTCTTCCCGATGATTCCGTTGCGGGAACTCTTTGAACTCTGTGTACACCGCTTTCAAACTTTAGTCTGCTGTATGCTCCCTGTCCCGAAATCATAAAGGAAATTTCTTTATATCCGCCGATGTCTGTAGGATTTGAGCTTAAAATTTCTGTTTTCCACCGCTTTGTTTCAGCATACATAGAATACATACGAAATAAATCGCCGGCAAACAAAGCAGCTTCTTCTCCGCCTGCTCCGCCTCTTATTTCTATAATTACGTTCTTTTCGTCATTCGGATCCTTAGGCAAAAGCAAAATCTTCAGTTCATCGGAAAACCGCTCAATATTTTTTTCGTTTTCTTCTATTTCCGAATAAAGCATCTGTTCAAATTCTTTATCGGAAGTGTCTTTAAGCATCTCTTTTGCATCGTCAATAGTTTGCTTTGCATTTTTATATTCACGGTATTTTTCAACAATCGGAGTTATATCGGATTGCTCTTTGCAAAGCTTGCGCCATGTTTCGTTATCGCTTATAACATTCGGATCGGCAATTTTTTTGCTTAATTCTTCGTATTTTTCTTCTATAAAAGCTAACTTTTCAAACATAGTATAATTTCCATAGCCTTTCTATAAAATTGATTTTAAATTCTTAAAACGCATTACCTACGGGCGTATAATGCGCGCAGCGGCAAAACTTTATTATCTGTATTCCCGCAAAACAGAGCTGTTTATTAAAATCGGATTGCATTCCAAAACAACTTTATCGCCGCAAAAAACCTCTTTTCCGCTGACATCGGCAACTATATTAAACATACTTATTCTTCCGAGCACGGGACACTTTTCGTTTTTTATTTTCACATATGTTTTCATATCTTTAAAGATTGAACAAACATTATGATAAATATATCTTAAGCAGTCAAAAAAACGGTAAGTATCATCTTTTTTTACCACTCCGAATCCATCCATATACCCCACCGGTATCACGGCAATTTTCGTTTCTTTCTTTGTTTTATAAGTGTTTGCATAGCCTATGTTATATCCCGAAGGAAGAGTTTTTATTTCGCATATTTCGCTTTCAAGATAAGCTATTTTAGATAAGTTAAGCTTGTTTTCAACAAGAACTCTGCCCAAAAACGCAGAACCTATGCGAACGGCATCAAGATGCATATTATCGTATTTTAAAAATGCGCTCGAATTACAAATGTGCCTCATTTTTATGTCAATTCCTCTTGCATTTAAATCTTTAATCGCAGCGCAAAAACGGTCAAACTGCATCTGTGTGTGTTCCTTTTTATCCGAAAACGCATCGGAAAAATGAGAAAAACACCCAACAATTTCGCACTTTTCAAGACTTAAAACAGTCGTTGCAGCTTCAGATATATTATTATATAAAAACCCGAAACGTCCGAAACCTGTGTCTATAGCAAGCTGAATTTTTAAAGTTTTATTTTTTTCTTTTGATACCACATCGACCGCCATAGCGGACTCCGGCGATGAAATCGTCATAATAATATCATTATCGGCGGCAAGCCTCGCATCTTCCACACTGTATAACGGTGAAAGAAGCATTATCTGTGCTGAAAGCTTACATTCGGCTAATTTCAAAGCTTCCTGCAATGTGCTGACAGCTAAAATTTTAATACCGTTATCGCAAAGACACTGTGCAAATTCGCAAAGCCCGAGTCCATACCCGTTGCCTTTAATCATTGCAATAACCTCTGTATTTGATTTTTGAGCGCGTTTTTTTATTTTTTCTATATTTCCTGTCAGTTTATTTTTCTCCACTACCAGAACTTTCATGCTTTCCTCCGTGTTTATTCTTTTTCAAAAACAGCCTTCTTCTAAGCTCTCTGTATGTTTTTTCACCCTTTTCAACAATAAAATACATAAACGGTTTAAAAACATAATCCAGCGCACCGACAAACTCAACCAAATCTCCGTTAAAACCTTTTTTAAAGCGATACAAACCATACATCGGGTTGCTTTCATCCAAATCACCGGAAACGCCTCTGAAATCATATATATCGCATTTTTCCTCTATTGCCCATTTTATCATTTCCCACTGCATCAAATAATTCGGCATAACATTTCTGAATTCGTTTGAACTTGCACCATACAAATACCAAACCTTATTTCCGTACAAAATCGAAATTGCTCCCGAAATAACTTTGTTATCATAATAAACAAGATACAACCTCATCATATCGCCAAGCTCGTCATACATTTTTTCAAAATACTCCAGCGATCTCGGCACGAAACCGTCGCGCACGCCGGTCTCCATCATAATATCTACAAAAGCTTTTAAATCTTCTCTCTTACCTATTTTAACACTGCAGCCCTTTTTTATAGAAAGGCGGACGTTATATCTGTGTTTGCTGTGGAAAGAATCAAAAACTTCCTGTTCGCTCATGCCGGCTATATTTTTTCTGAAAACAAAATTCGGCTGTATGCCCTCAAAGTTTTTGGAAGACTTGCTTTTAAAACCGCATTCTTTCATAATTGATTTAAACTTTTCATCAGTCATCGGAACATCGGGATCAATTTTCAGAACATAGCTTTTATGTTTTTTTGCAAGCTCCTTTGCTCCGTCAATAAGCTCTTTTATGGTATCTTTGTCATATATATCGCAAACCGGACCTCTCGGCGAATACATGATAGTGGAATTAAAAAACGGAATTTTTCTTATAAGAAGCAACATTGAGCCTTTTATTTTGCCGTTTTTATCAAGACTTAAAACAACCTCGTTATGCCACATATCTTTAAGGTGTGCCCATTGAAGAGTTTGCGCAAAATGTCCTTTGGGGTTTGATTGTAAAAACTGTTCATATTCTTTTATCTTGTCATCAGTAAGAAGCTGCATAAAAATCACATAGCCTTTCTGTAAATGTTTATATTTTCCCATACTGATATATTTTATATCAATCCTTGCAAATTGTCAATAGATTTGCGGTAATTTGCTTTAATTTGCAGTAAAAACGGTGTTTTAAAACGTTTTTTATTATTACATAACACTTATTATTATATTTTTTGCTTTTTTTAAACTTATAGTTGCAAATTAAATTTATTTATGATAAAATTCGTTTAAACAGGCAAAGGTGCTTATTTTTTTAGCATCTTTGCCTGTTTTTACCTATTGGAGGTGCTTGTTATGAAAAGAAAACCCTTTATTGCTCTTATGTCCCTTTACGACAGCGCTAAAAATTCATACTGGATGCTGCCCGGGTATATGAAAGGTATTGAACGCACAGGCGGTATACCGGTTATGCTGCCGCTTACGGAAGATACAGACGAAATATCTGAAATTTGCAAAATGTTTGACGCATTTTTATTTACCGGCGGACAAGATGTGTCACCTTGCATATACGGCCAGAAACCGGCGAAGCAGTGCGGCGAGTGCTGCATTTCAAGAGATGTTATGGAAAAACAAATTTTAAAAACTGTTTTGGAAACGGACAAACCGGTGCTTGGAATTTGCAGAGGCATTCAGTTTTTTAATGCCGTATTGGGCGGAACATTGTATCAGGATTTAAATAGCGAACATCCTTCCCCCGTTACACACTGCCAAAAACCGCCTTATGACAAACCTGTGCACAGTGTAAAAATTATAAAAGGCACTCCGCTTTTTGATATCTTACAAACCGAAAATCTTTTAGTTAACAGTTATCACCACCAGGCAATAAAAACACTTTCGCCGCATCTGTCGGCAGCGGCGTATTCCGAAGATAATCTTATAGAAGGAGTTTATATAAAAAATAAGAGTTTTGCTTTAGCTGTGCAGTGGCATCCGGAATTTATGTATAAAACGGATAAATTTGCTCAGAAAATTTTTGAAGCGTTTGTCAGATCTGCCGCAGCAAATATCGCTTGACATTGTTTTGGCGTTATGGTATTCTGTAAAAAACAAAAGGAGCGGTCTGTTATGAATACCGAAACGATAAAAAATGTTGTAAATGCGCTTAGTGAGAATGAAAAAAAGCTTTTAAAACAAATCTATGAACCAAAAGTAACCGGCGTTCTTCCCGAGGATGCAATAAATAGCTTTACCGTTATGCCCGACGGTGAAATACGCTATTACGCAATGATTAACTGCAAACAAATTCATGCAGACGGCGATTTGGTATATCTTTCTTCCAAAGACTGCGGTTTAAGCTGGAAAACAGTGTTTTATAACGAAAACGCTCTCGGTTCTTCAGTATTTTGTCCGTATAATCAAAAATATATGTCATTTTGCTTTACTGAGCATAACGGTATTTGTGCTACATATTTAAAAGAAGCCCATTCTCCGGATGACGAAAATATAATTTACAAAAAAATATCAGATGAAAAAATTACTGTTACAAGACCGCTTTTAATGCTAAAAAAAATCAAAAGAATACTTGCCATAGGACAGCTTTATGACGAAAATAACGTTATAACACCGATTATATGTTACTCCGACGATTGCGGCGAAACATGGTCGCATTCGTTATTAGACCATGCACCCAAACACGAAGTTAAATATCCGCACAAAGGACTTCGGTGGCAAAATTATTCATGCGAACCCACAGTTTGCGAACTTGATGATAAACTCATGGCAATCGTCAGAACCTCAACCGACTATCACTATGTTTCTTATTCGTATGATTTTGGTGCAAGCTGGACGCCGGTTAAGAAAACTACTTTTCACTCAACACTTACAATGCCTACGCTTAAACGTTTAAATGATGGCAGTATTGCTTTTTGCTGGTGCAACACTCAGCCGCTTCCCGAGCTTGATCATAAATCCGAACAGCCCGAAATTGATGAATACGAGGCTTCAGGATATTGGGAAGATGTATTCACAAACCGCGACAGCGCACATCTTTCAATTTCACCCGATAATGCCGAGACATGGCTTGGTTTTCGGGAAATTCATCTGAACCCAATCAGAAACAATTGCGATTTCAGAAGCTTTGGCGGAATTTTGGACGGACGGGACAAAAGTGTTCACCAAAGCGAAATAATAGAGCTTCCGTTTAACAAGCTTTTAATTGCTTCAGGACAGCACAGTGCTGCGGCAAGGTTTATAATTGTTGACAGAGACTGGCTCGAAGATAAAAAAAGATATGAAGATTTCAGATGCGGACTATCCAATATAAGCACGCAAGTATATTTAAAAAGCCTTTCCGGATGTTTTCGCCATTTTTCAGGGCACTGCGCATGGAACAGAACAAACGGAGCAGTTCTTATGGCGGCGCCGGAAATTGCCGATGAAGAAGCGCTTTTTATATGCACAACAAATGATAAAAGACTTTTCTCAAATATTCAGGGCGCAGTCTGGAACTTTGCCGCAAGAGATGCCGGTGAAATTGAAACCTATATAAAAATATCAGGAAACGGCCTTGTCATCTCTCTTACAGATCGCTGGATTAACCCTATAGATACATATGTTAAAGAATGCACACAATTTTCTTTTATTCTTGATAAAAACGATATTTCTGACAAATGGACAAAAATCAACATTAAATTTAACATATCTGAGTCAAAAGCGGATGTGTTTGCAGATGATAAACTTTTAAAAACAGTAAATATGCGCTTTACCGCTCCGAACGGCATATCATATATCCACTTTCAAAGTGCGAAAGATGAATGTGATTTTGACGGAGCATATATCAAATACTTAATGGCATTCTAAAAAATGTGAAAAACCGACCTTCAAAAAATGCTACGAAGGTCGGTTTTTATGTGAGAAAGAAATTATTTGTTTAAAATTGCAAATTCAGTAACGTTATTATAGTCATTAACGGAATTTGAAAAGCCCACAAAGCGCACATATCTTGCGTTATATGTCTGATCAAGATTATATATCGAAATATCTTCTGTAGGCATGCTTTCCTTTGTCGTTAACACATCCTGCCATGTTTTGCCGTCTTTTGAGATACGTATACTGAATTTGTATGTTCTGCTGCTTGCTTTCCAAAAGCTCAATCCTATCGCCGAAATGGCTTTTTCTTCTCCCAAATCTGCCTGCAGCCATTCTTCTTTGCCGGAAGATGTCCAGCGCGATTCTGCTTCCGTGCTGTTATCAAAAGCGTTTGCAGGCTGATGCGCAGCCTCGGGAGCCGAGCTTGCAGTACAGTTATAAATCTGATACCTGCTATACTCTCCCACATTTTCCAAATACGGCAGTTGTTTTGTATTGATTGTATATATTCTTTTATATAGCGGATTTTCTTTAAGCGATACCGTAATTTCCGTTGGCGTATCAAAAGTATGAGCCTGTACAACCTGTGCATCTAGACCGTCTGCCACGTCCACACTAAACTGCGGCGGCGTTTTAACATTAAACGGTACAGTAAATTCATACCCGGTTGTTGTCGGATTAAAGTTTTCAACAGCCTCGCCGTCTCTGTAAAGCATGGCAGCTGTCGGTATTTCTAAAATCTCGCCGTCTGCTATACTCCAGTTATCAAGAGCTGTGTTTTCAAACACTACATCTATACAAGGATCGGTCATAGAAATAATCTTTATCTGAACATACTTCGAGCCCGATGCATTTTTGCTGTGAAGCGCAAGCTTTCTATAGTCTGTGTTTTTATTTTGCTGCTCAAACTGAGGAGAAGTTTTCAACGGAGCTGCATCAGTAACATAAAACTCATAGTCGGAAATGTCTGTGTCTAACATAACCTTAACCTTTTTGCCCTTAATTGTAAGTATTGCAGTTTTATTGTCTATAACCTCAGCCTCTGCTTTCGTGTGCATAAACCAATAAAAATCGTTTTTATCTTCTTTAAACGTTATCTCATCACGAATAATAACGCTTCGTCTGTCATCAGCCAACATATATCCTCTGCGCGCCTTTTTAGCCTGCTTTTCATATGCGGGCGTAAGGTCAACAATTGAGTATGCACCTTTTGTTTTGCTTTCTAATTTTTCAACCGTGCTAAATGAATTTAACTCCTGTGCATTTTTGTCATCAGGATTTATAACGTAAAGATTATGTCCCTCCGGACGCAAGCGGTAATATTTATAACGGTTATCTCCGAAATATCCGTTCAGCGCATAATCGTCGCTGCCAAGGTCTGCCGCCCAACGCTCGCCAAGCATATCAACAACAAATGTTCCGGCATCTATGTGTCCGTGGTTTACGTTGTTTGAGCCCGCATGATAGCTAAGATATGTTGCATCATTATCTGTCCATGAGCTTCGCATTGAAACAAATTCCACATCTCTTAAATAAAAATCCTTTTGAAAATTAAAATCTGTTCCCTTTATGTTCGTATTATACCAAAGCATATCAAATATCGTTGGAGTATATTTATACTGCTGCATGGTATATAAGCGAATATTTGTAAGTCCCGGCTGATTAAATCTGTCAGATAGCCAGAAAAGCGACGGATTTGACTGATGATTTTCCGATGAATCATGGAAGTTATTCATAGCCACCGGACCATCGCCGGCAATAACATAATTTGCAGTGTTTGAAAGTCCGGGCGCTGCCGTTATGTTAAATTCGGTATCAAAGCAAGCGTTTAGACTGCTTACAAAATTCATAAGATAGTCCATTGTATATGACCAGTATCCCACGCCTTCAAACCATGCACCATCCGGATAAAACGAATTCATCATAACTTCAACGTTTCGAACGGCAAGCGAAATATTATCTGCGCACATTTCGGGATATTTATCAAATATCGCCATAGAACCTATTGCGATACCGCCGTTGCAAACAACATTCCAGTTACTGTCATTGTTTGGCAGCCACCAAGCCGACTCTGTTCCGTAGTAGCAGTTATGCCCAACTTTTACTCCGTATTCATAAATTTTATCTTCTAAATACTTTTTCTGTTTATCAGTCCATGCATCATAGCACCAGTCGTAACCGATTGCAAACGCCGTTGTCATTTCGCCGACATCTAAAAAGTGTTCCGGATGCCAATCGGGAAAGCTTCCTGCGGCTTCAAAGTTTTTATACATACAATCGGTATATTTTTTGTCGCCGGTTAGTATGTATGCCATTGAAAAATATTGCACTCTGTTATATACAGTTCTGCTCACAGGCAAAAGCTGATTATTTGAAAGAATGTACTGCGGCATATTTGTCATAAGTGCCTTATCGGCAGCCGCAATAATGCTGTCTCCCCAGCTTTTCACGGTTTCATTATTATTGTAATTATATATAAGCTTTTCTTTTTGATCTTTATTCATCAAAATTCTCGGATGCGAATTTTGGTTCACGCTTTCAAAAAGCTCTTTTATTTTTGTGCTGTCAGGTCTGTCATATAAGAGATAATTATTTGCGGCAACCACCTGTTTTTCATCTGCATTATACTCTTTATCGGAAATTACAATAAGTCCGTGGTCATCCCAAAACACATTTTTTCCAAGCGCATTTTCACACAGCGCACGCAGCGGCAAAAATGTTCTGTTGTTTACAACCTGTGCCGGTACGTCAAGCGTGTATGTGCTGCCGTCCGGCAAAATCATATTTGTATCATTTAGCTTTATTTTCGTTTTATTATCTATTATAACGCTGGAAGTGTCGCCGTCCCAACTAACGTCAAGCCCGAAAGCTTCCGCAACCGCACGTACGGGAATTAATGTTCTGTTATCTTTAACATACGCTGCGACGTCCGTTGTGTGCTTTTCGCCGCTGTAATATATTGCATTTGAACCAATTGATAAAGCAACAGTATCTTTTCCGAGTGCATTTATTGCCTCCGTGTTATTGGTTGTTATTTTACATACCTCGTCTTCAGGCGCATCAAATGAAATTTTTCTGGGCTTTGTTCCTTCATAGACAAGCATATTGTCTATCATTGTTTTTGCACCCTGTTCGTTTTGATTGCCCCCTGCGCAGTAAAAACGCATGCTTGTTATAGACTGCATACCTTCACTGCCGAAGTTAACGGCCTTATCGGCTTCTTTGTTATTTATATACACATCCATTGTACGGCTTTGAAAGTCCATAGCCAATGCAACATTTGTCCATTTGCTTTTTTTAGTATCAAGTGTGCATAAAGCGCTTGAATATGACGCTTTAAATTCCGCATCTGTGTTAAGCTGAGCAATATATCCCACTTTTCTGTCCGCATCTCTGTACTGCAAGCCCAATGCGGCAACCTTTTTAGTTGTTGCGATATCAAACTGCACCACAAGATACCTGTTTACATTGCTTATTGAATAGTCGGCATAAAAGTCCGAAGATCCGTCAACAGCTTCAAAAGCCACATAATGGTTTCCGCTTTTGTCTTCTTCAACTTCAACGCGGTTTGTTTTACTTGTTAAAGTGAAACTTTTTAATTTTCCGTCTTCAAAATCGTTTTTGTAATAAACGGTTGTTCCAACATCGGTTTGTTCTTCTTTTTTTGCCGCAAACGCCGGACATGCAGCGGAAAAAACCATAACTGCCGACAGCGCTAAAGAAATAACTCTTTTTTTCATATTACTGTGTGCGCAAAATAAATCCTACGCAAAACCTCCCTGTAAATTTTTGTTTATATCTTGTTTTTGCCTTTCATTTAAATTAATTGTATCATATAAAAAATTAAAAAACAATGGTCTGTTTTAACCAAAATCCCTTTATACTATGGTCTGTTTTAATCAATTGTTTTTGAAACCCGATTAGAATAAATAATGTTTACGCTGCCGTCTACACTGCGGTAGATTGCATATGCCTTTGCGTGCCACGTTTCGCCGAAATTAACGTCTCCTTTTCTGATTGTGAATTGTCCTTTGTTTGCCGTGCTTTTTGCGACCGCTTTAATTTTTGCATTTGTAATGTCAAAAACTTCCTCATCGCTTAACAAAATTCCCGTTTCAATAACTTCGTTGCTGCTGTTTATATTTCTTTCGGCAAAAAATGCTATTTTTGTTTCATCTGCCATAACCGGATTTGCCATAACGAGAATATTATCTGTCTGAATTTTTACGCCGTATACACTGTTTAGCGTTAAATCGCTGCAAGCTAAAAAACTGTACGTCTTGTCATAAGAAACAATATTTCCGCCGCATTCCCAATATGCAAATTCTCCGTCTTCATTTTCATCTTTAGCCGTTACGGTTACTTTATCGTTATAAAGATAGCTTCCGGTCTGTCCGTCTGCAATTATCGTGTAAACATTATTGTTTTTAGTAAACCTTGAATTAAATACAGTATTTTTTTCAACATTTACAATCTCTCCGGCACCTAAATCTGCTTTTTCGTTTAAATCATACCAACCGTCAAACTTATAGCCGTAAATATAAGGGTTTTGCGGCACATATATATTACCGGATTCGCCTTGTGCAACAATTATATTATTTGGATTTTTAAACGTGACATAGTTTGCATCGTCTTTTATGTACACGGCTGCAAGATTTTTAGATGTCCCTACTGTGAAACTGTAGGCTTCATCATAAGATACGACAGCATTATTGTTTAAATCTTTCCAAAACAAAAACGAATAACCGCTCTCCGATGCCGATGCCTTAAGGTTTATAACATCTCCTATCTCAAAACTTGAAGAATATGTGTCCTGCCAGCTTTCATCGTCACCTCCGTTTACAGACGCTATAATATTTGCATTGTTTGCACTCACGTTTATATCCGAATAAATCTTTTTTATCGTTTGTATGTTTTTTAATTTATACAGCTCAATATCATCAATAATATAAAGTTCGCTGCCATTTGCTATTTCTGAATTTGTTGCGCTGTTATATGCGATGAAACTGTCAAAAGGAACAGGTGAATTTTCAGTAATTTCAGCGATTTTTTCATCATCTAAAAAATATGTTTCCTTTATAATTTTTGCCGTATCATCGGTATGCATAACAACTTTTATATCATGCCAGCCGCCTGTTGAAATTTTAAAATTTTGCCTGTTTGTTATACCAACCTGCATATTTACTTTTGTGTTGTCGGTTTGATTTGCATCTGTATTAAAAAGCAGTATACTCCCGCCTGTCAGCATAACCATTCTCGTATACGGAAGGTTTGTGGCAGGAAAAATTTTAATTGAAGTTTTAAACACATACTCCGCATTTTCGTCTAAAACCGTACTTTTTTCATACGTGTTGCTCGGAGCGGTTCTTATTTGACAACTTGCTCCCGTATAAGTAAACACAAACACATCTTTTCCCGGATATCTTACATAATTTTCATCTGAGCTTACATCCCACATTCCTTTGCCCATAACAGCCGAAGTGCCATAATTAAAATATTCGCCGTCTTGTGCATCAATAAGGTGAGCAAGGGCCTTTTGAGTTTTAATTTTTAATGTATAAATATATTCTTTTCCGTTCGGCGCTGTAACTTTTACATATGCAGATGTTTCACCCGCAGTTAAATCGGCATTGTTTACACTTACCATATACCCGCTTGAAGCAACAGCTTTTATTGAAACTTTCTTTGTATTATACGGAACAGTTACTGTATAACTTCCTCCAAGGTCTGAAGTTGTAAAACCGTTTACGGCATTTTCGCAGTCATCTGCCGAACAGGACAAATATTTAAGCGGACTTTCGTTTTCTTCTGATTTGCAGACAATTGCCTTCCCGTCAGACGGAATAATATTTGCATAAACGTAATTATAATTTTCGTCTGTTAATATATCAGCCTTTTTACAAACACCGTTTTGCATTACATATGCCTCGCTCCAGTCCGAAGGAATTTTCACCTTAACAGTAAGCGGATAGTTAAACACATTTTTATCAAGAGTGCATTCATCATTAAAATCCAGACTTACAACAATATCTTCATTTGAGTTTACCGCGCTTACAACACAGTTTTGCTTTTCATAGATATATTTTATTGCTTCGTTTGCGCTTGCAACCCAAACGTCCGATTGCTGCTGCTTTTGACTTAAACTCAAAAATATTTGCTCGGCAGAGGCTTTTTGTCCGTCCGTTTTTATACCGTGTTCAATTGTAACAACCCAGTTGTTATTTTCAATAATAGAATCAAGCTGATCTTTTAAATCTCCAAAAGACATTTGATGCAAATAATACCAGTCATCTCCCGAGGGATTAATTTTTCTGCCGCCGGAAGTACCGGCACCGCGTATTGCATAGTAAATATTGTTGTTCTTAATGTATTCAACAGCATCTTTTGCCAAGGTGGTATCCGGCGCGCAATACATTAACACGTCGGTATCATATGTTTTTTCAAGATATTTTTTTGAATACATAATTTCTTTTTCGAAATTTTCTTCAGTTAGGTTTTCCTTATATGTTTCATAACCGCTATATGAAGTGTCCGGAAGTATCATGTGCGAAAAGGAATGGCTTGCAAAATCTATTCGTCCCTTCTGTACAAGCGTTCCCCATTTATATTCGTTGGCGCCGCCGGAATACATCATGTTTTTTGCAATTACTGCACAAGTTCCTTTAAGCGAGTATTTTTCAAACATTTCATCTAAAAACACTGCCGTTTCATAGTCTCCGTCATCAAATGTCATCGAAACTATAGACTTTGCCCCGTTTTTTGCCGGCATAACCGAAACATCATTGTCTGTGGTTTTTATTATCAGATCACAATATGAAACAACATCCGAATTTGTAGTAAGTCTGAAAACAAATTTTTTTGTTTCACCTTCATTAACGGTCACTAAAATATTTTCTTTGTCTAAGGCCGAATAGTTTGCACCGCCGTCTGAAGAAATCTCAAGAGATTTCAAACTTATATTGGTTTCCAGATTTAAATTCAGATTTCCGGCAGAAGTTTTTATTTCATATGCATCACTTTCTCTGTTATACACTGCTTCTTCATCATTTATAAGTATTTTACTGACATTTGCAAAAACCGTTTTATAAAAATATACGTCGTCTATGGCTAAAACCGGTGTTTTATCCTCAACATAGCTTTTATTTTGAACAGCAAACGCCAAAACTCTATCCGCATTTACCGGAGCTTGATATTTAGTCATTTCTGCGCTTTCTTCGTTAAAAAAGCTTTCCTGATTAGTTACTTTGCCGTTTTCATCTGTATAAATTACAGTTTTTATATCATGCCATGTGTCACGGCTTGCAGATATTTGAGGTTTACCGGAATTATTCATGCAATACGTGTTTGAAGTATCGTCTTTATACCAATATTTCATATAAGCCGCATTAATTCCGCTGAATAAAAACGGATACACTGTTAAATTTGAGTTTGAATTAACAGTATTTATTGTATACATATTTATTTTCGCTTCATATATGTAAGCTGAATTTGCTTCAAGCTTTTCAACCTTTGCTCCATAATTTATAAATCTTAAAGAATCTGTCTGGCAATGCTTCAAAACCGCATACTCGTTTTCATTTTCTGTTTCTATATCCATATACCCGTCTTTTTCAATCCACGAAGCATTATTAACTGTCATATTTTCTGCATCATCCGCACCCGTAAGCGTTGCATACACATTTTCAAAATTAAAAGTTACTGTATACAAATATTCATTGTTGTTACCATCAGAAACAGTAACCGTTGCAATCATGCTTGCAGTTGTATTTCCTGATTTTGAGATTAGATTTTTTGCCTGTGAATATGTAATATTTGCAAAAAATCCTTCTTCGCAGACAGCATTTAATTTTACATTACCGTAATACGGAAGATTTATAATATAGCTGCCTTTTTCATCAGAAGTTAAAAAACCTTCAACCGTTTGCTCACTGCCGTAATCAAAAATATAACTAAGGTTTATCAGCGGTTTTATATTTTCCGCCAAAGCTGGCTGATTGTTTAAAAAAACAAAAGCCGCAGTTAAGATTAATGAAATAAATTTTCGAAAAATTTTCATGGTAAGCCCCTCGTATTATAGTAGTCATGATTATTATAATATAGAAAGCTTTTTTAAGTATATCGGTATTTTATTTATTTTTTCAAAAATTTTATCCTGTAAAAAAACAAGAAACTGCCGCAGAATAATTTTTTGGCAGTTTCTTTAAATCATTTTGTAAAATATTTTGTTATATCCGGTACTTGTTTTGCCATTGAATGATTTGTAAAACTTTTATCATCGGTAAGCTCGGCGATAATTTTTATAAAAGGCGGAAAGGTTATTTTTGTATTTTCATTTTCCATTTCAATTTCCATGACCGCCGCATTTTTCCAAAAATCATACACATCAATTTCAAAAAACTGATTTTTATAGTTTATAACATATCTGATTTTTTGTATCGGCAAAAGGTCTTTATCAGCTTGCTGTTTTAACGATTCGTATTCAATTTTCGAAATGTTTTTTTCGTTTTCTATTCGTTTCATATTTGAAATACGTATTTTAGACGTTGTTGTGTATTCGGTAACATCTTTAAAAACTCTTTTTCTTATACGGGTGTTTTTTCTCTCTGCTGTATCTTCTAAATAAATCTGTTCAATCTTTGATTTTGATGCAATATCGGCTTTTGCAAAATCAATCGGCAAAGCGATTAAAAATTTTCTTTCTATTTCAAAATTGTCATTATTCATTATTTTTCACCATTTTCAAATAAAGTATTGCATTTTTTACAGTTTTAATATATACTTATTTCAGACCTAAAGTTTATATCACGGAAAGGATGTATATAACCAATGAAAGATTTTTTTAAGCATTTTAAAGAATTTGCATTCAAAGGCAATATAATCGATATGGCTGTCGGCGTTGTTATCGGCAGCGCGTTTGGCAAAATTGTAAACTCGCTTGTTTCAGACATCATTATGCCTTTGATCGGAATTTTAATCGGCGGAACCAATTTTACAGGACTTTGCGCAAAGGTCGGCGAAGCAAATGTTACATACGGGAACTTTATTCAGACCGTTGTGGAATTTTTGATTATATCATTTTCGATCTTTGTTGTTATCTCCGTTATGGGTAAGATTTTTCGCCGCAAAGAGGAAGAAAAAAAGCCCGAACCTCCTAAAAAAAGCGATGAAACTGTTTTGCTTGAAGAAATACGCGACCTTTTAAAAAATCAAAAATAAATTTTTCTTCAAACGTTTTATAAAAATCACATAAAGTGCGGCTTTGCCGCACTTTTTTATTACATAGAAAATACGCTAAAACTTTTTATTGTGACAAATATTTTGACAATACCGTCACATATCTACTGCCGTATGAAACGCATGTAATCTTGTTATACGCAATTTTTGTTGATTTTTTATCCCACACGCCGCAGCCGTCAAAAGTTTTTAATTCTATTTCGTTTTTCAGCACCGCACCAATTTTGCCTACATAAAACAAGCTTTCGTCATATCCCTCACACTGTACAATAATGCTCTGGCCGCTTTTCAAAAAATAGTCAAAAACGTTTTTCAGATTTTTCACGTCAATAATTTTTGGATTAAAATCGTCAAGCACTCCCTCTTTTCGTATTATCATTTCATTAAATTCTTCTGCATCATCGCAAAAAACTTCGGTAATGTCCTGTGTGCGCATTATTTTGTATCCGTCGATACTAAAGTCATAAACATTCGCCAAAAGCACAAGCCTGTCACTTAATGCAAGCGGAAAACAATATGTTGTCAGTTCATCTATCATGTCACGGTTTATTGCACAAAGGCTTTTTTGTTCTATACATTGTTTTATCTTTTCAATTTCGGTATCTTTCATATACTCGTTCCCCTTTTTATTTATCTTCTTTTATGCTTTTTCAGTCCCTTTTTTCGCATAATCCTTTTTTTGCTGCCATTTAATTTTTTATCTTTAATAATCCGTTTTGATTTCTTTAAATAAGTTTTCGTGTTTTCTTTATTTGTGTTTTCTTCAATTGAAAAATCAATTCTTCTTCGCGACACATCGGCAGTTTCGAGTTTAACTTTTATTTTGTCGCCGAGAGCATAAGTTTTGTTTGTATGTTTGCCTCTTAACCTGTAAAAGTTTTTCTCATACACATAATAGTCATCTTTAAGATATGTCATTGAAACAAAACCCTCTATTGCATTTTCAAGCGAAACAAACAGCCCGAAATCGGTAACCGATGAAATTACACCTTCAAAAACATCCCCTATAAAGTCGTGCATGTATTCACATGCTTTAATTTTATCGGCTTCTCGCTCCGCCTCAACAGCGCGAAGCTCACCTTCGCTTGAAAACTTTGCCGCGCGCGCAGAAAATGCGGATAACTCGTTTAATTCTTTTTGATCTGAATTCTTATTTAAAAATTCATTTATAACTCTATGCACCTGCAAATCCGGGTATCGTCTTATCGGCGAAGTAAAATGAAGATAATTATCGCAGCCAAGTCCGAAATGCCCGAGATTTTCAAAATCATAGCGCGCCTTTGACATACATTTTAAAACACACGAGCTTATCGCATAGAAATTTTCATTTTCTTTAAGTTTGTTTACGGCCTTGGCAACCAAAACAGGTGTAAGTTTTTCTTCGTTTATATGCACGCCGTAAAAATACAAAATATCTCTTAAGTTTTTTTCTTTTTCGCTGTCGGGCTGTTCATGCACTCTGTAGACAAAAGGCAATTTATGCTTTTGTCCGAATTTTGCAACCGCTTCGTTTGCCATGAGCATAAACTGTTCTATAATTTCATTTGCAATTCCCGCTTTGTATTTAAACACATTTACTGCCTTGCCCTGCTCATTTAATTCAAATTTTATTTCCGGGACATTAAAATTTATATATCCCTGACGCATGCGCCTTTTCTTTAAAATGTTGCAAAGCTCTGCCATTGTACCCAGCATTTTTGAAATATCTTTATATTTTTCAAGCGTTTCATTGCCTGCCGTTTTTTCTATAACAGCGCTCACGTCTGAGTATACCATGCGGTAATGCGAACGTATAACACCTTTAACAATTTTATAATCTATAAAGTCGCCGTCTTTATCAATATTCATCACAACAGAAAGAGTGAGTCTGTCGGCTCCCGGATTTAAAGAACAAATTCCGTTTGACAGTTTTTCCGGAAGCATCGGCACAACTCTGTCCGGAAAATAAACGCTTGTAGTCCTTTTTTGCGCCTCTTTGTCAATTTCGGATTTATATTTAACATAGTAAGACACATCTGCAATGTGCACCTGAAGGTTATATATTCCGTCCTTTTTTGTTACATACACAGCGTCGTCTAAATCCTTTGAGTCTGCTCCGTCAATTGTTATAACATTTAAATTTCTAAAATCCTGTCTGTTTTTTATCTCTTTTTCCGAAATAGTTTCTTTTATTTTTTTTGCCTCTTTTAAAACCTCATGCGAAAAAACATGCGGAATGTTATATATATTTAAAAGACAGGCTGTGTCTGCACCGTATTCTCCGCATTTTGCAATCAGTTTTTCAAAATTCAAATGCATCGCCGAACCGCCCGAAGGGTATTTTGTTATTTTCGCTTCGATTAAATCTCCGCTTGAAAGGTCTTTTGTATCTTTTTTTGAAAGTATAAATTCACTTACGGGCAAACGCATATCAAATGCTTCAAAACTGCAAATTCCGCAAATATTTATATACTTTCCGATGATTGTTTTCATGCCCCTTTTCATAACGCGCACAATCCTGCCCTCTGCGCGTTTATCGTCTTTTTCAGGCTTTGTTTTTACAATCGACACAGTATCTTTTTCAAATGCACCGTTTAAATCAAAAGCAGGAATAAAAATCTCCTCGTTTTCACATTCGGCAAATGCCCCCGTTTTAACCAGATGAATAACTCCGCTCACAGTATTTTCCGGAGCAGCTTTGTATCGTTTCTTTTTATTTTTTATAATTTTTGCTTCGTTTTCAAGCGAAAAAAGCGTTTCATAAAACAAAGCCTCATCTTTTTTTGAAACATCAAGGCTCACTTTTATCTCTTCCGCCGTCATAGGTTTATATTCCTTGCTTTTTATAAATTTTAAAAGTTTTTCTTTTTTTGTCATAAAATGATCTTACCTCTTTAATTATCGCTTACTTAATTTTACCACATACTTTAACTTTTTGCAACAACTATATTTTTACCGTTTTTTTAATGTTTATTGCGCTTTTTCATCAAATTCGGAATAAAATTTCAAAAAATGTTGATAAAAGTTAAAAAACATGCTATAATAACTAACATGGTTAATAAAATATCCATGCGTTTTAATTCAAGGGGGATTTGTTAATGGGACAATTAAAAAGCTTTTTGGATAAATACGATCTTATTGTTTTTGATATGGACGGTGTTATGACTTCCGAACAAGGATATTGGGACGCCGCCGCACTCACGGTGTATGAACTTTTAAACAGTAATAAATACTTCGGTTCGCGGCCGCTGCATTTGGAGTCTGTTTTTAAAAACAGACATATGATAAGAAAGCACATATTTTTAAATGATAAAGCAATTGTTCTTTTAAAAAACAAGGGCATTAATTTGAACTGGGATTTGGCATATGTTATGTTTTGCGCAAATGTAACCGCTCAAAGCAAAAATCCTGATGATGTTTATGCCGTGCTTGAAAAAATAAGCGACAATATTTTAAATGACTATGAAAAAATTGCCGTAAATGCTGCAATTGCGCTTGGTAAACCGTCTGAATACTGCATGCGTGAAGGCGAACTTTGGAATAAGATTGCCGAAGTTTTTCAGAAATGGTATTTCGGAACGGACAACCATATGGGCGTTATGGATTTGGAAGAACCTATGTTCGAATTAAAAACCTTTACTGCCTTTTTGAATACTCTTTCAAAAAACAAACGCATTGCTTACGGCACCGGGAGAAACGGAATTGAAATAACAACTCCGTTTTCAAAGTGGAACATTTTAGATAAATTTGATAAAGAGCACAATGTTAGCTATGATTATGTTATAAAGGCAGAAAAAACATTAAAATCCCATGGCATTACCGCCACTCTCACAAAGCCGAACCCCTATATATTTCTACAGGCAGCGCTCGGAATTGATTATGATGTTTTAAAAATATATAACGGTGATTATGATAAAAATATTATAAAGAAAACATTAATTGTCGGCGATGCCGGAAGCGATATACTGGCGGCACAGGCAGCAGGTTTTGATTTTTGTGCGGTACTTACCGGCGCTAATAAAGAAAAATCAAGACCATATTTTGAAAAAATGAATGCAACATATATTTTTAATTCAGTTTTAGATTTTGTGGACAATGATTAATAAATCAAGACTGTAAAGCGCAAACACTTTACAGTCTTGATTTTCTCATTTTTCAAAGAAAATATACATTTTTGTTTTTTTAAGAAGGGATAAACATGGCTCAAAAAACGTCAAATCTTTCAAAACGGAATTATTTAAAACAGCGCCTCAGCGAGCTGCCCGATTTTGTTTTTTCATACATAGAAGAAGACTACAGCGGAGAAAGCGTCAGCACACAGCTTGGATACAGCATCGATATCGCCACGTTTTTACGCTTTTTAAAACTTTATCGTTTTCAAAACGTTAACCTGATTTCCGACTTTGACATAGAACATTTAAAAAAAGTTACCGCCGAAGACTTTGTGCATTTTAAATCATATCTTAAAGAATATGAAATCACGCTCACATCTGCCGACGGAAAAGAAAGAAAGAGGCTTGTGACAAACTCTGCATACGGCATAAACCGCAAGCTTTCAGCAGTCAGAGGTTTGTTTTGCTATTTATACAGAATAGACAAGCTGCCGCAAAACGTGACCGACAAGGTAACTACCGCCGATTTAAAACAAAAAATCAAAAAACCGCTCACAACTCAAGAAACCGTACGCTTTTTAAATATTTTATTTGACGGGAAGTGCGAAATTCCCGATGGCGATACCACTAAAATTTCACAGTTTGAAGGCAGAGATTTAACCGAGTACAAAAAACGGCGTCAGCGGGATATAGCAATGTATGTAACATATTTGGGAACCGGTGTCCGCGTGAGTGAGCTTGTTAATTTAAATTTAAGTAAATTATATTTTGACAACTATTCAAACACTTTTATCGTTACAAGAAAAGGCGGTGACGAACAGGAAATTTTTATGCCTCCCCAAGTGTGCGAAGAACTGAAAAACTATGTCGAACAGCGCAAGAAAATTGACGCAATCGATAAAGACGCACTTTTTATCGGCAGAAATAAAAAACGTCTGACAATTGCCGCAGTTGAATTAAATCTAAAAAAATACTGTAATATGGCAGGAATTTTTGACCCCGATAAAACCAGACCTCACGCCCTCAGGCGAACATTTGCCTGTCAGCTTTTAGAAGACGGAATAGATATTAAAATGGTTGCCGAACTTATGGGGCATAAAAATATCGAAGTAACACATAAATTCTATGCTAAATACAGTCAAAAAGCGAAAAAAGAAGTTATGGATGCTCACAAAATAGTACCTGAAAATTAAAAATTCGGGTATTATTTTTTTTTCTTGCAGCAATATAATTAATAAACGTCAAAAAATGAAACGGAGCATATCATGAAAAATTTTTTGAAGACAAATTTTTTATATGTTGCAGTTATAGCGCTTATTTGCTTTATTATGATGTTTTTCATATCAAAAAAAGAAGGCTTTCACGAAGATGAAATGTTTTCTTACGGTTCTTCCAACTATGCATATGATAACGTTTTCAGACCTTACGGCACCGCCGATGAGCTTAATACATTTATTATAAAAGATATTGTCAAAAATAATTTTTTTGAAACTCTTAAAAACTTCAACAAATACTTTATATTTGAAAAAGCGGAAAAAGAAAAAATTCTTTCGGATATTCATAATATGCAAAAACCCGTCTGGAAAACAAATACCGAAGCAAAGCAATATCTCTCAATTCAAAAAAACGATATTTTAAATTATAAAATGGTTTACTATAATCAGTCCCGCGATATCCATCCTCCCCTTTTTTATTTTTTTGTCCATACGGTTTCAATACTGTTTTTTAATCGTTTTTCAAAATATATTATTTTTATCATAAATCTTTCGTTTATGATATTAAGCCTTATAACAATTATAAAAATTTTTAAAACGGCAAAGAAAAATCACCTTATAATACCTGCCCTTATTTTTTACGGCTTCTCTATGGGAGCGGTGTCTACGGTAATGTTTCAAAGAATGTATGGCATGCTTACCTTTTTTGTACTGCGCTTTATTTTAATTCACGCCGTAATTATTAAAAATAATCTGCACATAACAAAAGATATAAAAAAACGTCTTTTCATAATTATACTTCTCGGATTTTTAACTCAATACTATTTTTGCATTGTCGCTGCTACCATTTTTTTCTTTACATTTATTTTTCTGCTAAAAGAAAACGGAAAAACTGAAGCCTTTTCTTATTTATCGTGTTATTTAAAATCAGTGGCTGCGGGAATTGTATTATACCCCTTTTGCATAAACGATATCTTTTTTTCATACAGGGGCGTAAAAAGTGTTCACACAATCGGATTTTTACAAAGGCTGCCGAAATATTTTGAATCAATCGGATATTCATTTTCAATCTCTTTTTTTCATATTGCCTTAATGCTCGCTGTTTTAATGCTTTTATCTTTAGTAAACTGCATCAAAACAAAAAACTACAGGGATTTTTGGTGCGTGTTTGTATTAAATTCAACAATTGTTATATACGTATGCATAGTTGCAGCAATTTCTCCGGTATTGGAGGACGGCAGTTATATAAGATATATAATGTGTATCCTGACGGTTATTTGCCTTTCGTTTATGCTTTCCGCAGATGCAATATTAAAAAACAAAATAATTTTAAAACGCACACTGACTTTTTTTGCAATTATTATTTGCGTCAACGGACTGATTCTTAACTGTCCAAAATTTTTATATAAAAACTATAATAAATATATCAGCATTGCCAAAACATATCAGCGTGACAAATTCGTTTACATTGGTGACAGCATATTTAACCATATCCAAAGCATGCCTGAATTTTCAGTCTACAGCGAAAGTTTAATCTTAAACGAAAATCAGCTGGACTATTTAGACGATCAAAAAATTAAAAATTCCAATGAATTTATATTAAGCATAAAAAAATACAAAGACGCCGACGCAATATTTGATAACGTTTTAAAAATAACAGGCTTTTCAAATTACGTTTTATTGTATGACGACTTAGGCGAGGTTGGATGCAGAATATACAGAGTTTTTAAATAGTTTTGCATGCGGTATTGATTTACTGTGTAATATATGCTATAATCGTGTTAAGTTTAAACGGAGTTAAACTATGAAAAAATCAAAGAATGATATTTGGCTAAATGCATTATTTTGTATATATATTATACTGTTAGTTTGGATAATTATATTCAGACTGAGTTTTTCTGTTTCCGGTATTCACAAAGTCAGGAAATTAAATGTTATTCCGTTTTATTATAAAAATGTGTATGAAGGCGATATTCCCATTGTTGAAGCAATTTTAAATGTTTTGATTTTTGCGCCCCTGGGCATATATTTAAAAATGTTTGGCGTTAGCAATAAAAATATACTTTTATCAGGCTTTTTATCAGTTTTATGTTTGAACTGCTCCAGTATATTTTCAAGCTCGGCGCAAGCGATATAACAGATATTATCACAAACACATTAGGAACGATGTAGAGTGCTAAAAAATAAAGCTAAAACAAATAAAATATTTAAAACATCGGCAACCGCAGTATCAATTATTATGATGGCTTTCTTTTTTCTTTCACTGATTAATGCTTTCATATAACAACCTTTTACATAATTTACGTATAAAACAGCAGCGCATATATCACTTTCTTTCACGATATATGCGCTGTTAGTTTTAATTTTTATAAATAGTTTACAAAAAACAATTATTGTAAACTATTTATCTCTTCTGACAAATTATCATATTCTTCATACATTTCAAGTGCCACGCTGTTTAATTTTTCAATTTGTTCGGCAGTCTGCTGCGCTTTTATATAGTCAGTTGCATATTCTTCCGTTTCCAGAAGCGTTTGCAGTTTTAAAACTTTATCTTCCGTTTTTTCAATTTCAGCCTCAATTTTTTGCATGCGATTTTTTTTCTTTCGCAAAAGAGATTCTTTCTCCTTTTGCTTTTTATATTCGCTGCGGCTGTCATTTTTCGTTTTAACCTCTGCTTTCTCATCAGAGTCCTTAAACTTTTCCGTAAAATAGTCATAATTTCCGTTATACTGTTTTAAACCTTCTTTTTGCATATACAAAATTCTGTTTGAAAGCTTGTTTATAAAATAACGGTCATGCGATATTGCAAACACTGTTCCGCCGTAATTTAAAACAGCTTTTTCCAAAGCCTCTCTTGAACGTATGTCAAGATGGTTTGTAGGTTCGTCAAGCAAAAGAAGATTTGCTTTGGAAAGCATTAGCTTTAGCAGCGAAACCTTTGCCTTTTCGCCTCCGGAAAGAGTTGATATTTGTTTAAAAACATCATCGCCTTTAAATAAAAATGCCGCAAGCGCATTTCTTATTTTAGTAACGCCCAAATCCGGATATGAATCATAAATTTCGTCAAACACTGTTTTTCTTTCATCCAGGTTTTCCTGCTGCTGATCATAATACCCTATACTAACGTTTGTTCCGAGTTTCACAAAACCCGAAAGCGGTTTTAACTGCTGAGTTATAATTTTAAAGAGCGTTGTTTTTCCGCATCCGTTCTCACCCAACAAAAACACTCTCTCGCCTCGTTTTATATCTATATTCACATTTTCAAATATCTTTTTTATTCCAAATGCCATGCCTATATTTTCGCATAAAAGGCAGTCGTTTCCCGACATCTGCTCTGTTTCAAACTCAAAATGAATTTCTTCAGTGTCACTTTCCGGTTTAACCAAATCCTCAAAAAGACGATCAACCACCTTCTGCTTACTTTCTGCTGTTTTTATATTTTTTTCACGGTTCCAGCGCTTTTGCTGTTCTATAATTCGCTCTATTCTGTCAATTTCTTTTTTTGTGTTTATATATTTTCTCTCTTCGGCTTTTCTTCTTTCCTTCTTTAAATCGAGATAACGGCTGTAGTTTCCGTTATATACGCTGAGCTTTTCGTTTTCAATTTCAAAAGTTTTATTTGTTACTTTATCTAAAAAATATCGGTCATGGCTTATAACAATAACAGCCCCTTTATAATCTTTCAAAAAACCTTCAAGCCAGGTTACAGCGTTTATATCAAGGTGGTTTGTAGGTTCGTCAAGTAAAAGAAGATTTGCCTTTGAAAGAAGAATTTTGCACAAAACCACCCTTGTTTTCTGACCTCCCGAAAGTTTATCAAACGGAGTATCAAAGTCATTTTGAGAAAAGCCCAGACCGATAAGTGAGCTTGCGGCAATGTTTTTATACATGTATCCGCCTCTTTTTTCAAAGTATTCGTTTAACTCGTTTTGCCGTTTTATAAGATCGCCGATATCGCCTCTGCCGTTTTCTATATCATCAGCAATTTTTGAAAGCTCTTTTTCTGTTTCGGTTACGTCCGAGTAAACCTCCAAAAGTTCTTCCATAACCGTTTTGTCACTTTCAAGATCCATATGCTGTTTAACATATCCCATTTTTAAATTTTTGTTTTTCACAATGTCTCCGCCGTCATAACCGTATTCATCTAACAATATTTTAAAAAGAGTCGTCTTTCCTGCTCCGTTTGCTCCTACCAAACCGATTTTTTCATTTTCTTCTATCATAAACGAAACATTTGAAAATAAAAGCTCGTCTGCAAAATATTTTTCAAGACCGCTAACCGATATAAGTGCCATAATACATTACCTTTCGCAATAAATTTAACTGTATTTTATTTTAACATATTTTGAATTTAAAATCAAGGCTTATAAAATTCATTTTTCAGTTATATTTTGTTGACTTTTATTTGATTATGTGATAATATTAGGTATAACCTTTTTAAAGATTGGAGATTTTTATGGAGCACATACTTAATTATGAAAAAGAAGCTTCTTATTTTGAAGAAGCGCTGCCGATAGGCAACGGCAGGCTCGGTGCAATGGTTTACGGCAAAACAGATACCGAAAAAATTTCTTTAAACGAAGACACGCTATGGAGCGGAAGAGCAAAAAAAAATCCCGTTCCGCCCAATGCAGCCAAAGCATATAAAAAGGCGCGCGAGCTTGTTTTAAACGGCAAAATATTTCAGGCACAGGAGCTTTTGGCAAAAGATTTTCATTCTATGTGGTCCCAGATTTATTTGCCGTTAGGAAATATTTATTTAAATTTTTGCCACAGTCACACGAAAGACTATATCCGCACACTTGACATAGAAAACGGAATTTGCAAAACGAAATATGAATGTGACGGATGTTTATACACAAGAGAAATTTTTTCTTCTTATCCTAACGATGTTATAGCCATAAAACTGACGGCTTCTGAGAAAGGTAAACTTAATTTTGATTTTTCGTTTGAAACAAAACTTAAGCATGACAAAGAACATTTTAAAGATAATATCTTAATGCTTACCGGCAGCTGCCCGTCTAACGGTTGCGGATATGACTGCGTGCAAAAAGAACCGCTTATTTATATAGATGACGAACCCGGAATTGAATTTACGTTTGCAGCCAAAACGGATACCGACGGTAATATTTATTTTGAAAACAACCGTGTGTTTATAAAAAATGCCGGCAGTGCCGTTATTTACATGAGTGTTAAAACAAGCTATAACGGTTTTGATAAAAATCCTAAAACAGATGGAAAGCCTCACACAAAACCGGCTCTTGACCTTTTAGAACAAACAGATCTTAAAAATTATGACAACATAAAAAGCAGGCACATTAATGATTTTTCTTCGCTGTTTAACCGAGTAAGCTTAAATCTTTTTTCAAAATCAAAACCAGAAGGCGATATATTAAACCGTCTGTCGGATTTTGATGAAAAGGATTTCGGAATATATGAGCTTTTATTCGCCTACGGAAGATATTTAACCATTTCTTCTTCGCGTCCCGGAAGCGAGGCTTCAACTCTTCAGGGCATCTGGAACGAAAAATTAAATCCGCCGTGGAGCAGCAATTACACAATCAATATAAATACCGAAATGAACTATTGGCCGACTTTAAATACAAATTTAAAAGAGTGCTTTAAACCTTTCTTCGCTTTAGCGCAAAAGCTTTGCAAGACAGGTACGCAAACGGCAAAAGATTATTACGGAGCCCACGGTTTTGTAAGTCATCACAACACAGATTTGTGGGCAATGTCAAATCCGGTTGGTCTTAACCGCGATTATGAAAGCTGTGTTTATTCTTTCTGGAATATGAGTTCAGGCTGGATTAGCTGTCAGCTTTTTGACTGGTATGAATACACTTTGGACACTGAAATTTTAAAACAGATTTACCCTGTAATGTATAAGGCGGCGGAGTTTTACTTAGACATCATGCAAAAAGATGAAAACGGATTTTATATGATAAGTCCGTCAACCTCTCCTGAAAACTGCTATTTAAAAGATGAACTCAAGCTTTGCGTCTCAAAAACTACGACAATGAGCAATTCTATACTTCATGAGCTGCTTATTCGCTTGATTCGCGCAAATGAAATTTTAGGCAGAAAAAAAGACGAAGTCATAGACAAAGCTATAAAAACAGCAGAAAATATATTGCCTGTAGGACTTACCAAAGACCACAGGATTTTAGAATGGGCATATGATGAAGAAGAAAGCGAATTACATCATCGCCACGTATCTCATTTATATAGCTTGTTTCCCGGCAATCTTATCCGCCCGGACAAAACACCCGAACTTGCAAAGGCCTGCAAAAAAAGTCTTGAGATTCGCAGCGATGAAGGAACCGGTTGGAGTCTTGCATGGAAAATGAATCTTTACGCATACCTAAAAGACGGAAACCACGCTTTAAACCTTATAAAAAATCAGCTGCGTTTAGTTACGTCGTATAAAGAAGACAACAAAGCAAACTACGTAAAAGGCGGCGGAAGCTATCCGAATTTATTTGACGCACATCCTCCGTTTCAGATTGACGGAAATTTCGGTTCCACAGCAGCAATATGCAACATGTTAATGCAAAGCGAAATCGGATCTATAGATATTCTTCCCGCGCTGCCCGATATGTGGGAAAAAGGAAGCGTTTGCGGAATTGTGGCAAAAGGAAACATAACCCTTGATTTAAAATGGGAAAACAAACAGGCCGTTTCTCTTATATTAAAAGCACCTGTAAGTCAAAACGTAACCGTTACGGTAAACGGCAAAAAAACAGATGTTTCTTTAATAAAAGACCGCGAATATAAAGTTATATAACAAAAAAGACCTTCGGTTAATTTTTTAATCCGAAGGTCTTTTTGTGCTTACTCTTCAAGGCTTTTTTCTTTTAATATTCTTCCCTGTTTTAAAATTTCGCGCAAACCGCTTTCATCGTTTTCAAATATAGCATCTCTGCATTTTTTTATGTTTTCCAAAATTATATCTATTTGATGCACAAGCTCATCTCTGTTATACAAAAACAACTGTGTCCACATGTTTTCATCAAGCCTTGCAACCCTCGTCAAATCCAGAAAACTTCCCGCACTGTAACCGTTTCGGTTAAACAGCGTAGGACTTTTTACATACGCATTTGATACAACATGCGCAAGCTGAGATGTATAAGCTATAACTTCATCGTGGTGCTTAGGATTTGTTTTAACCACTCTGCTGAAGCCAATCTGCAAACAAAGCTTTTCAAAAATATCAACCGCTTTTTGATTTGTATTTTGTGTGAGAGTAAAAATCATGCTTGCGTTTAAATACAAATCAGATAAAGAAGCATCATATCCAAAGCGCTCTCTTCCCGCCATTGGATGCGCCCCTATGAAATTGATGTTATTATCATAAAGTTTCCGGTCGCAAGCGTCAACTATTGCCCCTTTAATACCGCAGCTGTCTGCAACAATTGAATCTTTTTTAAAATTACTTATATTATTTAAAATAAAATTTATTGCATTCCTTGGATGCAAACAAACTATAACCAAATCCATTTTATTAAGCTGACTTTCGTTTGTCTGCTCGTCTATAACCGCATCTGCCTTTGCCTGCTCGATACTTTTTTGATTTATATCCAAACCGTAAATCTTATGGTTCGTGTATTTTTTTATTGCTTTGGCAAAAGAGCCTCCTATAAGTCCCATTCCGACTATTGCAATATCCACATTTGCTCACCTCATAATAAAGTTTAATGCCTGAAAGCTAAAATGTCAAGTAAATATAAAAAACTATTTGTTTTTTGCGTAAATTTTTTCAATACAGTTGATTTTTTTTAGATGTTATGTTAAAATTATCAGGTAAAGATTCGAAAAAATTTATACTTTAAACGATACACTAAGAAAGGCTGAAAATTCTATTATGGAACGAAAAATTTCACTTGTAGTAATCCGAAGACTTCCCCGATACTACAGATATCTCGGAGAACTTTTAAGACAAAATATAACACGTATTTCTTCAAAAGAACTTTCCGAAAAAATGAATGTTACAGCTTCGCAAATACGTCAGGATTTAAATTGTTTCGGAGGTTTCGGTCAACAGGGATACGGATATAATGTGGTTGATTTGCATTCAAAAATCGGCGCAATACTCGGTGTTGATAAAAAACAAAATATCATTATTATAGGTGCCGGCAATTTAGGTCACGCACTTGCAAATCATGCCGGTTTTTCCAGGCGTGGCTTTAACCTTGTTGCAATTTTTGATACCGACAAAGAAAAAATCGGCACAAAAATAAATAACACAGAGGTTCTTCCGTTTGACAGCATTTCTGATTTTCTTGACAAAAACGACGTTAAAATTGCAATCTTAACACTTCCGAAGCAGCATACTCAAAAAGCAGCCGATATCGTTACTGCGCACGGAGTAAAGGGATTGTGGAATTTTTCGCATATGGATCTTGAAGTGACAGACGATATTGTAGTTGAAAATGTGCATCTTTCCGACTCACTCATGACACTGTCGTATCTGCTTAACAAATAAAAAGAAAGGTCTTAAAAATTTATGGACGTTTATGGTTTTTGCGGTATTTCCGGCAGCGGAAAGAGTTACCGTGCCTTTTATGTTGCAAGAATGTATTCAATAGAATATATAATTGATGACGGTATTTTAATACATTCAAACAATATTGTTGCCGGCTCAAGCGCCAAACTTGAAAAAAATGCGGTAAGGGCTGTAAAATGTGCGGTTTTTATGGATGAAAAACGCAGAAAAGAAATGATAGATGCTATCTCGGGCATTGATATAAAATCAATATTAATTTTAGGCACTTCGGAAAAAATGATAAAAAGAATTGCTGAAAATCTAAATCTCGGAAATGTTAAAAAGATAATAAAAATAGAAGATGTTGCATCAAAAGAAGAAATAGAGTTGGCTCAAAAAATAAGAAACACACGCGGAATGCATGCTGTGCCGTTGCCGACTTTTGCAATAAAAAAAGCGTTTTCGGGAATGTTTGTAAACAGTTTAAACATTTTGTTAAAAGGAAAAGCACCGTCGGATAAATTTGAATGTACAAAATCGGTCGTCCGCCCCACTTTCAGTTATTTCGGCGAGTTTCATATAAGGAAAACTGTTATATCCGATATTGCAAAACACGCATGTTTGATAACACCGGATGTATGCCACGTGAGTAAAGTGAATATAACAGACATAGACACCGGTATAACGGCAGACATATCAGTATGCCTAAAATACGGCGTAAACCTTAAAAAAACCGCTGAAAATATCCGTTCAAATGTAATTTGTGAAATTGAACGGCTTACATCTATTCACACGCAAGCCGTTAATATTTTCATCGACAGGCTTCAAAAATAAAAATACACACTTTTTGATACAAACAATTGCCACTACAATTTTATGTGTATAAAAAGTTTTAAACATACGGAGGTTATATGAAATATAAAAGAATTATGGGAATTGACTACGGAGACGCAAGAGTCGGAATTGCCATTTCCGATTTACTCGGAATTACCGCTCAGGGAATTGAAACAATTAAAAACAAAAATAAAAATGTTTTATTTTCAAGACTACAGGAACTCATATCCGAGTATAATCCTGAAACAATAGTAATAGGCATGCCCAAAAACATGGACGGCACAATTGGTTTTCGCGGCGAAAAAACAATGGACTTTGCAGAAAAACTAAAAAAAATATACAGCGGCACAATTGATTTTTGTGACGAAAGATTAACCACGGTTTGTGCCATAAACACTTTAAATTTAACAAACACTCGCGGCGAAAAAAGAAAAAACGTTATCGACACCGTTTCTGCCGCACTTATTTTGCAAACATATATGGATAAAAAGAAAAATGAATAATTTTTATCACTATTTTTATCAGTTACGAAACGGAGATTTTTATGGACAGAACAATACTTCATTGTGATTTGAATGGATTTTTTGCCTCCGTTGAGCTTCTTAGCCACCCGGAATTAAAAGATAAGCCGGTTGCTGTGTGCGGAGATCCGAAAAACAGACACGGAATTATTCTTGCAAAAAATGAACCGGCAAAAAGGTTTAATATAAAAACTGCCGAAACTGTGTGGCAGGCAAAGAAGAAATGCCCCGAGCTTGTGTTTTTGCCGCCTCATCATGATCTTTATAAAAAATATTCCAAAAAGGTTAACGAGATATATCTTCGCTACACAAATCAGGTAGAGCCTTTCGGCATTGATGAATCATGGCTTGATGTAACAGGCAGCCGTCTTTTATTCGGCGACGGTAAAACCATTGCCGACACGCTCAGAAGCGTTGTAAAAAACGAACTCGGACTAACGATTTCCGTTGGAGTATCATTTAATAAAGTTTTTGCCAAACTCGGAAGCGATTACAAAAAGCCGGACGCCACAACAGTTATTTCAAAAGAAAATTTTAAAGCCATTGTTTATCCTCTGCCTGTGAGCGACTTGCTCTATGTCGGAAAAAGCGTTTTTGAAAAGCTTCACACAATAGGCGTTAATACAATAGGCGATCTTGCCGCCTGCAAGGAAAACACGCTTTACAGTCTTTTAGGTAAGCACGGAAAAATGCTTTATGACTATGCAAACGGAAATGACGACTCCCCCGTTTTGGATTTTAACCATAAAAGCGAGGTTAAATCCATCGGCAACGGCACAACATTTTCGCATGATTTAACAAATAAAGATGAAATCTGCCGCGGCGTTATGAAGTTATGCGAAACAGTTTCCGCAAGGCTTATTAATGCCAAGCTTAAAGCAAACTGTGTACAAGTCAGCGTTAAATATGCGGATTTTAAGGTTAAAAACCGTCAGACTATGCTTTCGCATCCGATATTTTCTTTTCGGGATATTTACAGCGCAGCGATGCAAATTATAAAAAGCTGCTCTCTCGACACAAAACCCATTCGCCTGATAACAATCACTGCTTCTTCCCTTTGCGATATAAATTCCGAAACACAGCTGAGTATTTTTGATGAAGAAAATAAATCCGTTCAAAAATCAGAATCGCTTGCCATGGCAATTGATAAATTAAATAAAAAATACGGCAAAAACAATATACATGCAGCACGCGCAACCGATAACTCCGATTAACTTTTTACAAAATTAGTTTTCTTATCGCAAATAAATATCTACTCGCTGTGAGCAGTATTTTATGATACAAAGAACCCGGCTTTCTTTAGTTTGATTATAGCATTCAAACGCAAAAAGCCGGTTTTATTTTTATTCTCCGAGATATGCTTTTTTAACTTGTTCACTGCTTGCCAGTTCTGTTGCATCGCCGGACAAGACGATTTTTCCTGTTTCAAGAACATACGCTCTGTCTGCAATATTTAATGCCTTTTTCGCATTTTGTTCAACAAGCAAAACCGTTGTTCCTGATTTTTTAATGTCTTCAATAATGTTAAAAATTTCCGACACCAACAGCGGTGAAAGTCCCATCGAAGGCTCATCCATCAAAATAATTTTCGGATTTGACATAAGTGCTCTTCCCATTGCAAGCATCTGCTGCTCACCGCCGGAAAGCGTGCCCGCAACCTGATTCTTTCTTTCCTTAAGCCTGGGAAAACTTTCATAAATTTTTTCTAATGTCTTGTTTATATTTTCTTTATCATTTCTGACAAATGCACCGAGTTTTAAATTCTCATATACCGAAAGGTGCTGAAATATTCTTCGTCCCTCCGGAACATGCGCCATACCCATAGCAACAATTTTATGCGCCGGTGTTTTCAAAAGGTCACAGCCTTCAAACGTTATACTTCCCTCTTTTGCAGGCAAAAGACCCGTAATAGTATGAAGAATAGTTGTTTTGCCGGCTCCGTTTGCACCGATTAACGCAATAACCTCTCCTTCGTTGACCTCAAAGGAGACGCCTTTGATTGCATTGATAACGCCGTAGCTCACTTTTAAGTCTTTAACTTCCAACATAGGCATTTTAATCAAACTCCTTTCAAATCAATCTCCGAGATATGCTTTTATAACATCATGGTTATTAAGAACTTCACTTGTTTTTCCCTGCGCAAGAACCTGTCCGAAGTTAAGAACCGTAACTTCTTCGCAAATACCGCTGACAAGACGCATATCATGCTCTATCAGAAGTATTGTCATGTCAAATCTGTTGCGCACAAGCTTAATTGTATCCATAAGCTCCTGCGTCTCATTCGGATTCATGCCGGCAGCCGGTTCGTCAAGCAACAGCAGCTTCGGATTTGAAGCAAGCGCTCTTGCAATTTCAAGTTTTCTTTGCTGACCGTATGGCAAATTTGCCGCCGAAATATTAATGCTTTTTTCAAGTCCGAAAACCTTCAAAAGCTCCACGGCTTTTAAATTCATGTTATTTTCTTCTTTAAAAAACTTCGGTGTTCTGAAAATGCTTGACACCGTGCCGTATTTATTTTGGTTATGCAAACCTATCTTTACATTATCCAAAACCGAAAGCGTTTCAAACAACCTGATATTCTGGAATGTTCTTGCAATTCCTTTTTTGTTAATCTCAACTGCACTTCTGCCTGTTAAATTCTCGCCGTCAAGATAGAAAAGTCCGTCGGTCGGCTTATAAACGCCTGTAAGCAAATTGAAAACAGTTGTTTTACCGGCTCCGTTAGGGCCGATTAATCCATACAGTTGTCCTTTTTCAATTTTTAAATTAAATTTATCAACAGCCTTCAAACCGCCGAAATGTATTCCCAAATCAATTGTGTTAAGCATTGGCATTTGAATCCACCTTCTTTCCGCGGTTTTTCTTTACAGAAATTTTTGCAATAAATGTTTGTACTTTTTCATTGTTTTTAAGAAGCATCATAGCAATTAAAACTATTGCATACATAAGCATACGATAATCGTTTAACTGTCTGAAAAGCTCTGGAAGTGCAGTAAGAACTATTGCCGCAATTATTGAACCCCTCATACTTCCCATACCGCCGAGCACAACATAAACCAAAACTAAAATTGACATATTATAGTCAAACTTAGGTGCTGTAAGCGTGGTTAAGTTGTGTGAATACAAAACGCCTGCCGTGCCCGCAAAAAATGCCGACACAATAAATGCAATAAATTTATATTTTGTTATATTTATTCCTATAGATTCAGCAGCAATTCTGTTATCTCTGATTGCCATAATTGCTCTGCCTGTGCGTGAATTTACTATGTTTGAAATGACCACAAGGCAAATAAGAATTAAAATAAAACCTATAATAATATTTGAATCCTGCGGCGTGCCTTTAATTCCGCTTGCACCTTTAATAAGTTCTGTTTCATAACTCATCTGATTAAATTTGTCAACGCTCATTGTAAACTGTAAACCATCGGCACCTTTAACAAGATATATATTATTAAAAATATTTTTTATGATCTCGCCGAAAGCCAAAGTTACAATTGCAAGGTAATCTCCCTTTAATCTGAATACGGGAAAGCCTATCAAAAGACCGAAGAGCGCTGCCGCAAGTCCGCCGACTATAATTGCCAGCGGAAAACGAATAAGCGAAACCGTCAATACATCTTTTGTTAAAAGAGAAAACAAACTTCCTATATATGCTCCCACGCACACAAATCCGGCATGACCGAGGCTAAGCTCGCCCAAAACTCCAACTACCAGATTAAGCGACATCGCCAAAATAACGTTTACTATAATCGGAATAAGCATACCTTTAAAATGTCTTGTCATTACTCCGGTTGAAATTAAAATCTGACACAATACAAACAGTGCAATTATCATACATATATTAATTACTGTACTGCTTGTATGTTTTTTTATTTTTATATCAGTACCCATAATTCTCTTCTCCCTTCTTGCAGCTTAAACTTTTTCGTTAATTTTCTTTCCTAAAATACCTGTCGGTTTTACAATCAAAACCAAAACAAGCACTCCGAAAACTATTGCATCTGCCATTTGAGAAGAAATGTAGGCTTTACTTAGACTTTCAATAATTCCAAGCAAAATTCCGCCTATCATTGCCCCGGGAATACTTCCTATGCCTCCGAATACCGCTGCAACAAACGCCTTTATTCCGGGCATTGCACCTGTATACGGGCTGATTTGAGGATATGTCGAACACAAAAGCAAACTTGCAACGGCAGCAAGTGCCGAGCCGATTGCAAACGTGATTGAAATTGTTTTATTTACGTTTATTCCCATAAGCTGCGCTGCGCCTTTATCCTCCGAAACCGCAAGCATTGCCGACCCTTGCTTTGTTTTGTTTACAAACAAAGTAAGCGCAACCATTATAACAACCGTTATAACCATAGTTGTTATTGTTTCTCCCGATATCGTCAGCTGATTATTTATATGCCATTCGGGAACGGAAACGATTGAATTAAATGTTTTCGGTGTTGCTCCGAAAATTAAAAGTGCGGCATTTTGAAGCATATAACTAACACCGATAGCTGTGATGAGAACTGTGAGTGATGATGAATTTCTGAGCGGTTTATATGCCACTCTTTCTATTATCACGCCAAGCAGTGTGCAGACAATAATGCTTAAAATAACAGCAAGCCACACCGGACAATTATATGTGCTGATAGCCGTAAATGCAACATATCCGCCTATCATGATAACATCTCCGTGTGCAAAGTTAAGCATTTTTGCAATACCGTAAACCATTGTATATCCCAGAGATATCAAAGCATAAATACTGCCGAGACTCATTCCGTTAATTAAGTATGATATAAAACCCATGATGTGACTCCCCCTTTAAACAGCAAAGCGCCGCTTTTAGAAATAAACTTTTTTAAACATACTTTAGTTTTATTTAAACACGTAAACGAGGTTACCTCCTGATAACCCCGTTTATATACGTGTATAACAACAGCTTTTAAACTGTGTGCGACATTTTACATTGCTTTGTATTCGCCGTCTTTAATAACCATAGCCTTAGGCTCTTTAGTAGGTTCGCCTGCTGTATCCCAAGTCATATGACCTGTAACACCGCTTACTTCAATCTGTGTCATAGCGCCTTTTAAAGCGTCACAAAGATCGGAAGCGCTGATAGAAGCATCTTTAATTCCTGCTTTCTCCATTGCAGCTTTTACAATATATACTGCATCGTATGCATCGGCGGCGAACTGAATCGGAACCTCGTTATTATACTTAGCTTTATACGCGTTAACAAATTTAACAGTTGCTTCATCCTTAGCGTCTGCAGCGAACGGAGTTAAAAGCATTACGCCTTCTGCAAGACTTACATTTTCTTCTCCAAGCTGATCTGTAAGACCGTCAAGACCGTCACAGCCAAAGTATTTCAAATCAATTCCTGCTTTGTTTGCTTGTGTCAAAATCAATGCAGCTTCCTGATAGTAAATCGGAAGGAACACTAAATCAGCGCCTGACTCTTTAATCTTCTGAAGCTGAACCGAAAAGTCTGTTGCATTATCTTTTGTGAAAGCCTGTGCCGTTGTAATTTCAAGACCTTCACTCTGAGATTCTGCTGCAAATTTTTCATAAATACCTGAAGAATATACATCTGAGCTGTTATAGATTACAGCAACTTTTTGTGCCAGGTTGTTTTCTTTAATATACTGAGCTGCTGCAATACCTTGGTTGGGGTCGTTAAAGCAAACTCTAAATGCATTATCGAATTTTGTACACTGAACTGAAGAACCCGAAGGTGTGAGCTGGAACACGTTATCTTCAACAGATTTAGCTGCAACTGCAACACAAGGGTCTGAAGTTACTGTACCGATAAGAAGTTTCATTCCTGCATCCATAAGAGTGTTATAAGCATTAACAGATTTTTCTGCATCATGCTCATCATCCTGGAAATTCATTGCAAGCTTAATACCGTTTACGCCGCCTGCTTCATTTATTTCATCAATAGCAAGCTGCATACCTTTTTTAACTGCGTTACCATAAGTTGCTGCCGCACCGGTCAAAGGTCCGATACCGCCGATTAAAATCGTGTTATCTCCCACGCTTTTGCTTTCGTTTGAGCCGCAGCCTGCAAACACAAACATGCTCATACAAGCTGCCAAGATTAATGCCAATGTTTTTTTCATATAATATCCCTCCAATATTTTTGATATGCATTGATTTTACATCAGTTTTGATTTATTGTCAATACCTTTTTACTTAAACAGTATAAAAATGCAATTAAAAAGCAAAAAACGTTTATTTTTGTCAGAAGAATATATTAATTTTTTTACTATAACAGTGCATTTTCAAGACCAAATATGTATAAAACGTATAAATATACAAAAAAGCATTTCACATCGTGCACCGTGCAAAATGCTTTTCGTTTTACAGATTGCTTAATAAGCTCACTTCAACCGAGGTCAAATGGCGCCATCTTCCGTAAGGAAGATTTCCCAAATTCACCTTTCCTATTGCTTCGCGGTGAAGCGAAACCACTTTATATCCCAAAGTGTCAAACATTTTTCTGACCTGCCGGTTTTTTCCTTCGTGAATTGTTATTTTAACAACGCTTCTGCCCGGATAACTGTCTAATAAATCAACCTCGGCAGGACTTGTATAATAATCTTCAACCTTTATTCCCTTGCGCAAAAGTGCAAGATGGCTGATAGTTACAGCGCCCTTTAAAACAGCAATATAAGTTTTCCCGACATTATGTTTCGGATGAGTAACCTTATAGGTAAAGTCGCCGTCATTTGTTAAAATCAAAAGCCCGCTCGTGTCATAGTCAAGACGTCCAACCGGATAAAGCGACACGTTTGGTATCTCTTCTTTAACTATATCCGTAACCGTCGGTCTGTCAAACTGATCGGAAACCGAGCAAATATACCCTTCCGGTTTATTAAGCATTATATAATACTTTTTTAAAGCTGGTTTTATTTCATTTCCGTCAAGCAAAACCTTGCATGCGCCGATTTCAACCTTTGTTCCGAGTGTGCGCACGATTTCTCCGTTAACGCTCACTCTTCCTTCGGTTATCAATTCCTCTGCATGTCTTCTTGACGCAGCGCCGCTCATTGAAATATAGCGCTGTAATCTCACAATTTCGCCCATATAACCAAATCCTCTTATTCTTTTTCCGTCTTGGTTGTTTTAATGCTTAATTCATCAAGCTGCTTTTCGTCTACTCTGTCAGGCGCTCCGCTCATAAGTTCGGATGCATTTTGAACCTTCGGAAAAGCAATAACTTCACGTATCGACTCGCATCCGCCCAAAAGCATAACAAACCTGTCAAGACCGTATGCCATTCCGCCGTGCGGAGGTGTGCCGTATTTAAATGCTTCCATAAGAAAGCCGAAACGTTCCCATGCCTGTTCTTTTGTAAAGCCAAGCACTTCAAACATTTTTTGCTGCATTTCGGTATTGAAAATTCTTATGCTGCCGCCGCCGAGTTCGCAGCCGTTTAAAATAATATCATATGCCTTTGCCCGCACTCTGCCTGGATCGCTGTCTATATATTCCCAATCCTCATCCATCGGTGATGTAAAGGGATGATGTTTTGCAACATAGCGGTTTTCTTCTTCACTATACTCAAGAAGCGGAAATTCCGTTACCCACAAAAGCTTATAGTCGTTTTTATCAATCATATCAAGACGTTTTGCTATTTCACATCTTAACGCACCGAGAGAATCAAACACAACTTCATCTTTGTCTGCAACAAACAACACCATGTCACCTGTATTTGCCAAAGCTTTTTGCTTGATATTTTCAATTTCATCTTCAGTTAAAAACTTTGCAATCGGACTGCGTACACCGCTTTCTTCAAATGCCATCCACGCAAGACCTTTTGCTCTGTATGTTTTAACAAACTCACCCAAAGAATCCACTTCTTTTCGGCTAAGCTTTTTAGCTCCGCCCGGTACTGTTATACATCTTACGCTGCCGCCGTCTGCCACAGCATTTTTAAACACACCGAAACCGCACTGACTAACAATGTCCGATATATTTTTAAGTTCCATTGAAAAACGCAAATCCGGTTTATCGGAACCGAATCTGTCCATAGCCTCTGTATACGGCATACGCAAAAACGGCGTTTCAAGCTCAATTCCTTTGATTTCTTTAAACACTTTAGCAATCATTTTTTCATTGATTGAAATAACATCATCAATTTCAACAAACGACATTTCAAGGTCTATCTGAGTAAACTCAGGCTGTCTGTCCGCTCTTAAGTCCTCGTCTCGAAAACACTTAACAATCTGAAAATATCTGTCCATTCCCGAAATCATCAAAATTTGTTTATAAAGCTGAGGAGACTGAGGAAGTGCATAAAACTTTCCCGGATGTACGCGGCTCGGTACAAGGTAATCTCTTGCGCCCTCCGGTGTGCTCTTTTGAAGCATGGGAGTTTCAATTTCCAAAAATCCGTTTTCATCATAAAAATCGCGCGCAATTTTTGCAACCCTGTGACGCAAAACAAGATTTTCCTGCATGGGACGGCGGCGCAAATCGAGATAACGATATTTTAAACGAAGTTCGTCTTTAACATCAGTTTCGTCTTCAATTGCAAACGGAGGAGTTTCCGATTTACTCAATATCCTTAGTTCGCTTACCTTTATCTCTATTGTACCTGTCGGTATTTTTGTGTTCGGCGAGCTTCTTTTTACAACTTCGCCCACAGCCGCCAAAACGTATTCATTTCTGACAGATGCCGCTTTTTCAAACGTTTCTTTGCAAACATCCGTATCAAACGAAAGCTGTATAACGCCGTATCTGTCGCGCAAATCAATAAATATAAGCGAGCCTAAATTTCTGTAAACATCAGCCCAGCCCATAACCGTTACCGTTTTGCCAACATCCTTTTCCGAAAGATTTCCGCAGTAGTGTGTGCGTTTTAATCCTTTTAATGTATCCAAATTAATTCACCCCTAAAAATTATTTCAATATTTCAAAAAGCTTGTCTATGCCCGTTTCGGTTATTGTACCGTCAGTCATATTTTTAAGCTTCACATTACCTGTATCAATTTCATCATCGCCTAAAACAACGCTGTATTTCGCGCCGATTTTATCAGCGTATTTCATTTGCGCCTTGAGGCTTTTTCCCATGCGATCTTTTTCACATGAAATGCCCGCGCTGCGCAAATCATAAACAAGTTTTTCCGCATACATATCAGCATTCCCGCCGATTGTTGCAACAAAAAGCTCAAACCCGTCATCTACAGGAATTTCAATACCTTGATTTTTAAGCGTAAGCATAAGCCGCTCAATTCCAAGTCCAAACCCGATACCGCATGTTTTATCACCGCCGAGCTGCTCTATAAGTCCGTCATATCTGCCGCCTCCGCACACGGTTGACTGCGCTCCGATATCATTTGAAACAAATTCAAACACGGTTTTTGTGTAATAATCAAGTCCGCGCACTATATTGGGATTGATTTTGTATTCAATATCCATGTTTTCAAGATATTTTTTAACGCTTTCAAAATGCTCTGCACAATCTTTGCAGATGTGGTCTATAAGCTTCGGCGCACCTTCGGCAATCTTTGAACAAACAGGCGACTTGCAGTCCAAAATTCTTAACGGATTTCTTTCAAGTCTGCCCTTACATGTGTCGCAAAGCTCGTCTGTATGTTTATAAAAATACTCTTTTAAAATTTGATTATACTTGCTTCTGCATTCGGGACATCCGATAGAGTTTATATTAAGCTCAAGATTTTTAAGACCAAGTTTTGTTAAAAACATATGCGCAAGCGAAATTATCTCTGCGTCAACGCATGGCTTGTCCGAACCGAAAACCTCCGTCCCGAATTGATGAAATTCTCTTAATCTGCCTGCCTGCGGTTTTTCATAACGAAAGCATGACGTTATATAATAAAGCTTTTGAGGCAAAGGCTCTGCATACATATTGCGCTCAAGAAACGCTCTTGCACACGACGCCGTAACCTCCGGGCGCAGCGTTATACTTCTGTCACCTTTATCTTTAAACGTATACATTTGTTTTTCAACAACATCCGTAGTATCTCCTACACCTCTTAAAAACAGCTCTGTATGCTCAAAAGTGGGAGTGCGGATTTCATTAAATCCAAACCGTTTGCAAATATCTCTTGCAACCTTTTCAACATATTGCCACTGTTTTGCTTCTTTGGCATATATATCATTTGTTCCTCTCGGAGCTTTTGTAAGCATTGTTTCATATCCCTTCGTTTTAAAATTTATTTATCATAATCACCGGCAAGCAACAAGTTTATTATATCCCAAACCGTGATCCTGCCCTCATCGTCCTTTGTCGAAAAAGGAACCAAAACATCTTCATCGGTAAGCGACAATTTATTATATATCATTTCAAGATTTTCTTCAAGTGCCTTTTTTGAAAGTTTATCCGTTTTTGTTGCAATAACAACAACAGACTCTTGAAAATTTCGTATCCAGTTAAGCATCATAAGATCGTTTTCGGTTGGTTCATGTCTGCTGTCAACAAGCAAAAACACCTGATAAATCTGCTCTCTGTTATTAAGATACGTTTCTATTATGCCGCCCCATTTTTTTATTTCTTCTTTTGAGCGCGAGGCAAAACCGTAACCCGGAAGATCTACAAGATAAATTTTTGAATCAATGTTATAAAAATTTATAGTTGCTGTTTTTCCCGGAGTCTGGCTGACTCTCGCAAGGCTTTTTCGGTTCAAAAGCTTATTTATCATAGAAGATTTTCCAACATTGGAACGTCCGGCAAAAGCAAATTCCGGGCAATTTCCTTTAGGATACTGCTTCGGCGAAACCGCCGAAACTTCAATATCTGCATTGTGTAAATTCATTTTTTATTTCTCCGTTTTTTAGTTTTATTAAATATTTGTTATTTTACAATCGGGATGCTTACATTAAAGGTTGGCTCTGAAATTTCATCTAACATACATGCACACAAAAGTGCCTTCGGCCGTCCGTCCTCTATATATAGCTGCGGCCGCTCCATATTGCAAAGAGGCACTTTTTTGCCGTCTTTAAACACTAATTCTCTTGTAAAAGCAAGCGGCATTTCATCAAGACGCCAGTCAAAACCGTCATCAGAGCAAAACAATGCAACCTGTTTTTTCCCTGCTTTTGTAAAATACCCCTGAAAGTCCTTTGCAAGCGAGTAAAACTTCCCGTTTTCATACCAAATAAATGCATCTTCAACAGCCCATTCATGTTCGGGATTAACCATTATCGGCTTTCCGCTTTTCTCAAACGGTCCCAAAGGATCGTTTGCAACCGCAATTCCACATACAACGGCGCCGCCTTTTGGATAATTTCCGTTATCTTCAACCGCCTTATATATCATATAAAATCTTCCGTCACCGCCGATTGTAACGCTCGGATTGGAGGTCATAAGTGAATCAAAGCCCGATTTTCCAACATCTAAAACAGGTTTGTCAAATCTTTGCCACGGTCCCTTCGGATTATCTGCAACCGCAACACCGATTCTCTGATGATTGCGGTGATCCCAAAATTCTCCGTTTCCGTAATTACCCATGTAATACATATAATATTTTCCGTTATGTTTTATCACAGCAGGATTGTGGATTGAATCTCTGTCCCATCCCGACCTTCCTTCCAGTGCAATGCCGCAATATTTAAAGCCTCCGTAAGGGCTGTCACTCACAGCGTAACCTACCTTAGAGCATATAACCCAATTTCTGAAAGTGTCTTCCTTTTTAGGCCAGAATGAAAAATAAAGATAATATTTTCCGTCATCTGCGCGCGTCACTGTTCCACACCATACAAAATAGCCGTCCATTTTAAAAATAGAATTTTCATTTACTGTTCCCATTCTTTCTTTAAAATTCATATCCGGTCTCCTTTTTACATTACTGCTTGTTTTGTGCCCTGAGTCCTTCCGATGTTTTAAAATCGTTTGCTATCGGACACACAAACTCTTCTTTAACTTCAAGCGGCAAATTGAAATGTTTTTCTTTTTTTGCGGTAAGTGCATGCTTTAAAACATCATCCATCGTACTTGCCGTTATAAATTTAATATTTTTACGGACTATAACATCGATATCTTCCAAATCCCGCTCGTTTTCCTTTGGAATAATAACTGTTTTTATTCCGGCTCTGTATGCCGCAAGCGTTTTTTCTTTAAGACCGCCTATAGGAAGGACATTTCCTCTCAGCGTCACCTCTCCCGTCATAGCCGTATCGCATTTTACAGCATACCCGGTAAGCGCCGAAACGAGCGCCGTTGTCATAGTTATGCCTGCCGAAGGACCGTCTTTTGGAACGGCACCCTCCGGAATATGAATATGTATGTCAAGTTTTTTATAAAAATCTCTTTCAATAGAAAGCTTGTCTGCACACGAACGAATATAACTTAATGCCGTCTTTGCAGATTCTTTCATAACATCGCCCAAGTTTCCCGTAAGTTCGAGTTTTCCGCTACCGCTCATAACATTTACTTCAACGCTCAGCGTTTCTCCGCCGACACTTGTCCATGCAAGACCTCTTACAATGCCAACCTCGTCTTTTTCGTTTGCTAAATCTATTTTATATTTCTTTTTGCCGAGATATTCTTCAAGATTGCTTTGATTTACAATAATTTTTTCGTTGTTGTTTTGCGCAATCTTTTTTGCAGCTTTGCGCATAACAGAAGTTATCTCGCGTTCGAGGTTTCGAACTCCGGACTCACGCGTGTAATATTTTATAATATCGATAACCGCGCTTTCATCAATATCAAGTTTTTCTTTATTAATACCGTTTTTTGCAAGCTGCTTCGGTATAAGATATTTTATTGCGATAGCCGTTTTTTCCTCATCCGTATATCCCTCAATATTGATAATTTCCATTCTGTCCAAAAGCGGAGGTGCAATCGTTTCTAAGGTGTTTGCAGTTGTTATGAAAAACACATCCGATAAGTCAAACGGTATCTCAATATAGTGATCGCGGAAAGAAAAATTTTGTTCGCCGTCCAAAACTTCAAGCATTGCAGAAGCAGGATCACCTTTATAATCATTTGACATTTTATCTATCTCATCTAAAAGTATCAAAGGATTTTTGCTCTTTGCGCTCTTGAGTGCATTTATAATTCTTCCCGGCATAGAACCTATGTATGTTTTTCGATGTCCTCTTATCTCTGCTTCATCTTTAACTCCGCCGAGCGACACCCTGACATACTTTCTGTTTATCGCTCTTGCAATTGACTTTGCAACGGAAGTTTTTCCGACTCCCGGAGGCCCTGCCAAACACAAAACAAAGCCAGCTGTGTTTTTAGAAAGCTTTCTGACTGCTAAATATTCCAAAACTCTTTCTTTCACTTTCTTTAAACCATAGTGGTCCTCATCTAAAATTTGCTGTGCTTTGTTTATATCAATTCTCTGCCTTGTTTTATAAACCCAAGGCAAATCGCAAATATTGTCAAGATAAGTGCGTATAACTGCGGCTTCCGGCGAACCGGAAGGAGTTTTTGAAAGTCTGTCGAGTTCTTTTAAAAGTTTATCTTCTGTATCTTTGTCAAATTTAAATTCTTTGAATTTCTTTTTATACTCAGCAATCTCTGCGCCTATTCCGTCCTTATCGCCGAGTTCATCGGAAATAACCTTAAGCTGTTCACGCAAATAATACTCGCGCTGATTTTCATCAATACGTTTCTTTACATTTTCTGAAATTTTTTGCTCCAAACGTATAATTTCAATTTCCTTTTTTAACAGCGCCAAAAGCATTTGTACGCGGCTTTCAACATCTATTGTCTGTAAAAGCGACTGTTTGTCTTCAAATTCAAAATAAATGTTCGCGCATATTGTATCACACAGCTTTGACGCATTGTCAATTTTCGACACCTGAGCCATTATATCGGCTGAAACTTTTGTTTCATACGAAAAATAAACCTCAAAAGATTTTTTTAAATTGCGTACAAGCGCATCATTAAGCTCGGGCGATATATCATCTTCATCATCGCATATCTGTTCAACATCGCATGAAAAATAAGGAAACTCCGAAACAAACTCACATATCTTTACACGGCCTATTCCTTCAACCAAAATTTTCACACTGTCTTGCGGCAAGCGTACAAGCTGTTTAATTTTAACCAGCGTTCCGTAGCTGTATATATCGTTTTCCTCCGGATTTTCACATTCTGCTTCCTTTTGAGCCGCCAAAACCACAAGCTGCTCCTTTGCCATCGCAGCTTCAAGCGCCTTAAGCGATTTTTCTCTGCCGACGTCAAAATGTGTTACCATATAAGGAAAAACAACAACGCCCCTCATAGCCATAAGAGGCATATTGGTTCTGAAAATCAAATTTTTATCTGCCATTTAAATACTCCTTTAGTAAAAGCATAACTAATAAAAAGCCAAATATTTCGTGCATATGCGCGAAATATGCAAATCATATCAATATATTATACACTATAATAATGCATATTTCAATACATTTTTCGCTTTTTTACAGATATTTTTCAAAACACATATGAAAAACAAAGGTCTTTCTGCCCGGTAAGCGAGAAAAGACCTTTGCTTATTAATAAACTATTTTTTTATTGCTCTGTAAAGGAATGTTGCTATCTGACCTCTGCTGCATATATCATTAGGCGAAAATGTTGTTTTGCTTGTTCCGCTTGTAACATGATTTTGCAAAGCCCATTTTACAGCCGTAAAATAATCTCCGTTTGTATCAACGTCATTAAAGGATGTTTTGTAGTCTGAACTCGGAGAACCTGCATTTATCCAAAGGAATTTAACTGTCTCTCCTCTTGTGCAAGGTGTGCTTCCCTCAAATTTATCTGCCGTAACCATACCTTTTTGATATGCCCAAACAGCTGCATCATAGTAATAATCATTCGTGCTTACATCAGAAAACGGATTTGCGCCCTCTGCCTTAGGTTCGCCGACTGCTCTCCACAAAAACGTTAAAATCTGTGCGCGAGTACATGTATCATCAGGAGAAAATGTTGTTGCACTTGTGCCGGCTGTGATATTCTTTTTTACAGCCCATCTTACAGGCTCTGAATAATATGCTGTTGTCGGTACATCGGGAAATGCGCGGTCTGCAAATGTAAGCTTCGGAATTTTCAAAGAAACTATCTCATGCGTTTTATACACATCGCAAACAATTAAAATATTTCCAAAAACAAGACCTTCCCTTTCTTCATCTGCATTAGACACTCTAAAGTTTGCCTCGTTGTCGATAGAAAGTTTAACATTTTCGCTTCCCGCCGGGAGATACGTTCTTACATATGCCAAAAACTCTTCCTGAGTCATGTCGTTATAAGCCGTTGCCGTGGCCGGAATTTTTCTTATTGCTTTTGCTGCTGCCTGATGTACAGTGTAATCATCGGCATACGCCACAGTAATTCCCGCAAACACAATACAAAGTGCGCTCAAAATACATACTAACTTCTTTAACATAATTTTCTACCCCTTTTTTATTTATATATTTTTAATTTAAAGCTCTGTGTAAAAATGTTACAATCTGTCCGCGGTCGCAAATCATATCCGGAGAAAACGTTGTCTCGCTCGTGCCCGCCGTTACGCCTTTTTCAACTGCCCAGCTGACTGCTTTTGCATAATCTGCCGCAGATGAAACATCGGAAAAACTGCTCACCCCTGTCGGATTTAAAGAACCTGCATTTTTCCAGAGGTATGTTACCGTAGACGCTCTGGTACACGGAGTGTTTGCCTCAAACTTTCCTGCCGGAACCATGCCTTTTTTATACGCCCAGATTGCCGCATCATAGTAATAATCATCTTGCGATATATCGGAAAAAGGATTTGTAAGCGCTGTTTTCGGTTCGCCGACAGCTCGCCATAAAAATGTTAATATTTGCGCGCGCGTGCATGTATCCGCAGGCGAAAACGTTGTTTCGCTTGTGCCCGCCGTTACGCCTTTTTCAATTGCCCATCTTACCGCTTCGCCGAAATAATCCGTTGTCTTTACATCTGTAAATCTTTCAACATTTTCGGGTTTTATGTTTTCAGTTGGCTCCGTTTCTTCGCCTACTGTCAAATAAATCTTATTTCCCATACGCAGATTTAACGTATAGCCCTTTTCGGTTTTTGTCATATACTCGAGATCAAGCGGAACATACGAAAGCATACCTGTACTTGCAGTGCAGATAAGATAGTCTTTTTGCATTTCATCTGTATCAATATAATTTGTTTTTCCTGACGCTGTAACTGCCGAAACAAGCGGATATGCAACACCACCGAAAAGCTGAACTGCCGTACCTGTAACATCATTATCATAAGCTCCAACGCCCATATAATCGAAATCTTTTGTCAAAATATTTGCGCGGTGTCCCGGACTGTTCATCCAGCTGTTCATTGCTCTTTCGCCCGAAACCAATCTGGTCTGGCTGTCGCATTTATAAATGTTTTCTCCGCCCTTTATATACTTAAAATCGGAAATAGCGGTAAAAGGATTGCTGCCGTCAGGTCTTGTATGTGAAAATTTTTCTGCAATTTCAACCTCGCGGATATTGCAGGCCTGCTGCAAAACCTCCGGCATTGTAAGAAGCATTGCTCCGTCTTTGTTGCGTTCAACATTCGTAATTCTTAAAATTTCCCATTCTTCTTTGTTAACCGAAATTCTTTTTTCCGGAATATTTCTTACAAGCACGGGAATAGTTCTTGTATAATATGTCTCTCGCGTTTCTTCTCTGAGAGTCATTACAAGACAAACTGTAACTTTTCCTTCTTCTTTAAATGTTGCATTTGTTTTATTAAAGGTTTTCCACTCCACATTTGTACCGTTTTTCACTGCTTTTTTTGCAACGTTAAGTATATCTTCTTTTGTAATACGGTTGTTATAATCAATAGCATCTACCGCAACTTCGATAAGATGTCTGTCCTCATCAATCGCCTTTGTTGTTTCATTCACAACCAAAGGAATTGTTTTCGCAACGGAAACTGCATCTTCAATGCCTCTGCACGTAAGCGTAAGAGTTGCCGAAACAGTACCGTTCACCGTGCTTGATGACTTAATAACAGAGAAATTTCCCTCCTCTAATGCAACAGAAACATCGCCGCTGCCGACAGCATCTTTTGCCATTTTTAAAATATCCTCTGCGGTTGTATCATTTGAAACATCCAAATTCCAGATTGCTGCGCTTATTGCGCTTTTAGCTTTTGTAATGCTTTTTTTAATTTCCGAAAGCTCTGCATCGGAATACTTGTTTTCATCTTCCTTGTTACCGTCATTTGTATCAAGACCGCCGGGTTTGCTTTCTCCCGAAAGAGCAGGAATTGTCTTTTTTATCTCATATGCTTCTTCGCCATCGTCCTGATAAATAGAAACAGCCGCGCTTATGTATCCGTCTTTCGACGCAGTTGCATTCACTTTTTTAAATTTCTCAACCATAATACCGCTGCCGATTTTAGCATCTGTTGAATATTGGCACGCGGAAAACACCATGTTTTCAAGATCATCTGATGTGAAATCATTTGTAATTTCCGCCTCTTCCAAATTCTTTAAAAATATCTCCATATTTTTTTTCACGGCTGTCTTGGCATCCTTTTCAATTATAAATCCTGCATAAACCGCATTGCTTTTTTGAACGGAAGATGCCGAAAACACACATAAAAACGCAAGAACAATTGCAAAAATTTTTTTCATTATTTTTTATTTCTCCTTTCCTTGTCAGTTCTATTTATATTTTATATGTTTTTTGCTCTGTTCAACACAATCGTCATAACTTGCATAAAAACGTCATAACTTGCACACATAAAATAATTATATTATCTCTTTTTATTCAAAACACAAGCAAAATTCCCGCCTTGTAAAATGCAAAACGGGAATTTTTTATTTCATAGTCTTAATTATTTCTTCTTAAGAACCGCAAGCTCTGTGATAGAGTTCCATGAATTCACACTGTTTCCTTCACCGGAATATCTTACATATCTTGCATTAACAACTTTTCCAAACGGATAAATACCAATATTTTCTCCGTTTGCAGTATCGGTTGTTCTCTGAGGTATTACCTCTGTCCAGTTCTCACCGTCCGTAGACACTTCAATTTTGAATGTATACGCTCTTTCAGAACCCTTCCATGTCGAAACACCTACAGCGTCAATTGCTTCCTCGCGTCCCATATCAAGCACAATCCACGCTTTGTCGCTTGCTGCCCAGCGGGACTCTGCTGATGTATCATTGTTTGATACGTTTGTTGCAGGATGGTTAGCTTCGGGTTCATCTGAAGCAGTATGTCCCACAATCTGCATTCTTGTATACTCGCCTACATCTTCAAGTTTAGGAAGAACCGTTGTTAAGAATGTATAAATTCTGTATGTGTTAGGATCATCTTCATAGCTTACCTTAATTGTTATAGGATCTGTGTTTGTCGCACCGGGTGTAACTTCAACTTTAAGTCCCTCAGCTGCGCGCGCCGTAACATTAGCTACCGACGTGTCGTCATAACGAACAGATCTTGTATACGTTAACGTATTAGGTGAAAATCCTACAATATCAGCACCGTCAACACTGATCATATCAAGTACGGGAATTTGTTTCATTTCTCCGTCCGGAATAGACCAGTTATCAATCGTTTCGTTCGGCATTGCAAGATCTGCACAAGGATCTGTTGCCAAAATCATTTTGCACTCTACAAAGTTGCTCTTAGATGCCTTACCCTTTAAGTAGAGTTTCTTTATGCCTGCATTTTGATTCTGCTTTTCATAATTAGGTGAAGTCGGAAGCGGTTTTGCATCCATTACTCCAAACTCATAATCTTTAATATCCGAATCAATCATGAATTTAAGCGTTATACCCTTAGATACAATATATGCCGTGTGTTCATCTTCAATCTTGATTTCAGCATTCAAAGGAGTATGCATAAACCAGATAAACTCTCTGCCTTCTTTGTTAAAGTCAATTTCATCACGGATAACAGCGCTTCTTCTGTCATCTGTTAACATATATCCTCTTCTTGCTTTGTCAACCCATGTGCTGTATGCAGGTGTCATATCAAGAACCGAATATGCGCCTCTCGGTTTTGAAACAAGATTTTCAACCTTTGCAAAGTGGCTAAGTGTCTGACCTTCTTTGCCGTCCGGATCAATTACATACACATTGTGGCCTTCGGGACGAAGTCTGTAATAAGTATGTTTCTGATTTCCGAAATATCCGGGCATGTTATAGTCGTCACCGCCTAAATCCTGTGCCCATCTAACGCCTGCAAGGTCAAATACAAACGTACCTGTATCAAGATGCGAATGGTTCACAACAGCCTGACCGCCGTGATACGAAAGCCATGCGCCGCTGTCGTCTACCCATGAATTACGCATTGCAACAAATTCCACATCGCGAAGATATGTGTCTTTGTCCATATAAAAATCTGTTCCTTTAATTGCCGTGTTATACCACAAAAGGTCAAACGGTTTGGGCGAATATCCTCTTGCCTGCATATGATACAAGCGAACATTTGTTACACCCGGAATATTAAATTTGTTTGAAAGCCAGAAATATGTATCTGAATTTTCATGTCCTGTTGCACAGTCATGGAAGTTGTTTATTGATGTGCTTCCGTCACCGGCCATATCAAAGAAGATTGTATTTTTAAATCCGGGAGCTTTCGTTAAGTTAAAGTCGGTGTTAAAGCAAGCCTCAAGAGTTGAGAACATGTTTACCGAATATGAAAGTGTGTAGCTCCAGTAACCAATACCTTCAAACCACGCACCGTCCGGATAGAAGCTGTTCATCATTGCTTCAACGTCACGGCACTGAATTTGAATCATGCTTGAGCATAAATCCGGTTCTTTGTCAAATATTGCAACTGCACCCATAAGCGTACCGCCGTTACAAACAACATTCCAGTTTGTATGGTTGTTCGGTGTCCACCAACCGTACGAACCAAGATCGCCGTAATATGCGTCATTTGCCGGAACTAAACCGTAATTTAAAATTTTATCTTCCATGAAAGCTTTCTGCTCATTTGTCCAGTAGTCATAAAGCCAGTCATAGCCTATAGCAAACGCACATGTCATTTCGCCTATATCAAGGAAGTGCTGCGGATTCCAATCCGGGAAGTTTCCGGCAGCTTCATATACATCATAAAGTCCTTCTGCATACTTTGCATCCTTGGTTAAAATGTATGCCATTGCAAGATACTGCGCTCTGCCGTATACATCACGGCTTGTTGCTAAAAGTCTGTATCCGTCAGGTATGCTATATGTAGGCATATTCTTTTTCAAATATGAATCCGCCGTAGCAATTATTTTTCCGCCCCACGATTTAACATCGGGATCGTTTGCATAATTGTAAACAATCTGATCATAAATCTTTTTGTTCATCATAACACGGGGATGTGTGTTATTGTTTTGTTCATTAAACAGAGTTTTAATCTGAGCTGCCGTCGGTCTGTCATAAAGAAGATAATTGTTAACCGTTTCGGCATTCGCATCGGAAAGAGTTGTTTCTTTATCCGAAATAATGATTACTCCTCTGTCATTCCATGTAACGTCTTTTTTAAGAATCTGCTCGCAAAGCGCACGAAGCGGCAAAAATGTTCTGTTGTTTTCAACTTCTGCCGGCACATCAAGAGTGTATGTGCTGCCGTCGGGCAAAATCATATTCGTATCGCCGAGTTTAATTTTAGCTTTTCCGTCTATTATTGCAGTCTGCGTTGCGCCGTCCCAGTCAACATCAAGGCCGAAAGCTTCAGACACTGCACGAACCGGTATTAAAGTTCTATTATCTTTAACATATGCCGGTGCGTCTAACGGATGTTTTTCTCTGCCGTAGTAAATTCCGTTTCCTCCAACCGACAAAGCAACCGCGTCTTTTAAAACAGCAATCGCCGCATTGTTGTCCAAAACGACTTTCGGATTAGTGTTTTTTATTTCTTCATCAGGAATATCTCTCAATTTATTACCCTCATAAATTTTATAGTTATCGATAAACATCTTTGTTCCTACTTCATTTTTAGCGTTAAAGTAGAAACGAACCATTGAAATTGACGGTGATTTAGAAAAAGATACGTTTTCGCAAACCTTTTCGCCATCAATATATCCGGTCAAGGTGTTTTTCAAAAAGTCGCACATGATTGCAACTTTTACCCATGTTCCTTTTTTAACCTTAACTGCCTTTGCTCCGTTAATCGTAAATTCATTATTATTAAACGATGCAAAATATCCTGCACCCTTACCGTTCATATCCTTATACTGAATATTACCTGACGGAAATTTACCGTCGGTGCTTAAATCAAACTGGAACACAATAAATCTTTTCGGATTCGAAATACTTAAATCATAGTGATAATCGCTTTCTTCACTGAGTGTTTCGCAGTTCAAATAATGATTATCTCCTGAGTCAACTTCAATTGAAAACTTATTCTTTTTATTGTTTCCGCCAGCTTTCATGCCTTTCTTTTCAAATCCTGCACTGTTATAAAAAATTTCTTCTCCGATAGGATCGTCTTCCGTGAAAGGAGCCTCGGTAGAATCCGGCTTGTCAGGCTGAGCCTCTCCGACATCGCTTGTAGGCGCACCGTGTGCATACATATTTTCTATGTAAATAACTGCATCATCGGGAAGCTTGTTTGACCATCCCTGACCGCGCAAAGATATCTGGTCAAGACGATTAAAGCCTAAAGGCTCACGGCTCTTTTGCATATCTGAATATTTAAATGTAAAGGTTTCCCACTTTCCGGGATTTACATTAAAATAATATGCCCAATAGTCAATACCCTCTGTGTTTTTGTTTTCACTTCCGAAATAAAGAGTGAGTGTGCACTGTTCTTCCGATTTTGATTCAATATAAATCGAAAATGTTATCTCACTGTTTTTTGAAATATCGGTCGGGAAATTTTCAATAGTTTTATCTTTTGAATCTGAATATTTCCATTTTGCCGAATATTTTGTTTCATTTACAATTTTGCTCTCGGCTGCAAAACCGGCTTTTGTTATAGATGCTTTTTTCGATGTATCCAAAATCATTGTCACATCATCTGCCGCAAAAACGCCCACAGCAGGAAGCATCGTTACAATCATAGCCAGAGTTACCAGCCAAACTACGATTTTTCTTACCTTCATAGTTTTTCCTCCTCACATTTTTTTACGAAAAATATATGCCGATTTGTGTTTTTCGAATGCACGCAAAAAACACGCATCAACGTTAAAAATATTTTAACATATTTGTAATTTAAAGTACAGATTATTTTTCACTAAAAATAAAAAATTTTTTTGTTGATTTTGTACAAACAAGCTTTGAGTTTTTGCTGTTTGTGTTTGGTAATGCATTATTTTGTTATTTAAAGTTTGTTTTCTTTAGTTTTAATTTTTTTATACTTTTCATAATAAAAGGACGAATTGCATTTTATCTGCAAAATCGTCCTTTAAACTGTAATATTATTTTAAATATTCGTCAACGGCCCTCGCAGCCTCTCTTCCTTCGCGTATCGCCCATACAACCAGGCTTTGTCCGCGTCTGCAATCCCCCGCGGCAAATATGCCGTTTATGCTTGTGCGGTGAGTTTTTTCATCGGCATCAACATTGCTTCTTTTGTTTGCGCAAACTCCAAACTGTTCAAGCACGCTCTTTTCCGGTCCCAAAAATCCCATAGCAATAAGCACCAGCTCTGCCGGCAAAACTTTTTCGCTTCCTTTTACGGGTACCGGAGAAAAAATTCCGTTTTCGTTTTTCTTCCAATCCACATTAACGGTATGAACAGCTTTTACATTGCCGTTTTCATCACCTTCAATTTTTGACACTGTTGTAAGATATTTTCTCGGATCGTGACCGAAAACTTCAATTGCCTCTTCCTGACCGTAATCAACCTTTTTCACTCTCGGATACTGCGGCCACGGATTTGCCTCCGTGCGTTTTGTCGGAAGCTCTGCCATAATTTCAAGCTGCGTAACGCTTGCGGCACCGTGGCGTATGCTTGTTGCCACGCAGTCTGTTCCGGTATCTCCGCCTCCGATTATAACAACGTTTTTCCCCTTTGCGTTAATATACTTATTATCTTTGTGATTTGAATCCAGAAGACTCTTTGTGTTTGCTTTTAAAAACTCAACAGCATAATGAACTCCTTTTAAGTCTGCGCCTTCTGCTTTAAGAGGTCTTGGATTTGTTGCTCCGCAGCACAACACAACTGCGTCAAATTCTGCCAAAATCCGCTGCGCCATGTAGTCTTTTCCTATTTCAACGCCAAGCTTAAAGCTCACTCCCTCTTTTGACATTAAATCAACTCGTCTTTGTACAACCTTTTTGTCAAGCTTCATGTTCGGTATCCCATACATCAAAAGTCCGCCTGCCCTGTCTGCCCTTTCAAATACCGTCACATTATGCCCCATTTGATTTAAACTGTCTGCACATGCAAGTCCTGAAGGTCCCGAACCTATAACCGCAACTTTTTTGCTTGTCCTTATCTTCGGAATTCTCGGCTTAATCTTGCTTTCCTTAAACATTGTGTCTATAATATGACATTCGTTATTTCTTATAGTTACCGGACTTGCATGAAGTCCCGCCGTGCACGAACCTTCGCACGGCGCCGGACACACTCTTCCCGTAAACTCAGGAAAATTATTTGTCATACTCAGTCTTTCATATGCAATATCCAGCTTCTCACGATACACCATATCGTTCCACTCCGGAATAAGGTTGTGCAGCGGACATCCCATTGCCATACCGCCTATAAGAGCACCTGTGTGGCAAAACGGTACACCGCAGTCCATGCAGCGTGCGCCCTGGGTTTTAAGTTCTTCTTTATCAAAATGTGTGTGAAATTCCTTATAGTCTTTAATTCTTTCCGAAACTTTTCTGTCGCACGGAAGCTTTCTTTCGTACTCTAAAAATCCTGTTGGTTTTCCCATTTAGTATCAATCCTTTCCGCACATTATTACTTATAAACCTTTTTATTTGCCACTTTTTCAAATGCAATAAGTATTGCATCGTCTTTCTTGGTGCCTTTTTTGCTTTCCTCATCGATAATAGACATAACTTTTTTGTAGTCTGCCGGAATTATCTTTTTAAACTTTTTAAGCTCTGTTTTAAATTTATCCAAAATAGCCTTGGCTTTTTTGCTTTGTGTGTATGAAAAATGCTTGCTGATAAGTTCTTTTAAAGCGTCAATATCTTTTTTGTCGCTGACTTGCTCAATACAAAGACCGCCTTTGTTAACATTCTTTTCAAAGTTTCCGTCTTCATCATATACATAAGCAACTCCGCCCGACATACCGGCCGCAAAGTTTCTGCCCGTTTTACCGAGTACAACAACTCTGCCTCCCGTCATATATTCGCATCCGTGATCGCCGATTCCTTCAACAACCGCGTCAATTCCCGAATTTCTAACGCAGAATCGTTCGCCCGCAACACCCGATATATAGCTTTCGCCGTATATTGCGCCGTAAAACGCAACATTACCTGTTATAACGTTTTCATCAGCTTTAAATGTTGCCTCTTTTCGCGGAATAACAATAATTTTTCCGCCGGACAAACCTTTGCCCATATAGTCATTGCAGTCGCCTTCCAGACGCATCGTTACCCCCGGCGCTAAAAATGCGCCAAAGCTTTGTCCCGCACTTCCCACAAAGTCAAGATTTATGCTGTCCTCCGGAAGTCCTTTTTCGCCGTGAACCCTTGCAATTTCAGAAGATATTATTGTTCCCGTAACACGGTTTGTATTTTTTATCTCCATTTTTGCACAAACTTTTTTACCTTCATAAATTGCAGGTCTTGATATGCGAAGCAATGTATTCATATCAAGTGCCTTTTCAAGTTCATGATCCTGAGGCGTGTTAAAGCATCTCTGATTTTGCGTAGAACACATCATAGGTGTATATAAAAGTGCGGATAAATCAACATTTTTAGCTTTCCAGTTGACTGCTGCACGGTTTAGTTTCTTTTGTGACAAATGCTCTACATGTCCTATCATTTCATCAACAGTGCGTATACCTATCTTTGCCATCCATTCGCGCAAATCCATCGCTATAAAACGCATAAAGTTTTCAACATATTCCGGTTTTCCGCAAAAACGCGATCTTAATTCGGGGTTTTGCGTTGCAATACCAACAGGACATGTATCAAGATTGCACACACGCATCATAACGCATCCCATTGAAATCAACGGACCTGTTGCAAAGCCGAACTCCTCGGCACCCAAAAGCGCTGCCACCAAAACATCGCGTCCGGTTAAAAGCTTGCCGTCTGTTTCAACAACAACTTTATGTCTTAAATTGTTCATCATAAGAGCCTGATGAGTTTCGGCAACGCCGAGTTCCCATGGAAGTCCTGCGTTTCTTATGCTTGTTCTCGGAGCTGCGCCCGTACCTCCGTCAAAACCGGATACTAAAATTACGTCCGCTCTGCCCTTTGCAACACCGACAGCAATCGTGCCGACACCTGCCTCAGATACCAGTTTAACACTCACTCTTGCGTCCCTGTTAGCATTTTTCAAATCGTGAATAAGCTGTGCCAAATCCTCGATTGAATAAATATCATGATGCGGCGGCGGTGAAATAAGTCCCACACCTGTCGTTGAATGACGAGCCTTTGCAATCCACGGATAAACCTTTCCTCCGGGCAAATGTCCGCCTTCACCGGGTTTTGCACCCTGTGCCATCTTTATTTGAAGCTCTTTGGCATTATTTAAATAATGAATATGAACACCAAATCTTCCCGAAGCAATTTGTTTTATTGCCGAACTCTTGCTGTCACCGTTTTCAAGCGGAATATATCGCTCTGCATTTTCTCCGCCTTCACCGCTGTTTGATTTTCCTCCCAGACGGTTCATTGCAATTGCCATACATTCATGTGCTTCCTTGCTGATAGAACCATAACTCATAGCTCCTGTTTTAAAGCGTTTCACAATGCTTTCAACCGGCTCAATTGAATCGAGTGCAAGCGGTTTATCGATTGTTTTTATATCCAAAAGCCCTCTTATTGTACATTCGCGTCCCGAATGTTCATTCATTTCTTTTGCATATTCTTTATAAAGCTGGTAATCCCCTGTACGCACTGCGCGCTGCAATTTGTAAATCGTTGCCGGATTAAACATATGATACTCTTCTTCAGCTCTCCAATGATTATTTCCTCCCGGAGCTAACGGCATGTCGCCTTTAAGCATGTCATATGCCTCGTTATGGCGCATAACAGCCTCTCGTTCAATATGCTCAATTTCAACTCCGCCGATTCTTGTCGTTGTTCCGCCGAAGAATTTGTCAACAACCTTCGTGCTTATTCCGAGCGCCTCAAAAATCTGAGCGCCCTGATACGAACGAATTGTTGAAATACCCATTTTCGAAGCCACTTTTATAATTCCTTTTGTAAGCGCTTCTATATAATTTTTCTCCGCCTGTTCATATTTTAAATCAAGCAATCCCTTTTTAATTAAATCCTCTAAAATTTCAAAAACCATATACGGATTAACCGCATTCACACCGTATCCCATAAGAAGTGCCATGTGGTGCACCTCTCTCGGTTCGCCGCTTTCAAGTATGATGCTCACTTTCATGCGCGTACCGTTTTTTATAAGATGATGGTGAAGCCCCGCACTGACCAAAAGCGCCGGAATAGGAGCTTTGTTTTTATCAACACCCTTATCTGAAAGAATAATTATATTATATCCGTTCTCAATTGCAACATCTGCCGCCTCAAAAACCGTGTCACATGCCTTTTGCATATCTCCCGGCTCGTCAGGTTTGAAAAGTATTGGCAAAGTAATAGCTTTGTAGCCGTCTTCTTTTATATAACGAAGTTTATCAACATCAGCATTTGAGAAAACCGGTGTTTTAGCCTTGATGCGTTTGCAGTTCTTTTCAGAATGATTAAGCATATTGCTTTCGCTTCCGAGCATAATATCGGAAGACGTTATAATCTTTTCCCGTATTGCGTCTATCGGCGGATTTGTTACCTGCGCAAACAACTGTTTAAAATAGTTATATAAAAGCTGCGGCTTTTCGGAAAGCGCCGCCAAAGGTGCATCAATACCCATTGCACTTATCGGATCATCGGCTTTAATTGCGGTTTCTTTAATCGTCTGTGAAACATCTTCCCAAGTGTAGCCGAAGATTTTTTCTCTTTTTAGTAAACTCTCTGTGTCAATATTATTTTCGCGTCCCGAAAACATATTTTCAAGCTCGTTATAACGCTTTAAAACAAGTCTTGTTATATTTCCGCTTTCTTCTTTTCCGCGTATTTCAGAAATCAGACTGTTCCATGAATATGCAATATCCTTCTTACATTCCAAATCTTCAAGCGACAAAAGATTTTTCTTAAGCCATTCGCCATACGGTTTCTTTGCAGCTTCATATGCTTTAACTTCGGAATCATCTATTATTTTGCCTTCCTTTGTATCTATCAAAAGCATTTTTCCCGGATGCAAACGCTCTTTTTTAACTATGTTTTCTTCTTTTATATCAATAACACCAACTTCCGAAGATAATATCACATAACCGTCTTTGGTTACATAATATCTCGACGGACGAAGTCCGTTTCGGTCAAGAGTTGCACCGACATATCTTCCGTCTGTAAACGCTATGGCAGCCGGGCCGTCCCAGGGTTCTGCCATACATGAATGGTATTCGTAAAAATCTCTTTTTGCTTTATCCATTTCATCATCATTTTCCCAAGGCTCCGGAATTGTCATCATAACAGCGTTTGGAAGCGAATACCCGGCGAGCGATAAAAACTGCAAATAATTATCAAGCATAGCAGAGTCAGAGCCGTCCTCATTTATAACAGGGAAAATCTTTTTTAAATCTTCGCCGAACACATCCGACTCAAACACCTGTTCACGGGCTTTTTCCCAGTTTACATTACCCCGGATCGTGTTAATTTCTCCGTTATGAATTATATAACGGTTCGGATGAGCTCTCTCCCAGCTCGGAAATGTGTTTGTTGAAAACCGCGAGTGAACAAGAGCAATTGAAGCCTCCATATCAATATCGCGCAAATCTATATAAAACTCGCTGACTTGCTGCGGTGTTAACATTCCTTTATAAACAACCGTCTTGCTTGAAAGAGATGCAAAATAAAAATAATTGTCAATTCCGTCTTTTGCATAACGTATTTCCTTTTCGCTGCGTTTTCCTATAACATAGAGTTTTCTTTCAAATGCATCACGGTCAAGGCTTTCATTTTTCTTTATAAAAACCTGACAAATTCTCGGTCTTGCATCTTTTGCTGTTTTTCCGATACATTTTTCATACACGGGCACCTCGCGTATACCCAAAAGCTTTTGACCTTCCTCGTTTATTATTGAAGTAAGCTTGTTTATACTGTCATTTCTCGTGTCGATATCCGGCGAAATAAACAGCATACCGACACCGTATTCTCCCTCTTTGGGAAGTATAATCCCCTCGTTTTTGCAAACCTTTTGCATAAATTTATGAGGAAGTGAAATTAAAATACCTGCGCCGTCACCGGTGTTTTCTTCTCCGCCGACGCCGCCTCGGTGATTTAAATTTGTTAAAATATGAAGTGCATCCGAAATTATAGAGTGGCTTTTTTTGCCTTCTATGCTGCATATAAAGCCTATTCCGCAATTGTCATGCTCAAACTTCGGATCATACATACCTTGTTTTTGCGGTAATTGATTATTATTCATGTCACTTTCCTCCCAAGCTTTCATTTTTCACATCTGTAAATAACAAAAAAAGACATTTCAAGCCCAATACTTAAAGTATTAAGCTTAAAACGTCTTCGTTTTATGAACACATTATACTACTATTTTTTTTAATTTGCAATACTTTTTTTTAAAAAAGTATTTTTTTTAGCACAAAACTTTAAAATAATTTATTTTATTGTTAATTTTTTTAAAGTTTTGTGATTAAACATTGTCTTTTATGTGAAAACTGCAATAAAACTAACGTTCTTTCGGATTAACAATATCTCTCCAATCCAAATCTCCGCGTTCAACACCGTGAATTAAAACCTCGGCCGTGGCAACATTTGTTGCAATCGGTATATTATGCATGTCACACAAACGAACCATAGTTGACACATCCGGCTCATGTTTATCTGCCGTGAGAGGATCGCGAAAAAAAAGCACCAAATCAATCTCATTATATGCAACGCGCGCCCCTATCTGCTGATCTCCGCCTTGCGGTCCCGATAAAAATTTATGAACGTTAAGTCCCGTAGCTTCAATAACAAGTCCTCCCGTTGTGCCCGTTGCAACAAGAGTGTGTTTTGCAAGCACCCCTTTATATGCAATACAAAACTCAACCATTAATTCTTTTTTCTTGTCATGCGCAATAAGTGCTATATTCATTTGCCAATCCTCCCCTTATTTATGATATTAAAATTTTATTTGTCTTTTTTGTCTGTCCCCTGCTTTTGCTGTTCAAAATTTCGGGAAGCAGCTTTCATTTTATTAATCGGAATGTTTGCAACCAATGCGGGAACAATTCTTTCGCCGTCCTCGCTTTTTGTTCTGGTAACCTGAATATCAAGTTCATCCTGTTCAATTTCTATATATTTTGAAATAACTTCCATTATTTCGCCTTTAAGATGGTCTAAAAACTCGGGCGAAACTCCGGCTCTGTCATGCACAAGCACAAGCTGAAGTCTTTCTTTTGCCGCATTTTTGGAACCTTTATTCTTGCCTTTAAATAAACCGAAGAAATCCATGTAAGTCCCCTAACCTTTCTTAATATATTTTATTTATTCTTTTTAAAGAAGTTTTTAATTTTTTCAAAAAATCCCACGTCGTCAAGGTTTAGAAGCTCAACATCTTCACCTAAATTTCTTGCCGTGATATTTCTGTATGCTGCACCTTCTTTGGAATTTTCATCAGCAACTGCCGGTTCGCCTCTGTTCGTTGAAACAATAATGTTTTCATCATCCGGAACAACACCCAAAAGATTAATTGCCAAAATGTCTATTATATCGTCAATATTCATCATATCGCCTTTTTGAACCATTTTAGGTCTTAATCTGTTTATAATCAGCTGAGGATCTTTTATTCCGTTTGCGTCTAAAAGTCCGATAATTCTGTCTGCATCACGTACTGCGCTCACTTCAGGTGTTGTAACAACAAAAGCCTTGTCAGCACCCGCAACGGCATTTTTAAATCCCTGTTCAATACCTGCCGGACAGTCTACTAAAATATAATCAAATTCCTTTTTAAGTTCATCGGTAAGTTCTTTCATCTGTTCGGGAGTAACCGCCGTTTTATCTCTTGTCTGAGCTGCCGGGATTATGTATAAACCATCATAACGCTTATCTTTTATAAGCGCCTGTTTTGTGCGGCATCTTTTTTCAACAACATCAACAAGATCATACACTATACGGTTTTCCAGTCCCATAACAACGTCTAAGTTTCTAAGACCGATATCAGCATCAATCAAAACAACGCTTTTTCCTCTCAAAACCAAACCGGTACCGATATTTGCCGTTGTAGTGGTTTTACCAACTCCGCCTTTACCGGAAGTAACAACTATAACTTCACCCATTTTTACTATTCCTCCTATGTATTTTCTGAAAAATGTACCTGTGCCAGCGCGGCAGACCTGCCGCAAAATAAAGTGTGTAAAAACAAAATATCACATTTTATAATAAGTATATCACATATTCTTGTAATAGTCCACAATTATTTTATATTTTTTGCTAAATAATTATCTATATATATATTTGAGTCTTTAATATATGCCATTTCGGGCACCCATGAGCTGCTTAATTCCTCATCCGGCGGACGGGTTATAATATCAGCAATTCGTATCTGAGTGGGCATCATTTTTGATGCGCACACAACCGCCGTTTTGTCGCCGTTGCAGCCGGCGTGAACAATGCCTCTTAAAATTCCCATAACAATAATATTTCCAACAGCCGTAAGCTCCGCCCCGGGATTAACATCTCCTACAACAATCAGATTTCCGAGCGATTTAAGCGCCTGTCCGCTGCGCAGTGTTCCATAGTGAAACACACTTCTGTCACCAATATCAGACGACGGCGCCGATTTTGCAAACGTAAAGAAATCTTCATTTTCATACTCTATTGTAACTTTTTCTTCAATCATATCCAAAAGCTTTTTTTCAAGCTTAATTCTGTTTGCTTCGTCAAGCTTTGCTCCCGAAAACACAATGCGATTGCTTCCGCAATGGAAAAACTCCATAACCTCTCCGACTTTTTTTACGGTTTCGTCATAAATCTTATCAAAATCGGCGTCTGAAAATATTATCATAATGCCGTCTTTGATCCCCTTTAACTTAATTGCTTCTGCCATTTAAAAACTTCCCCTTTCATTTGTTCAATCAAACAGCTTTTAAGCTGATATCTACTCAATAAGATTCATTGTCTGCGTTTGCGCGGTATTTTGATTTGCATTGCCGTTTAAATTAAAATAATAATCAAACACCGAGCGTGCCACAGGAGCAACATCTCCACCGCTGTTTCCGTGCTCTACGACAACTGCAATCGCAATCTGCGGATCATCATACGGCGCAAATGCCACAAACACACCCGTGTCGGATCCTTTTGCAACCTGTGCGGAGCCGGTCTTTCCTCCGACTTTAACAGGATAATTTTCAAACACACCGCTTGCCGTACCTTCTTGTGTAACATCAAGCATTCCTTTCATAACCGCTCTCACGTTTTCCTCTTTAAGATTAAGGTTATTTAATATTTCAGGCTTTGATTCATACACAATCTCACCCGTAGACGGTGAGCGTACTTCCTTAATAAGATGTGGTTTATATCTCTTTCCGCCGTTTACCAAAGTCGCAACATAATTAGCAAGCTGTATCGGTGTAAAAAGATTATCCGACTGACCGATTGCCGCCTGAATTGTGTCACCGCCGGACCATTCTCTGCCGCCAGACTTTTCTCTTTCCTCCGGGCCTGCCACCGTCCCCTTTGCTTCCTCGGCGCTTATTTCAATTCCGCTGTATTGCCCCAAACCAAACATTTCTTCATACTTATTAAGTTTTTCAATGCCGAGCTGTCTGCCCGTTTCGTAATAAAAATAGTTACATGAATTTTCCAGTGCCGACGATACCGTGCAATCACCGTGTGTTCTGCCGGTTTTTGTATATATCCAGCATTTCGGCTGATAATCTTTGTAATATTTATACACGCCCTCATCGCGTATAACGGTGTTCGGAGTTATCACGTTTTCTTCCAAAGCCGCAATAGACGTAAGCATTTTAAACGTTGAGCCCGGCGCATAAGCTCCGCCGATCGCCCTGTTCCACATTGGTTTATTTTCGTCATTTAAAAGCTCATTGTAGAGTTCTCCGAATTTATTTGCATCATACGTCGGATTTGTTGCCATTGCAAGCACATCTCCGCTGTTCACATCCAAAATCACAGCTGAACCTCCGGCTGCGTCCGCGCCGGTATTTTTCTTTCCTGCTCCTTTTTTTCTTATTTTTTCAATGGTGTCCGCCAAAGAGCTTTCCAATATTTTTTGCATCTCGGAATCGATTGTTAAAACAGCATAATTTCCGCTCACAGCATCCACATGCGCGCTTTGATTTTCCTCAAATCCTTCAGACGTCTGGACAAATTCTCTTTTTCCGTCTTTTCCTTTTAAATAAGTTTCGCACACCTTCTCAATGCCCTGTTTGCCTATCTCATCGGTCATCTTATATCCGTCTTTTTTCAGTGCCGCATACTCGGTGTCGGAAATTTTTCCGACTCTGCCCAATATATGCGAAGCAAGACTGTTATTCGGAAATTGACGCAAATACTTGTTTACAACACTTACGCAAGGATATTCCGTTTCATTTTCCTTAATTGTCGTCACAAGCTCCATATCAATATTTTCGGCAAGTATATATGGCGTTGAAACAGAAAAGTTGCAAAGCGTCATATCGTATCTCACTCCGACAATCATTCTAAGCTCGTCTGCCGTGTAACCGTCTGCTATATTGTATCTTTCCTTTAAAGCGTGCATAACCTCATCGGCGGAATAATTTTCGTCAAGCTCCCAGCGCTTTTTCCATTCGCTTTCGGCATTTTTAGCGTCCTGTTCATTTTTGGCAGTATCTTCAAAAGTAAAACGATAAGGATAAAAACTGATAGGCAGTTTTTCGCAGATCTGCTGATTTTTCTTGCTTGCAAGCTTATAAGTTTTAAGTATTATATCGTCAAATTCTTTGTTATACAGATTTGTGCGCTGAATTTGGAGCGCATATCCGACTTTGTTTGTAACAAGCGGTTTTCCGAATCTGTCAACAATTTCACCTCTCGGCGCAGGCACAACAACATTTCTGACGCCTTTTTTCATTGCTTCATTTAAATAGTAATCACCTGAAATAATCTGCATGGAAAAAAGTTTTGCACACATACATAAAATCACCGCAGTACAAAATAATGCATACACAACAAATCTTTTGTTAATTTTCTGCTCCCTGTTCAACACATCACCTCCTGATAAAAGCTAAACTGTTTCACGCCTTTTTAATCGGAATATAAACAATTGCCGCGGCTATTGTGTTAAACAGTGCTGCGGGCAAAATAACATGTAAAAAGCAATATACAAAACTTACATCGTGCCACATTCCGAACCCAAAAACATAATACACACTTTCATAAATAATACTTAAAAGATAAACAAAAATCATGCTTACGCTGAATTTGCCTTTTAAAAATTTTGTTCCCAAAAGACTGCACAGTATTGACAAATACATGCATAAAATCCCGTGAAGCCCCATAACCGCTCCGCTTGAAGTGTCAAGTAAAAGTCCGAAAACCGCTCCGAAAATTCCGGCTGTAAGAAAGTTTTCTTCCTTCAGCGAAAAACAAATCAGCATCGCAACCACAAAATCAGGCACAATTCCGAAAATGCGCAGTCTGGAAAGCACTCCAATCTGAATAATATATGCAATTATTGTCATTACCGAAATTTTGAAATAACGCATCTTTTCACCGCTCTATCGTTTTAAAACAATCACTTGCTTTAAGTTTTTCAAATCCGCATACGGTTCAACGATTGCATACTGAGAAACCCCTGCACTGTCCGACACAATCTGCACAACCTTGCCGAGTGCAATATTTCCCGGGTAGTTTTCGCCGAGTCCCGATGTTTCAACCGTATCTCCTGCAATAATCTGAGCATCTTTGTTGATAAAAGTCATCTTACAAAGTCCGCGGCGCTCAAGCTCATAATCACCGCCAATTATTGCAACATCTCCGCTCCTCACTATTCTTGCTCCGACCGATGATGAAGCTTCAATAATTGTTGAAATTCTTGCCCAGTTAAGCCCGACCTCGCATACTTGTCCGACAAGTCCTGACGGACATATAACAATATCTTTGTTCTGTATACCCTGAGCCGTACCTTTGTCTACAGTGTAATAACTATACCAATTATCATTGCTCCAGCCTATTATTTCGCAGACAACCGAATCTTTTGCAAGCGGATTTTTTTCTTTAATATCTAAAATTTCTTTTAGCCGTTCATTTTCTGCCTTATAATCTTCAGCGCTTCTGTAATTATGCTTAAGCTCTGCAACCTCTCTTGTAAGACGGTCGTTTTCATTTTTCACATTTTTTATTTCAAACAAATAATTCACAAATCCGCCTACACCGTCAGATATTTTGCTTGTAACCGTCTGCACCGGCGAAAAGATCGTGTTTACAATATTTGTAACAAAAAAAGAATTTTTAAATGGCAGCACCGAAACCCCCATAATCACAAAAAGCAACACTGTAATCGCCGCTACAATCCACAATCTGCGATGTTTTTCAAAAAAAGACATATCAAACACAACCCTACTTGTTATTTATAAGCACTTTTCTCAAAGAATCAATATCTTCTAAAACTTTGCCCGTACCAAGCGCCACACAATCGAGCGGACTTTCCGCAATAAGTACGGGTATTCCTGTTTCTTTGTTTATAAGCTTATCAAGGCCGCGTATAAGCGCACCGCCGCCGGTAAGCATAATTCCCCTGTCAATAATATCTGCCGAAAGCTCAGGCGGAGTTTTTTCCAAAGTTACTTTAATAGCGTCTATAACCTGCATAATCGGCTCTGCCAAAGCCTTTCTTATCTCTTCTGAGGATATATCAATATTTTTCGGAAATCCACTTATAAGATCTCGGCCGCGTATCTGCATTGTCATTTCCTCATCCAAAGGATACACCGAACCTATCTGAATTTTAATCGTTTCAGCTGTTCTGTCGCCTATCATTAAATTATGTTCTTTTTTAATATGGGCAGCAATCGCACTGTCAAAGGCATCACCTGCAACTCTCACAGATTTACATGCCACAATTCCTCCGAGCGAAATAACCGCCACCTCGCTCGTACCGCCTCCGATATCAACAACCATAGACCCTATCGGCTCTTCAACCGGAAGTCCTGCTCCTATAGATGCAGCCATTGGTTCTTCAATCAAAAATGCCTCTCTTGCGCCGGCCTGAAGCGTTGCTTCTTCAACAGCTCTTTTTTCAACCTCTGTCACTCCCGAAGGAATGCATATTATAACCCTCGGCTTGGAAAGCACACCCGTGCTTGACACCTTTTTTATAAATGCCCTGAGCATCGTCTGTGTAATGTCAAACGCCGCAATAACTCCGTCTTTCATAGGACGTATTGCCGAAATATTTCCCGGAGTTCTTCCTATCATATCCTTTGCCGCATTACCGACCGCAAGCACTTTATTTGTGTTAATATCAATTGCCACAACGCTCGGTTCTCTCACAACAATCCCCTTGCCCCTTACGTGAACAAGCGTGTTTGCAGTTCCCAAATCAATCCCGATATCCTTTGCCATAAATCCCATTTTTATCTTACGTCTCCTTTACAATTCTTCATCTAAAGTTTTAAGTATATCTGATAAAGTTTTCATCGGCAGCCCGACAATATTGTCAAACTCGCCTTTAACCTCTTTAACAAACTCATTTGCCAACCCCTGTATTGCATATGCTCCGGCTTTGTCCATAGGTTCATTTGTATCAACATACTTGCGTATTTGTTTATTTGAAAGCTTTTTAAACACAACGCTGCTTTCTTCGTATTTGCATATCATGCGTGCATTATTGCTGTCAAACACACACACTCCCGTATAAACAAAATGCCTTCTGCCAGAAAGAAGCTTAAGCATAAGCCTTGCATGGCGCTTTGTTTTAGGTTTTCCCAAAACTTTATTTCCAATACATACCACCGTGTCGGCGCCTATAACATAACAATCTTTTTCTGCTTTTTTAACTCCGGCACACGCTTTGATTATCGCAAGCTCTTGCACAAGCATTTTAGGATCTGAAACGCTGATGTTTTCATCCGCATCGGTTTTTAAAACCTCAAATTCATACCCCGCATCACAAAGCAGCTGTTTTCGTCTCGGCGAAGATGATGCCAACACGATTTTTCTCATACATTTCATTCCCGTCTAAAATATTTTTTCGTATTTACAACACGCCTCTGTAAAAATGTCCCCTTGTGAAATTATTATCTTCAAAGCAGACAGCATGTGTGATAGGCTTTTTTTCAAATGCATTTTCATATGCCGTAAGAATTTTTTCACACTCATCTTCGCTCTCACAGCTAAACGCAATTCTTGCAAACCCCGCTCCGCTTCTTTTTATATCTTCCGCCTTATCTGCCATATACAAAGGCTTTGAATTTAAAACAGTGTTTGTACACGATGTCTTTTTATTGCATACAATCCTGAATTTTTCGTTTTTTCTGTCTTTTAAGAAGAATTCTTCTTTATCATTTTCGCAGCACTTTTTTTCAATAGCTTTAAGAACGCAGTTTTTTATAAGCATTAGCGGAATATATCCGTAAACCAAGATTTCGCAATCGTCATACAGTGCCGTAATTTTCTTTATTTCATTAAAATTAAGCTCCGGCGACAGACAAATTGAACCAAATCCTAAATTTTTATACGTTTTAACACTCTCGGCATTATAAACATTTAAACGAAAATCCCCCGCCGCGTGATACTTTGCATGGCACAAATGCGAAGATAATAGCTTTTTATCATATACTGTTTCGCAATTCGATATATCCTGCGTTTTAATAAAAATTTTGTCTTTATTGTTTTCATTTACTATTTTTTTTGCAACAAACTCCGGCGCATATATTCTTGCCGCATTATGGCGAAGCGCCGCTCTTGCCTGAGCCTCATTTGATACCGAAACTGTAATTTCAGGTGTTTTTATGCCCTTAAAGGTGCAGTCAAAACTTTCTTTAATATCAGGCAGGTTTCTTTTATTAATATCTGTTCGCATTTTGTCTAATTTTTCGCAAACAGTTCTTCGAAGCGCATTAAGCTCTCCGGCGCCGATTCCCGCTTTGCCGTCTGTTTTTGCCGTAAAGTTTCTGATTTTATAAACAGTACTTCCCAAGCGCGAAAGCTGTTTTAAAAGATAAGCATCATCTGCCGCTTTTGTTTTCGCAGCGCCGCAAACTTCATCCGTATATACGCATGCCGTGTTTTGGTTTTCATCCGTAACCTTTACATATGCCTTTTTGCCAACCTCCACCTCTGCGCACATATCAATACACACTTTTTTTAAATCAGCATCTTTTTTTGTTCTTTCCAAAATCTCTTTTGAAAATTTTTCGTCGGCAATATTGGAAGGGCTTATATAGCTCATCATGTCAGCTCCTGTGCGCCCGGTAAAATATCCGTCCGTAAAACCGCTTCGGTTAAACGCCGAAAGCAAAGCCTCATGGTCTGCTTTTGTAACTTTTTTCCCTGAATCTATATACTTTCTGTAAATTCCGACAACCGCCGCAACATACTCTGCTTTTTTTAATCTTCCCTCTATTTTAAGAGAATCTATTTTCGCCTTTTTTATTTCATTTAGTTTTTCTGCCAAACACATATCCTTAGGGCTTAAAAGATAGCCTTGTTTTTCTTTTTTACCGCCTTTGTAAAATTCGTATTCCATTCTGCAAGGCTGGGCACATCTTCCGCGGTTTCCGCTCCTTGCCCCGATAATCGAACTGAAAAGACACTGTCCCGAATAACTCATACATATAGCGCCGTGAACAAACATCTCCACTTCAATATCAACATTTTCTTTTATGTGCTTTATTTCTTCAAAGTTAAGCTCCCTTGCAAGAACAACTCTTTTATATCCCATATCCTTTAATATTTGCGCATCATTTGCATTGTGAATTGTCATTTGCGTCGACGCATGCAAATCAAAATCCGGCATAATTTTTCTTATATTTGCCGCAAGACCGATATCCTGAACTATAAGCGCGTCAACCCCGGCTTCATAAAGAGAAGCCGCAAAGCAAAGAGCCTCATGCATTTCATCTTGCTTAATAAGAGTGTTCAGTGCTGCATGAACCTTAACGCCCCTCAAATGTGCATATAAAACAAGCCTTTTTATATCCTCTGTATCAAAATTATCCGCCGATGCACGTGCAGAAAAACTCTGTCCGCCGATATACACTGCGTCGGCGCCGCTTTGAATTGCCGCCGCAGCTGCCGCAAACGAACCTGCCGGAGCAAGCAGTTCGCAAACCTTGCCGTCATTTTTTAACACACTCAAATCTATTCTCCCTTATCCTCTGCTTCCGCATTTAAAAGCTTTTCTTCAAGACTTTTATTCTTTTCTTCAAGAACGCGTTTTTCCTCTTCAAGTCTGCGAAGCTCTTTGCCGTATTCCAATATCTGTTTTCTTAAGTTATCCTCTCTGTCAATTGTCTTAAAAAGCTCGTCCGACACATTTATAGCCGTTAAAATAGACGACATTTCCGTGCCAAGCCTCGGATTCATATTTGCAATCTCGCTCACTTTTTTGTCTACATATGAGCAAATTTTGTAAATATATTCTTCCGGCTCCGGCGCAACTATCGTATAGTATTTGCCTCTTATTTTAGCTTCCATCTTCACTTTTTCGCCCACGGTAAAACCCTCCCCTTATAATATCTTTAATATTAATAAAGCATCTGCCTTAAATTTCTCTTTTCGCTGCCTCATATGCGCATGTCAGCGCAGCAATATCGCCTATCTCATCTCCGAGAGCCGCCGCTTTTATAACACACACCTTGCCGGACTCTGCAAGTGCTTCTTTTTTTATAACATCAAGCATCGCGCTTTCCATAAGCTCTTTGCTTCTTTCAAAAACGCTACCTATAACGATTGTTTCAGGATTTAATATATCGATTAAAATGCTTATCGCATATCCGAGTTTTTTTCCGACTTCTTTATAAACTTCAATTGCGGTTTCATCGCCCGCTTTTGCAGCCTCAGCAACCGACTTTGCACTTATATCTGCCGGATTTTCCCCTATTTTATAATATCCGACGCTGCCGCCTGTCTGGATTTTTTTCAAAGCGGCAATGTATGCTGTCTGCGTAATTCCGCCTCCGCTGCACCAGCCCTCAAAACTCCCTGTTTTTCCAAAACCGGCAGGCCCGTTTTGAGAAAGGCGCATATGTCCGGCCTCGCCCGCCAAATCACATGTTCCGCTGTATAATTTTCCGTTTAATATAAGTCCCGCTCCCATACCTGTACCAAACGTTAAAAATATCATATTTTCGCTGCCTTTTCCGGCTCCGAACCTGTTTTCTGCCAAAGCACAGGCGTTTGCGTCATTGCACAAATATGCCGGTACATTAAAGCGTTTTTCAAAAAAGTCTGTTATGTAAATATTATCCCATAACACCAAATTGGGCGGACATTTTATAATGCCGCGCTTTGAATCGAGCGGTCCTCCGCACGAAATACCGACTGCCTTTATCTCTTTAATATCTATAGCGTTTTTTTTGCACAGTTTTTCTATGAGCACACTTGCTTTTTCCATTGTATCATACGGTTCAAGGTCTTTGCCTGAAGATATTTTCTCTTTTGCAATAACTCTTAATTTCCCGTTCTCTTCTTTTCCTATCAAAACCGCACACTTAGTACCGCCTATGTCAAGTCCCGCCAAATACATTTGCTTCTGCTCCTTAAAGTTTAATATCTAAAATCTCTTTTGCTTTTAATATTCCTATGATGGTTTTCGCATCGGTAATTTGTCCGTCCATAACCATTTTATATGCCTCTTTAAAATCACACATGCTCATTTCCAAAAATTCGTCTTCATCAAAATGGCACTCGCCCTTTTTAAGCCCGCGGGCCAAAAACAAATGAATTTTTTCGCTGCAAAATCCCGGAGATACCATAGCATAACCCATATAACTCATACTCTCTGCCGTGTATCCCGTTTCCTCGCTAAGCTCTCTTATTGCAGTTATTTTTACGTCCTCGCCCTTTTCGGCTTTGCCTGCCGGTATTTCCGTTATAAAATCATCAAACGGATTTCGATACTGCCGTACAAGACACACTCTGTTATTTTCATCTACTGCCACAATCCCAACTCCGTCGGGATGCTCAACAATTTCTCTGCTTGCAGTTTTTTTGCAATATGTTTCAACCGTATCCAATCTCACATTTATAATTTTTCCGTCAAAAATCTTCTTGCTTTCGATCACTTTTTCCTTCTTAAGCATAATCGCTCCTTTTCATTTTTACCTGCGTAAAATATTATATATAATAATTATATGATATTTTTTCCGATTTTTCAAGATATAATCAAAAAAAATATTGTAAACTATTTTTTAATTCAAAAAAATAAGCGGCAAACATATCAATTGACATGTATAAGCCGCTTTAAAATTAATATTCACTTTTCTGAATGTATCTTAACGGGTTCATTTTTAAAAATCAAATCGTCTATATCTTCAATCACCTTTTCCCCGTCATTTTTAGTTTTTGTTTCTTCATCGTTTTTCACGTTCTCACCTCCGATGCATGTACTATACCTAAATTATATGCACAAAAGAATTTAAAATTTACATATATTTTTTCATATGATCTATCGCGCTTTTTTCAAGTCTTGAAACCTGTGCCTGACTTATGCCGATTTCCCGGGCAACCTCCATTTGCGTTCTGCCTTTGAAAAACCTCAGATTTAAAATGTGTTTTTCGCGTTTAGTTAAATGTTTCATAGCCTCGCTTAAACAAATCTGTTCAAGCCACATTTCATCCTTGCTTTTTTCGTCACACACCTGATCCATAACATATATCGCATCCCCGCCGTCATGATATACAGGTTCATAAAGCGACACGGGATCTGCAATTGCATCTAATGCAAACACAATTTCTTCCTTCTTTATTTCAAGATATTTTGCTATTTCGTCAATAGTAGGCTCGCGGTTTAGCTGTGCCGTCAGCTTTTCTTTTGCCGAAAGCACCTTGTATGCCGTATCTCTCAGCGAACGGCTTACGCGAATTGAGTTGTTGTCCCTTAAATATCTTCTTATCTCGCCGATAATCATCGGCACGGCATATGTTGAAAATTTCACTCCGATTTCCAAATTAAAATTATCGATTGATTTTATCAAACCTATACAACCGACCTGAAATAAATCATCGGGATTTTCGCCCCTTGCGGCAAATCTTTGCACAACGCTTAAAACCAGCCTCAAATTTCCCTGTATAAAGTATTCTCTTGCTTCATTATCTCCGTTTTTTATCTTTATCAGAAGATTTTCTTTTTCCTTCTGAGTAAGAATCGGAAGCTTTGAAGTGTTAACTCCGCAAATGCAGACTTTGTTTTGCATATGTGTATTCCTCCTTAATTAAAGGCCGTCGCAAAAGCGCCGGTATGTACATTTTTTACATATGCAAACACATAAATATAGTCTGTCTCATTATGTCATTTTTATTATTTCTTTTTTCAGACGCATAATTATTCTTTTTTCAAGTCTTGATATATATGACTGCGATATTCCGAGCATATCAGCAACTTCTTTTTGAGTTTTTTCTTCGTTTCCGAAAAGTCCGAAACGCAAAACCATAATATTTTGTTCTCTTGCAGAAAGCTTTGACATTGCAATCCTTAAAAGCTGTCTGTCGACCTCTTCTTCAATATTTTTGTTTATTAAATCCGCTTCTGTCCCGAGTATGTCGGAAAGCAAAAGTTCGTTTCCGTCCCAGTCGGTGTTAAGCGGTTCATCAATAGAAATTTCGCTTCTCGTTGAGCTGTTTTTTCTTAAATACATTAAAATTTCATTTTCTATACACCTTGAAGCATAGGTTGCGAGCTTTATGTTCTTTTCAGGATTAAAAGTGTTTATCGCTTTTATAAGCCCGATGCTACCGATTGAAATAAGATCTTCAATTCCCACGGCGGTATTTTCAAACTTCTTTGCAATATAAACAACAAGCCTCAGGTTTCTTTCTATAAGCGTTGTTTTTGCATTTTCGTCCTTTAAAGCCAGCCGTTTTAAAAATTCGGCTTCTTCTGCCGGTTTCAGCGGCGGAGGAAGCGCCTCTGCGCCCCCTATGTAGTATATTTCGTTTTCCAGAAGCTTTCTTATTTTTTCTATCATGTTTTTAAAAATCAATTTTGCACTCCTCCTCACTTTTTCACGGCATCGCAAACGGATGCAAAATTGCTCTGTAGGCGCCGCTTTCAGATATTTTTTGATTGTAACATGCGATATACACGTCCTTTTCAACCTTTTTACCGTTTATATACAAATTCTTCGGCAAAAACGCCATCAAAAGTCCGCTTCCTCCTGCCCCTTTATAAGGTATCGCCCTGTATGTTTTTATATTAAGATTTTCATTTTTAAGTGCGCTTTCTTCAATTAATATCACAGGTGATGTGCTTATCGGCTCACACAGCATGTTTGCGCTGTCATAAAGTGCGCTCACATCAATTTCTTTACCGCACACTTCAATTTTTAAATCATATACTTTTCCGCTTTGCATAAGCTTTTTTTCTATCATGCGTTTTGATAAATATATCAAAACATATACCGCGCACGCCGTTAAAACAAGCGTAACAACCGATATGTCAACATAAAAAATCCCGCCCCCGAAATATATTCCCGTATGCAGATAATAAACTAAAAACATCATCGCTCCGCCATATAAAAACGCGCCTCCCATAAACACAGCCGCGGTTTTTAAAAACACTTTTACGCTTTTTGTTTTAAATGCAAATGCTATTATAATACAGCTTGCCAAAAAGTTTAATATATACCCCAAAGCTCCTTTTAAACCGCAAACCATCGCAAACACTGCATAAACACTTCCCGCAAATGCCCCTGCCGCTATATATACACCTCTTGTTTTTGAAAAACATAAAAGCTTTGTTGTTATAAGCAATATGAGATTTACCAAAAAATTATACATAAAAAACACATCAACAAACACAACCGCCATACGTTTTTCACCTCTTTTTCGGCATCATAAAAAATGCAAATCCGTTTTTTTTCTTTTGTTTTTTATGTCTGTGGTTATTATAGCAAATAATCTGTAAAAATTTTGTAATAATATATACCTGTGCCGCAAAAATCAAATGACATTTTTTTCACAAAAAAAAACAAAGGCGAAAAAGCAATTTTGCCTTTTCGCCTTTGTTTTTGTAAAGAAACCTCCGGTTTACTGATGATTTTGATTTAAGCCTTAATTAATATCCTAAATTTTCATTAACAAAAATAATTTTTATTCTGTTTTTAGTTTGTGAGCCTGAAATTATTGTATAGTCGCAGCAAATCCGTTCGCTGCTCGTACAGCCGCTGCACATATCACGTTTTTCTTCTGTTAAAGAAACACATTTTCCCGTTTTGCTGCAATAGGTGTTTTTTGAAAGCCTTACACAGTTTTTAGGCGCAGACACACTTTTTACATATTCCACAGCAGCATTTATATCTTTTACAATTTTATTTTTTCCGACAACAAGTATAACCGATTTCGGTCCGTACATAATAGCCGCAACCCTGTTTCCGTTTCCGTCAACATTGTAGATCTCACCATTTTGTGTTATTGCGTTTACAGAAGATAAATACACATCCGCACTAAATGAACGCACAAATATATCATTTATTTCATTGCGCGTAAGATTTTTTTCGTACCTGTCCAAAAAATTATACTTTCCGCTTCTCAGCATATCTATTATACCGCACTCAAACAAGCTCATACTGCCTCCGACAGCAACCGTATCGCCGTCTTTTAAAAGAGACTCTGCAATTTTAGCAGCTTCTTTTTTATCATTTGCAAAATACGCAGACATATTATTTTTTTCAACCGTACTCATAAGAGCCTTTATCTTGTCCACAATATCACAACCTTTTTATTTATTCAAACCGTATGCTTATTTCTCCGCTCGACAATAAAATCTTATTTTTATTTTCATCCTCGCACACAAGCGCTCCGTTATCATCAACATCTTTAACGGTTACTTTTGTTCTTTCTCCCGCCTTTACGGCAAACACCTGTTTTCCTATAACAAAACAGCTTTCTCTGTATTCTTTCATAACCAGGCTAAAATCATCAAGAGAGTTGTAAATATCGATAAGCTCGCTGTAAATTTGAGATACAATCACATTTTTGTCAAGTTTTTTGCCGTCTTTTAAATGTTCTTCCATTGTAGTAACAATATCTTTAAGCTCTGCACCGAAATCCTCTGCTTTTCCGAACACATTCACGCCTATCCCGACAACTGCATACTCAACACCGCCGCTTTCAAAATCGCTTACTGCCTCCGTTAAAATCCCGCAAACCTTTTTTTTGCCTATGTATATATCGTTTACCCATTTGATTTTTGTATCATCGCAGTACTTTTCTATAACTCTTTTAACCGCAACCGCTGCTCCAGACGTTATTTTTACAGTTTTGGATATATCGCATCTCGGTCTTAAAACAACGCTTAAATATATCCCGCTTCCATCGGAGACAAAGCTTCTTCCGAGCCTGCCTTTTCCGTTTGTCTGGCTGTTTGCGCAAATAAGGCTTTTTTCTATGCAACCTTCGGAGGCAAGCTTTTTTGCCTCGTTGTTTGTTGATGCAATTTTATCAAAAACATACACATCGGCAAGTTTATTTACTTTTGCAAGTTCGTTTTCAATAAGCTCTTTTTTTATTTTATTTTCGGCGCCCAAAAACATATATCCTTTGTTGTTTGTGCTTTTAATTATGTATCCGCTTTCTTTAAGCAAACGAACCGCTTTCCAAACAGAATTTCTTGAAACACCAATTTGGCTTGCAATTTCGCTGCCCGAAACACTTATATTTTCGTTTTTTAAAAGGATATCCAATACCTTATCTTTAGTCGACATATTTTCTCTCCGAATTAAACGTTAAACCTAAACAGCACAATATCGCCGTCTTTCATAACATAGTCCTTGCCTTCCGAGCGAACAAGTCCTTTTTCCTTTGCTGCCGCCATAGTTTTATTTGCAATTAAATCATCATACGCAATAACCTCCGCGCGTATAAATCCTTTTTCAAAATCCGTGTGAATTTTGCCGGCAGCCTGCGGAGCTTTGGTGCCTTTGGTTATTGTCCACGCACGAACCTCCGGCTCACCCGCAGTCAGATAACTTATAAGTCCCAGAAGCTTGTAGCTTGCTTTAACAATTTTGTCAAGTCCGGACTCTTCCATGCCCATTGCCTGTAAAAATTCTATCTTTTCATCGCCGTCAAGCTGAGATATTTCTTCTTCTATCCGCGCAGAAATTGCAATAACTCCCGAACCTTCATTTTTTGCAAATTCCTCAACTTCTTTAACATATTTGTTTTCTTCTATTCCGTTTGAGAAATCATCTTCCGACACGTTTGCAATATACAAAACCGGTTTCATTGTCAAAAGAGAAACTTCGCGCATAATTATTTTTTCATCATCCGTATAATCATATGCCCTTGCCGGTTTGCCTTCTTCCAGAAGTTTTTTCACATTTTCAAGCAAATCAAGCTCTGTCTGATATTTTTTATCGCCTTTAAGCGCCTTTTTAACTCTGTCAATTCTCTTTTCGAGCATTTCAATATCTGCAAATATAAGCTCTAATGTAATTGTTTCAATATCGCGCAACGGCCCTATCTTACCGTCAACATGAACAATATTGCTATCCTCAAAACAGCGCACAACATGAACAATAGCGTCCACTTCGCGGATATGCGACAAAAATTTGTTTCCGAGTCCCTCGCCCCTGCTCGCGCCTTTAACCAAACCTGCAATATCAACAAATTCTATTATTGCCGGGGTAACCTTTTTTGGATTATACATTTTTGCCAAAACGTCCAACCTTTCATCCGGAACCGAAACTATCCCGACATTCGGTTCTATCGTGCAAAACGGATAGTTTGCAGCCTCTGCTCCTGCCTGTGTTATTGCGTTAAAAAGCGTTGATTTACCAACGTTAGGCAGTCCGACTATACCTAATTTCATTTTATATCACTCCTTGATTTTACTGGTGCTTGCAGCATATGTGAAAAATGATTTACACCATTTTTACACCATTTCTGCATTAAACTATATGGAGATATGTCGAAATACAAATTTTTTCATAAATCGTATATAGTTCTAAGTGGTAAAAAATTTTACTACACCATTTTATTATACTGTTTTTGTTTCAAATTGTTGTACGGCTTTCAGCATTGATTCATCGGATGTTTTGCAATAAGATTATTTTTGTCAGAAGGAATGAACACATCATGCTTATCTGCATACCTTGCACAATATAAGCGGTCCTTTTTCTGAGAAATACCTTTTCCGCATTCTTTGCCTTTAAGATTTTTACCCATATATCTATAGACTTCTTTCTCACTATTGAGAAAAAGAGCTAATACAACATATTTATTATATCATATTTGCTCAAATTTATCAATACCCTAAGTTATATTTTTCATATTCAATATCCATTTTATGCAAGCTATATTTTTTACAATATATTCTTTTTATATCCCGGACAAATTCTTTTTCATCGCCCTACACATCTTATTTTTTTCGTATTCTTTTTAAAAACTCACGAGCATGCGCATAAACTGCTTTAAATTCATTGTTATTGTGAAACAAAGCTATTAATAAAATGTTTGGTATAACTGCGCACAACAAAGCCTTTAAACAAAATTTCGCCCATTGATCAGAAAAGCTTATAACATCACATATTGCATATACTAATGCGCAGTTTATAACCACAGTTAACAAGTAAGATATTTTCATTTTTATATATTCAAAAAACGGTTCGTCAAACACTTTTTTGTAAAGCAACCATGGATCATACCATACATGAGTCAGTATTCTTGCAGCTACTGTTGCAAACAAAACACCGAACATACCCCATATATTTGCAAGCCAAACCGATAAAACAATGTTTAGTATAACCATAACAGCCGGTCTGTATTTTCCGTAAACAAACAGGGCGTTTGCGTTTCTGAAACTTTCATAGGGGCGCACCATCGTAATTATATAGATATCTGCCGCAAGCATAATTACAATGTTCATACCTAACAAATAATTGCTCCCCAGCCACAAAGTAATAAAGGGATTAAGAAGTGTTATCAGCGAAACCGTAATGAAATTTCCTATTACAAATGACAAAAAGCACATCTTTTTAAAAACAGCATACTGTCTTTTGTTGCTTTCGCTTGCCGCAAGATTTCCCACGCTCGGTTTAATTGCTTCAAATATCTGACCGAACAAGGAATCCACATTATTTACTATCATCTTATAATAAGACAAAAAGCCTACAAGCGAAGTCCCGAGCATGGCCGATATAATAACGCTGTCCACACCTCTCTGGAGTGCACCGGAAATTTTATAAATTGCCAAAGCTCTTACATTTTTGAATATTTCTTTGCGCTCAGGTAAACTAAGGCTTTTGCTGCACACATTTTTTAACATCGGATACCTGCGGTTTGCAACCGATGAAATAATAACATTTTGCACAATTACCATTGTTACCATTACAAAAAGGTATCCGATATAGCTTTTAAATATTGTTATAGCGGCGGCTTCCAAAATTGTAGCCAGTATACAAACCGCTGTTCCGATCGCCGAAACTATATGTTTTTCCTGGTTTGCTTCTATTAGCGTTGCTTTATAAACAAACAAATATGAAACCGCTGCCTTGAAAATAAAGAATATAAAAACGATATTTATATTTTCTTTTATATCGGGAACATCTTTTACAATATATTTAAGAAAAAACGAACAAACAATTCCTGCTGCGATGATAACGAAAAAAACAATCCGGTAAATTTTTTGATATAGGCGCATAATTTTTGCAATCTGAATATCGTCTTTTTCATAAAGCGGACGGTAAAGAGCATAAGAAACTGCCGTTCCAAAGCCAAGCTCTGCAACCGATAAAACCGTTAAAATATCGGTAAACAGCGCAGAGACACCTGTGTATTGTATGCCGAGATTTTTTATAAGTATTGTTTTCATTAAAAAATTTGAAAACAAAGTTACAAGCTGGTAGATAATCGAAAATGCAATATTAAAAACTGATTTTTGCGTTCTCGAGCTCATCGTAAGGCGTCTCCTTTCAAAATTTTAAAGCGTTGCGGTTTTAGGTGAGGTATTTTCATCTTTTGAATAATTTACATCATCATTATCGGACATTTGCACATATACATAAAGATCATGCATAGGCATTTTTATTTTATGGCTGTATTTTTGCGTCATTTCCTTATTCATAAACATAGCGCCGTCATATTCACTGAGGACATCCTGATGATACACATGAACTTCGCTGTTCCAGCGGTATTTTTTGGTTTTATATTTTTTCACGCCGGACACAGGATCTGTATATACAATCCGCCTTTTGCGAAATACTATATAACATACCGCTGTCAGTGACATAGCTAAAAGACAAAAATATATTATAAATAAAATCGGAGAAATCCACCATATTCGCCTGTGATTTGCATGGTTATCGTTAAAAATATCACTGATAACAGTATCTATTTCCTTATGTGTGTTTAAAAGAACATTGTAGTTATGGCTTTCCTTAAAGGGAGCAATGCGGTTTTCACTCGGAAGTTTGTTTAACTTAACATTATATTTCAGATACAACGGCAAATAATACAACAGCTCTTTATATTCATCAAAGCTAAAATCAGTAGTAAACAGCGGAAAAATATCATTTACGATTGTGGACAGCTTTGTTTTGCGAACGCTTTTGTAAAATCCTTTCATCATCATTTCATAGCGCTCGCCTCTTGCCCAGTCGCCCTCGTTATAGTATCGTATATATGCAAGGGTTTGCGCGCCGTCTAATAAAACTAAACCGCTTTTTTCTTCAAGAGGTTTGGTTTTCACAATATCCGACGTTAGTCTGTAATCGCTTTCCAAACTTTTTATATATTGATTTATATAAGGCACCTGATATTTTTGAATTTGAACGTTAATTCCTCCGACTAAATTAATCATTTGTATGAAATAATTATAATCAAGCAAAAGATAGTTGTCAATCTTCAGTCCGTAATTTTCTTCAATTGTCCTGACAACAAGCTCAACGCCGCCGCAGTTATATGCATTTGTAAGTCTTCCGCAGCCTATCGACGGAATATAAACATACGATTCTTTTAGTATTGTAGTAAAAGAAACTTCACGGTTTTTTGTGTTCACTGTTGCAAGCACCATATAGTCGGAATAGGATTTTGTTAATTCATTGCGATCCCAGTGGTCGGCGCCGATAAAAAGAAAATTTTTAACTCCCGAAACCGGCTGGGCATATCTTTTGTTATCCATCCAGGTATCATATGCCTCTTTTTCATACTCTGTTCCGACACCGCTCGTTTCAAGATTTCCAACATGAAAATTCTTTGCAATATGCAGTTTTTGCCCTTCTTCATACCAAATAGCAAATACGGTGTACCATCCGTTTTCCGACAGTTCTACATTGTCTGTGTCATATGCTGTTCTGTATCCGTGTCCGGTATTGTAATTAAATTTTTTCCCTGTTTCAATAAGCTCGTTCCACTGATAGTTTCCATCATATATAAATCTTTCATTGCCCGTATACACCCACGCAAGATACACTCCGTCTATACCGTTTGAATCAAGAGTTAAAGCTTTGTTGTTTAGCTCAAGCTTCGGAACTGTATCTCCTTTGCTGTTTGTGGTAACATCTTTTTTTTCAAAATAGGTTTGGTCTTCTATCGGTTCAACACCGTTTTTATATACTGTTCTTGCCGATAAATCGCATATATCAAGTTTACTGTATGTATACTTTACCAGTCCGTAAACCAATATCGCAGCTATAATCAATAATACTATCACGAAAATCCAGCATAATAAACTTTTGTTTCGGTGTTTATATGGATATTTTTTTCCCTTAAGAAAAAATAACAGCTTGTCATTTTTCAGATTGGTTATCATTGCTTTTCTCTCCGTTCCGTCTTAAAGCTCATTTTCGTTAATACTTTATTTCTGAGATGTTTAATAAATCTTATCCCTTTCGGATAAATTCCGCAAACACCGTTTTCCCCGTATTTAGAAGCAATATATATAAAGCCTTTTTTCAAATACATTTGTCTTGCAAATTCAACCTCGCTGATTTTTGCTCCGTCTTCGCTGCGTGACAAATGCGGCTGTTTTGCCAGCGCTTCGCCTATACCGCGCTGCTCGCATATCACATTTTGCTTAATTGTTTCAAACAAGCGTTTTCCGTTTTGGGTGTTTACAATGCAAAGCGATATTCCGAGATTTGCGTTTTTAAAAGAGTCTGTCTCTTTTTTGATCCCCCAGAAATCCCCGATTGTAATATCGGAAACGCGCTGTATTCCCGCATATTTGCAGGCAGTTATATACATATCGTTTTTCATGCTGTAACAGCTCGGTCTGAGAAGTATGTTTTTATAAAAAATTTTGCGGTAAATATTTTTTGTGATTTTTTTCTTTCCGATAACAAATGTTTCATTGTGCGTCTGCCATCCAAAAGATTTATCGCGAAAATCAGCACGGGTAATTTCGCCGTATTTGTTTTTTATATAGTTTATATAGTTTTCCCATAAAGCAGGGGACATAACGCCGTGACAAACAATGTCAACGGTATACAAAAGTTCGTTTTTTTGCCCCAAATATGAATACAAAGCCGCAATTTGACAGGGTGTTCCCGAAAACAGAACATTAAAATTATTATCCAAATCATTTTTCACCGTTTTAAAAATATCTTCCGTTTTACTTTGAACATATTTGCTCCCCTGAAGTTTATATAATTGATCTTTGGAATCTATGCGTATGTGGCAAACTTCAAACGAGTCGTTAAAAGCCGCGCCGTATACCGTACCGCCCGAATTTAATATGCTTTTTGCAAGTTCTGCAAACAATCCTCCGGACTGGCTCTTTTTTAAAATATTTTCATCTTTGCTTTGCACAGCGAAAACATCCTCAAGCAAACCTTGTGAAACGGATTTATGAATAAAATGACAGCTGTTTTGACATTTTCTGCATGAAACACATCGTTTTGTATCGATTTCGGGATAATAAAACCCGTAATTATCCGGCTGCATCGTAATGGCATTTTCATTGCATACAGCTTTGCACACGCCGCACCCGCTGCAGTTTTCCTTTTTATCAAAAACCGTTGTCACCGTTTGTTCTCCTTTCAGTTTAATTTTAAAGAATTTTTAAGCCACAAAACAGACTTGTTTTGCTCGTCTGTAAGCTGTAAATTTATTTTTTCCCAGTCTATATTTTCTTCGTTTTTGCTTGGAAGAAGCCTGTCCGATAAATTAAAAAGCTCAAGTAAATCAATTATTCTTGCCGATTTTTCCGCGTTTGATGCTTCAGCGTAAAATTCCTTTTTAAAAATTAACGAAAAAGCAACCCCATGAAACGAATTTGTTACAACTGCCCAAGCTTTTTCAAACATTCCGACAAATTCCTCCGGCGATGCCGTTTTATACATAATAAACTCTCTGCATATTTGCCTCTGTTTTAATGTGGGGTTAATTAAAACAAGCTTGCAGCCATTTAGCCTTGCTAAGGCGCGCGCCTTTTCTATTGTGTATTTGCAGCCTTCCATCATATACACAAGTATGTATTTATCCGGCAGATTGCGCGGCTTTTTTGCTATATCAGCCCACTGCGAAGCGCTTAAAAGAAGCGTGGGGTCTAACGCATTGCAAACTTTATTGTCAATTAACTTCTCCACCGTTTTGCATGCGCTCTTTTCGCGGACAGAAACGCTTTCAAAGCTTTTTAAATGTTTCACGCATTCTGATTTATATTCATTCGGAAAAGATTTATAGCCGATGCTTGCGGCATATGCAATTTTTTTTATGCCCAAACCGGCAAAATCAAGAAAATAGCTAAAATCTCCCCCAACGGCATCCGGATTAAACACCTGGTCGCTGCCCGTTATGATTGTTTCAAATTCTGAGGCTGTTTTTTGTAAGTCGCTTTTTGTTTTGCATTTCTTTGTCAAGGTTAAATGCTTTTTCGTAAATTCATTAAATTTATGCCGCTTTTTTATCAGTTCAAAGCTTTTGACGCATTTTTTTGCTTTTGAAGATAAATTTTTGCAGTGCCTTGTGTCAAAAGGACGATACACACACTCTATATAATCGCATCTGTAATCTATTATTTCGGCATGCACGCCGATTTTTGCAAGTGTTTTTTCAAGCGCAAACGCTTGCAAAATTGCTCCGTAATTTAAGGCTCTGTGAAATGTAATAACCGCCGCTTGCTTATTCATTTGCCTGTCTCCTTTTAAAAACTTTTTTCGGACACACCAACACCAAAACCGCGCCAAGCTTTTTTCTTAAGCTGATATTTTTATCATATAAATACGAAACTAAATTTTTCATCAAAAACTTTTTATAAGATTTTCTTCTTTTTTCTTCTTCATCGTAATTAGCCATAATGCGAATCATGGTCGCACACTGCATTGCTTTTTCAAGCTTAACTGCCCGTTGCAGGCTTTTTTCCTTTTCGGGAACTTTTTTAAGTATTTTTTCGCATGCTTTCACAGCGTCGCACCATTGTTCGCAAAAAACATCAGCCCTTCCGCGCGACATAAGAGCGCCCTCGCTGCTTTTTTCATAATAATACAGCGCGTTGTCCGATACGCAAACGGTATTTTCGTTTTTGCAGCACAGAAGATAGTCAAATAAAAACAATAAATCTTCTGCAAGGGTTTGCTCTTCGTCAAATTTAATATTATTCTTTTTTATAATATCTGTTTTAAATAATTTTCCGCCGATGTATCCTTTAATTCCATCTGCCTCATTAAATAAACTTAATTGCGCTTCACGGCGGTCAAGTATAATCACTTTGTCTGAATTTTTGTAATTTTTGTTTTTTGAAAGTCCGCAAACGGAAATATCGCAGCAATATGATTTTAAGTTATTTAATAAAAGTGAAATATAGTTTGTGGAAATATAGTCATCGGAATCTACAAAACAGCAGTAACTCCCGGACATCATATCTATTGCAGAATTTCTTGCCGAGGAGACGCCGCCGTTTTTCTTATGTAAAACGCGAAAACGTTTGTCTTTTTTTGCATAATCATCACATATCTTGCCGCTGCCGTCAGTAGAACCGTCATCAACCAAAATGATTTCCAAATCGGACTTCGTTTGGCTAATAATGCTGTCAAAGCATCTGGCAAGATATTTTTGCCTGTTATAAATCGGAATAATAACAGAAACCTTCATTTTTACCACCTGCCGGTTTTATAATGCCCACAATCTGAATGCAAGCTTTGGCGCAAAATAAGTAAGCAGCATGCCTGCTTTCTTTTTTGTGCCGATGTACGGGTTTTTTAAATATGCAATCATGTTTTCTTTTATGTATTTTCGCATATTTTTATATTCAGCTGCACCATTTTTATTATAATATGCCAGCACCCGAACAGCTGTAGAACTGTGCCATACCTTCATCATCTTAATTTGATTTTTAAACTCATCAAATCCTTCATACGAATCATCAATAATCAAATCAAAAACATCCGCATAATTAAACCATTTTGTATCCGCATTGTTATTTTCGGAAACTTTTCGTATTATGCCGGTGTTTTTTCTTGCTATATAATAATAACCGCAAAAAGAAGTGCAGCACCCGCTTTTTGCATATTTCATATATTCATAGTTAAAATAGTGATCTTCAAACAGATACCTTTTCCCCTCGGGAAAGCGTATATTATACTTTTTGATAATGTCATTTTTATATAACTTATTCCAAACAAAAGCGCCATACGAACGATTAATAGGTATCAGCATATTATTTAAAAACGTCTCGTTGTCCATGAGTTTATTTTTAAATTCGCTGCGGCGCTGTTCATTTCCGTTTTCATCTTCAACAATATATCCGCAGGCAGATATATCACAATCATTTATTTCAATTGCATCTATCAGATTTTTTAAATAGTCCGCTCTGGCGTAATCGTCCGAGTCAACAAAAGCAACGTATTTTGCGCTGCACTTTTCAAGCCCGGTATTTCTTGCTTTTGCAAGTCCGCCGTTTTTTTGATAAACTGTAATAAATCGGCTGTCCTGTTTTGAAAAGCTTTTGCAAATATCCAATGTTTTATCCGTTGCGCCGTCAACAACCACAATAACTTCAAAATCGGTATATGTTTGGTTTTTCAGGCTTTCAAGGCATTTTTTAATGTATTTTTCCGTGTTATACGCTGCAACGACAACTGAAATCATATCCTGTATATCACTCCAAACTCACTTTAAATATTTTGCAGAGCTCTGCCATTTGATTTTTGCAATTTCTTCTTTGTGACCGAAATATATCCCAGCAGAAAAACCAACGGAGATAATATAAATATATACTGTTTCCAAATCGTAAAGCGGATTTCCCGTAATGCAATACGCCAGAAAAAACACCTGGTAACACAAAGAAAATACCAACACCATTTTTGTATTATCGGAAAGACAAAGCATATTTTTCGTGCTTTTTACAACAAGCTGTATCGTCTGCGTTATTGCAGATATAAACAGCGATACAAAAACCGAAAACCCCACAATGCCCGTTTCGCATAATAACTGAAGAAAAACGTTGTGTGCGTCTCTTAAAACGGAATCCTGATTATAAAAATTCACGACTTCTTTGCTGAATTCGCGCCATCCTATGCCCAGTATAGGAGATTCTTTAAAGAAATTCCATGCTATTGCATAAAGCTTAAATCGTCCGTTGGAAATATCTGATGTTTCATTTTGCGCCGAAAACATTGCAGTTATTCTTTCAAAGGCAGCCGCAACACCTTCTACGTAAAATGAAAGAGCGTATACAACAAGCGCTATACTGCTGAGTATAAACAATACCGTTACCAGTTTGTTTGCCAAAGCGCCCTTTTTGCATATAATATACGATACAAGCATTGCAAAAACCGAAAAAATAAGAACTCCCCGTTTGCCGGTTAATATCAAAGAAAAAAAGGCAACTGACAAAAGCAAAACTTTTTGCAGTATATTTTTGCCGGGTTTTCTAAAACACAGTGCAAACGAAGCGCATAGCGAAATCGCCATGTAAATTCCGTTTTGACTGTAATGGTTTGCCAAACCGACAGCATGGTGATTTTTTTGAACCTGCTCATATAAATGCGCCCTTTGGCTTGAATTAAAATTCGGATAAATATTGGCCATATAAAAATCGGTGTCAAAATAAAACCATAATGTTGCTATAACATGCACAATCCCTGCCGCCAATATGCAATAAAAAATAATATGAAAAAATTCTTCATCATACTTCATAAGTATAACAATCAAAACAAGAACTGCATACCTGATAATATATGTAAGGTTTTCATTAATGTTTTTTGTTGTCACAAACATAACAAGCAGAGTCAGTATAAGCAGCCATTCTATCGGCTGTATTTCTGTTTTATATAAACAAAGCTTTTTGTCTGTCACAAAATATGCCATAAGCAGCGCCACAGCAAACCCCTGAATTAAAAACGTAGAAGCAGAAGAAGCTGTAAACATAAATATGCTCATAAGCTTTGTGTGGTAGACATTAAAAATAAGAAGAAATGCCGATATCCATAACATATATGTGTGTCGCATTTTATGAACCGGATTTATATATTTATCCATATCTGCATTCCCTTCTTTT
>CAKSHP010000001.1 GCA_934457145.1 uncultured Clostridia bacterium | reverse complement strand
CATAGCAAAAAGTTTTACGATTTTCTTAGCAGTTATATGCCTGATTGGAAGGAAAGAAAAAAAGTTTTAGACACAGAAGTGGTACATGGGTTATAAAGGTGGAATTATATTGTCAGATAATTTATTTGAATTATTAATAAATAAAAGAATTATAGAGATATTGGATGGAGATACATCTTTTGGTGAAATTGAAACAAACAGTAATAAAGGAAACATAAAGATTGCGATGCCATATTTATGTGGTTCAAGGTTGTGCGAAATTTCTACAGATTTTGGGTTGCCTAAAACATATAGTTGGAAGGGCGGTGCTCAGAGCCGGTGGATATACTTGCGAGATATAATTGATCACTGTATAGAACATAAAAGAATGTCCGAGTTGCTTTCGTTCTTATTTTCAAAAGAGCAGTTTGGCAGGATATTAAGTGGGTATACAGCCGACATAATTGAATCTTCTTATGGTAAAATAACGACAACTATAATCGAACAAATAAATGGAATTCTGTATTTTGGAGGCAACGAACTCATACAAATTTCAGGAAAGTTTTTAGTTCGTCCAATTGGAACAGTAGTAAGTGTTGCAACGCCAACAATTAGAATTATAGATAGAAGCTACATAAAAGATTTGTCTGAAAGGGCAATGAAAGATGTTACAGACGAAAATTATGATAGTGCAATTACTAAGTCGAGAACTTTATTGGAAGAAGTTTTTTGCTATGTTATTGAAAAGAAAAATGAAACTCCTGTTGATAATGGTGATATCGGAAAGCTGTATAATCAGGTTAAACAATTATATAACATGCATCAAAGTAAAGAACTTGATAAGAGAATTAATGGCTTACTTTCTGGACTCGAAAAGATTCTTAATGCAATTTCAGAAATGCGTAATAAAGATAGTGATTCTAATGGTGTAGGTGCAAGAAGAATTAGTATTTCGGAGCATCATGCAAGATTGTTTGTAAATTCAGCGATGACAATGGCTGATTTTATTCTTGCCGTAGGAGATAAAAATTAAAGGGGGCAAAATAAGTGTCAAAAGGAATAGTATATATTTTAATAAACCCATGTCTTGATGGGTGGGTTAAAATCGGAATGACTGAACGTAATGATATTGATAGAAGGTTAAAAGAGTTGAATACTCCAACAAACTTACCTTTATCTTATCGCTGCTATGCTACTTACGAAGTGGAACAACCTCTAGAAGTCGAAAAGAGAATCCATAGTATAATTGACAGAATTGATGATACCCTTCATGCGAGAGAGCAATTAGAAAATGGGCGTATCAGAGAAAGAGAGTTCTTTAAGATTTCCCCTGAAACAGCTTATGGAATATTTAAAGATATTGCAGCTCTCAGAAATGATACAGATAATTTGAAACTTTATAGACCTACACAGGAGCAGTCCCAAGAAGAAGAAATTGCGGAAGCAAGGACGAAGCGTTCTAATAATTCTTTTAAGCTTTTGAATATAGATGTCGGTGAAGAAATTTCTTTTCTTCATGATGAGAATATTGTGGCGAAAGTCGTTAATGATAAAAATAAAATAGAATATGAAGGAGAAATTTATTCTGTTACTGCGTTAGCTAGAAAACTTTTAATTGAACGACATGGATGGAGTGAGGATCTACATGTTAATGGTTGGAAATATTTTACTAAGAACGGACTTACGTTAAGTGACTTGCGTGACAGAATCGAAAATGAAGAAAGTAATGAAGATTAATTTCTTCAACCTCTTGCAAAAGTGCAAATATTATGTTAACATATAGATGATAACAAATTGATAACAGATAACACACAAGACCAAATAATTAAAAGATTTTAAGCGGAACCGGCGAAGAAAACGGCTTAAAATCGGGTGATACAACATAAATCATGTTATAACGCACCGAGTGGGAATAAAATAAAAAATCCCCGAAAGTCTTATATCAAAGGTTTTCGGGGATTTTTAATATTCAAATCGTACTAATATCATACTAAAATTTTAATTTTGTATCAACTTTGACAATGTATCGGCAACTTCACTTCGCATGTCAGAATATAAACATAAGTATAAATTCAAAGTTGTTTTTACATTTTCGTATCTGCGCCGTTTAAAAATCAACAAAGGTGCAAAGCTTAACCGGGCAAACAGCGATGCATGAGCATATCCTAAAGCATATCTATCTTTTCAGTCCGACAGCTTGCATAATTTCCGCTTTCACGTGTAAAATATATCTTTGTCACATTATCCAAGACTTTTTCTGTGGTAAACCCAACCGGATTACTTAATAAATTAAACATCATCAATATAAAACAGGCATACCGCTTATTTGCGATATGCCTGTTTTTAATTCTTTGTGGCTATTTGTTTATTTTTAAACTTTAAGCCTTAAACTTTTTATTTATTCTAAATTATAATGTTTTGGAAACAACATCAGAATAAATTGTCTTTACGTTACCGTCTGCATCTTTGTAGATCAAGTAAGCAACTGCTGACCATGTGTCGCCGGAAGCAACATTTGCTTTTCTTAAGTTATATGCACCGTAGTTTGCATGGTTTACAGATGTTCCCTTAATGATACCTGCTGTATCAAGAGTGATCTCGGTCTGAAGGTCTTTCTTAATAAGAATACCTGCTTCTATAACAGTAAATCCTTCGGGTACGCTTCTCTCCATGATAAAGGATATCTTGTTACCTGCAACAATTGTGGGTTGAGCCATTGTAATCTTAGCATCTTTAGCCACAACATCAGCCTCGTCAACAAATATTGCCTTTACAGTTGTATCATAGTTACCTACATAGAACACATACTTATCATCATAGCTTACAATCTTGCCGTCGCGCTCCCAGTGAGAGAACTTCTTGCCTTCTGCGGCATCAATATGCTCTGCTGTGAAGCCCTGATTATATTTGTAGCTGCCCGATGTGTAGTTCTTTACATCAACAAATGTTACCTGATACTTTGTAGCATCCTGGTTCTGAATTGCTGTAATAACTGTGTCTTCGCCGAACGTGTTTGCAGCGATTTCATATCCTGCAACATATTCGCTCTTAACAGTATCGCCAATCTTCCAGCCGCCAAATGTGTATCCCATCAAATAAGGATTCTTCGGTACTGTGATAGTATCTGTGCTTACACCTTCACCCACTACTTTGTAGTTCATATCCATAAACTTAACGCTGTAGCTTCCTGTTGTTTTAAATACAGCCGAGAGATCTCTGCCTGTACCGATTATAAATGAATACTCATTGAAGTAAGAAACAACTCTTGAAGTCTGGTTATCTTTCCAGTAAAGGAATTCTTCGCCTTCGCCTGCAACAGCCTTCAATGTGATTTCAGTTCCTGTTACAAAGCTTTCTGTTTTTGCACTGCCCCAGCCTTCTTCTGTAACCGAGCCGTACGTAGCCAGAATGCTGCCGCCGCCGATTGCGGAAGTTTTGAGTTCATTTTTCTTAACATCACTTGTGATGTTTATAACATATTCCAAAACTGTTGTCGTATCTTCAGCTGTAACTGTAATCTTATAAACGTTACCTTCGTTTGTAAGAGCAGCGCTTGCCTTTTCGTCTGACAATGTCCACTTAATGTCAACATCTGCGCCGTAAGGAATAGTTACATCATAAGCATACTTATCAACTGCAAAATCTGCTACTGCAACACCGTTTACAGTGATTGCCTTAAGAGTTGCATCTGTGCTTACCGGAGGAGCAGCCTGAGTAAATGTTACAGTGTATGTCTTTTCTGTTCCGTTACCGGAAGTGATCTTAATTGTTGCAGTCTCGCCTGCTTTGAATGTGCCTTCGCCGCCTTCAATCTTAGCGATTGAGTCAGCAGCTGCTGCTGTAAGTTTAACGCTTTCTGTTCCGTAAGGAATTTCATAAGTGTAATCTAAAGTATCAGCTTTAAAGTCTTTGATCAGCACATCATCAATTTTGATGTATGAAGCATTGTTATCAACAGCCTTAGCGTCCCAAACAATTGCAAACGTTAAGTCTTCCCAGCATTTATAGTCAGCGCCTACTGTCGACTCAGCTTTTACCTTTGTGCCTGTGTTGTCATAGTATTCATAAGTAATTTTTGTTTTGTCTGCCAGTGTACCGGAAACACCGTAGTTCGGAATCTGAACAACTTCGCCCGCTTTAAAGTGTCTTACATATGAATGATTTGCACCCTGCGAATAATTATAGTTTGTGTTATTCTTCCAAAGTGTTCTGTCAAGGTTCGGATAACCCATGCCAACCTTATCGCCGATAACTACCGTACAATCGCTTGTAGGAATAAATGTTACCCACCAATTGCCGTCTGTTCCGTCATATTTTCCGCTAAAGAACGCATTGCTTACAGAAGATGCCTTTACAAGACGGAAACCGGATTTGTTTTCTTTGCCGGCTTCACCGTCAAATGCACCGTCAACTCTGCCTGTAAGCGTTTGCGGTTCCTTGCCTTCAATCGTTTTTGTAAATGTTATATTCGAACCGCTTTTTCCGTTTTCGTCAAATACTTCAACGTTTGTATAGTTTGACGGAGCTTCATTTTTAGGTGTTCTGATAACAGTTGCACCCTGCAGGTTTGCGCTGCCGTATGCTTTATTATCTCTGTCGCTGTATACAAAGGTGTTTGCAACATCTGCATTTTCAACAGCTATGTAGTTTATGCCCTTCTTCTCTGCTGCAGGTCCGTAAATACCTGCTATCCAGCTTGCGCCGGCACCCTTTGTGGGCGATACAATTTTATAAGGTTCGCAAGCAAATATTATCTTATAATCCTGTGAAGCGCTGCCGTCGCCGGAAGTAACAGTAAAGTTAGCTTCGCCGTTACCTGCTGCAAGCTCAACTGATGTGTCGCCTGTTATCTTCTGTGCGCTTGCTTTTTTGCCTATCTCAAGGTCAACTTTTCCTGTGTAAGGCATTGTGTTGATTGTGTATTCATATGTGCCGGATTCGCAGTTAACAACCGCTGCTGTTCCGCCGATTTCTGTTTTAACATTGTTTATTTCAGCAGTTGTTCCATCGTCAAATACGAATATGTAACCCTGTGTATTAGCTATTCTGCCGCTTGCGTTCATTTTAGCGCGGATTGTCTCATCGCTTAATCCCTGGGCAGGAACAGTAACCGTTATGCTGCTTGCATCGCCGATATCAAAATGCTTTGCATATGCAGCGCATCCGCCGATTGTGCCGGACATTTTTTCATATCCTGCTGCAATACCGCCCGGATAACCGTATCCGTTTGTTTCAACAACATACATTGTACCGGAAGCGTTTACATCAAATTTAACGTATTCTTCGTCAGTACCGAGCATATTCTGATTGGAAATGCCCGTTACCTTTTCGTCTGAATCCTTAAGCAATGTAACACTATGACCCTTCTGAGCCTTTATCAAATACGATTCTCCGTTTATAACGTCTGCAATAGTGTTAGACGATATAATCTGCATAGGATTATCAATAGATGTACCGTTTACCTGAGGATATGTACTCCAAATGTTAGAACCGCGGCTTGCATGCTCGCCGAGTCCAAGACCTGCTAAATATGCATCAGCTGCATCAATTTTAGCCTGAGCCTCTTCTTTTGTGTCATATTTTTTTGCGCTTACATCATAAACATCCGTCTTGCTTGCAGGAACTACCTTGTAAACAGCTGTACCCGCAGTAACATATCCTGCCATTGTAGTATCTTTTGTTACAATGTTTGTGATTTCTTTCTTTCCTGACGGTGTCGGAGGTGTGTCCGTGGAAGGTGTGCCGATTTTTACTGTGCAATTCTTTATTGACACCTTAGAAGCAATATCACCGCTGTCACCGGCATCGTCATCCCAATACAAATACTTGTCAACTATCTCAAAATTAACAGGTGTTTCTGTATAATCCGCTATACCTTCTTTAACCTTAAATTGTAAAGTCACAAGACTTTCATCAGCAGTAATAGATACGTCTTCATCCGGCTTAGCCGACAAAATTTGAACATTCACAGCATCCCCATCTCTGGTAAGCGCGGCATAATTCAATGTCCACCTGTCACCACCGGGAATCGTAGTGCTGTTTGCAACATACGTCAAATATTCAGGGTTAAATTTAACATTAAATGCTACACCCTCCAAAACACTAAAGCCCGATTTATATTTAAGCTCTAATGTTATTGTATCGCCTGACTTACAAGCAACATCTGCCGCTTCGTACACTACCTGCGTGCCATCATATTTAGCCGCAAATGCACTCATTGCCGGAAGCAATGTGATAAGCATAGCTACTGTAAGAAGCACGCTCAAAATTTTCTTCATACTGGTTTCCCTCTTTCATAAAAATTTTTTTTGCATATAAACCTTTGCAAATATATTATAATACAATTACATTTAATAGTCAATAAATATATTTTTTTTGTTGATTTTTTACTAACAGGCTTTTGGATTTTTGTGCATATTGCGCACCCGACTGTTTTAAAATCGGCACATTTCCTTTTCAGCTCATTTTTTCAATGTCTTCTAACCACAATTTAAACGACGCATCGCTCGGCATGCGCCAGTCACCGCGCGGCGACAGACACACGCTTCCCACCTTAACTCCGTCCGGCAGACAGCTGCGTTTAAACTGCTGCGTGAAAAACCTTCGGTAGAATGTTTTTAACCATTTTAATATTGTTTTTTTGTCGTATTCACCGTCAAACGCACGCGCTGCAAGCATATATATCTTTTTTGGTTCAAAGCCGCAGCGAAGCACATAATATAAAAAGAAGTCATTTAACGGATACGGTCCCACAAAGCTCTCCGTTTCCTGAGATATCTGTCCGTTTTTATCCGGCGGAAGAAGCTCCGGACTTATGGGCGTATCAATAATATCTTTTAAAACATCGGCGCTGCCGGGAAATATATTATATTCGCGCGTTGCATCTATCATCCAGCGTATGAGGGTTTTCGGTATGCTTGCGTTCACACCGTACATGCTCATGTGATCCGCATTATACGTACACCACCCGAGCGCAAGCTCGCTCAAATCCCCCGTTCCGACAACAAACCCGCCGATTTTGCAGGCATAATCCATAAGCACCTGTGTTCTCTCTCTTGCCTGAATGTTTTCATACGTCACATTAAAGTTGTCCATCTCATGGCCTATGTCTTTGCAATGCAGCGTGCATGCATCTTTTATATTTATTTCTTTCCAGCTTATTCCGAGCACACGCATCAGCTCAACAGCATTTTTATATGTCCGCGACGATGTTCCGAAACACGGCAGCGTTATCCCGTGTACACTGCTTGCCGGCAAATTCATCTCGCTTACCGCACGCACACACACCAAAAGCGCAAGTGTTGAGTCAAGCCCGCCCGAAACACCGATAACAAGCTTGTTTCCCGCTGCACTCATGCGTTTTTTCAGTCCCGCAACCTGCATCTCAAAAATATCCATACATCTTTTTAATCTGTCGGTTTTGCCCTCCGGCACAAACGGCAGTTTTCTTATACTATACATCGATGCATCGCAATCGGGTTCATCTGCGCAAACAAACACGCGTCTTGCCTTTTCAAGTCCCGCGTAAAGCGCTGCCGCGTCTTTAAAGCTTTTTATCTTTTTTCTGTCGGCTCTGATTTTTTCAATATCGATATCGCAGGCAAGAAGATAATTATTATCAATAAGTTTTTCGTTTTCCTTTAAAATGCTGCCGTTTTCACATATTATTGAATGTCCCGAAAAAATAAGGTCGGTTGTTGACTCGTCCGCTCCGGCACTTGCATAAACATATGCGCATATATTTCTTGCCGACTGCTGGCTTACAAGACTTTGTCTGTATGTTCTTTTTGATATCGTTTCGTTGCTTGCCGATAAATTTAAAATAACCTCGGCTCCGTTCATTGCCAGAAAGGTGCTTGGCGGCAGCGGCGTCCACAAATCCTCGCAAAGCTCAATGCCCACATTAATTCCGAACACTTTAAAAATCAAATTTCTTCCTACAGGTATGCTGTAACTTTCGCCGGGAATTCCTATCTCGGACGAACAAACATTTTCTTCTTCAAGCTCTTCCGACACGGAAAACCATCTTTTTTCGTAAAATTCGTTATAATTCGGCATAAATGTTTTCGGACAAATTCCCAAAACCCTGCCGCCTTTCAAAAATACTGCACAGTTATAAAGCTGACCGTTTATCTGAAGCGGCAGACCGACTGCAAAAGCGCCTTTTAATTTTTCGCTCGCCTCAAGAATCTTGACAAGGCCCAAAGCCGCTCCGTCAATAAGCGTTTTTTGAAAAAATAAATCCGCACAGGTATACCCTGTTATACAAAGCTCCGGAAACACCGTAATATTTACGTTTTTTTCCTCCGCCTCATTCATTTTCTTTATAATTTCTTCCGTATTATATATCGTATCTGCCACAGATACTCCCGGCACGGCTGCCGCTGTTCGTAAAAACATAAACATATTAGTCTTGCTCCTTGCCGCTTAATTTTTTATATGATACTACTCTCTGGCGTATGTTTGATTTAATTTTTTATATTTTTTCCTGTCAATTTCATCTAACTGCTGCTTTGTTATGCGATACTGCCAGTTTCCGTCTGCCTTGCCGGGAATGTTTAACCTCGTGTCCGAACCGTAACCCAAAAGATCCTGTATCGGCAAAATCACAGTTCCTGCATGGCTTGCAAAAATCGTTCGTATTATGCTGTCATAGCCATGGTTCCAATCCGGATTGTCATAACCGCAGTAGGAAAGCATGTTCTTTCTCGTGTTTTCGTCAAGCTCCCAAACATATCCCAAAAGCGTGTTGTTATCATGCGTGCCGGTATATGCAATGCAATTGTTTTTATAGTTATGCGGCTGATGCAAATTATCATAATCGCCGAAAAATCCAAACTGAAACACCCTCATGCCCGGAAATTTGCTGTATTCAACAAGTTCATGGACGCTTTCGGTGATTTCCCCAAGGTCCTCCGCAATAACCATATTTTCCGGGAAATTTTTATGTATCATATCGATAAAATCTTTTCCCGGTCCTTTAACCCACTTGCCGTTTCTTGCAGTTGTTTCGCCTGCGTCCACGCTCCAGTATGAGTCAAGACCTCTGAAATGGTCAATTCTTACCGCGTCAAACATATTAAACATATGACCAAGGCGCTCTTTCCACCACATAAACCCGTCCTTTTTCATAACTTCCCAGTTATACAGCGGATTTCCCCAAAGCTGACCGTCCGGGCAGAAGTAATCCGGCGGCACTCCGGCAACACACTTGGGCTTTTGGTCCTCCGTTAAACAGAAAAGCTTTTTGTTTGCCCAAACGTCACAGCTGTCATATGAAACATAAATCGGTATATCGCCTATTATTTTTATGTCTTTTTCCTTGGCATACTCTCTTATTTTGTTCCACTGCACAAAAAATTCAAACTCAATAAATTTCCACATAAACAAAACATCTTCATTTATTTTGTCCGTTGTCCATTCTATCCATGCTTTTTGGTTGTTTGCATCTTTCAGCGCCATAAACATGCAAAACTTTTCAAGATACGGATTTTGTTTTATAAAATTTTCAACTTCCTCTTTATAACCACACCGCCCGGCAGCCTTTGCCAGATATTCATATCTTGTGTGATACAGACGCACAAACTCACACGAGTACGGCGTTTGCTGACGCGCGTCATTTAATTCATCAGCCGTTAAAAGGTTCTTTTTATAAAGTTCGTTTAAATCAACAAAATACGGATTTCCGCCGAATGCCGAATATGATTTGTACGGCGAGTTACATTCGTCTACCATACAAAACGGCAAAACTTGCCAATACGAGAAACCGCAATCCGATAAAAAATCAATAAAATATTTTGCCTCTTCGCCAAAGCTTCCGCACGAATAGTCGCCGAAAAGCGACGATATATGCATAAGCACTCCGGATCCTCTTTTCATTTTAATTCACACTGCCTTTCTGATAAAACGCTTTTTAATTTAACAACTTCTTTATTTTCATATTGTATCATAATTTTATATCCTTTTCAAGTGCGATACAAAAAAACTGCCGCACTCTCAAAAGTCTGCGGCAGTTTTTATAAAACTTTTTATTAACCTTTAACGGAACCAACCATGATACCTTTTACAAAGAACTTCTGAACAAACGGATAAATAATAAGCATAGGAATTACAGCAAGCATAATTGTTGCATAAATAACCGTTTCGCTGCTTGTTCCGCCGCCAAGCACCGAGCTGTCCATGTTGGCAACCGATTCGCTTGACGCCTGTCTGTCAACAACGAGTTTCTTTAAGATAACCTGAAGCGGCATCTTCTTATCTGTTTTAAACAAAATCGAAGACCATAAATATGCGTTCCACTTATCAACGAAGTAGTAAAGACCAACCGTCATAAGCGCCGGAACCGAAAGCGGAAGATATATTTTAAACAAAATTGTAAGGTCGTTTGCACCGTCCATTTTTGCCGATTCTTCCAAAGAATCCGATATTGATTCAAAATATGTTCTGATAAGCACAACGTAGAACGCGGAAAGCGCAAATCCGATCATTATACCGACTCTCGAATCCTCAAAACCAAGGTTTTTAAGGTTTAAGTATGTAGGAATCATACCTGCGTTGAACCACATTGAAACAAGCATTACCATTGTAAAGAACATTCTGCCCTTCAATCTTTTCTTTGACAAAGGATATGCGCCGAGCACCGACAAAAGCATACTTATTATAGTACCCCCACCGGCATACAAAATCGTGTTGCCGTATGCGTATTTAATAAGACCGTCCTGGTATTCAAACGCTTCTTTGTATGCTGCAAAGTTGAAAAGCTGTCCCTTTGCAAACACGGGCAAAAACATTGTTTCACCCTCCTGTACCGCTGTCGGTGTGGATAAAGATGATATAAGCACATACCACAGAGGATACAGAGTAATAACTATAACAATAAGCATTAATATGACATTTACAGTATCAAATACTACTTCGCCTTTACTGCGTTTAATTTTCATTTATAATATCCCCCTTTCTTACCACAAACCAACTTCGCCGACTTTACGCGACACAGTGTTGGAAATTGATACAAGTATTAATGAAATAATAGCGTTAAACAAGCCCGTTGCGGTTGACAGGTTGTAGTCGGGTGAAGACTGACCGGAGCCTGAACCGCCGATACCTATACGGTACACATAAGAACTGATAACATCGGCCGTTTCATATGTTTCCGGCTTATACAAAAGAATAATTGTTTCATAACCAACGTTAAGCAAGCCGCCCAGACGCATGATAAGCATAATTGCAATAGTCGGCATAATACCGGGCAATGTAATATGTAACATCTGCTTCCATCTGCCGGCACCGTCGATGTGCGCAGCTTCGTATAGCTCCTGGTCAACGCCTGCCAAAGCGGAGGTGTAGATAATAGAACCGAAACCTGTGCCCTGCCAAAGTCCCATAAGCACGTATATCCATCTGAACAAATCGGATTTTAACATATAATTTGTAGTAACCGTTTCGCTGGGTTTAAATACATTGTTTATAACTGTGTTTATCAAGCCCGAAGGTGCAAGGAAGTTTGTAACCAGACCGGCAACAACAACGCTTGAAATAAAGTGAGGCAGGTATGAAATCGTCTGCACCGATGTTTTAAACAGTTTTGAACGCAGCTCATTTAAAAGAAGCGCAAATATAATCGGCAGCGGGAATCCCAATACCAGGCTCATTAAGTTAATAACTATTGTATTTCTGAAAAGTCTGTAGCAATAAGGTCCTGTTAAGAAGTTTTTAAAATGCTCAAACGGATCTCTGCCAACCTCCCATAAAAACGGTGCCTCCTGCGGCTTAAATGCCTTTTTCTGACGGAACGCCATCGTGATTCCGTACATAGGAAGATAATGAAACACAGCGTACCACGCAATAAACGGAACAAGCATTAAATACAAATACTTGTCGCGCCATATGGCAGCAAGCGTTTTGCTTTTCTTCTTGCGCTTAAATATCTGCGCGGATGAACATGTTGCCTTTTCATACGCTTCAAATTTCACGCGGTGTGCTTCTTTTATATCAAGAAGCGCGTTATGACGCTTTTCTTTCGCTTTCATAAGCGCCACTTTTCTTTCAAACGGTTCAAGTGAGCTTGCATGAGCAACCTCTTCTTTATACGTTTTTTCGATTTCTTCCTTTCTCTTCGGAACAGAAGCCTTAAACTCCTCAAGTTCGGATTTTAATGCTTCAACCGTCTGAGGTTCGGTTTGGGGTTTTTCATTCCACTGCGCCATATCTTCAAGATATTTTGCTTTGGCAGCTGTCAGCTGTTCCTCCAAAGCTTTTTTCTGTGCGGCGGAATCAAGCCCTGATTTTGCCATGTTGGCTTTCATTTCTTTAGTGATTTTCGGTTTCGTCGGCGGCTCAAAAATGCCGACCTTTTTAACCGCATTGGGCATGATGTTTCCTCCTTTATACTAAAAAATTTAATTGTTTACGCACGCCGCAAAAAAGACTTTCCGCATAAATGCACGTTATGCATTTGTCCCGTTTGCGCGCACAAAAAAATGCACGAACAACATTTTCATAAAATACTATAACATATTTTTCACCGTTTGTAAACTACTACTTGTTTTTATTTTGAAAAATTTTTTAAAAAAAGTGTTGCATTTTTTTCGAAAAACCAAAAAAATTTGCAATATTTTTAATTTTTACAGCAACCAAGTCCGATAAATGTTAAAAATTCAATAATTTTTTAGAAACTTTCGCCGTCAGTCATTTTTCGGAAAAACAATTGCATTTTTTTCGAATTTCTTTTGCCGAATCTTTCAAAAAATCGTTTTATTTTTCCCGCCGCCTGTCATAATAATATAAAATTAACAAAAAAACATTCCCGCAAAATATAAATTTTTACATTATTTTTTAAGTTTTTTAAATATAATGCTTGAAAATATCCCGAAAATAGTGTAGAATATATAATGTATGGACAAAATGTATATTATATGGTTTTGTTCTGATTTGTACTGCGTTTAAATGTATTACAAATAATTTTAATAAAGAGGTGTTTTTTTATGCTTAACAAAAAAACTGTTAAAGACATTGATGTAACCGGTAAAAAAGTGCTGGTACGCTGCGATTTTAACGTACCGCTCGATGAAAACCAAAACATTACCGACGAAACAAGAATACTCGGTGCGCTCCCCACAATTAAATATTTAATTGAAAAAGGCGCAAAAGTAATACTTTGCTCTCATATGGGAAAACCCAAAGGCGAACCCAAACCCGAACTCTCATTAGCGCCTGTAGCAAAATGCCTTTCCGAAAAGCTCGGAAAAGAAGTTGTTTTTGCAGCTGATGACAATGTTGTCGGCGAAAACGCTAAAAAAGCAGTTGCCGAAATGAAAGACGGCGATGTTGTATTGCTTCAGAACACCCGCTACAGAGCAGAAGAAACCAAAAATGTTGAAACCTTCAGCAAAGAACTCGCTTCTCTGGCAGAAATATTTGTAAACGATGCTTTCGGTACCGCACACAGAGCACACTGCTCAACCGTTGGCGTTACGGATTATCTTGACACTGCCGTTGCAGGTTTTCTTATTGAAAAAGAGCTTGAATTTCTGGGCAATGCCGTAAACAATCCGGTAAGACCCTGTGTTGCTATTCTGGGCGGCAGCAAAGTTTCTTCCAAAATATCTGTTATAAACAATCTTTTAGAGAAGGTTGACAAGCTTATTATCGGCGGCGGTATGGCTTACACATTCATGAAAGCAAAAGGCTATGAAGTCGGAAAATCGCTTCTTGAAGCAGATTATATAGACTACGCAAAAGATATGATGCAAAAGGCTAAGGACAAAGGCGTTGAGCTTTTAATCCCCGTTGACACGGTTGTTGCAAAGGAATTTTCAAACGATGCAGAGCACAAAACAGTTGATGCAGGTCACATAGAAGCAGACTGGGAAGGCTTAGACATCGGCGAAAAAACAATTGCGCTTTTCAAAGACGCATTAAAAGACGCAAAAACAGTTGTTTGGAACGGACCTATGGGCGTGTTTGAAATGCCCACATTTGCAAAAGGCACAAACGCTATTGCACAGATGCTTGCTGATTTGGACGCTATAACAATTATCGGCGGCGGTGACAGCGTTGCTGCGGTTAACCAGGCAGGTCTTGGCAGCAAAATGAGCCACATTTCAACAGGCGGAGGAGCTTCGCTTGAATTTCTGGAAGGAAAAGAGCTTCCCGGTATAGCTTGCCTTCAGGACAAATAATTTTTATTTAAAATTGATCTAATCCTTTGCTGTTTTAGCCCTGCGTCAGCAAATGACTAACCAAAAAATTTGTGCCGATGCAGGGCGGCAAAATGGAGATTAAACGCAAAAAATTTGCGTTTGCCTCCGGCGGTTTTGATTAGTCCGTGCGATTTTTTAAGGGCCTTGCCTTTAAAAACGCACTTGGACAAAAAAATCTCTTATCATTCCTTGCCCTGCCTGATAAGAGAAAAATTTATTACTATTTATGCTTTGCAGGGCGGCGGAATGGAGATTAAACGCAAAAAATTTGCGTTTGCCTCCGGCGGATTTAATTAGTCCGTGCGATTTTTTTAAAGGCCTTGCCTTTAAAAACGCACTTGGACAAAAAAATCTCTTATCATTCCTTGCCCTGCCTGATAAGAGAAAACTTTATATTACTATTTATGCCTTGCAGGGCGGCGGAATGGAGATTTTTTATTATGAGAAAAATAGTTGTAGCAGGTAACTGGAAAATGAATAAAACGCCTTCTGAAACAGCAGCGTTTATTAAAGAGCTTGCACCGTCAGTTAAAGATGCAAAAACAGACGTTATAGCTTGCGTACCTTTCGTTTGCTTACCGGCAGCAGTTGAAGCAGCAAAGGGAACAAACATCAAAATCGGCGCTCAGAATATGTTTTTTGAAGACAGCGGCGCATACACAGGCGAAGTCAGCGCTGATATGCTCAAAGACATTGACGTTGAATATGTTATAATCGGTCACAGCGAAAGAAGACAGTATTTTGCAGAAACAGATGTAACAGTTAATAAAAAGATTTTAAAGGCAATCGAAAAAGGTCTTAAACCCATAGTTTGCGTTGGTGAGTCCTTAGAAGAAAGAGAACAGGGCATCACAATCGACCTTATCCGTTCACAGGTTAAAATCGCATTCATGAACGTTAGCGCAAAAGACGCTGAAAACATCATTATTGCATACGAACCCATCTGGGCAATCGGAACAGGCAAAACCGCTACAAGCGAGCAGGCAAACGAAGTTTGCGGCGCTATAAGAAAAGTAATCGGCGAGCTTTACGGCAATGAAACAGCTGAAAAAATCATTGTTCAGTATGGCGGAAGCGTAAAGGGAAGCAATGCAAAAGAGCTTTTCGAAATGAGCGATATCGACGGCGGTCTTGTTGGAGGCGCAAGCTTAAAAGTTGCTGATTTTACAGCTATTGTTAAGTATTAATTTTCAAATTAAATAAACAAGGGGTAAGACTGAGAGCATATGCAGTCTTGCCCTTTTGTGCTAAATTCGGGGGTAATTTTTTTAAGACTTTTTTAAAATTTTTACTCCTTACCCCGGTTTTTAGCACCTTTAAACCGTTTTTTTGCCCGCCTGCGGTAAAAAACATATCATATAAAGCAGGCAGAAAGGCATGAGAATTATGAAAAAACCAACAGCCCTCATTATACTGGACGGCTACGGCATAGCAAAAGATAAAAAACAATCGGCAATTGATGCTGCTGCAACACCGGTTATGGATTCGCTTTTGAAAAAATATCCGCACAATAAAATCTACGCAAGCGGACTTGATGTTGGTCTGCCCGACGGACAAATGGGAAATTCCGAAGTGGGACACACGAATATCGGCGCCGGAAGAATTGTGTATCAGGAGCTTACAAGAATAACAAAATCCATCCAGGACGGCGACTTTTTTGAAAACGAAGCATTTTTAAAAGCAATAAACAACGTAAAAGAACACAGCAGCGCCCTGCACGTTATGGGACTTTTGTCAGACGGCGGCGTACATTCTCACAACACTCATCTTTATGCAATAATCGAGCTTGCAAAGAAGATGGGGCTAAAAAAAGTTTATGTTCACTGCTTCTTAGACGGCAGAGACGTTGGCCCGACAACCGGCGCAGATTATGTAAAAGAGCTTGAAGAAAAGCTTGGCGCAATCGGTACGGGAAAAATTGCAACCGTAATGGGCAGATATTACGCAATGGACCGCGACAACCGCTGGGAAAGAGTTGTTTTGGCATACAACGCAATGGTTAAAGGCGAGGGAAATCACTCAGATGATGCCGAAAAAGCCGTTCGCGAGTCTTATAAAAATGATGTAACCGACGAATTTGTTGTTCCGACTGTGATAGACGGCGCAGAAACCATAAAAGCAAATGATTCCGTTATATTCTTTAACTTCCGCCCCGACCGCGCACGCGAAATAACGCGTTCGCTCGTTGACGAAAGCTTTACCGGCTTTGAGCGAAAGTTTTTCCCGCTTTGCTACATCTGCATGACACAGTACGACAAAACAATGCCGAACGTTGACGTTGCATTCAAGCCCACCAAGCTTGTAAACACATTCGGCGAATATATAAGCAACAAAGGTCTTACGCAGCTTCGTATCGCAGAAACCGAAAAATATGCACACGTTACATTCTTCTTTAACGGCGGCGTTGAAAAAGAATATAAAAACGAAGACCGCGCCCTGATTGCATCGCCAAAGGTTGCAACATACGATCTTAAGCCTGAAATGAGCGCATATGAGGTTTGCGATGAAGTTGTTAAAAGAATAAATTCCGATAAGTATGACGTTATAGTATTAAACTATGCAAACTGCGACATGGTCGGCCACACAGGCGTTTTCGACGCTGCAAAAAAAGCCGTTGAAGCAGTTGACGAGTGTCTCGGCAAAACGCTTGACGCAATCGTTAAAAAAGGCGGCTGCGCACTTGTTACCGCAGACCACGGAAATGCCGATGAAATGTTTGATGATAACGGAAACGTTGTAACATCACATTCAACAAACCCCGTTCCGCTCGTTATGGTAAATTACGACGCAAACTTAAAGCCTGAAGGCAGACTTGCCGACATTGCCCCGACGCTTCTTGACATGATGGGACTTGACAAACCGGAAGAGATGACGGGCGAGAGCATGCTTGAAAAATAATACAGGATAAAAACTGATTTTTCAGTTTTTACAGAGAATAGGAGTAAAATATGGCTGATCATGAAATGCAATCCATAGTTGATATAGAAGTCTCTTCCGAAATGGAAAAGGCTTATCTTGAATATGCGATGAGCGTTATTATAGGCAGAGCCTTGCCGGATGTCAGAGACGGTTTAAAACCGGTTCACAGACGTATACTCTATACCATGCACGAAGCCGGACTGACGCCGGATAAAAAATATAAAAAGTGCGCCGCAACTGTCGGCGATGTGCTTGGTAAATATCATCCCCACGGCGACGCCTCGGTTTATGACGCGCTCGTTCGCCTTGCGCAGGACTTTTCCATGCGCTATCCTTTGGTTGACGGTCAGGGTAACTTCGGTTCTGTCGACGGCGATCCGCCGGCTGCTTACCGTTACACAGAGGCAAAAATGAGCAAAATGGCTCTTGAAATGCTCGTTGATATAGATAAAGACACCGTTGATTTTATGCCAAACTTCGACGACAGCCGAAAAGAGCCGAGCGTTATCACATCAAAGTTTCCTAACCTTTTGGTAAACGGTTCTTCGGGAATTGCGGTTGCAATGGCAACCAACATCCCTCCCCACAACTTAGGCGAGGTTATAGACGGCGTTGTTGCCGTGCTCGACGATCCGAATATAACAATCGATGAATTAATAGGCTATATCAAAGGCCCCGATTTTCCGACCGGTGCAATCATAATGGGCAGAAGCGGAATAAGAGCCGCCTATCACACAGGCCGCGGCAGAATACTTATGCGCGCCCGTGCAACAATAGAGGAAAACGGCTCGCATCCGCAGATTATTATAACGGAAATTCCCTATCAGGTAAACAAAGCAAGGCTTGTTGAAAAAATGGGCGAGCTTGTGCGCGACAAGAGAGTTGAAGGCGTTTCAGAAATACGCGACGAATCCGACCGCGAGGGTATGAGAATTGTTGTTGACGTTAAAAAAGACGGCAACGCAAACGTTATCTTAAATCAGTTCTACAAGTTCACTCAGCTTCAGGAAAGCTTTTGCGTAAACATGATTGCGCTTGTCAACAAAACCGAGCCTAAGCTTTTGAATTTGCGCGAAGTTATAGACTACTATATCGAGTTTCAAAAGGAAATCGTTGTCAGGAAAACTAAGTTTGAGCTTAAAAAAGCAATGGACAGACAGCATATCCTGCTTGGTTTAAACATTGCCGTTGACAACATAGACGAAGTTATAAACACAATCAGAAACGCCAAAGGCGGTATACCCGACGCAAAAGAGCAGTTAAAAGCGCGCTTTACCTTAACCGATATTCAGGCGCAGGCAATTGTTGATATGCGTCTCGGACGTTTGAGCGGTCTTGAACGTCAGAAAATTCATGATGAACTGGCAGAGGTTGAGGCGCTTATCAAATACTACAACGAAGTGTTAAGCGACGATAATATGGTTATAGACATTATAAAAACCGACCTTCTGGCAATAAAAGAAAAATACGACGACGGCAGACGCACCGAAATTGCAAACGCTGTTGACGAAATCGATATTGAAGACCTTATCGAAGAAGAAGACGTTGTTATAACAATGACTCATTTCGGCTACGTTAAACGTATGCCGATTGATACATACCGCTCGCAGCACAGAGGCGGCAGAGGAATATCTGCCCAGGCGGTACGCGATGAGGACTTTGTTGAAAACATTATGACAACGTCAACTCATAACAACATACTGTTCTTTACAAACAAGGGCAGAATGTTTAAATTAAAGGGTTATCAGATTCCCGAAGCGGGCCGCCAGGCAAAGGGCACGGCAATCATTAACCTTTTAGAGCTTGCAAACGATGAAAAAATTTCTGCAACAATTACCGTTAAAGACTTTGAAGGAGGCAAATTCTTAACCTTTGTAACCAAATACGGCGTAATCAAAAGAACCTCGCTTACCGAATATGACACGAGCCGCAAAAACGGCTTCTGGGCAATCGGTCTTGACGAGGGTGACGAGGTTATCAAAGTTGCTTTAACCGACGGCGAAAAAGACGTTATAATTGCAACCTCCGACGGTATGGCAATTCGTTTTAACGAAAACGATGTCCGTATCATGGGAAGAATGGCGCGCGGTGTGCGCGCAATACGTCTTGCCGGCGATGATAACGTTGTCGGTGCCTGCATTGCCGATGAAGAGTCGAAACTTTTGGTTGTTACCGAAAACGGCTACGGCAAGAAAACCGACATGGACGAATACCGCGCTCAGAACCGCGGCGGTAAAGGTGTTTTAACATACCGCATAAGCGATAAAACAGGAAAACTTGCCGGTATTTCAAGCGTTAAAGAAACCGACGATATAATTCTAATCACCGATGCCGGGGTTATCATAAGAATGAGAACCGACGAAATCAGCACGTATTCGCGTGTAACTCAGGGTGTGCGCCTTATGCGCCTTGACGACGGCGTTAAAATAGTGTCGCTCACTTGTGCCGACAGAGTTGAAGACGAAGAAGAAGCTTCAGAAACCGACTCATCTGACACAAACGAAACAACAGCAACACCTGCGCCGGAAGAAACCGAAAACTAAATTTTAAACAAAAAGAGCAGCAGCAATGCAATTTTTGCATCGCTGCTGCTCTTTTTATGCTTTAATCTCTACTGCCTACCCCTGCTAAATCAAATGCCGGCACATATGCCTCATCCGACGACTCCCTCTCCTGAAAATATCCGTTAAAGCCGCACTCTGCGGCAAAATCCGCCGCTTTTCTATACTCAAACGTTGTAATTTTCCTGTTAAGCTCTTTTATGTTTTTGCAGCTTTCGTTTGGCGTAAACTGGCTCATAAGGCTTAATAAAAACTTATCCGTTCCGTATGTATCTTTTAAATATTTTAATATTTTTATGCTGTCTTTGTAGAGTCCGGGCAAAACGAGATGCCTTATTATAACGCCCTTTTTCATAATGCCGTTTTCGTCAAACACGGGCTTTCCCGCCTGTTTTATCATTATATCAACAGCCTTTTTTGCAACCTCAGAATAATCTTTTGTGCAGCTGTATTTTTTGGCGGCAGCGCTGCTTATATATTTAAAATCCGGCAAGTATATGTCAATATAACCATTAAGCATCTCAAGCGTTTTTTCGCTTTCATATCCGCCGCAGTTGTAGACAACCGGAATTTTAAGTTTTGGCTTTACCATATCCAGCACCGACACAATCTCATCAGCAAAATGAGTCGGCGTAACAAGATTTATATTGCAAACGCCCTCGCTTTGCAGCCGCAAAATCATTTCGCAAAGCTGCTGTTTTGTTACTTCTTTTCCGAAACCGCCGCTGCTGATTTTCTCGTTCTGGCAAAAAACACACCTTAAATTGCACCCCGAAAAGAAAATCGCCCCGGAGCCTTTAGTGCCGCTTATAGGCGGTTCTTCCCAAAAATGCGCAGCACAGCGCGCTATTTTTATTTTCTTTTTCATTTTGCAAAAACCAAGCGTATCACACCGGTCGGCGGCGCAGGTTCTCGGACAAAGATTGCACATAACAGCCCTGCTTTCTTATTTAATCTACATAATTGTATCACATTTTTACTTATAAGTTAAGCTTTTTTTGCAAAAAACTTTACTTGTAAGCCTTATTATGTTATAATGACCTCATATCAAACTATATTTTTTAGTCCGTTTAACGGACGGAAAGGCTTTTCATATGAATATTAAAAAACTTACAATTTCCGTCGGTGCAGCATTTTGCCTTCTGATACCTGCCGCATTTGCCGCAACCTCCGTCGAGTTTACAATCGGCGAATGTGATGTGTATTCTTTAAAGGAAAACGTTTCAAAAACGGTTATCAATGCCGCTCCGTACATAAAAAACGACAGAACAATGGTTCCCGTGCGTGCGCTTTGCGAAATTTTCGGCAGCGATGTATCATGGGACAGCGAAACAAATGCCGTTAGTATATCTAAAGACGGTAAATACGTTATTTTAGATATCGGCAGTGACAACATATATGTAAACGGAGAGAAAAAGCAAATCGACTGCGCACCCGAAATCGTAAACGATACAACGTTTATACCGCTGCGCGCCGTCAGTGAAAATTTAGGATATTATGTTTACTATGTAGGCGCAACAGGTCAAATCATTATAGACGACATTGCCCCGGTAATAAACGTTGCAAATGATGATATTGCCTATAATGAGTTTGCCGCAATGTATAATTTAAACTACAACGGCAATGCCTCCGAACAGGCAGCGTTTGTAAATAATTTATACTCCTCGTTTGCAAAGCTTTATGCTATGTACTACAATGCACAGCAAAACAGTATTTCGCTCACCGATGATGAAATTCAAAGTCTTAAAAGCATTTCGGCGAAAATAAAAAACTCTGATATATCAAATTTAAACTTTCTTCCGGCTTCATATGTTAAAATTCAGCACGATTACATGGTTGCAAACAAATATGTTGACCATATATATGACAGCATAAGCATCGACGATGAAGGTTTAGAAAAACTGTATAACGAAAATTATGTTTGCGCAAAACACGTTTTAATTTTAACCGGAAACGACAGAAGCGATGAAGACGCATTAAAGCTTGCGCAGGATATTTACCGCCGCGCAGCAGCCGGCGAGGATTTTGACCTTCTCGTTTCGCAGTACGGCGAAGATCCGGGCATGAAGACAAACCCGAACGGCTATGTGTTTACATATAATGAAATGGTAAAGGAATTTGAACAGGCAAGTTTTGAGCTTGAACCGGGACAGGTAAGCCAGCCGGTCAAAACTTCATACGGATACCACGTTATCTTAAAAATGCCGCTTCCCGAAGATAAAGACACTTTGGAAAACGTTAAGCAAAAGGTTATCGGAAATATATATAATCAGATGATAAACTCAATTTATGAAAACACTCCCGCTTATATAAATATTCCCGAAAACGAATTTCTGCCGATTATAAACAATAAATAAATTTTTAAAAAACGAGAACGTCCTGTGCGTTCTCGTTTTTTTTATTTTACTACTTCCTAAACAAATAAATACTTGCACATGGGATACTCTCCAAAATCAATATATTTTTTTGCATTTTTGGCGGCAAGGTCTGATGCAAGCTTTAAATTTTGAATTTCGTCAACGCAAAACACCGGCAAATCGCCTTTGCCGAGTTTTTTTAACGCACCGCCGACATAAGTCAAATCTTTTTTATTGCAGTACACACTGTCAAACGAGTCTATACGTCCCAGCTTTCTTGCCATGATCGGTGCGGATAACAGGTCTTTTTCGTCAAAATTCAGCATATATGCCGGTTTTATCCCGTTTTCTTTAAGTATGCCGGCAAAAATTCCGAGAATTTTTCTGCTAACCGCTTCACTGCCGTGCTGTATAAACACAGGTCTTTTTTTATTTGAGCAAAGAAACTTTTGAGCAATCATTTCTGCCTCTTTTATAGGGTTTAACCCAAAATAAAAAGTGTTTTCAATGTTTACCACATCGCCTGTAAACCAAACGGCGCTCTTTTTCGCAATTCTTTTTAAAACCTGTACATCTTGCCCCGCACACGGATACACAATCACTATATCGTATGACGATTTTGCAATTAACAAAAGATTTTGCATATAATCCGTATCATTTAAATACACCGCACACTTAGCGGTTATACCTTTTTTTGCAAACGCATCCTGAAAATATTTGCAAAGCTCTCTGCAACGCAGCGGAAGCAAAACAAAAACCTTTTCGCTGTCCGAGTTTTCGTAAAGATACCCCATTTTTCTTGCGCATTTAATAACCGTATCTTTTGTGTTTTTATCAACTCCGGCTTTATTATTCAATGCCTTGCACACGGTCGACTTGCTCAGTCCGAGTTTTTTTGATATTTCAGAAAGTTTTACTTCTCTTTTCATATCCTCACCTTTACAGCCGTAAAAATTTATGCTATACTGTATATATGATATTTTATCATATTCAGATAAATTTTTCAATAATTCGGGGATATTTATGAAAAAAATTAAAATCGGAATTTTAGGAGCCTCCGCCCTTGCATACGGGAAAAACCTTGCGTCTTATTTTGATTGCGTCACGCTTGCGAGCCTTTTTGACACAAATAAAAACAGCCTTGATGCAGCGCAGTCCGAGGCAAAAAACAGCGGAATTTATCTTAAAACATACAATAATGCCGACGATTTTTACGCAACCGATTTGGATATGGTTTTGGCGGGTAAAAATATGTATGATTATATATTTTTAAAAAACACATATCTCACGGACGGCACGTGCGATCTTGATTTTACTTTAAACGGTATCGGCGCTAAAAAGGACGGCGAGCTTTATATTTTTTCAGATAACGAATGGACAAAAGCAGTTTTTCCGCAGTCTTTTTCATGGTGGAATCTTTCATATATAAAATGCAAAAAAGATCCGCTTTTTGCGTATTTTTTAATTAATTTTCTGATTTAACGCCTATGCATCAGTAAGTCACGATGTGGTTTAAAAATGTAATTTTTTAATGTTGCGTTAAAATATCTAATGCCTGACGAAAGGAGCAAAACGTCAAGTGGATAAAGAAAACATACACAGCGGTCACAGAGAACGCTTAAAAAACAGATTTTTAAATAAAAGTCTTGAAAGCTTTGAAGATCATGAAGTTTTAGAGCTTCTTTTGTTTTATTCAATAGCAAGACGGGATACAAACCCGATTGCACACTCTCTTATGAAACGGTTTAAAACCATAAGCAAGGTATTTGATGCAAGCTATGACGAACTTATTTCAATAGACGGTATCAGCGACCACACAGCAACGCTTATAAAGCTTATTCCCCAGCTGTCACAAAGATATACTCTTGACCGCAGCTCGGCAAAACGCATGGTTTTATCAACAACAAACTCCATGATAAATTTTGCAAAAACTCTCTTTGTCGGCAAAAACCGCGAAGAGTTTTATATGATTTGTCTGGACAGCTCATCAAAGCTTTTAATATGCAAAAAAATCAGCGAAGGTACTCTTAATGCAACAATGCTTGATTTGCGGCTTCTTGCAGAAACCGCTATCCGCCACAATGCGTCAAGAGTGTTTGTAACGCATAACCATCCGTCCGGCACATCGTTGCCGTCAAGCGCCGATATCGAATCAACAAAAAAGATATACACTCTTTTAAACAGTATCGGAATAATATTTGACGACCACATAATAGTTTGTGATGACGATGCCACAAGCCTCTCCTCGCTCGGCATGATAACCGGAAATTTTGAATTTTAATATTTGTTTACAATAAAATTTAACGGCGTGCAGCAAAATAATGCTGCACGCCGTTTTTCAAAACTTTTTTAACCTATTAAATTACTCTCGCCCAAAGCTGCGTCAAATGCGCGGCTCATAGCTGTTTCTTCGCCCTCAACCCTAAGGTCAACGTCACGATAACGGCTCATGCCCGTACCTGCCGGAACAAGTTTACCGATAATAACGTTTTCTTTAAGACCTGTGAGCGGATCAACTTTACCTTTAATAGCTGCCTCTGTAAGAACTCTGGTGGTTTCCTGGAAGGAAGCTGCGGAAAGGAACGAATCCGTTGCAAGCGAAGCTTTTGTAATACCAAGCAATACAACGCTTGCCGTTGCTTCCGTGCCGCCTTCTTCTCTTACCTTTTTGTTAGCCGCCTCAAGCTCAAACATATCTATCAGACTGCCCATAAGCAAATGAGTGTCGCCCGGTTCTTCAACCTTAACTTTTCTCATCATCTGACGGGCAATAACTTCAATATGTTTATCCGAAATATCAACGCCCTGCATACGATACACTCTCTGAACTTCCTGCGTGAGATACGACTGAACTTCGCGCGCACCCTTGATTTTGAATATATCGTGAGGATTGATTGAACCGGTTGTAAGCGCATCGCCGGCTTCGATTTCCTGTCCCTCGGCAACCTTTATACGCGCATCATACGGAATAACATATGTCTGTGCGTTGCCTTCGCTGTCATCTGTAACCGTGATTTCACGGCGCTTTTTGGTTTCCGCAATGCTTACCTTACCGCCGATTTCAGATACTACTGCAACACCCTTCGGCTTACGCGCCTCAAACAATTCTTCAACACGGGGAAGACCCTGTGTGATATCGTCGCCGGCAACACCGCCGCTGTGGAATGTACGCATTGTAAGCTGTGTACCGGGTTCACCGATAGACTGTGCGGCAATAATACCAACAGCCTCGCCGACCGGAACAGAGTCTCCGCTTGCAAGGTTTGAACCGTAGCAATGTGCGCACACACCGATAGGTGTCTGGCATGTGAGTATGCTTCTGATTTTAACCTCTTTAACGCCCGCAGCTATAATCTTTTCAACCTCGGCGTCTTTCATAAGCACATTTTTTTCAACCAATACCTCTCCCGTTTCGGGATCGATAACATCTTCAAAAGTATATCTGCCTAAAAGTCTGTCGCTTAAAGGCTCGATTTCTTCTTTACCGTCAACAATTGCGCTGACCGTTATTCCCTCTGTTGCGCCGCAGTCCTCTTCGCGGACGATAACATCCTGGCTGACATCAACCAAACGGCGTGTGAGGTAACCGGAGTCGGCAGTACGAAGAGCCGTATCTGCAAGACCTTTTCTCGCACCGTGGGTTGAAATAAAGTATTCCAAAACGCTGAGTCCCTCACGGAAGTTAGCACGAATAGGAATTTCAACCGCTTTACCGGACGTATTAGCCATAAGACCGCGCATGCCGGCAAGCTGTCTGATCTGGTTTACACTACCGCGGGCACCGGAGTTTGCCATCATGTATATAGGATTAAGATCGTCAAGGTTATCCATAAGTGCCTTTGTAACCTTGTCGCTTGTTTCCGTCCAAACCTTGATGATAGCGTCATAACGCTCATCATCATTTAACATACCTCTCTTATAGAGCTTTGTAATCTTATCAACCTTTTCTTCAGCCTCTGCAAGGTAAACCTTTTTAGCCTCCGGAACCTTAATATCCGATACGCTGACGGTTATTGCGCCCTGCGTTGAATATTTGAAGCCGAGAGCCTTAATATTATCAAGCACCTTTGCTGTTTCGGTTGCACCGTGTACACGAATGCATTTATCAATAATAATACCGAGCTGCTTTTTGGTTGCAAGCTTTGTAAATTCAAGTTCAAACGCTTTCGACGGATCGCTTCTGTCAACAAAGCCCAAATCCTGAGGAATATTTTCATTAAATATCATCTGACCGATTGTTGTGTCGATAAGCTTATGCTGCATAACGCCGTCAATTTCTTTATACACGCGCACCTTTATTTTTGCATGAAGTGCAATAACGCCGTTTCTGTAAGCCATCATAGCTTCGTCAAAACCGGTAAATGCTTTGCCTTCGCCCTTATCGCCGTCTTTTACCAATGTGAGATAGTAGCTTCCGAGTACCATATCCTGAGTAGGAACTGTTACCGGCTTACCATCCTGCGGCTTTAAGAGGTTGTTTGCCGAAAGCATCAAAAATCTTGCCTCTGCCTGAGCCTCGGGAGAAAGCGGAACGTGAACCGCCATCTGGTCGCCGTCGAAGTCGGCATTGTATGCCGTACAAACAAGCGGATGAAGTTTGAGCGCTCTGCCGTCCACCAATACCGGCTCGAAAGCCTGAATACCGAGTCTGTGAAGCGTTGGCGCACGGTTTAACAAAACCGGATGCTCTTTAATAACATCTTCAAGCACGTCCCAAATTTCCGGGCGCACTCTCTCTACCATACGCTTTGCATATTTAATATTATGTGCCAGTCCGTTTGCAACAAGGCTCTTCATAACAAAAGGCTTAAACAGCTCAATTGCCATTTCCTTAGGCAAACCGCACTGATAAATCTTAAGCTCCGGACCGACAACGATAACCGAACGTCCCGAATAGTCAACACGTTTACCTAAAAGGTTCTGTCTGAAACGTCCCTGCTTACCTTTAAGCATATCCGAAAGCGATTTTAACGCACGGTTTCCGGGGCCTGTTACCGGTCTGCCGCGGCGGCCGTTATCGATTAATGCGTCAACAGCCTCCTGAAGCATTCTTTTCTCGTTGCGCACGATAATGTCCGGCGCATGAAGCTCTAAAAGCTTTTTTAAACGGTTATTTCTGTTTATAACCCGTCTGTATAAATCATTTAAATCACTTGTTGCAAATCTTCCGCCGTCAAGCTGTACCATAGGACGAAGCTCCGGAGGAAGAACCGGTATAACGTCCATTATCATCCATTCCGGTTTATTGCCGGAAAGTCTGAAAGCTTCAACAGCCTCAAGTCTTTTAACTATGCGAACTTTTTTCTGTCCCTGAGCATTTTCCAGTGCTTCTTTTAATTCATGTGAAAGCTCGTCTAAATCTATTTTGCACAAAAGCTCTTTAATAGCTTCCGCACCCATACCCGCTTTGAAACGGTTGCCGTATTTTTCAAGGCTTTCTCTGTAGTCTTTTTCCGTGAGAATTGTTTTTTCAACCAAATCGGTCGAGCCTGAATCTGTTACCACGTATGCTGCAAAATACAAAATCTGCTCAAGCACCTTGGGCGACATATCAAGCAAAAGTCCCATTCTTGACGGTATACCTTTAAAATACCAAATGTGCGAAACAGGAGTTGCAAGCTCTATGCTTCCCATTCTCTCGCGGCGAACCTTTGAGCGCGTTACTTCAACGCCGCATCTGTCGCACACAATTCCCTTATAGCGAATTTTTTTATATTTTCCGCAATGGCACTCCCAGTCGCGCTGAGGTCCGAATATTTTTTCGCAGTAAAGTCCGTCACGTTCGGGCTTAAGGGTTCTATAATTAATTGTTTCGGGTTTTTTTACTTCGCCATAAGACCATTCCCTGATTTTTTCGGGAGAGGCCAATCCGATTTTCATGGCATCAAAAGTTGTAAATTCCAAAACGAAAACCTCCTCTTTAAAGTTTGATAATCTGCGCTTTTATCGCATTTGCATCAGACTAAATCATCGTCGTCATCGTCTGCGTCCAAGTCTTCTATAATGTCTTCTTCAAAATCATCGGGAAGCTCTTCGATAACATCGTCATCAAAATCTTCATCCTCAAAATCCTCATCTTCATCATCAAAGCCGAGATCATTAAGAAGAGCGTCGTCTGTTTCATCCAAAACAAACTTAGAATCGGCGTTAACGTCTTTGCTCTCTGCGCTGTACACAGTAGACGACGCCTCATTCGGAGTAGCGCTGTCTTCATTTCCCTCAATATTAACTGCGAGCGGTGTAACTGCATCGTCATCATCAGAATACTCGCCAAGCTCAACTTCATCACCGTTTTTGTCAAGCACTTTAATATCGAGCGCCAAGCTCTGAAGCTCTTTAATCAATACCTTAAACGATTCCGGAACGCCCGGTTCGGGAACATTTTCGCCTTTAACAATTGCTTCGTATGTTTTAACACGTCCGACAACATCATCCGATTTAACCGTTAATATTTCCTGCAATGTGTATGCAGCGCCGTATGCTTCAAGCGCCCAAACTTCCATTTCACCGAAACGCTGGCCGCCAAACTGCGCCTTACCGCCCAAAGGCTGCTGCGTAACAAGCGAGTACGGGCCTGTTGAACGGGCATGGATTTTATCGTCAACCAAATGATGCAGCTTCAAATAATACATATATCCTACCGTTACGCGGTTGTCAAACGGTTCGCCCGTGCGTCCGTCATACAACACCGTTTTACCGTCTGCATCGTAGCCTGCTTTTTCCAGAAGCGCTGCAATATCTTCTTCGTTTGCACCGTCAAAAACAGGCGTTGCAATCTTCCAGCCGAGCGCCTTTGCCGCATATCCCAAATGCACTTCAAGCACCTGACCTATATTCATACGCGACGGCACGCCGAGCGGATTTAACACGATGTCAAGCGGTGTACCGTCCGGCAAAAACGGCATATCCTCTTCAGGGAGAATTCTTGAAATAACACCCTTGTTACCGTGACGTCCTGCCATTTTATCGCCGACAGAAATTTTTCTTCTCTGTGCGATATAGCAGCGCACAAGCTCGTTTACTCCCGGAGGAAGCTCGTCGCCGTTTTCTCTTGTAAACACTTTAACGTCAACTATAATACCTGCCTCACCGTGCGGAACACGAAGCGATGTATCTCTTACCTCGCGCGCCTTCTCGCCGAAAATTGCTCTTAAGAGTCTTTCCTCTGCGGTAAGCTCCGTTTCGCCCTTAGGCGTAACCTTGCCGACAAGTATGTCGCCTGCATGAACCTCGGCGCCTATTCTTATGATACCTCTCTCGTCTAAATCGCGAAGTGCATCATCGCCGACATTGGGTATCTCTCTTGTGATTTCTTCCGGTCCGAGTTTTGTATCTCTTGCGTCTGCTTCATATTCTTCTATGTGAATAGATGTGTAAACATCATCTCTTACAAGGCGTTCGTTTAACAAAACGGCGTCCTCGTAGTTATAACCTTCCCAGGTCATAAATCCTATAAGCGCATTCTTACCAAGCGAAATTTCGCCGTTTGACGTTGAAGGACCGTCGGCGATTATATCGCCTTTTTTAACTCTTTCGCCCTCGGACACGATAGGTCTTTGGTTAATTGAAGTGCCCTGGTTTGAACGAAGGAACTTCAAAAGCTTATGTCTGTCATATTCGCCGTCATCGCCGGCAATTATTATTTCATTTGCACTGACTTTTTCAACAACGCCGTCACGCTTTGCAAGCACAACAACGCCCGAATCCTTTGCAGCTTTATATTCCATACCTGTGCCGACAATAGGAGATTCCGTCTTTAAAAGCGGCACTGCCTGACGCTGCATGTTTGAACCCATGAGCGCACGGTTAGCATCGTCGTTTTCCAAAAAGGGTATCATCGATGTTGCAATGGAAACAAGCTGTCTGGGCGAAACGTCCATATAATCTATTTCCTGAGGAGCAACCTCAACGAAATCGCGCAGATAACGCGCCGTAATCTTTTTATTTACAAACTTTCCGTCCTCGCCTATAGGCTCGTTTGCCTGAGCGATTGTAAAGCCGTCCTCTTTATCGGCAGTCATATAAATAACTTCATCGGTAACAATGCCCGTTTCTTTGTCAACGCGTCTGTACGGCGATTCTATAAAACCGTATTCGTTAATTCTTGCAAATGACGAAAGCGAGCTGATAAGACCTATGTTAGGACCTTCAGGCGACTCAATCGGGCACATACGTCCGTAGTGCGTGTAGTGAACGTCACGAACCTCAAATCCCGCACGCTCTCTTGAAAGACCGCCCGGACCGAGTGCCGAAAGTCTTCTTTTATGAGTAAGCTCTGCCAAAGGATTTGTCTGATCCATAAACTGCGACAGCTGCGACGAACCGAAAAATTCTTTAATCGTTGAAGCAACCGGACGCGTGTTTATAAGGTTTTGCGGTGTAACAACGTCTAAATCCTGTATATTCATTCTCTCGCGGACAACTCTTTCCATACGCGAAAGACCTATTCTGAACTGGTTTTGCAAAAGCTCGCCTACACAGCGGAGTCTTCTGTTGCCCAAGTGGTCAATATCATCTAACGTACCGATACCGTAGCAAAGGTTGTTAAAGTAGTTTATCGATGCAAACATATCGTCAACAATAATATGTTTGGGTAAAAGGTCGTCGCGTCTTTCCAAAAGCGCTTTTTCTGTCGCTTCTCGGTCGTCTGCTTTGCCTTCTTCTTCCAGACCCTGCAAAATCTCAAACAAAACGCTTTTGCGAACCGTTGTGTGGAAACCGAGAGATTTCAAATAAGCTTTATTGTCATCATCATTTAATGTAACAAACTTTTCAAGCTTAACCATGTTGTTTGAAAAGATTTTTCTTTTCTTGTCTTCAACCCAAACATAAATCTCATTAATTCCCGCATCTTCAATAGCTTCTGCCATCTGAGAAGAAATAAATTCGCCCGCCGGGCAGATTATCTCGCCGGTAGCCGTGTCTATAATGTCTTCGGCAGCCTTTTGGTTTTTAACTCTGTATCCCATAGCCATCTTCTGATTAAACTTAAAACGGCCAACCTTTGAAAGGTCGTATCTTTTGGGATCAAAAAACATATTTGTTATAAGGTTTGTTGCGCTTTCCGCGCTTGCCGGCTCGCCGGGACGAAGCTTTTTATAAATTTCAATAAGCGCAGCGTCTTTATCGGTGTTGTCTTTTTCAAGCGTTGCGTCTATTCTTTCGTCCTCACCGAACACCTCATATATCTGAGCATTTGTCTCGCATCCCATTGCGCGCAGAAACATCGTAACCGGAAGCTTTCTCGTTCTGTCGATACGAATTGAGAAAACATCGTTTACATCAATATCATATTCAAGCCATGCGCCGCGGTAAGGGATAACGGTTGAGCTGAAAAGCTCCTTACCTGACTTATCGTGCACCATATCATAATACATTCCAGGCGAACGAACCAACTGGCTTACAACAACACGCTCAGCACCGTTTATAATAAACGTTCCCTGATCTGTCATAAGCGGAAATTCGCCTATAAAAATGTCTTGTTCTTTAACCTCACCCGTCTCTTTGTTTATAAGACGAACCATAACTCTTAAAGGTGCCGAATAGTTTGTGTCTCTTTCTTTGCATTCTTCAACCGAATACTTCGGCGTTGAATCGAGTTTGTAGTCAAAAAACTCCAAAACCAGATTACCGGTGTAGTCGCAAATAGGAGAAACATCTTCAAATACCTCTTTTAAGCCCTCTTTTATAAACCATTCGTATGATTTTTTCTGAATTTCGATAAGATTGGGCATTTCCAGAGGTTCTTTGATTTTGGCAAAACTCATACGCTTGTTCTTGCCAAGAGTAATCTCATGTGGCATCAATTTTATCACCTCATCTAAATATTCGCAGATTTTGGTGGCCATTAAAGATGCGTACGCTAGTCTGTCAGGCGTGAAAGGAGTCCTGAGCTCAGCTTTATTGCATTTCAATTGCCCTGCAAAATGCTCCCTGCTGAAAAGCAGATTGCAGTATTATATAAACTTTCACATTTTTTAAAATTATTTTCGGCACACCGCCCTTTTACGGGCTGTGCCGACAGTCTGAAAATTTTTAAAAATTTCTCTTGAAAAACAATATATTGTGTGATATAATAACCACAACAACAAATTATCAAAAAAGACATTTTTACGCATTTTAGACTATAATACAATATATAATAATAACATAGTTTGCTTTTTCTGTCAAGAGTTTTGCAAAAAAACTTTTGGCTTTTTTTAATCTTTATTTTTCTTTAGCAATAAACACCTAATATCTGTTGACAAAAATGTCAAACAGTGGTATAGTAGTTTTAAAAATTACGTATTTTAATAGGAAAGTGTTTTTTATCTTGTAACCCAAAAACCGGCGCACACTTTTCTTTAAAAAATCAAAGCGAGGCGGCGAAATTCATGAAAAAACAAAAAAATTATCCTCTCTACAAGGTTGAGCCGATTTCAACCCTAAGACAAATGCTCAAAAACAGAGCCGAAAAGGACAAAGACAAAATTGCCTTTAAATTTCAGGAAAACAAACAAGACATTCAAAAGACCTACGGCGAGTTTTACCAAGACACCCTCTTTTTAGGCGCTGCGCTCTGCGATATTGGTATTGAAAAAAAGCACGTTGCCTGCATCGGGCCAAACAGCTATAACTGGCTTGTCGTTTATCTTTGCGTGCTTTCGTCAAACAATGTTTTTGTTCCGATTGATAAAGACCTTCCCGAAAGCGATATAATAAACGTTATCAATCACAGCGACACAGACCTTGTTTTTTGCGATAAGAAATACGAATCCGTTTTTCTTTCAAACAAACAAAATTTAAATAAAGACGTTTTATTCGTAAGCTTTGCAGATGATGTCCCGGACGGTATAATAAGCTTTTCCTCATTTATGCAAAAAGGCAAAAGCCTTTATCAAAACGGTGATAAAAGCTTTTTAAACCAGACGCCGAACGATATTCGCGATTTAAAAGCAATTTTATACACCTCCGGCACAACCGGAATGTCAAAGGGCGTTATGCTTTCCGAAAAAAACCTTGTATCATGCGTTTATCACGGGCTTGAGGTTTCAACCGTTTTCGACGTTTGCCTTTCGGTTCTGCCTTATCACCACGCATATGAGTCCGTGTGCGGAATTTTAGTAAGCCTGCACCACGGCTCAACAATCTGCATAAACAAAAACCTAAAACAGGTTTTAAAAAATCTGCAGCACTATAAGCCTTCCTATATTATGCTTGTTCCGGCATTTGTCGAGCTGTTCTTTAGCAAAATTCAAAAAAACATAAAAGCCGGCGGCAAGGAAAAGGGATTTAATCTTTTGGTTAAACTAAGCCGCATGCTAAGAAGCATCGGTATCGACAAACGCAAAAAGCTGTTTAAACAAATCCATGATGTTTTCGGCGGAAACATGAGAAAAATCGTGTGCGGCGGAGCGCCTATCCGTCCCGAAATAGGAAAGTTTTTCGACGATATCGGCATAAACCTCATATCAGGCTACGGCATAACGGAGTGCTCTCCGTTGGTAAGCTGTAACCGCGATTATTACAACGATCCCGCAACTGTCGGCGTTGCGCTTCCCTGTATAGATGTTAAAATCGATGAGCCAGGCAGCGAAGGTATCGGCGAAATCAAAGTTAAAGGCGACACCGTTATGATGGGCTACTACAAAGCCGAAGATCTGACAGAAGAAGTTTTAAAAGACGGCTGGTTCTACACCGGCGACTACGGAAAAATCAACTCCGAAGGTCAGATATATATAACCGGAAGAAAGAAAAACCTTATCGTTTTAAGCAACGGCAAAAACGTGTTCCCCGAAGAAATCGAAGAATATATAAGCCGTATCGATGAGGTTAAAGAAGTTATCGTGTATGCGCCAAAAGATAAAAGCGGCGACGAAAGACGCCTTTTTGCGCAAATATACCTTGATCCCGAAACACCGCTCAGCCCAAAAGAGCTTAAAGAAAAGGTAAATTCCATTTTAGCGCCCCTGCCGATGTATAAACAGATAAGCGAAATAATAATAAGAGATACGGAATTTGAAAAAACAACTTCAAATAAAATAAAGCGAGCAAAATATATAAGCTAAAGACAAAAAAGCGTTCGCCCGTGATTTTTCGGGCGGATGCTTTGGTTTTTTGGTAATCTGATTTTTTTTAGGAGGTTTTGTTTATGGATAATTTTCAGTTATTTCAGCTCCTTTATGCGCTGCGCGTGGTTGCGGCGGGAATATGCGGCGCAGTAATAGGCGTCGAGCGGTCAAACAGATCAAAAAACGCCGGAGTCAGAACCCACTGCATAGTGGCGATGGGCGCGGCTCTGATGATGATAGTTTCAAAATACGGTTTTTCAGACACCGTTGCCGGCACATTCGGTATGCGCGGAGCCGACGGCGCACGCATAGCCGCCCAGGTTGTGAGCGGAATTGGATTTCTGGGTGCCGGAATGATATTTGTCCATAAAAACTCGGTCACCGGACTCACGACCGCCGCCGGCATTTGGGCAACCTCGGGAATAGGACTTTCCATGGGTGCGGGAATGTATGTGCTTTCGTTTATTATAGCAATTATAATCGTAATAACTCAAATCCTTTTCCACAAAAACTTTAAATGGCTTAAAACCCCGGCAATCAAAACAATATTTATAGAAAACACCGATAAAGAAAATTATCAAAAAATTATAACACAGCGCTTAGAGGGCATGGGCATAAACGTTATCGACACGGCAGCCGAAAAACAGCCCGACAACACAAGAAGCTACCGCATCACCGTCGAAATTCCCGACACCGTAAGCGAAGATAACATATTAGACGCAGTGGAATACAGCTGCAAAATTAAAAACACCATTTAAAAACAAGCAGATAAAAAGGAGAAAAAGCATGGATTTATCAAAACCAAAATCCGAACGCAAACGGCCGAGCCAAATAACCATATATGAAAACCGTGCCGACAAAAACAAGCTTATAAACATAGAATATGCCGGCATAACATATCCCACCAGGGACTATCAGTCCGGTTTTTATTCAAATCTGCGCTACAATAACTTTGAATATATAAAATCCGGCACCATGTGCATAGAAACGGGCGGACACAAATATATGGCATTTGCAGGCGATATCTATATTTTAAAACAGGGCGTTGACGCCAATTATTACTCGGTCGGCAATCAAAAATTGGAAAAATTATATTTTTCCGCACACGGCGAGCTTGTAGACGGTCTTTTTAGTATCTATAATCTTTCAGATGATGTGGTTGTCGCATCGTTTAATGCCGAAAGCCTTATGCAAAAAATTCATAACAAGCTTATCAGCAGCGTTGATCTTCCGAGTATAACATACAGCATTTCTTTATACATACATGAACTTATTATGAATATATCGCTTGCCAGAAAGAGCGCGGATTTTTCGTTTGACCCGGGCTATTCTATGGCGGAGGCAATAAAAAGCTATATCGACAGCGGTCTGCATTTTAACTGCACATTAAAAAGATTAGCCTCCCGCTTCAACACAAGCGATCAGCAAATTATCCGACACTTTAAAAGAAAATACAATATGACGCCTTACGCATATTTTTCCAAAGTCCGCCTCAAAACCGCAGAGGATTTTTTAAAAAACACAACGCTCACCGTCGGCGAAATTGCCGAAAAACTGCATTTTGCAAACAGCGGATGTTTTTCCCGTGCTTTTAAAAATTATTACGGGATATACCCTTCCGAATACCGAAAAAATAACGCCAAATAATTTACAAAAAAACTTTTCAAAACCGCAAAAGAGCGCAGCGCAAAATGAAATCATTTTGCGCTGCGCCCCTTTTTTATTTGCTTTATTAAAGCTGTTTTGCTTTAAAGCGTCATATTAACTTCGTTTGAATAAATCGTCTTTATATTCCCGCTTTCGTCTGCGTATATAACGTATGATACTCCATACCATTTCTCGCCCGCGCCGACGCTTTTCTTTCTTATCGTGAACTGTCCTTTATTTGAAACATTTTTAGAAACTGCCTTTATCTTAGCATTTGTAAGATTTAAGCCCTCTTTTTGTCCCAAAAGTATTCCGCTTTCTATAACTGTGTACTCATCAGCTATATTGCGCTCTGCGAAAAACGCTATCTTGTCGCCGCCGACTGCGCACGGATTTGCCATAACCAAAACGTTTTTATCCGCGCTGCTTTGTCCGTATACTGCATTTACTGTGCTGTCTGCGCTTACATAGAAGCTGTACGTTAAATCATAGCAAACGATTTTTCCGTTGCGCTCCCAGTAAGAAAACGCTTTTCCGTCTTTTTCGCCCTCTGCCGTTACGCTGACCAAATCGTTATATTTATAACTCTTCTCGCTTCCGTTCACATCCACTTTATACAAGTCCGCCTTTTTGCTGTATCCCGCATTGTAAACAGTGTTTTTATCAGCACTTACAATGTCTCCGGCTTTTAAGAGCGATTTTTCTTTTCCGTCAAACCAGCCGGCAAACTCATAACCGTAAACATAAGGATTCTGCGGCACGCGCAGCTCGCCATTTACCAATCCTTCCGCAACAACCTGACCGTTAATATTTTTAAACGATACATAAACGCCGTCTTCGGCAAATATTGCAATAATGCTTCTGTCGCTGCCGACATTTAAGCTGCAGTTTGGATCATAAGAAAGTATAAATCCGTTTGACGCGTCTTTCCAGTACATAAAGCCTTCGCTGTCCGCGAGAGAAAGATTTAACCTTTCGCCAACGTAGTGCGCCGCCGTGTAAGATATGCCTTTATCCTCACCGTTTACAACAACACTATTTTTGTTTGACATAACGCTGATTTGTGCCTGCGCTCTCTCGTCCGGAACATCAATTTCCTTTGCCGTTTCAATAACAAGCTCTGACGATTTTGATATAACAACAGGGTTTTCGCTCTGCACCGAAACATTTTCAATCACAAAACCGCCGTCTGTCTCGGAATTTGCATAAATGCTTATCGCACAAATGCCGTTTTGTTCGTCTTCTTCTGTTGCAGTATATTCAAATTCAATATTTGATGAAACATTTGCAGAAGCGTTTATGCTTGTGCACTGCGATGCTATTTCATCGCTGTTTTCGCTGTCAAATCCCAAAACAATTTCAGCGTCCGACACAGGCATAATATCTGCCGTAACCTTATATGTTTCGCCTGCTTTGATTATCTCGTTCTCGCTTCCGAAAATATTTAAAAGCTTAATCTTTCCACCGGATACCGCTGCTCCTCCGTTTGAAACCGTAACGTCATTTTCTGCTTTATAGTCAACATCTTTTGTCAGCGAATATTTTGATAAATCAAGATTGTAATATTCCTTGCCGCCCGTCTGCTCGCAAACAAACACAAATGTGTATTCATCGGGTGCGGTGTATTTAACATAATCCGTAACGTCTACAGAATATGCCTTAGGCTCTGCCGCAAACGATGCAATCGGTTTTGCGCCGTAAGCATAATCTAAATCTATCGTTTCGTCTTTTGCATATGCCGGAGCGTCTTTATATGTAAGGCTTGACGGGAAAGCTGCATCTTTTAGCGCATAAATCTTAACCGTCTGCCCAAACGCAGCGCACACCTCAAAGTTTAACAAGGCTTTCTGTGTGTTTTCATATTCACCGCCGGTGAAATGCAGATAAGATTTTCTTATCTTTGCAGCCGCATCATAACGGTCAAGCTGCAAAACAGAGCTTTTGCCTGTCGAATTAACAGCGCAGGCGTCCGAAACACCAAGGCCTACCGCCGCTCCTGCCGGATATTCAACCGATATAATATCATCTATATAAATATCTGCCGGCGAACTGCTTTGTCCGAAACTGCTCATATACACACCGAGATAGCGCGCATTGTTTTCAACCATGGCATCATCAATCGTAACATCAAAGCTGTAGCGCTTCCATGTGTTTACCTCGCCGGATGCAATGGTATATTTCGTGCGCGGCTGTCCGTCGTATGCTATAAAGTTTGTTCCGCTGTTTGCTAGGCCAAGTTCAAACGCGCCCGCCTTGCTCGACATAAGCCAAAGGCTTATTTTATATCTCTTGCCGATATCTTCTGCCGTCGGAGCCTTTATTGCGTTTAATAAAAATACTCTGTTATAGTTTTGTTCGGAGTAAACCTTTATGCTCTTTGCTCCGCCCGCCGTGTGGTTTTCATCGCTTAAAACTATATTAACGCCTGCGTTTGAAATGCCGCCCCATGTTATAACGTCACTCGGTTTTGACGCTTTTTCAATGTCGTTTGAATATGAATAAACGTTAACCGTTTTTCTTGTCTGAAAATCGTCAAAATAAAGCGTTGCCGGAGTGCCCTCCGTTCCGAGCGAGTCAAAATACATTGCAAAATGCTTTGCGGAATTTTCAACCATATGGTCTGCCACAGTGAATTTAACATTATATTTAACCCACTTGCCAACGTCATCTGCCGCTATTGTAATTCTCTGCAAAAATTGTCCGTCATATCTTGAATTTCCGCTTGTACCGGCGCTCGAATTTGTAACTGTTGTTAAAAACGAACCGGCTTTGCTGGATTTTAAATAAAAGCTTACGTTGTACGTATCGCCTACATCTTCTGTTGTAAGCACGGGCACCACGCCGCTAAAGAATAATCTGTTATAGCTTTTATTGTTAATTATTTTTATGCTGCGGCTTCCGTTTTCGCTGTGGTTATCTTCAGTTGAAAGCGTTATTCTCTCGCTGCCGTTTTCAAAACCTTGTCCGAAAGCATAATTGCCGATTGTTGCGTCAGCCTTTTCAAAATCGCCGTCATATTTAAAGTTTCGGTCAATTTCTTCAATTTCTATATCGTCAACATATAAGTTTCTTCCCGACATACCGCTTGACACAATTGAAAACAGCGCCGGATTATATGCGTCCTTTTCATGACCTGTATAATAAGATGCAAGCATTGCTTCCTCAACCACAGCATCATAAGTATACTTTTGCCATTCGGTTGTTATTGAATATGTCTGTTTCTTGCTATACGTTCCTTCATATATCTTAGTTGTATAGCTGCTTGCAGATCCGTGCGACATAAATCCGCAGTCTATTTTTCCTGCCTTATCGCCCTTTGCCCAGAAGCTTATCTTAAACTTTCTGCCAACATCGCCGCTCGTAAGATTATGGTCAAAGAAATTATAAAACTTAAATCTGTTATATGAATTCGGCATGCAAAGCCACAGGCTCTTGCCGTCTCCTGTTGTGTGGTCCGCCGTAACATCGGAGCCCACAAGCTGCATTTTAAGATTGTCTACGGTTCCGCCGCCCAAAATCATGTCATAATTGCTGTTTACCTCTGTGCCTGGTCCCGGACCTCTCCAGCTTTCAAGATCATCAAAAGCAATCTGCTTTGTAAACAGTCCGCCGTTTACATCTCCCTCGTTAATTTCAAACTCAATATCGCCGACTTTTTTCTCGGTAACTGTAAAATCGTCGATATAAGCAAGAACCTTGTCACTTCCGCCGTTTGCTCTGTTGCCCATGCTTGACAGCTGGAAGTTTAAATATGCAGGTATCGTTGAAGTCTCCTGACCGGGAGCGATCATGTCCTCTGTAATTGAAAATTCATAGGTAAACTTCTGCCATTCGTTTGCGGTCGTGTAATTTTGCATAACTTTATTTACATGCTCGTTTGCGCCGCTCTGATGCAAAAGCGAATTCATAAACATTCCCGTTTTGTCGGATTTTAAATAATATGTTATGCTGAAGCTTCTTCCTATATCGGCATCGGAAAGCTTGCTAACTCCCAAAAGGTCAAACTTTAATCTGTCATAATTATATGCCGTGTTCATAGCATAGCTAAAGCCTGCGCCATCGCCGTGGTTTTCAGCTTTGCTTAAACCGTGGCTTATTATGTCGCCGCCCTTTATAACCGTAAACGGAACTTTTTCGTCGTTAAAGTCTGTAAAGCTGAGCTGTTTTTCTTCTCTCGGCTGCGATGCAAATGCAAACACCAAAACACCCTGCGCTGCACCCTGAGCCTTCATATTAAGCGCATACTCCGTTATATCTATGCTGTAGTTTCCGCTGCCGCCTACGCTTATCGTTCCTATAGGAGCTGACGCGTATGCTTTTGAAACATCTATTCCGAAACCGAAACGGTCGTTTGCCGGTGCGTTAAGATAATTTAATGTTTTATTGTTCCAATACAAAGCCGCAGCCGGATCTGCTATGCCGTAAACATAAACGTCTCCGCTGTTGTTGTTTTTAACATTTATGCTCACGTTTGCCTTGTTTGCTCCGTCAAATCCGGAAAGGTCAACCTTTGCATACACTTTTTTATACTGCGAAAGTCTGTATTCCTTTTCTCTTCCGCTCACAGCCATGCTTTCTTCATTTTCAAAGCTTTCGTTTTCTCTTTCGCCGCTTTCAACATACGAAGCGTCTATCGGAGTGTCTGTGATTTTATTTGCCGGATGCAAAACAATCGACGGCGCAAAGCTTTCGTTTGTCTGCTCCTTTGCAATTTTAACCTCGGTTATATCTTCTGTCACCTTTAAATTGTCTATATAATATGCCTCGCCTGTACCCGAACTTGAAATGCTGATTCCGTCTTTTAAAATTTCCGGCGCACAGTAGTATAAATCATTTACCTGATATGTCGTAGTAAGCGTGTGCCACGTGTCTTTTTCAAGAAGTCTTTTGTTAACGGTTGTGTCGTTATAATCGGGCCAGTTAAGCGCCGCCGACGAAAAGTTTCTGACTCTTAAAGTAAAATACCTGTTAGCCGTCGGATACACGTCCATGCTTATATTAAACTTTCGTCCGAAGTCTGCCTCGGTTATCGACGGATTGAATATAAGCCTTCTGACACTGAATTCGGAAGTTGATTTATAAGATTTTGATCCGCCCGGCGTGTTATTTTGGTCTGTTGAATATGCACCGGCATTAAAACGCGAATCAACCGTTTCAAAATCAAGATCGGTTATTGTTTTTGTTTCCTTAACGTTTTTTGCCTTAAGCAAAAATCCCGCTTTTTCGCCCTTTTTAAGGGATTTGACATATTCGGTTATGTCTGCGCTGTAGTCTCCTTTTCCTGCGATACCAATATCTGCAAGAAGGCTGCCCTGCAAAGAATTTTGGATATTTTCTTCGTCTATATCGTCTAATGCATAAACGCTAACGCGGTTTGCCGCATCGTTTATGACAGAAAAGCGCAAATCGGTTGTTGTTGAATTTTCATAATCCGCACTGTCAAAAAGAAGATAAACCCCGTTGTCCGTATCGGCAGTTTTTAAAAGCGTCATATCAGCGTTGTCGCTTGATATATCTTTTGCCGCAATGCCCTGTTCATACTTTGTCTTAAAAGTAAAGCTTTTTGCCTCGCGGAGCGTTTTGCCGTTATCTGCCGTAACGCTTTTGGGAACGCTTATTTCATATTCGCAGCCGCCTGTTAAATCGTGGCCCGTAAATTTCCATGTTGTGTTTTTAAATTCGCTTTTCCATGTTCCCAAAGCCGCTTTACCGGTTTTCTTGTTTATTATTTTAACCTTGCTTTCAATTTCGCTTCTTGCTATCGGTCCTGTGAATTTTAAAGTGATCTCGCCGTTTGTGTCAAAATCCTTTGTTCCGTTTAACGGCAGAATATATTCGCAGACCGGCTTTGCGTCTTTTAAATAATAGTGCGCAAAGTCAAACAGCGAGTTATACATATCAATCTGATACTTTTCGCTGTAACCGTAAATAATCGTGTGACCAACGCCCGGCATCGTCATATACATGCTCGGTATATCGTACTGGCGCGCTGCGCTCACATGCCCTTTAACAAATCCCGACATACCCGTTCCGTCTGCCTCGCCGGCTGAAACATAAAGCGGAGCAAAGTTTTCGCATATGTAATCCGTTCCGCCGCCGTTTGACGAATAAACCATCTGAATGTTTGAAGGAATTTTACTTCCGTCTTTATATGTAAGATACGGCTGGGTAACTCCTTCGGCACACTCGCCGTGATGGCCGCTAAAATATCTGTATTCTTCGCATTTTTCCGGAGCAGTGTTACCAAGCATAAACACGTGCGAGCCCTTCGAATGTCCGTATCCGCCGAATTTGTCTTTTTTAAATTTATATTTGTCCGGGTAAGCGTCCGCCAAATATCTTAAACATCTGATTGCGGCAGTTTCGCTCTTTGTGCCGGTGTATTTGTAAAGCGTAAAAGGTGCGTCATGGTCCGTGCCGTCAAAATATCCGTAATGATCGTTTCTCGACATCGGAACATAGCAGTGATCATAAACCACGCCTGCATATCCTGCAAACAAAAATCCCGTTAAATGAGGTCTTTTCGGATCGGACCAGGAATCCACGCTTGTCTCCGCGCTCGATGCCAGACACATAACCGGAACCTCTTCTTTCGGGTTAGACGGATAAACAATATCCAAATAAAGATTTAAATCTATCGGCGAGCCGTCTGGCTTAACGCAGTCGTCAATACTGTTAGCCGTAACCTCGCTCACTTTTTTAACTGTGCCGTCGGGGTATGTGATTTTTTTGTTTCCCTTAGCCTTTTTAAAATCGCTGTTCCATATCTCAACTATATAATCCAAACATCCGTCAGCGCCGTTTTCTTCAAAGTTCCAGTATTTAATGCTTCTTTGAAGTCTGTAGCCCGCCGGGAGCACATATGTGCAATACTTTTCATGGCTTGCGCCGTTTAAATAAGCGCCGTTTTCAATATCCGTTCTGATTTTCTGAATGCTCCAGTCCAAATCCGGACTAACCGATTTTGCGTTGTTTTTATAGTCTAACACAACAACAACGTATCCTTCGTCCAAAAGGTCTGATATAATAGGTTCATCTTCTTCTGTACCTATTCTCTCGGTGTTTGTGTTTATAACATACAACACAATTCTTGTTTTTTCGTTTGTTTCTCCCTTGATATAAGTGTTTACCTCAACGGGTATTCCGATATACCCATCGTCTGAAAGGTATTCTCCGCAAACGTGATAGTCGGCAAAAGCTGAAATTATATTTAAGCTCTCCGTCTCGCCGCTTGCAAAGCTTACCGCACCCATGCATGAAAAAACCATGCATAAGCAAAGCAAAATGCTTAAAATGCGTTTCATAAAAAACTTCCTCCTTTTAATATTTTTTTAAAACAAAACGCCTTAACTCAAATCTTAGTCTATCATAAGAATTTTGATAAATAAATATCAATAATATTCAATATCATATCAATTATTATCAATTTTCAATCAGTTACTGCAAAGCAATTATTAAAGCGCCGTTATCTTTTTATTTACAGGCAAATCACAATTAAAACTTAAAATTTAAAAAATATCCTGCCGCTGTTTTGAAAAGGCAGCCTGTTTTAACACGCAATAAAAAAGGACATATAACATTTATTTTTGTTACACGTCCTTTTTAAAACTAAAGCCTTTTTAGTAATCCACTTTTTCTTCCGTCAGCTGCGATGTATACAAATCGTAGTAAAGTCCCTGAGCTGCCATAAGCTGTTCGTGGTTTCCCGCCTCGGCAATGGTCTTTTGCGCTATATACATTATCCTGTCACAGTTTTTTATGGTCGACAGTCTGTGTGCTATAATAAACGAGGTTCGTCCTTTAAGCAAAGAGTTTAGTCCCCTTTGAACCAAAAGCTCGGTTTTCGTATCTATTGCAGAGGTTGCCTCGTCTAAAATAAGCACCTTCGGATCGGACAAAAGCGTTCTTGCAAAGCTTATCAGCTGTCTTTGCCCTGCCGAAAGCGAGCTTCCGCGCTCATTAATATAAGTGTTGTATCCATCGGGAAGCGTCATTATAAAATCATGTGCGCAAACAGTCTTTGCGGCATTCATTGCCTCCTCATCGGTAGCGTCAAGCTTTCCGTATTTAATATTGTCCATAACGGTTCCCGCAAAAATGAAAGTGTCCTGAAGCATCATTCCCATCTGACGGCGCAGCGACTTCATCGTAACATCGTGGATATTATGTCCGTCAATAGTAATTTCTCCCGACTTTATATCATAAAATCTTGCCAAAAGGTTTACAACCGTTGTTTTTCCCGCTCCCGTCGGACCGACTAATGCCACCGACTGTCCGGGCTTGACATGCATGTTTAAATCATTAAGTATCGGGCGGCCTTTTTCATATTCAAACACAACATGTTTAAACTCAACATCTCCGCAAACATCCGGCATCTCGGACGCATTTTCAACATCGGTTATGTCGCATTTTTCGTCCATCGCCTCAAATATACGTTCAAGATATGCAACAGTGTTTACAACGCTGTTATACAAATTACCAAGGTTTTGAATAGGCTGCCAGAATCTTGAGCAATATGCCGCCATCGCCAAAAGCACGCCAACCTTCACCGCACCGCTCCGCGCACCGGCAATATACAAAATAACAGTTACTATCGCAGAAATAAGTCGCACCGACGGAAACATCATATGCGCAATCTTAACAAACTTCATATGAGTTTTGCGGCATGCGTCTGCCATGTTCTGCGCAATTTCTATGTTCTTTTTCTCTCTGTCAAAAGACTGCGTAACCTTCATGCCGTCTATATTTTCCTGATAGTACGCATTTATGTTCGACGATTTATTTGAAAACAGTCTGCTTGCTCTGCGCTGTGCATTTTTTATCGCAAAAATATAGCACATAAACGGCACCAATCCCGCAAGCACAATCCATGTGAGCGTAAAATCAGTCATAAACATATAAAATATTATAAATATAAGGCTCATAAACTCAAGTATAATATTTATAAGTCCGTTTGCAAAAAAGTCTGCCACAGTGTTTACATAGTTTACAACGCGCACGAGTATTTTTCCGTGCGGTCTTGAATCATAGTAATCAAACGGAAGCGTTTGCAGATGTCTGAAAAGATCCGAGCGTATCTGCGAAACAATCTCCTGTCCCGTCTTTGCGCTGAGCAGCGCTCTTCTTCTTTCGCAGTATGCGGAAATTAAAACCAGCAAAAGGTTTATAAGGCTCACGGTTATCATGCCAACGATGTTTTTATTTGCTATATAATTGTCTATTATAAGCATAAAAAGATACGGCATCGTCTGCGAACAAAGTATCGCAATAATGCTGAATATAAGCGCCAAAAGCATTGGCTTTCTAAAGCGTTTTATATAAACAAAGCTTCTTTTCAAATGCTTAAAATTAAAAGGAGTGTCCAGCGTTTCGTCAACGTCATATGTATTTCTTTTGCTTTTTGTGTCTGCCGCCATCTCACTTTCCCTCCTTTTCGTTTTTTATTCCCTGCTGCAGGCAGTATATATCATAATAATAACCGCGGTTATCCATAAGCTGACGGTGTGTGCCGCACTCTGCAACGGTGTGGTTATCTATAATATAAATCATGTCTGCATCCTTAACGGAGGAAATTCTCTGCGCAATAATAAATGTCGTGTGCTTGCCTTTTCTGTTTGCAAGCTGCAATTGTATCTGCTTTTCCGTTTCCATATCCAAAGCAGAAGTTGTATCGTCTAAAATAACTATCGGCGTTTCATATGCCAAAGCGCGTGCAAGCGCAATTCTTTGCTTCTGTCCGCCCGAAAGACCAACGCCGCGTTCGCCTATTATGGTGTCGTATCCGTCTGCGGTTTTTAAAATAAAGTCATGTGCGTCTGCCATTTTTGCATATTCAACAACCGCGCTTTCGCTAAGCTCGCTGTTGCCGTAGCATATATTTGAATCTATCGTGTTTGAAAACAAAAACACATCCTGCATGGATATTCCTATTTTGCGGCGAAGAGCCTGCAAATCATAATCGCGAACATCTATTCCGTCTATCTTAACGCTTCCGCCGCAAACGTCAAAAAATCTGTCCATCAGCATACACAAAGTTGATTTTCCGGCGCCCGTCGGCCCCATTATGCCTATCGTCTGCCCCGGCTTTACATGTATGTTAACATTTTCAAGCACCGGGGCTTTCGCATATTTAAAGCTTACGTTTTCAAAGTCCACGGCTCCCTCGTCTTTGTTTTTCTCAGCCGTTTTATCGGATTTAACATCTTCGGGATTTTTGATATCGCATCTTGCATAATAAAGCGAAACAACCTTCTGCGTTGAAGAAAAGAACCTTTGCGAATCGTTTAAAACAACGCCTACCAGACGCATAGACTCGTTTATAAGCCAGTTTAAGTTGTAAAAAAGCAAAAGCTCGCCGATTGTTAAATGTCCGTTTATTACCATTATACCGCCTATAAACAAAACCGTTACAAGCCCGATATTTCCTATCGCTGAAACCACAGGCCCCAAATTGTTCCACACCATAGACGAATTTATCGCCGCGTCGCGGTAAGCATGGTTAACCTTTTCAAACTTTTCTTGCTCAAAGTCCTCTCTTACAAACGCACGCACAACCCGGTTTCCCGCAATATTTTCCTGAACCATTTCGTTTAAACGGCTGTTTGCCTCTCTTAAAATAACGTAAAGGGGCGCGGATTTCTTTCTTATAACCATAAGTATTCCGCCGAAAAACGGAGCCGTTACCAAAAGCACAGTTGCCAAAATCCAGTTTGTGCTGTAAAAAACTATAAGTCCCGCAATAAATATGCCCACTGCATACACAGCGTTTGTCATAACCCATGAAGTAAAATGGCGTATCGCCTCCAAATCGCCCGTCAGGCGCATCATTATATCGCCCGTGCGCGTACCCTGATAAAACGAAGGCGACAAAAGCGAAAGCTTTTTATAAAGTGCGTCGCGAAGATTATATAAAACGTCGTTTGCCGCACTGTCTAACAAAACGTTGTATATATAATGAAACACGCATCTTCCCAAAGTTGCCGCTAAAAAAGCCGCAAGCAATAAATATGCTTTGCGGTCCAAATTAACTGCGCCGCCTTTAAACACATAATCAACAAACCGTGACAAAAAAATCGGCGCAATAACAACAAGCGGCATACACACTAAGTTGTGCGTTATAATTCCTGCCGCAAACTTCTTTTTGCTCCCCTTCATGTTTTCAAACAGCCACTTAATCTGGTTCATGAAAACACCCCCTGTATAGTGAAACTGCAAAATGTTTTTCGTATGCAGTTTAGCATAACGTTCTTGCTTTGTCAAGCCGTTTTGCGCTCTTATTTTGCTGTTGCGGCGCAATATTTCTTAAAAAATTAACTTACACTCCTATTTTTGCTTTAAACTAACTATTTTAAAGATATTCTTTTAAATTCTTTGTTTTAAAAAACTTAAAATGCGCCTTTTAAATTTGACACGACTGCTTATATATGCTATAATAAACGCAAATATAAAGATGTTTCGGGCATCTGCCCGAAATCACGGAGATTTAATATGAAGAACGCAAGTTTTATATGGACTGACAATAAAAAATATATCACCTGCCGAAAAACGGTGTTTGATAAAAGCGAAAACAACAATTTCAGAGTGTGTGCCTTTAAAAAAAGAACTGTTTTTGAAAAACCTGTAACTGCGCTTAATCTGAAAATTTTTGCCGATACCAAATACTTTTTATATGTAAACGGAGAAACGGTCGGCACAGGTCCGGTATGCGCAGGCGGCGACTATGGTTTTACATCTTCGATGCCGTATCAGTATTTCAGCACCTATGATTTAACCGCCGAGGGCACAAGCGTTGATATTTTTGTTTTGGTGCAAATCGACCCCGTTGTTCAGACGGACTGCTCTTTAGGCAGAGGCGGCTTGATTTTAAGCGCCCAGGTAACCTTTGAAGACGGCACATCAGACGAGATTGTAACCGATGACACCTGGCTTGCCTCTCCTGCATACTACTATCCGAGCGCCAATTTTTACGATTACTCAAAAGACGGCTACACATGGAAAAACGCCGTTTTGGTTGAAAATCCCGCGTGGAACTTAAAAACCTCGCAAATACCGATTCTCGCAAGAACAAAAATGCCCGCTTCGGATTTCGTGCCGATCGATGTGTATTCCGGCTGCGATAAAGAATATGTTTTCACATATGATAAAATATATTCCGCATATCTTTATTTAGACATCAAAGCCGATGGAAAATTTGAAATAACGCTGTCCTCCGGCGAGGTTTTAAATAAGCCTTTGCAAATTCAAATAATCAAAGGCGATGGCGATGTATATCATCAAAGTCTTATCATGACGTCGCTTTCGGCAGTCCGCCTTAAAATAAAAAATCTTTCGGAAAACAAAATGACGCTAAAGGATGCCGGCATTGTTTTCACGCGCTATCCCTCAAACGGGGAAAACGGTTTATTTGTATGCAGCGACAGTGATTTAAATAATATCTATAACCTCGGACTGCACACTCTTTGTATCTGCCGTCAGAGCATTCATTTAGACAGCCCCGCCCATCAGGAAAACTTAGGCTGCGCCGGCGATTATTATATTGAAAGCCTTATAGAGTATTACGCATTTTCCGACACACAGCTTACCCGCTTTGACTTAATCCGCATTGCCGATTATCTCAGCTTGTCCGGCGGTTTTATGTTTCACACCACATACAGCCTTATCTATGTTATGATGCTTTATGACTACTATATGTACACAGGCGATGTGTGGACATTAAAATACTGCAGTGATTCCGTTAAAATCCTTATGGACAAAATGCTTTCATATACCGACGAAAACGGCATTATAGACTCGCCCCCGAGCTTTATGTTTATAGACTGGACATGGCGGCAAAATCATAATATGCACCATCCTCCGAAAGCAATGGGGCAGGCTCCGCTAAACGCTTTTTATATAAAGGCTCTGCAGCTTTGCTCAAAAATATTTGCCGCTTTACAGGAAAGCGAAACCGCCGCTGTGTATCATGTTAAAAGCTTAACTGTTAAAACAGCCTTTAACCGATACTTTTTTGACGAACAAAGAAATTTGTATTTCGACGGTTTAAACACTCCGACCGAAAACACCGGCGATTTCTGTCCGCCGAACATTTCCGGCAGATACTTTTCAAAATATACCAACACTTTAGCCGTGCTGTTTAATATCTGCGACGAAAAAATTTCAAGCGATCTTTTGGAGCGCACATTATACAGCGAAAATTTAGACGGTGTTCAGCCATATTTTATGCATTTTGTGCTTGAAGCGATTTACAAAACAGGGCTTTTTGAAAAATACGGGCTAAAAGAAATAATGCGCTGGAAAGAGCTTTACAAAGAATGTAATAAAGGTCTTAAAGAAGCGTGGATAACATTTGAAGGCTATAATTTCGACTACAGCCATGCATGGGGCGCAACCCCGTCGTATCAGCTTCCGAGCAAAATAAGCGGACTGGAAATTTTAGAGCCGGGAATGAAAAAAGTTAAATTCACGCCGAACCTCTTCGGTCTTGAAAGCGCAAAAATAAAAATCCCAACACCTTACGGCACCATAGATATAACGCTTGACAGCGAAGTAAATATAATAGCGCCTAAGGAAATCGAAGTTGTTATAGGCTAAATTTTCTAAAATTAAGTACGAAAACGGCGGCACGGGAAATTTCCCGCGCCGCCGTTTTGTATATCTTATTTTTATTCTTCAAACCAGTTTGCGATATCGTCTAAATCGCTGTCGTCTGCAATTATAATCCACTTGCCGTCTTTTTCTTCCAAAACAAGCGTTCCTTTTATGTCGTCCTTTATAAGATTTTTTTCTATATCGTCAAACGCCAAATCGTAAACATGTTCTATTACTTTGCCCGTAAGCTTTGCCTTTTCTTCCTCTGTCGGACTTGCCGATAAAGAACCTGCAAGGCTTTCTGCATACTGCTGCATTTCGCTTGCATATTTTTCTGCCGGATTTTCAAGCACTTTCATATCCGGTTTTTCAGCTGCAATTTTAAAATCAACTTCAACTGTTTTGTCGTCTTTTTCTTTAGCATCGGTTATTTCGTAGTCAATTGAATAAAAGCCAAACGCTTTTCTGACCGCTTTTTCCAAAAAGTCGTCTGCAAGTCCGTACTGCGACAAATTGCCCGCTGCCGAATTTGCTTCCTCTAAACCGAGCTTCACCAAGTCATCCACACCGTTAACGTCTGAAAGATCTTCAACATCGCCGTCCTTGTCCATAAGCTCTGCTGCGTCTTTAAACTTAAACTTTGAAATGTCCTTTAAAAACTCATCGGCAACCTTTTTAGCCTCATCTGCCTTTGACTCTGTCTTTTTGCCTGTTTCTCCGGATTTATTATCCGAGTCGGTTTTGCCGCATGCCGTAAATGATAACACCATAACCAGCGCCGTAAACACCGCAAACACACTTCTTAATTTTTTGTTCATCTTCTTTTCCTCCCGATAATGTTTTTGCTTTTTTCATTTTTATAAAAAGCTTATAAATTCTTATCTTTAACACAATTATATATGAAAAATATGTTAAAGTCAAGAAAAATATTATTATTAACACAAAACGAGGTGCATACTACAATTATGAAAATTTATGATTATAACGGTAAAAAAATATTTGCGGCGAAAAAATACACGAAATCCGCCGAAAAAGAAGTCTCACGCAAAGCGAGCTTGCGGCAAAGCTGCAACTTGCGGGAATTATTATCGAGCGCGACAGCATCTCAAGAATAGAAATCGGCACAAGATTTGTTGCAGATTATGAATTAAGAGAAATTGCACGCATACTAAAAACAAGCGTAACATATCTTTTGGGCGAAAAATAAAAAACCTCTAAAAATAAAAAAAACTTCTTTACTGCCGGGTAAATATAATGTATAATAGGTACTAAATTATATAAACCAAGCGGAGGTTATTATGGAATATAACACATATCAGATAAGAAACGGTTATGACAAAAAAACATGCATAGTCCATGCAAGAATGTGTGCCGCGCCGAATGTGATGTATGCAACCGCACAGAATTTAGACGTCAGCGGAAGCGACCTTTTTTCGCATATCATGCTGAGCAAAAGCACCGACGGCGCAAAAACATGGAGCAAATTTAAGCCGCAGGACGGGCTTGCGCCGATAGTTTTGGATAATAAAAACACGCTTATCGGCTGCGACGCAACGCCTATGTACCATAAAAAAACAAAAAAAGTGCTCCTCCTGGGGCACACCGCCTGCTATGAGCCAAACGCCTCAGCCCCCAACGGGAAAAACCGCCGCACGTTTTACAGCGTTATGGACAGCAAAACCGAAAGCTTTTTACCGATGAAATTTGTTAAAATGCCAAACGGATTTGAAAATGCCGGCAACGGAAGCGGACAAAGCCTCGAAACGGAAAACGGCGATATTTTAATTCCGTTTTACTACACCTCCGGCGCCAACAGCTATTTTAATTCCTCCGTTATGCGCTGCGGCTTTGACGGCAAAAACCTTTCTTTAAAGGAAATCGGAAACCGCCTCAGCATAGACGTTTCCGACAATCCCCGCGGCGTTTACGAACCGTCGATTATAAAATATAAAAACACATATTTTCTGACAATGCGAAGCGATATGTTCGGCTATGTTTCAACAAGCAGCGACGGACTTAATTTTTCTTCCCCTCAAAAATGGATTTGGGAGGACGACGAAATTCTTCCCAACTATAACACCCAGCAGCACTGGCTTTTATCCGAAGATAATTTATATTTGGTATACACCAGACGCGGTGCTGATAATGACCATGTTTTCCGCCATAGAGCGCCTCTTTTTGCCGCAAGGGTAATTTTTAAAAACGGCATTGTTTCTCTTGAGCGCCAAAGCGAATTTATTGTTGTGCCCGAACGCGGAGCAAGGCTCGGAAACTTCGGCGTTGCAAATTCCGAAAACGAATCTTATGTTATGGCTGCAGAATGGATGCAGCCGGCAGGCTGCGAAAAATACGGCAGTGACAATGCAATTTTCATCTGCAAAATAAAATAGTTTATAACGCAAAGAGGCGGTGCCTGTCCGCTAACAGACAGGCACCGCCCTTTTATTTGTCTTTTTTATCACACGTTTGCCGGAAGCGTTGACTGATATTCATTTAAATAATCGCAATAACCGTACAGCGTAATTTTCGGCAATTCTTTTATATTTTCATACTCCGCAACCGACACCGATGCATTTGCCACCCATGAAATATCGCTCATGTTTTTAATATCAATGCCTTTCCATATGCAAAACATAGCCCGAATCGGCGTTCCGTGCGACACAACCATAACCGTTTTTCCCTCGTTTTCGCAAACGATTTTTGAAATTTCCTTTTCAATTCTGTTTTTCAAATCAAAAACGGATTCTCCGCCCGGGCAAGCCGCTTTTCCGATATCGCCAAGCCATATGCCGTATTGTTTTTTATAGTTTTTTTCAATCTCCTCAAACGGCATCTTCTCCCATATACCGGCGTTTATCTCGCGAAGATTTTTGTCCTTTATAATTTCTATGCCTTTTTTCTTTGCTGTCGGAAGCGCTGTGTTATATGCGCGCACAAGGTCGCTTGAATAGATTTTATCTATATTATAGTTTTCTAAATATCCGCAAAGCAGCCCGGCCTGTTTTTTCCCAAGTTCGGTCAGGTCAATATCGGTCTGCCCCGTAAAAATCTTAAGCATATTTCCCATGCTCTGACAATGGCGCACCAAAATAAGCTTTGTCATATTGCCCAAACGCTCCCCCTTTTTTATCAGTCGGCATTTTGTCCGCAGCATTTTTTGTATTTTTTTCCGCTGCCGCAGGGACACGGATCGTTTCTTCCGATTTTTTCTTTTTTAACAACCGGAGATTTTTTAACGCTGCCGTCATCGCCGAGATTTTCGCTCGTCGGCTTTGCAACCTGTTCGCGCTCAAGCGTTTTCGGAGCCGGACGCGCACCGAAGAAATACTTAACCGTATCGTTTGTGATATTCAAAAGCATTTCATCATACATATCCGAACCGACAATTCTGTATTCAACAACCGGATCGCGCTGCGCATAAGCATTAAGGCCGATACCGTTTTTAAGCTGCTCCATATCGTCTAAGTGATCCATCCACTTTGTGTCAACAACTTTTAAAAGTATTACTCTTTCAAGCTCTGAAAGGTTTTCGCCGAAAAGCTCTTCCTGCTGTTTTAAAGCTTTTTGTGCATACTCTTTTAAATCCTCTCTTATAATGTCGGTATCGAGCATGTTTAAGCCTTCAAGAGTGTAGCTGAAGCAGTCCTCGGGAGCGCCGAACGTTGAAACCGCATATGAGCTCAGCCCCTCAAAATCCCACTGCTCCACCTGACGCTCGTTTGTGTACACATGAATTGCATTTTCAATCGATTCATCTATCATCTTAAGTATCGAGCTGTGGATATTTTCTCCGTTTAACACCTTCTGACGCTGAGAATAAATCATCTTTCTCTGCTCGTTCATTACCTCGTCATACTGCAAAACGTGTTTACGGATATCAAAGTTGTTGCCCTCAACTTTCTTTTGCGCATTTTCAATTGCGTTTGAAAGTATCTTTGCTTCTATCGGTTCATCTTCTTTTAATCCGAGCTTATCAACCATTCCGGCAATTCGCTCCGAACCGAACAGACGCATAAGGTCGTCTTCCAGCGACAAAAAGAATCTTGACTTACCGGGATCTCCCTGACGTCCGGCACGGCCGCGCAGCTGATTATCTATACGGCGCGACTCATGACGCTCGGTGCCTATAATGAAAAGTCCGCCCGCATCCGTCACTTTTTTTGTTTCGTCTTTTATATGCTCTTTATATTTTGCGTTAAGCTCTTTAAAGGTTTCTCTCGCCTTTAAAATGTCTTCATCATCGGTATCGGCAAAGCCTGTCGATTCAACAATAAGCTCTTCCGAAAAGCCCATTTTCTTCATTTCGCTTTTCGCCATAAACTCGGCATTACCGCCCAAAATTATATCCGTGCCTCGGCCTGCCATGTTCGTTGCAATCGTTACCGCTCCGAACTTACCTGCCTGTGCCACGATTTCGGCTTCTTTTTCATGGAATTTCGCATTGAGCACTTCATGCTTAATGCCTCTGCGTTTTAAGAGCGCGGAAATCTGTTCGCTCTTTTCGATAGACACCGTACCTACAAGCACCGGCTGACCTATCTGATGACATTTTTCAATCTGATCTATAACTGCGATTAACTTGCCGTTTTGCGTTTTATAAACAACATCTGCCATATCATCTCTTATCATGTCGCGGTTTGTCGGCACAACAACAACGTCTAAAGAATAAATCTCCTGAAACTCTTTTTCCTCTGTCTGCGCCGTACCTGTCATACCGGAAAGCTTTGAATATAAGCGGAAGAAATTCTGAAACGTTATCGTTGCAAGGGTTTTGCTTTCTCTTTCAACCTTAACGCCCTCTTTTGCTTCAATTGCCTGATGCAAACCGTCGGAGTAACGTCTGCCCATCATAAGACGGCCGGTAAACTCGTCAACTATTATAACCTCGCCGTTTTTAACAACATACTCGCGATCTCTTTTCATAATGCCGTGCGCTCTGATTGCCTGGTTAATATGATGGCTTATAAGCATGTTTTCCGGATCGGATAAGTTTTCAACATTGAAAAATTCCTCCGCCTTTTTAACACCCTTCGGCGTGAGCGTAACGTTTTTAGCCTTTTCGTTTACAATGTAATCTGCGTCAATATCATCGTCAAGCTCTTTGTCGTCGGTTTCTTTAACGTATTTTGCTTTAAGCGTGCGCGCAAAAGAGTTTGCTATCTGATAAAGCTGAGTCGATTTATTTCCCATACCGGAAATAATAAGCGGCGTTCTCGCTTCATCGATTAAAATCGAGTCAACCTCATCGATTATTGCATAATTCTGACCGCGCTGAACCATCTGGTCTTTATATATAACCATGTTGTCACGAAGATAGTCAAATCCAAGCTCGTTGTTTGTGGCATATGTTATATCCGCATTATATGCCTCGCGGCGCTGCTCGGAGTCAAGGTCATGCACTATAAGACCTACGCTTAAGCCCAAAAATCTGTAAACCTTGCCCATCCATTCGCTGTCGCGCTTTGCAAGATAATCATTTACCGTCACAATATGCACTCCCTTGCCGGAAAGCGCGTTTAAATATGCCGGCAGCGTTGAAACCAATGTTTTACCTTCACCTGTTTTCATTTCGGCAATTCTGCCCTGATGCAAAATAATACCGCCGAGTATCTGCACGAAAAAGTGCTTCATTCCGAGCACTCTCCACGCCGCCTCGCGCACAACCGCAAATGCCTCGGGCAAAATGTTGTCAAGCGTTTCGCCGTTTTTAAGCCTTTCTTTAAACTGCTGCGTTTTTCCTTTAAGCTCCGCATCAGACAATGCGCTCATCTGTGCGTCGTAGCTTTCAACCTTTTTTGCAATAGGTATGATGCGTTTTAATTCCTTATCTGAATAGCTTCCGAATATCTTTTCCAATAATCCCATAACTTATTAAAACCTTTCTGTATGTTTTAAATATGCACATTTGTCTGCATACGCTTCTTATTATAACATCTAATAGATAAAATTACCATACTTTTTTTCATATTTAACAAAAAATTTATTGTTTTATATAAATGTAACAATAAATAAGCTTTTTAAAAAACATAAAAAGCAATATTTACTTTAATTTTTTAAATTTTTTTTAACACGGCCTTTTTATTTTTGAAAATAAAACGTATTATTTGACAACACCAAAACAAAATGTTATAATTTGAAAGAAACTAAATTTGTTTTTAAAGGAGAAAAAATATATGTGCGGAATAGTTGGTTATGTAGGTCCTAAAAAAGCGGCGCCGATTTTGATTAACGGACTTTCAAAGCTTGAATACAGAGGCTATGACTCGGCAGGAGTTGCCGTTTTGCAGGAAAATGAAATTGTTGTTAAAAAAGCAAAGGGCAGACTCAGCATCCTCTCCGATATGATAGACGGCGGAAACGCAATCGAAGGCAATATCGGAATAGGCCACACCAGATGGGCAACCCACGGCGCGCCGTCCGACATTAATTCGCATCCACATTTAAGCCATAACGGCAGAATAGCCGTTGTTCACAACGGAATAATAGAAAACTATAAAAAATTAAAAGAAAAGCTTATCTCAAAGGGCTATTCTTTTGTTTCCGACACAGACACGGAAGTAATAGGCAATTTAATCGACTATCACTACAGCGGAAATATGTTAACGGCGCTTGCAAAAACGCTGCACCGCCTTGAAGGCAGCTATGCCATAAGCGTTATATCTCTTGACCATCCGGGCGAGATGTTTGCCGTAAGAAAAGCGGCTCCGCTCATTGTCGGCCTCGGAGATAAAGAAAACTTTATCGCCTCCGATGTTCCCGCAATTTTGGAGTACACAAAAGATGTGTATTTTCTTGAAGACGATGAAATTGTCTGGATTAAAAACGACGGCAGCGTAAAGATATTTGACACCGACGGTCAAAGAATTGAAAAAGAAGCGTTTCACGTTACGTGGGATGCGTCCGCTGCGGAAAAGGGCGGCTATGAACACTTTATGTTAAAGGAAATCTATGAGCAGCCGGTCGCAATCAAAGAGACCATCGGCCCGAGAATACGCGAAGGCAAAGTGTTTTTGGAGGATTTAAAGCTTACCGAGCAGCAGATTAAAGACTTAAGCAAAATATATATAATCGGCTGCGGCAGCGCATATCATGTGGGCGTTGTCGGAAGATATGTTCTTGAAGACATTGCAAGAATAAACACGGAAACCGAGCTTGCAAGCGAATTTCGCTACAGAAACCCGATTCTGTCGCCCGATGATCTGGTTATAGTAATAAGCCAGTCCGGCGAAACGGCAGACACGCTTGCCGCAATGCGCGAGGCAAAAAGAATAGGCGCCAGAGTTTTAGCAATTGTAAACGTTGTGGGAAGTAGCGTTGCCCGCGAGGCAGACGATGTTATATACACATGGGCAGGTCCCGAAATCAGCGTTGCAACAACCAAAGCATATTCAACACAGCTTCAGGTTTTGTATCTGATTGCTTCGTATTTTGCTTATATAAGAGAAAAGATAGACGAAAAAACATATATGCAAATCGTTTCCGAAATGCAAAAGCTGCCCGAAAAGGTTGAAAAAATATTAGACAATGTGGCTCCGCTTCAGGAATATGCGTCTAAAAAATACAATTCAAAAGACGTGTTCTTCTTAGGCAGAGGTCTTGACTACTGTCTGGCGCTTGAAGGCTCTTTAAAACTCAAAGAAATTTCTTATATACACTCCGAGGCATACGCTGCGGGCGAGCTTAAACACGGCACAATTTCTCTTATTGAAGAAGGCACCTGTGTTGCCGCAATAGCAACTCAGCAGCAGCTCTATGATAAAATGGTCAGCAATATAGTCGAGGTAACAAGCAGAGGCGGCGTAGTATTCGGAATAACCGTTGAAGGCAACACCGCAATGGAAAACTGCTGCGATTTTGTTTACTATATTCCAAAAACTCTGCCCATGCTGCAACCCGCGCTTTCGATTGTTCCGCTTCAGATTTTTGCATACTACATGGCAGTGTATAAAGGCTGCGATGTTGACAAGCCCAGAAACCTTGCAAAATCGGTTACGGTTGAATAATGCGGCATATGAACAACAGTAAAAACACGGCTTTGATTATGGCTGCCGGCAGCGGCAACCGAATGAAAAGCGGAAAAGATATAACAGGCGAGGATATAAACAAGGTTTTTCTCCCTCTTTTCGAAAAACCGATTCTGGCACACACGCTCGGCGTGTTTCAGAATTGCGAATTTATAAATTCGATTATAGTTGTAACAAGAAAATGCGATATTGATAAGGTTTTAAACATAAAAACCAGATATAATATCTCAAAGCTTGAAACCGTTATCACAGGCGGCACCACCAGGCAGTCGTCCGTGCTTTGCGGACTTGATAAAATAAATGACACAAGCGGATTTGTTTTTATACATGACGGCGCAAGATGCCTTATAAAAGAAAGCACTGTTAAAACCTGCTTTTTATGCGCGCAAAAATACGGTGCGGCAGCACCGGGCGTTCGTGTAAAGGACAGCTTAAAGCAAATCGACGAAAACGGATTTATCAAAAACGATATAGACCGCTCCTTTGCCGTAAATATTCAAACTCCGCAGATTTTTAACGCCGGCGAAATCATAAAATGCCACAAAAAAGCCAAGCAGGAAGGCTTTTTAGCAACCGACGACACAGCGGTTTTTACAAAATACAAAGACAGCGTGTACGTATCGGAGGGCGATTATGAAAATATTAAAATAACAACTCCCGAGGATTTGGCAGTCGCAAAACAAATTATTATGCGAAAGGAAAATAAAAAATGAGAATAGGTCACGGTTATGATGTTCACAAACTTGTAAGCGGCAGAAAGCTTATACTTTGCGGCGTGGAAATACCGTATGAAAAAGGACTTTTGGGTCACTCCGACGCAGATGTTGCCACCCATGCTTTAATGGACGCAATCTTAGGCGCTGCGGCTTTAGGCGACATAGGCCGCCTTTTCCCCGACAGCGATGAGCGCTTTAAAGACGCCGACAGCTGCGAGATGCTCGAAAGCGTTATATCAACTATCGACGATATGGGATTTTTCGTTTCAAATGCGGACATAACTATTATTGCCCAGGAACCGCGTTTGTCGCCGTATGTTGAGCAGATGCGCGAAAACATGGCATCAATTTGCGGAGCGGACATAAGCGATATAAACGTTAAAGCAACAACAACCGAAACTATGGGCTTTGAGGGCAGAAAAGAGGGAATAAGCGCTCATGCCGTTGTGCTTATTGAAAAGCACGATTATTTAGACTCCGACAATTAAAGTATCTGACGAAAGGACTTGATTTTATGTTTACAACAGCATTTAAATTTAAAACAGAAATGCACGCTCACACAAGGCCGGTAAGCCTTTGCAGCGAAGTGGAACCCGAAAAACTTATCGAGCTTTATAAAAAACAAAACGCCGACGCAGTCGTTATAACAAACCACTTTTCCCCGTTTTATTTTAAAAACGGCACAAAAGAAGAAAAACTCAAAGAATATATATCAGAATTCGAAGCAGCTCGCAAGCTCGGCGATAAAAACGGCATAAATATTATTTTGGGAATTGAAATACGTTTCACCGAAAATGCAAACGATTATCTTATTTACGGTATCGGCGAAAAAGAGCTTCCCTATGCCTATGAATTTCTCGACAAAGGAATAGACGCTTTTTACAAAGCATTTAAAAACGGCAATAACGTCATTCTTCAGGCACACCCATTCCGCGACGGAATGGAGCTTGCAAACCCAAAAAGCATCGACGGCATTGAGGTTTTTAATATGCATCCCGGCCATAACTCAAGAGTAAGCATGGCGGCAAAATATGCCGCACAGCACAACTTTTTAATCTCCGGCGGCACGGATTTTCACCACGTCGGACACGAGGGACAGTGCTTTTTAAAAACCGATTTTAAACCCGAAGACTCCTTTGACGTTGCAAAAATCATAAAAGACCGTCACTTTGTTTTCGATATCGGCAAAAATATTGTTGTTCCGTATAATTTTAAATAATAAAAGGCTGTAGAAAAACGCATAAAGCAGTTTGTTTTTCTACAGCCTTTTTTATTTCTTTTTTGAAGAAATAACATTTATATAAATTTCATCACATTTGTGTTTTCCTGTGAAAATTCTATTTCAATTTCATCTTTAAACTCATTTTTCAAAAATTCATAAAAAATATCCCGGCAGAGAATTTCCGTGTTATAATGCCCAATGTCAATAACGTTTAATCCGCCAAAAACACATTCGCGCATCTGTGCATATTTAAAATCACCCGTTACCAAAACGTCGGCGCCTTCTTTAATCGCCGCACCTATAAGCGCAGTTCCTCCGCCCGAATTTACCGCAACTGTTTTAACAATTTTCTCTTCATTTCCGCACACTCTCACATACTGAGCGCCAAAAACGTCTTTAACCTTTTTTGCAAGCTCCGAAAGGCTCATCGGCTTGCACTTTCCTATTCTGCCGATTCCCTGCGTTTCTTCGGTGTATTCCAGAATTTCAGCGTCATAAAGCTCTAACTTTTTTGCAAACAAATCGTTTAAACCGCCCTTTGCAATGTCGAGATTTGTGTGTGCGGCAAAGTATGCCGTTTTGTTTTCGGCAAGCGTCATAACGGCTTTGCCGTCCGAAAAATTATCCGTAATTTTTTGAGCCGGATTAAAAAAAATCGGATGATGCCCTATAACAAGGTTTGCGCCCTTTCTTGCCGCCTCTGATGCAACATTTTCATCCATATCTAAAGTTAAAAGTATTTTTTTAACCTCCCAGTCGCCGCTGCCAAACAGCAGCCCAACATTATCCCAGCTGTAGGCAAGCTTTTGAGGAGCCAGCTTTTCAAGTTTTTCAACTATTTGTTTTATTTTCATATTCATTTTCCTTTCAGTTAATTTTCTGCGCTCAAAATAAGATTTTGAGCCTTGTTTGCAAGTTCTTTATAATACAGTGCAAGGTGTTTTTTTGAACTTGATTTTTCAAGCCCTGCAAATATTTTTAAAAATTCATCGCGTTTTTTCTTAACATAACTTAAATAAAGCGGATTTTTTATCTTCGCTGCCGCAGCTCGGCTTACATAGCAGTCAAAATCGCAAAAGCCGTCCGTTTTTCCGCTTGTTGCTTCTATCACCGAATAAATTCTTCTGTCCTCTGAAACCAGATGTTCGTCTTTTATTATGTATCCGTTTTCATACAAATACTTTCTTAAAACCTCGCCCGAGGTCATAGGCTGCAAAAAAAGCGCCTCCGCCGATTTTGCAACAGATTTGGAACTTTCTAAGATATCGGCTATAACGTTTGCCCCCATGCCGGCTATGATAAAAGCCTGCGCCTCAAACGGTTTATAACCGCAAAGACCGCTGCAAAGCCTAAGCTCTATTTTATCCGAAAGATTAAATCTTTTTATATTTTGCGCGGCTTTTTCTATCGGCCCTTTTGAAACGTCGGAGGCAATAACCTTTTTATTCATTTTCGCAAGAGCTATTGCAACATACGCATGATCGCATCCTATGTCGGCAACGGTTTTATATGGCTTTGCAAGCTCACACAAAAGCTTTGTCCTCGGCGTTGCATGGCAAAGCATATTTTTATTTTCCATATTAATCTCCATTGTTTTTTTACTACATTTTATCACACATCACATAAAATTTCAACATAAAAAAAAGAACAGCCGGTAAAAAAGGGGAGAATTTTTACGGCTGTCCTCTTTAGGGAATGATAAATGAATAAGGGGTGGTGATATATCTATATGCGATATGCAAAATTCTATTCAGTTTTGTCTTTAGGAGGTTTTACTATTCTGATAGTGTATTCTGCATATTCGTCATATATTCGTTCTTTAATAGTTGCATTCATTCCGGCATCCTTTATCATGCCAACGCTCTGACGGATTGTGTTTACAACTATCTGCACGCTGCGAAATCCCGCAAAGAAGCGCTTTTTCTTTTTTGCGGCGCTCGTTTCTCCGCAGAGCAGCATATATATTAATTCTTCTGTCTTTGAAACATTTAAATTGTTTTTTATAACCTGGTTTAACACCTTTATCTGATCTTCTTCGTTTGAAAGCTTTAACAGCGCGCGGGCATGGCGCTCCGTTAAATGTGATGCTGCCAGCATCTTTTTAACAGTGTCGCTGAGCTTTAAAAGACGGATTTTGTTTGCAATTGTTGACTGCGTTTTTCCAACCTTTAACGCAATTTCCTCCTGCGTCATATTATGATATGTCATAAGCTTTAAATAACCCTCTGCCTCCTCCATGTAGGAAAGGTCTGCACGCTGAAGGTTTTCCAAAAGCGCAATAACTGCCGATTCGTTGTCGGAAATATCATAAACTATAGCAGGTATGTAGGAAAGTCCCGCCATTTTGCTTGCGCGCAAGCGTCGCTCGCCCGCAATTAACTCATAGTTATCGCCGCATCCGCGTCTTACGCTTATGGGCTGTAAAACCCCAACGCTTTTAATTGATGCGGAAAGCTCGTTTAAAGCGGTCTGGTCAAAATAGCGTCTGGGCTGAAACGGATTCGGGAAAATCCGCTTCACAGGAACATATATAACACTCTTTTGCTGGTTTGGGATTTTTTCTGCGCACATTGTGAGCGGCATAAGAATTCCTCCTTTGTTTTAATTTAAACCGGGCACATCATTTTTTTGTCAAATTTTTATATATTAAAAAGAAAAGCGATTTGACATCTTTATAATACCATATTATGGAACAAAAAAAAAGCCAAATCGCTTGCTAAAAATTTATTTAATTTTTCATAATTTTGCTTATTTTAACGGATTATTTATCGGCTTTGCGCCGTTTCTGGGGTATTTTGCCGGAGTTTTTTGTATTTTGTCAATCAAAACTATCTTATGCCCGAGACTTTCAATGCACACATCCGATATTTTTAAAAGCTTGCCGCCAAGCAATTTAATTGCCGGCTGCGCACTTTTTATTTCTTCATCGGCACACGGACCTTTCAGCGGAGCAAACACACCGCCCACCTTAACAAACGCAAGGCAGTATTCGCAAAGAGTTGTTAAATTTGCAACAGCTCTCGACGTTGCAACGTCATAGCTTTCGCGAAATCCGCTCTTTTTTGCCAGCTCCTCTGCGCGGGCATGGATGCAGTTTGCCTCAATACCCAAAACCTCACAGCACTTTTGCAAAAACACTATGCGCTTATTTAAAGAATCGACAAGCGTTATATCAATATCCGGACGAAGAATTTTTATAACAAGCCCCGGAAACCCCGCACCGCTGCCGACATCAATCAGCTTTGCGCCCTCCTTTATATCAAGCACCGACAAAAGCGAACCGCTGTCGATAAAGTGTTTCACGGCAACGTCTTGTTTTTGCGTGATTGCCGTTAAATTAACATTTTTATTATATTCTATAAGAAAGCTGTAATATTTTTCAAACTGCTCCGTCATTTTTTCAGTCAGTTTTATATTAAGCTTTTCAAAGCCGTTTTTTAAAATTTCTTTCATTAAACTTTCGCGCTCCCGTTAATTGTTTTGCGCCGCCATAACAGCCGCTTTAACCGCGTTTTTCATAAGTATTGCGCGCGTCATTACCCCGACTCCGCCGGGAACGGGCGTGATATACGACGCTTTTTCGCTCACTTCGTCAAACTTCACGTCGCCGACAAGTTTTCCTTCAGCGTTTCTGTTCATGCCGACGTCTATCACAACTGCGCCCTCTTTTATCATATCAGCCGTCACAAATTCGCCTTTTCCTATTGCAACAACCAAAATATCCGCTCTTTTTGTTACCTGTTTTAAATCCTTTGTTTTCGAGTGGCATATCGTGACCGTGCCGTTCTTTTGCAAAAGCAGCATCGCCTGAGGTTTTCCGACTATATTGCTTCTTCCCACAACAACGCATTCCTTGCCGCAAATATCAATGTTATACGCCTCCAAAAGGTGCATAACGCCCGACGGTGTACACGGCAGAAAATCATAATCACCTATCATGATTTTTCCGACATTCACGGGGTGAAACGCGTCAACGTCCTTTTTCGGATCTATTGCATTTATAATTGTTTTTTCGTTAATATGCTTAGGCAGCGGCAGCTGCACCAAAAGCCCCGACACCTCTTTGTCTTCATTTAATTTTTTCACAAGCTTTAAAAGCTCATCTTCAGATGTGTTTTCATCAAGCTCAAAATGCTTGGATTCTATCCCTATTTCCTTGCAGTCTCTTATTTTTCCCGCAACATAAACCTTGCTTGCCGGATCGTTTCCGACTATTACAACCGCAAGGCATGGATTAATGCCTTTTTCTTTCAGGCTTTCCACTTCTTTTTTCAAATCCTGTTTTATTTTTTTTGAAACCGCTCTTCCGTCTATTATCGTTGCCATTTTTATTACCTCCGTATTTATTATCTTTAAAACCGTGATTTTCTATGGGACGCACAAGGCAGTCTTTCGTGTATCCTATCAAATCATCTCTTCCGGCAAGCCTTAACGCCTTTATAACAAGCTTTCTGCTGTCGGGATTTTTATATTGCAAAAGCGCGCGCTGCATGGCTTTTTGTTCATATGTTTTTGCAACATAAACTTCCTTTCCCGTCCTCGGATCAATGCCTGTGTAAAACATTGCCGTGGAAATGCTGCCGGGCGTCGGATAAAAATCCTGAACCTGCTGAGGGTTCATTTTGTTTTCCTTTAAAAACAGCGCAAGCTCTATCGCATCGTTTAAAGTTGAGCCCGGATGCGAGCTCATAAGATAAGGCACAAGATACTGTTTTTTGTTAAGCCTTTGATTAACCAGCTTAAATTTTTCGCAAAACTTTTTATAAACCTCCGCCGGAGGCTTGCCCATATGTGAAAGCACATTTTGCGAAATATGCTCAGGCGCAACCTTTAATTGTCCGCTGACATGATAACGGCACAAGTCATATATAAAATCATCGGTTTTATCACATAAAATAAAATCAAATCTGAGCCCCGAACGCACAAACACTTTCTTAACGCCCGGCAGCGCCCTTAGCTTTGCCAAAAGCGACAAATAGTCAGAGTGATCCGCCTCAAGGTTTTTGCAAGGTGTCGGAAAAAGACACTGGCGGTCCTTGCAAGCTCCGTATTTAAGCTGTTTTTGGCATGCCGGCTTTCTAAAATCCGCCGTCGGTCCGCCGACATCATGGATATATCCTTTAAAATCGGGATCGCTTATTATTTTTTTTGCTTCTTCTATAATTGATTTATGGCTTCTTGCCGAAATTATTCTTCCCTGATGAAACGTCAGCGCACAAAAGTTACACGCTCCGAAGCACCCTCTGTTTGACGTTATGGAAAACTTAACCTCGCTTATTGCCGGTATACCGCCGAGCGCTTCATAAGAAGGGTGGTACGTTCGCATATAGTCAAGCGCATAAACGCCATCCATTTCCTTTTGAGTAAGCGGCATCGCCGGAATATTTTGCACCAAAAGCTTATCGCCGTGCGGCTGAATTAAAGCGTTTCCCCTGATCGGATCCTGTTGCTCATACTGGATGCGGCAAGCCGCGGCATAAGCTTTTTTGCTTTCGCACACCTCCTCAAACGAGGGAATCATAATACCTTTTATATTATCGTTTTTATCTGCTATGCAGCATGTTCCCTTTATTGATTTTATTTTTCTCACGGGAACGCCGCGGTCTAAAAGGCGCGCTATTTCCGCTATGGATTTTTCGCCCATTCCGTAGCTTAAAATGTCTGCACGGCTGTCAAAAAGAATCGATCGGCGCACCTTATCCTGCCAATAATCGTAATGCGCAAAGCGGCGCAGACTTGCCTCTATTCCGCCTATTATAAGCGCAATATCTCCAAACACGCGGCGCACCGCATTGCAATAAGCTATAACGGCTCTGTCCGGCCTCTTTCCGCTCACTCCGCCCGAGGAATACAAATCGTCGCTGCGGCGCTTTTTCGCCGCCGTGTAATGTGCAACCATAGAGTCTAAATTTCCCGACGTTACAAGCACGCCCAGCCTCGGTGTACCGAACTGCAAAAACGCTTTATCGTCGTTTATATCCGGCTGCGGCAAAATACAAACATTAAACCCCTCTTTTTCAAGCACTCTTGAAATTATGGCATGTCCGAAACTCGGATGATCAACATATGCGTCACCCGTTATATATAAAAAGTCCGGTCTGTCCCAGCCTCTTTTTTTCATTTCCTGCGCATTTATGGGTAAAAAGTCGTGCATTAAAAATCTCCGTTTCTTAAAAATCAATGTGCGTCAAAATAATAAACATTTCCGTCCGTCGTTTTAATCTGCCACACAGGCACCGCCGTTGCAAGAGCGCGGTATTCTTCTTCATCGCCGGCAGCGTATCCCAAAGATATTTCACTTATTTTGTCGGAACCGTTTTTTATTCGCTGCTCATTTGAAATAAACTCAATTGCGGCGCTCGCCGCAGAGCTCACTCTTGAAGCTGCGCTTTTAACATTATCCTGATCATATGAGGGCACAAACCAGTTTCCCTCAGCCGACAAAACCCCTTTTTCCGACAGTTTCACTTCAATATGCGAATCAAAAAGAGGGTATTTATCAAGCTTCTGACTGAAATTAACGCAAAATCCACTGTCGGTCAAAACCGTTTCATAAACGGCGGAATCGGTTGTTATTCCTATTTCGTTTAAAAATGAAATCGCTGCCGACGGCGCGGTTTTTTTTGTTATGTTTAAACCGTTATCCGACGGGGCAGAGTCTGTGTATATGAATTTGCTTTGCTCAAAAGAAAGCGTTTTTGTTTTCGTTTTTGAAACATACCTGTTTGCGCCCTGTTTTTCAAATCCGTCTTTTAATACGCGCAAGGCAAACTCTTCCTTGCTTGAAACCGCATTTTTAACCTCAACGCTGTTTAGTCTCGGAATTTTATCGGGTATCTGCGATGCTGTTACTTCTATGCCGTTTTCCTTTAAAACAGACACGGTTTTTAATATAGTGTTTTTATCAACGGTTGAAGAGTGTCGCACAGCGGACACAAGCATTATAATCAAAAATACGTTAAGCGCGGCAAACAAAACTATAAGCCAGCTTTTTGCTTTTGACCAATCCATTTTGCACACTCCTTCATATCTTTTATTTAAGCATTAGTCTCTTCTAAATTATCTTCGCTTTCCTTTTTATTTTCATTTTCTTCGCCGTTTGGCAAAACCTCTATACATTCGTCCTTTGCTTCTATAACTCCGCTGTGCTGCATTGATTTTTCAAGCTTTAACATATACACCTCATATGCCGAAAGCACATCAAGCTTTAACGAATTTATGCACTGTGCAACATATGCTTTTTGCTTTTCAAGCTCGGAAACAGCTCTTTTTCCCTCAAGCTTTTCATGGTTTGCCTCGCTTTGCGCCTGCATGACAAGCTCCTCGGCATTTTTCTTTGCATCAGACAAAATCGTTTCTGCCTGATTTTGCACATCCTGCGTAATTTTTGCCGCCTGCTCCTGTGCGTCGGACAAAATTTTATCCGCCTCGCATTTAGATTTTAAAAGAGTTTCCGCAATATGCATGCGCTCGCGGTCAAGCCCGGCAATTTTTTCGTCCTTTTCGGCAATGCTTTTTTCATATTTCTCACACTTGCCTTTAAGCTCTTCTATCTGCTGCGAAAAATCTTTGCACAATTCTAAAATATATTCATTAACCTTCTTTTTGGAAAACCCGAAAAGAGCGATTGAAAATTTTTTGTTGGTATCCATTAAAAATTCCTCCCAAAACAGCCTTACTTGTATAATTTCTACACTAAAATTTAAAGTCCTTTATTTTTTGCGCAAAAAAATTGTCTAAAATCCTTGACATTCATGTGGTTTTTATGTTATTATCTTTTGCGAGAGGACAAATGTGCGTCACAAGCGCACAAAACGGAGGCTGATGTTTTTGTGAAAGACGACACCGTGTATTTCCTTGTGGACTCTAAAATTCTGCCCGAGATTTTTAAAAAAGTGTTAGATGCAAAAAGGCTTTTAAAATCGGGCAAATGCAAAACCGCAAGCGAAGCTGCGGAAAAGCTTAAAATAAGCCGCTCCGCGTTTTATAAATATAAAGACTGTGTGTTTCCGGTTGAAGAAGCCGGGAAAAACAGCATAATAACTCTTTTTTTTGAAGTTGCCGACAGACCGGGGGTTCTGTCGCATATATTAAAAGTGCTTGCCTCGGCAAAGACCAATGTGCTGACCATTAACCAGACAATTCCGGTAGACGGCGGCGCAATTATAACCATAAGCCTGAGAATTGAGGGCATGGACATAAGCGCAAGCCTTCTTTTAAAAAAGCTGCGTGCAATAGAAGCCGTTAAAAAAGCGGAAATAACCTCCGGCGAATAATGCGCCTTAAACGCGGCAAAATGTAAACAAATAAAATCTTCATGCGGGAAGGATGAAATATATGATAAATATTGCAATAATGGGCTACGGGGTTGTCGGCTCGGGAGTTTATGAAATAGCCGATAAAAACACCGACGGAATTGAAAAACGCAGCGGGAAGAAAGTGTGTGTAAAGCGCATTCTGGACTTAAGGGAATTTAACGATCACCCGAGAAAAGAAATATTCACTAAAAATTTCGAAGACATACTAAACGATGACGAAATCTCAATCGTTGTTGAAACAATGGGCGGAACAAAGCCTGCCTATGAATTCACAAAAAAGCTGCTTTTATCAGGCAAAAGCGTTGTCACAAGCAACAAAGAACTTGTTGCCGTTCACGGCACCGAGCTTTTAGACATTGCCAAACAAAAAGACGTGAACTATATGTTTGAGGCAAGCGTCGGCGGCGGTATTCCGATTATCCGTCCGCTTCACGAGTGTCTTGCGGCAAACGAGGTTATTGAAATTTTCGGAATTTTAAACGGAACAACAAACTATATTTTAACTAAGATGATAAAGGATTCTTCAACCTTTGAAGACGCTCTTAAAAAAGCCCAGGAAAAAGGCTATGCGGAAAAAAATCCCGCAGCGGACGTTGAAGGTCATGACGCAGCAAGAAAAATATGCATTTTATCGTCTCTTGCATTCGGAAAAGCAGTCGACGTTTCACGCGTACACACCGAGGGCATAACAAACATCTCCTTAGACGATGTTGCGGCTGCGGAAAAATTCGGCTATGTTATAAAGCTTATAGGCTACACAAAACGCATAGGCGAGCATGTTTTATGCAGAGTATCTCCGATGCTTGTTCCCGAGATAAGCCCGCTTTCCGGAGTGGACGGCGTGTTTAACGCAATAATGGTTCGCGGCGACGCAATAGGCGACGTTATGTTTTACGGACCGGGCGCCGGCAAACTTCCGACGGCAAGCGCAGTTATGGGCGATGTTATAGATATTGTGCGCGGAAGCAAAAATAAAAATTATGTCTGGACCAAGTCGGAAGATGATTACGTGCTTGATTACAAACAGGCTCCGATTAAGCTTTTTGTCCGCACGAAAGAACCTTGCCGCGCAAAGGCAGGCAAAATATTTGAAGGCGCCGAGTTTATAGACGGCTGCGACAAGTGCTTTATAACAAACGAGGAAAAAGAAGAAATTTTAGATAAAAAATTAAACGGCGCAGGTATTGAAAAAATAAGCTGCATAAGAGTTATGGCATAAATAATTTTAAGGAGGCAATCAAAGTGGGTTTAATTGTTCAGAAATTTGGCGGCAGCTCGGTTGCAAATGCCGAGAGAGTGTTTAACGTTGCAAAAACAATAACAGACACTTACAAACAGGGAAACGACGTTGTCGTTGTTGTATCGGCTCAGGGCGACACAACCGACGATTTAATCGAAAAAGCAAAAGAAATTAACAAAAAACCGTCGAAAAGAGAAATGGATATGCTTTTGTCAACAGGCGAACAGATTTCAATTTCGCTTCTTGCAATGGCGATAGAGTCTTTGGGATTTCCGGTTATATCGCTTACCGGCTGGCAGGCGGGAATGACAACCAATGCAAACTACGGCATAGCCCGTCTTGCAAAAATCAACACCGAAAGACTTGAGCTTGAACTCGGCAAAAGAAACATAGTTGTTGTTGCGGGATTTCAGGGAATAAATAAATATGACGATATAACAACTCTCGGCAGAGGCGGAAGCGACACAAGTGCAGTTGCTCTTGCTGCGGCGCTCGGAGCAGATGTTTGCGAAATATACACAGATGTCGACGGCGTGTACACAACCGATCCGAGAATTGTGAAAACGGCTGCAAAGCTTGACGAAATTTCATATGATGAAATGCTTGAGCTTGCAAGTCTCGGAGCAAACGTTTTAAACAACCGCTCGGTTGAAATGGCAAAAAAATATAATGTTAAACTTATGGTGCTTTCAAGTCTGCACAAGGCTAGCGGCACAATTGTCAAGGAGGTAAGCAACGTGGAAAAAATGTTGGTAAGAGGCGTAACACGCGATAACGATACTGCAAGAATTTCTCTTATAGAGGTGGAGGACACTCCCGGGAAAGCGTTCCAGACTTTCTCGCTGCTTGCAAAGCATAACATAAATGTGGATTTAATTATTCAGTCCGTTGGCAGAAGCGGAACAAAAGATATAAGCTTTACGGTTGCCGAGTCAAACCTTGACGACGCACTGAAAGTTTTAAAAGACAACGAAGCCGTTATCGGCGCAAAAGATATCGTTTGGGACAGCAATGTTTCAAAAGTATCCATTGTCGGTGCCGGAATGGTTACAAACCCCGGTGTTGCGTCGGGCATGTTCGAAGCTTTATATAAGGCTCATATAAACATACACATGATTGCAACAAGCGAGATTAAAGTGTCGGTTCTTATCGACCGGAAAGACGCCGAAAAAGCCGTTGTGGCAATCCATGACCAGTTTGATATGTCAAACATAAAATAAAATTTAAAATATATTTTTGCAAAAGGCAAAACGCGGCAAAGCTGTGTTTTGCCTAAGTTTGTATATACAAAAAATTTGTCTGATATATAAAAATTTTACCTGAAAGGATAAAAACCAAATGAAAAACAATGAAGACGCTGCTTTAAGAGATGATATCTTAGAGGGCAGAAACCCCGTGATTGAAGCGTTAAAATCCGGGCGTCAGATAGATAAAATATTAATTTCAAAAGGCGAAAACAAAGGCTCTGTTTCAAAAATCATTGCCATGGCAAAGGAAAAGAAAATTCTTGTATCGTTTGCCGAAAGGGCAAAGCTTGACCAGATAAGCCAAACGGGCGCGCACCAGGGCGTTATCGCATACACAGCCGCAGCCTCCTATGTTTCGGTTAAAGATATTTTAAACTATGCAAAAGAGCAAAACGAAGATCCGCTCATAATAATATGCGACTGCTTAAACGACGCGCATAACTTAGGCTCTATTATAAGAACCGCCGAATGCTGCGGAGCACACGGCGTTATAATTCCGAAGCACAGAAGCGTCGGACTGTCGGCAGCATGCGCAAAAGCCGCCGCAGGTGCAACCGAATATATGAGAATCTGCAAAGTGACAAACCTTGCCCAGACGATTGAAGCCTTAAAAAAAGAAGGCGTTTGGATTTGCGGCACGGACGCTTCGGGCGAATATGAAATGTATGACGCAAATCTAAAGGGCGCACTTGCAATTGTTATCGGCTCCGAGGGTGAGGGTATGGGAAGACTTGTTAAAGAAAAATGCGATTTTTGCGTGCGTATACCGATGAAGGGCCATATAAACAGCTTAAACGCCTCCGTTGCCGGCGCGCTTTTGATGTATGAAGCAACAAGACAAAGAAGATAGACAAAGATAAAAATTTGCAATATATTTACTTTAAATTGTTTACAACAAGTCTGTTTTGGTGTATAATAAAGGCTGTATAGGTACAAAACATAATCAGACTTGTGAAAGGATTGAGCTTATGAGCAATGAAAAATTTGTTTTGCCCTTAAAAGATGTGGCACAGGAGTTTGATTTGGAAACCGTTTATAAATCAAACGACTTTGAAGATGTTATGGTCACAACAAGCGAAGTTAACCGCCCGGGTATGCAGATAGTCGGCTTTTTTGACTATTTCGGCGAGGCGCGTATTCAGATACTGGGAATGGTTGAAATCTCATATCTGCGCCGTCTTTCTGCCGAGGAGCGTACAAACTGCTTTGAAAAGCTTTTGTCAACAAAAATTCCTGTTATTGTTGTAACAAGATCGCTCGAGGTTTTTCCCGAGCTTCTGGAAGCTGCCAAAAAGTTTGACGTTTCAATTTTAAGAAGCGGAGCAAACACATCGGCGTTTATGAGCGCCCTTATAAGCTATTTAAATATAAGGCTTGCGCCGAGAATCACCCGCCACGGCGTGTTGGTTGAGGTACACGGCGAGGGCGTGCTGATTTTAGGAGAAAGCGGAGTCGGCAAAAGCGAAACGGCAGTGGAGCTTGTTAAAAGAGGTCACCGTTTTGTTGCAGACGACGCAGTTGAAATAAAAAGAGTGTCCGACAAAACCTTAGTCGGTTCCGCACCCGAAATTATAAGGCACTTTATAGAAATAAGAGGTATCGGAATAGTTGATATCCGCCGTCTTTTCGGTATGGGAGCTGTTAAGGAAACCGAAAAAATAGACATGATTATTCATCTTGAGCCATGGGAGGAAGCCCGCTGTTATGACAGGCTTGGTCTTGAAAACGAATACACAAATATTTTAGGCATAGATATTCCCTCGGTCACAATTCCCGTCCGCCCCGGCAGAAACCTTGCAATTATAGTTGAGGTTGCGGCAATGAACAACCGTCAGAAAAGAATGGGCTATAATGCCGCAGAGGAATTAAACAACCGTCTTACAAATCAGCTCGGAAAAGACGAGTAAACAGCAAATATTCTGCTTAGTTTGCAGACAGAAAGGCTAAAAAAATGAAAATTTTAGTAGATACACACACTCACACTACCGCATCGTCTCATGCTTATTCAACCCTTGAAGAAAACATCAGACATGCAAAGGAAATCGGCCTTGAGGCAATAGCAATGACAAACCATGCGCCGGCAATGCCCGATTCGCCCCATATGTGGCATTTTTTAAACGCCGCAAAAAACATCCCCCGCACGGTAAACGGCGTTAAGGTTTTAATCGGCGCAGAAGTAAACATATTAGATACTGCGGGCAATATAGACTTGCCGCCGGACGTTTTATCATCGCTTGACGTTGTAATTGCTTCAATACACAGGGATTTGTTTGAACCGATAAACAAAAAGGCACACACGCAGGCATATTTAAATGTTTTGGATAATCCGTATGTCGATATTATAGGCCACAGCGGCTCTCCCGACTACGAATACAATATAGCCGCCGTGCTTGAAAAGGCAAAAAAAGAACATAAGATGATTGAAATTAACAACAATTCGCATCTTATAAGAAAGGGCAGTATTCAAAACTGCATCAATATAGCAAAAAAATGCGCCGAGATGGGAGTTTATGTTGTTGTCGGCTCCGACGCACATTTCTCGCAAAGCGTGGGAAATTTTTCTGAGGCAGTGTCAATGCTTAAACAGATTGATTTTCCGCAGGAACTTATAGCAAACCTAAACCTTGAGCGTTTTCTTTCCATACTGCGGAAAAGAAAAATGATTATAGGTCTTTAAAATAAAAAACTAAAAAGGAGAGATTTTATTATGTACATAGGTATTGATTTGGGAGGCACAGGCATAAAAGTCGGTCTGGTAGACGAAAATTATAAAATTATTGCATCGGGCAGCGTTCCCACAGGTGCCCAGCGCCACTACAGCGAAATTTTAAAGGATATGGCAATGCTTGCAATAAAAGTTACAAAAGATGCAGGCTATGACATTGAAAAAGACGTTTCAAGCATAGGTATAGGTTCGCCCGGAACATGCGATTCCAAAAACGGCATACTCGTATATGCAAACAACATCAACTTTGAAAAAGTGCCGATGAGAGAGGAAATTCAAAAATACATCAACCTTCCCGTGTATATCGGAAATGATGCAAACGTTGCCGCTCTCGGCGAATTTATGGTTTTAGGCGACGACTCCGTTGAAGACATGATTGCCATCACTCTCGGAACAGGCGTCGGCGGCGGAATTATTATAAACAAAAGAATTTACGAAGGCTTTAACGGCGCAGCCGGCGAAATCGGACATTTTCAGGTTATGACCGACAACGGCGAGCCTTGCACATGCGGCAGAGACGGCTGTTGGGAGGCATACGCTTCGGTTACGGCGCTTATCCGCGAAACAAAGCGCGCAATTGAAAAACACCCCGACTCCATGATGGCTAAAATGGTTGACGGCGACCTTTCAAAGGTAAACGGAAAAACCTCTTTCGACTGTGCAAAACAGGGCGACAAAGCCGCACAGGAGGTTGTTGATAAATATATTAAATATGTTGCAGAGGGTATAGTTTCTGTTATAAACATATTCCAGCCCGAAGTTCTCGTTATAGGCGGAGCAATCTCAAAAGAAGGCAACTATTTGCTTGATCCTATCAAAGAGTGGGCAGCTAAAAAGAGCTACACCCGTTTTGTTCCCGAAACGGACATAAGAATTGCCAAGCTCGGCAACGATGCCGGCATAATCGGCGCAGCTCTTCTGGGAAAACAAAACTAAATTTCGGAGGCTTGTATGGACTTTGCGCAGTTAAAGGATTTGCTTTCAAAAGAAAATATTTGTTTTGTGTGCGATGAACCAATGAAAAAACACACATCGTACCGCATAGGCGGAAATGCAAAAATTCTCTCCGAACCGAAAACTGCAGAGCAAATTGCATTTATAACCCAAACATGCAAAGATTTTGACATTCCCTATTATGTTATAGGCAACGGCTCAAACCTTCTTGTGAGCGACAATGGCTATGAAGGCGTGATAATTAAAATCAGCAAAAACTTTTCGGACATAAAAATATCCGATAATATTTTAACCGCCTCTGCCGGAGCGCTTTTATCGGCAGTCGCAAAAAAAGCCGCCGCACATTCGCTTTCCGGTCTTGAATGCGAAAGCGGAATTCCGGGCTGTATAGGCGGAGCCGTGTATATGAATGCGGGCGCATACGGCGGCGAAATTAAAGATATTGCAAAAACGGTCACATATCTTTTACCAAACGGCAGCATCTCTTCACTTGACGGCGCCGACTGCCTTTTCGGATACAGAAAAAGTGTATTTAACACAAACGGCGGAATAATTTTATCATGTAAGTTTTGTTTAGAGCATAAAAACGAAGAAGAAATTTATGAAAAAATGGCAGAACTTTCGCGCAAACGCCGCGAAAAGCAGCCGCTTGAATATCCGTCGTGCGGTTCGGCATTTAAAAGACCCGAAGGCTATTTTGCGGCAGCGCTTATAGAACAGGCAGGACTAAAGGGGTATTCGGTCGGCGCGGCGCAGGTGTCCGAAAAACATACGGGCTTTATAATAAACCGCGGCGGAGCAACCGCCGACGACATAATAAAACTTACAGACCACATAAAAAACGAGGTCTTTAAAAAATTCGGAGTCGAGCTTGAATGTGAAATGAAAATGATAGGCTTTTAGGTGCTTTGCTTTAAGGAGATGATTTAAATGAGATTTATAATTATTACCGGACTTTCAGGTGCGGGAAAAACCCAGGTTATAAGATGTATGGAGGATTTGGGATACTATTGTATCGATAATATGCCGCCTGTTCTTTTGCCTAAGTTTGCCGAAATCTGTTACAGTTCCGGCGGAAAAATAGATAAAGTCGCGATGGTTATAGATATCCGCGGCGGTGATATGTTTAATCAGCTTTTAAGCCAGATTAACTATCTTAAAGAGCTTAATTATGAATTTGAAATTCTTTTCCTTGAAGCCGACGACAGCACCTTGGTAAAGCGTTACAAGGAAACAAGACGCATGCACCCTCTTGCAAAAGACGGCGCACCGCTTTTAGACGGTATACGAAACGAACGCGCTATTTTAAACAATGTCAAAAAGTGTGCCAACCATGTTATAGACACTTCGAATATTAAGGTTTCACAGCTTAAAGAGGCAGTTAAAAAGCTTTTTGAGGGCGACAGCAAGTCCGGCGGAATTGTGATAAACGTTACGTCGTTCGGATTTAAATACGGAATAATAATAGACGGAGATTTGGTCTTTGACGTCAGGTTTTTACCCAATCCGTTTTATATTGAGGAATTAAAAGAACACACCGGGCTTGAAAAATGCGTACAGGATTATGTTATGGATTTTAAACAGACAAACGTGTTTTTAGACAAACTTAAAGATATGATAAAATATCTTATTCCTTATTACATAGAAGAGGGCAAAACCCAGCTTGTTATAGGCGTTGGCTGCACGGGCGGTCAGCACAGAAGCGTTACGCTCGCAATAAAGTTATATGAATATTTAAAAGAGCAGGGCTATAACGCTATTATAAGTCATCGTGATATTGCAAAAGATAAAAATCAGAGGTGATAATTTTTGAACAAAGAACGGGTTTACTATTTAAAACCTTTTTCAAAGGCATGGTTTATAAATATTTGGTATCACTATAAAATACATATTATAATAGGCGTTTTTGTGCTGTCTTTGCTTTCGGTTTTTATATATGAACAGGTAACCAAAGTGCGCTATGATTTTTCTATTTTATATATAAGCGGCAAAACAAACATCATGGAAAATGCGCTTTCCGATCTTGAAACTAAGCTTGACAGCGTTGTGCCCGACGTTAACGGCGATAAAAAATATAAAACATACTGCAAAAGCTTTTTTATCGATTCCGAAACCGCCGCGCATAACGAAGCTGCCGCAGCCGAAATTGAAAAAGCCGATATTTATGTCCGTTCGGGCGACGCTTCGGTGTTTTTGTTCGGCGACGGCAAAGAAGAACCATATGTCGGCACGGGCGAGGACGATCAGGCACTCTATGATTTAACCGAGCTTGCAAATAAATACGGCTACACGGACGCACAAACAAAAAAATACCCGAACGGCAAGGTATATGCCATTTGTTTAAAAGACAACCCCTTGCTTAATTTTGACGCGTCGGACGTTTATATAGTAATCCGTCCGTTACTGGACAGCGACAAAAAGTCCGTGCGTGATTATAACTGCGCTCTTGAAATGGCAGAATATATAATAAGCCGCGGCGAATACAAAACCTCGCGCAAATAAAAAATAAATGAACACATTTTCCCCGCCGCACATATATTAAAATTGCAAACAAAAATTTTATGCGGAGGTTCATTTTTATGAAAGTAAAAATTATAACGGTTCCAAAGGCGCTCAGGGGAATATGCAAGTTTGTATTTCGCATAAATAAGTAGATTAAAAAATCCGATGCATATCAAAAAATGCATCGGATTTTTTATTTTTATTTTTTCATAATCTGCATAACACGCTTCCAGTCCTCACGGCTAAAATAGTGCATGCCGTCTCTCAGACAATATATGATATTGCCGTCCGGGAAAAATTCTTCTTTTTTGGGAATTTCGTTTTTGCAGACAAGTCCGCTTATGCCAAGCTTTTCATAAACCTCGCTCGCCGCCGCACAGCTTAAAAACTCGTTTTCCGGATCTGCCCATAAATCTTCTTTTGCGCTCGACACGAAAAGCTTTCTCGGCGCCAGCGCTGCTAAAAGAAAATGCTGGTCAAACCCAAGAGAGTTTTCATTATCTGTATACTTTTTATAGTTTTCACAAAACCAATACCCGAACACATCGCATATCGCGCGGATCGTTTCGCCTTTGTTTTTGCGGCTCAAAGACGCACCGCTGCACCCCGAACAGTTCGACATTGCCATAAAAAATCTCTCATCCAAAGCCCCTGCAAGAAGCGCGGTTTTCCCAAGCCTTGAATGACCTGTCACCGCGCCGCGCGACAAATCAAGCACATCTATCTTCTGTGCATAATCCATAACGCGCATTGCCGCCCATGCCCACATAGCAATTTTTCCGCAGTCGGTATCGTTTTTTCTTTTGCCGTTTGGATAAAATATTTTTGAAAGACCGTTTGAAAAGTCATTATCGTCGCTTGTTATGTCTTTATAGCAAAACGACAAAATGCCAAACCCGTTGTCTGTGATTTCCTCCGTCGGCTGATATTTATTAGGATAAGTGTTTTCAAAATTTATGCTCACAAAAAACGGCACGTTTTTTATGCCTTTCGGAATAACAACGCAAACCGGAAATGAAAACGTTTTCCCGTTTTCAAATTCGCACGTTAAAACAACGTTTTGCCTCGGCGCCTTGCCGGCGCAGAAACGCTTGTCAACGCTTTGTATGCTGTAAGTAAGGTTTTTCGGCGCAGGCGGAATGTATCCGTATTCTTCCTTTTGAAGCAAAGCCAGAATTTCTTTTCGGCGAATGTCCCACCGGTCTTTTAAAATTTTATCCGTTTTCGGCAAAATCTTTGGAATTTTTCTTGTTTCTAACAAATCATCAAGCATTTTTTCTTATCACCTTTGCCTCTTTTACAGCGCCGTTTATATAGCTTTTCTTTTCATTTTCAAAAATATATCCGCTGTCAAGCTCTATATCGCACTTCACGCTCTCGGGACAGCAAACGCTTAAAATTATCGCATCGCCGTCTCTTTCCCATTTTACCGACACTTCGCCGTCCGGCAAAATGTGATATGCTTTTGCGTGGTTAAGCTTTTTAACAAAGCATGGCTTGATTTTCACGCTCTTGCTATTTATAACATTTATTCCGCCGGGATAACGCATAAACCACTGTATAACATCACCCAGGAAATGATGGTTTTTAGACGCAGCAAACTCTTTTTTTGTCCAAAACTGCTCCAAAAGCGTTGTTTCGCCCTGTTCTATCCAGTTTCCGTAGGACGGAGCTTCTTTCTTCGTAATCATTTTATATGCCAAATCGCTGTAGCCGAACTGTGAAAGCACATGAAAAATAACCCGAAGCCCCAAAAATCCGGAGGTTATGTTTTCATTATCCTGTTTAATTATTTCCAAAAGCCTTTTAAACGCCTCAGCTTTTTCAGCCGGTTTAAACACATCAAAATAAATCGCCAATGCCTGCGACGACTGGCAGTTGCCGCAAACAAGCATGTTGTTAAAATCTATGTATTTGTTTCTTATCGCACCATACATCTGATCGCCGAGGTTTTTGGCATATGCGCTGTTTAAGAAAAGCTTTGCCGCGTTAAACATAACCTCTGCCTTTCGGCACATATCAAGCACCATGAGGCTGTCCGTAAAGCCTAATGGCGGTTCATAATCGTCACACCCTCTGTCAACCGGCACCCAGTCGCCAAGACCTATTGCCACAATACCTTCATCATCGCGCTTTTTTGAAATGTATTCAAGATAAGACATCATCGCATGAGCGTTTTCTTTAATAACTTCGGTTTCACCGCGGTATTTGTATGTCATATACGGCAGATTAAACAAAACGCTGTCCCATGCAGGGCCGTTGCCCCATTCATAACCCCAGTCGCCCGTCGGCACAATGCCGGGAAGTTCTCCTTCATCGGTCTGTGCAAGGCGGATGTTGTTTAGCCACTCACGCCAGCTGTTTTCAGCAGTTAAAGTTAAAATCATATGCTCGGAGGAAATCGATGCATCGCCCGTCCAGCCGTTTTTCTCTCTGTGCGGACAATCGGTGGGAAAGTAATAAAAGTTTGAAATATCGCTTCTCTTTACTGCCGCACATATTTTGTTTGCAATTTCGTCAGAGCACTCAAATCCGCCCCGTTCATCTAAATCGCTGCTCATAACAAGATAAGTTAAAAGCCCGTCCGTTGCCTGTTTTTCGGTTATGCCCGAAACATATAAATAACGGTAACCAAAGTATGCAAACATCGGCTCAAACACTTCTTCTCCCTCGCCGCTTAAAATATAAACGCTTCTTTGAGAGTATCCGTTCGGATAAAAATTAATGTTTGAATAATCAACTTTGCCGTCAGTCAGTTTTTCTGCACACTGAATGTCAATTCTCTGGCCGGGAGTACCCTTTATTTTGAGTCTGAAAATTCCGGCATTGTTTTCGCCGAAGTCAAATATGTATCCGCCTGTTCTTTCGGGCGGATTAACAGGCGGTTTTTGCCCGTACAGCCCTGCTGTAACATCTTCTCTTTCTTTATATCCGCAAAGCTCGCCTTTCTTTATGCTTACGGCTTTAATCTCCTTTTTCACAACTACAGGCTCTGCCTCGCAGATTTTTGCCCTTCCTCTCGGCAAATCCATCACAGCTAACGGCTCGTGCCATGTTTCATCTTCCTTATATCCGGCATTGTCCCAGCCTTTTTCATAAAGGCGGTTGTCAAAATGCACTCCGCATCTCATATCGTTAAAGGTAACAGGGCCTTTTTTGCATTTAAAATCTGATGCGTCAAGCTTTATGCTTTCGATAGTTGTTTCAATCTCAAGCGTGAGCGCAAGGCGCGGCGAGGCGTTAAACACATTGTCCATAAAATCCCACACGCGCGTTTTTCCGTTTTGGAAACCGTCGCCGAGCATAATGCCGATTGCATTTTCACCCTGTTTAATATACGGCGCAAGATCGTATTTATCATAGTATATAATGTGATCCGGATTTGAAACATACGGCGCCAAAAAGCCTTTCGTTATCTTTTTTCCGTTTATAAACAAATCATAAAATCCAAGTCCGCAAATTAAAATCTCTGCTCGTTTTATGTCGCCCGTAACGTTAAAGCTCTTTCTGAAAACAGGCGCGGCAACATGCTTTAAAAAGGTTGACCGCTCAAGATCCTCCGACACGAATTTTTTTGAAAATTTCATTTTACTAATCCCCCTCTTTTTAGAAATTGGCGTTATTCCAGCCCCAGTTGTCCACAAGTTCATATTTTACATAAACATTTTCGGGTTTTATTTTTAAAACGCTTTCATATATTTCACACATTTTCTTAGTTAAGCTTTCGAGGTCTTTTTTTTCGCATGAACCGAAAATCTTTACCTCCGCATAACACATTTCAACGCTTTCGCCTTTAAAAAACATTTTCTGTTCGTCTTTAAAATTAAGCATGAGCCAATTTTCCGATTTTCCCGGAATTATTGCAATTGCCTCGCCCAAAAGCGATTTTAGTTTAAGACAATCCTCACGTGTTATTTTTTTATTTGTCTGAGTTTCAATATACGGCATAAATATACCCTCCCTTATTTGTTAGTTAAAGCAATTTTATTCTACTATACGGCAGACGCAAAGTCAATAACAAAATCTTATTTTTTCATTGCATTTTTTCAGATTTTTTAGCATTTTGCACTTATATAAAAAAACAAGAGCCGCAATAAAACGGCTCCTGCTTGTTCTTAAAATTTTTAAGTTTAAAATTACTTTTTGGATTTGCCGGATTTTTTGGAAGCTCTTGCAGCTGCTGCTCTTTCTTTCTGAGCTTCTCTTGCAATATCTTTCCATGCTGCAACCCAGGGGCTTGCAACAAAGATTGAAGTGTAAGAACCAACAACTATACCGATAATAATCGGAAGAGCAAACTCTTTAAGAGTTGTTGCACCCATAAAGTACAAAATAACAATTGTGATAAGAGTTGTTACCGATGTGTTAATCGTTCTTGTTAAAGATTCGGTTATGCTCTTGTCGGCAATTTCGCTGTGAGTCATATTCTTTGCAAACTTAGTGTTTTCACGGATTCTGTCGAATATAACGATTGTATCGTTTATCGAATAACCCATAATGGTAAGTATTGCTGCGATAAATGTTGCAGAAAGCGGAATTGCAAAGAGTGCATATGCGCTGAGCATTGCAATAACGTTAATTGCAAGCGAAACAACTGCCATTATAGCGCTTCTCCAGTCGAAACGGATAATAATATAAATAAGCATTGCAAGCGCTGCAATAAGCGAGAACAACAATGTTTTTCTCTTCATTTCGTTACCATAGCTTGCTGTCTGAAGCGAATTTGAAACATCGTTAAAGGTTGTGTCTTTAAGCTGTTCGGGGAAAGCTGCTTTAACTGCTTCAAATGCTGCTTTTGTCTGATCGTCGTTAAGCTCGCTTGTTTTAATCAAAACATCTTCAAAGCCTGTGCCTGTCATCTGAACGCGGGGAGCTGTTTCAATTCCCGCTGCGTCTTTAACTGCGGTTTCAATTGTTTTTCTCTCCGCATCGGAAAGATTTTTTCCCATATGAAACTGTATTGTTGAACCGCCGGCAAAGTCAACGTCCTGTTTAAAACCGCCGTGGATAAAATATCCTGCGATACCTGCTATTATAATTACAACAGGGAGTATTAAAAATAAAAGTTTATTCTTACAGATTTTAAGCATTTTCCATTCCTCCCTCTTTCTTTACAGTTTTCGCACCGTAGAGTGCACGGTTTTTAACATTAAGATTTACGATTTGTTTAAGCAAAAGTCTTGTGATAACAACTGCTGTGAGCATTGATAAAACAACACCCAAACCAAGAGTTACCGCAAAGCCGCGTACTGTTGATACGCCCGAAAGATAAAGCACAACAACTGCTATAAGAGTTGTGATGTTTCCGTCCAAAATAGCGGAAAGCGCTCTGTGGAAACCGGCGTCAACTGCGGATTTTGTTGTTTTGCCGAGGTTTAATTCCTCTTTAATTCTTTCAAATATAATAACGTTTGCGTCAACTGCCATACCTATTGAAAGTATAATACCTGCGATACCCGAAAGGCTTAAGTTAACGTTAAATATCTTTAAGCAAAGGCATATAAATCCAACATAACCAACAAGGGCAATATCCGCTACAAGACCGGGAAGTCTGTAGAATATAAGCATAAAGAGCATAACAAGCAAAATACCGATGCCGGCAGCCTTCATTGCAGAATCAAGTGCGCCTTCGCCGAGCGAAGCACCAATTACGTTTTCGCTTTCAACTTTAAGCTCAACCGGAAGTGTACCGGAGTTTATCTGGCTTGCCAAAAGCTTTGCGCTCTTCTGATCGAAGTTACCGTTTATGATACATGTTTCCGAATTGATTGCGCTGTTAACGTTCGGAGCAGAAACGGCGTTTTGCGCCTGCTGATCGAGCGAAAGGCTTTCATCATAGTCAAGGAAAATGTAAATCGGTTTTCCGACATTTGCCTTTGTTGCTTCATACCATTTGTTTACGCTTTCTGTTTTAAGCTTAAGCTCAACATAGTTTTCGCTTGTGCCTGTTTCGCTTGTTTTGCCGTATTTAGCGGAAGCCGTGTCAATATCGTTACCTTCCAGAACAACTGCGCCCGTGCTGTCTCTGAATGTGAGCGCTGCGGTTGATCCCAATAAAACCTTTGCTTCCTCTGTGTCTGTGAGTCCGGGGATTTCAACTGTAATTCTTCCGGGAACAGACTGGTCACGGGTGATGTTTGCTTCTGTGTATCCCATATTCGACACACGCGAATTCATTGCAGCCTCAACCGCTTCCATCTCTTTATCGGACACATCGTCCTTTGTTGCTTTAAATGTTATCGACGCACCGCCGGCAAGGTCTATTCCCAGGTTAAGACCGCCCTTTTGAAGCACGCCTGTGTAATACTGCTTATCAAATAAATTCAAACCGCAAAGTGACACTACGGTTATGCCTGCCAGAATGACAAGGGTAAGCAGCAAAGCTATAATACTTTTTGCTTTCATTTGTAATTTTCCTCCTTAAAATTTAGTCACATAAGACTATTATACTGTCAAAACTCAAAAAAGTCAATGAATTTTTTATAAAAAACGCATAATTTCAAATTCATAAAATGAAAATATGTATGTTTTTTAACTAAATCCCGTAATTAGAACGCAATTTTTTCTTCGATATATTTATCAAGCTCGTCCATTTTAATTCTTATCTGCTCCATTGTGTCACGGTCGCGGACCGTTACGCAGCCGTCTGTTTCGGAATCGAAATCATAGGTAATGCAAAACGGAGTTCCGATCTCGTCCTGACGGCGGTAACGCTTGCCGATTGAACCGGACTCGTCATACTCTATCTGATATTTTTCGGAAAGCTTGTTATAAAGCTTTAATGCACCTTCGGAAAGTTTTTTGGAAAGAGGCAAAACGGCAGCCTTCATCGGAGCTAATGCCGGGTGAAGTCTTAAAACAACTCTTGTGTCTCCGCCTTCCAAAGTTTCCTCGTCGTATGCGTCAACCAAAAACGCAAGCGCAACTCTGTCTGCGCCGAGCGACGGTTCGATACAATAAGGAACATATTTTTCATTTGTAACAGGATCAGTATACTCCATGTTTTCTCCGGAGAATTTGCTGTGCTGCTTTAAGTCGAAGTCTGTTCTGTCGGCAACGCCCCAAAGCTCGCCCCAGCCGAACGGGAACACAAATTCAATATCCGTTGTTGCGTTTGAATAGTGAGAAAGTTCTTCTTTAGAATGATCTCTGAAACGAACGTTTTCTTCTTTTATGCCAAGCTTTAACAGAAAATCCATGCAGTATTTTTTCCAGAATGCAAACCATTCGAGGTCTGTTCCCGGAGCGCAGAAAAATTCAAGCTCCATCTGCTCAAACTCACGCGTACGGAAAACAAAGTTTCCGGGGGTGATTTCATTTCTGAACGATTTTCCTACCTGACCTATGCCGAAAGGAATTTTCTTTCTTGATGTACGCTGTACATTTTTAAAGTTTACAAAAATACCCTGTGCCGTTTCCGGTCTTAAATAGAGCTCGGAGGTGGAGTCTTCCGTTACGCCCTGAAAAGTTTTAAACATTAAGTTAAACTTTCTTATATCGGTAAAGTTGTGCTTTCCGCATTCGGGACAGGGGATTGAATTTTCTTTTATAAATTCAAGCATTTTTTCGTTGCTCCAGCCGTCAACCGTTATGCTTTCGCCTTTTTGAAACATAAAGTCCTCAATAAGCTTATCTGCACGAAAACGCGCCTTACACTCCTTGCAGTCCATAAGCGGATCGGAAAAACCTCCGACATGACCTGATGCCACCCATGTTTTCGGATTCATAATTATTGCAGCGTCAAGACCTACATTATACGGCGACTGCTGAATAAATTTTTTCCACCATGCGCGCTTAACATTATTTTTAAATTCAACGCCCAAAGGGCCGTAGTCCCATGAATTTGCAAGACCGCCGTATATCTCGGAGCCCGGATATACAAAGCCTCTGCCTTTGCACAGGGCAACTATTTTCTCCATGGTTTTTTCTGTATTTTTCATGATCAAACCTCCCGGTTATATAGTAATTTGAAAAAAACGTATCAACTTAATCTTTTCCATACTATATAGTTTACCAAATTATACGAAAAAGTCAAGTAAATTCAAAAATTTTAGCACATTTTACAATTTATTTTTCGGTTTTGCGGCGCCGTGCGGCGTTACAGACAATTTTTTTCTTATATTTGCTTTAAAAATTCCAGAATAATTTTGGCCGAGTTCTTTGCGGCAAGCTTTGTAAAAGCCGGGTAATCCATTTTTGAAGAACCGTCTGCCTTGTCTGAAATTGCGCGCAGTATTCCGTAGGGCATATTATTTAATGCGCAGACGTGGCCGATTGCTCCGCCCTCCATCTCGCAGGCTATACACGAAAATTCGTCTGCTATTTCCTTTTTTGTTTTATCATCGCCGACAAAGCGGTCGCCCGTTGCGATTTTTCCGGTGCAGTGCTTTAAATTTGCTTCTTTTGCGGCAGTGTTAAGCTTTTTTACTATGTTTTCACCACATTTAATATAAGTTAAGCCTATTCCCGATATAAAGCCTTTCGGATCGCCGAGAGCGCTTGTGTCCATATCGTATTGAACGCTGCTTTCGCCTATTGCAATCTCGCCTATGTCGAGTTCGTTTGAAAGCGAACCTGCAACGCCTATATTTATAATCATATCCGGCTTGTATTTTAATATCATGCTCTGGGCGCAAACCGCCGCGTTCACTTTTCCCGGATCGCACTTTGCAACAACGCACATATGTCCGCTTATTGTTCCTTTTGCAAATTCAACCGAAGATACCGTTTCGTTTTTTCTTTCTTCAAGCAAATTTTTAACCGCGTCAACTTCAACGTCCATCGCGCCTATAATTCCTATCATATTAAAAACCCCTTCTTTATATTTTACTCATCATAGCAAAGCGAATTTTCGTTTACTTCTTTCATAATGTTTAAATAATCGGCGCACTGCTTTTTTGCCTTGTTAATATCTAAATTGCGGTAATTTCCGCACTCGACTGCGGATTTTCCGAAAACCTCGCCGTCATATGCACAGGTTTTTTCAAGGCAGTCTTTTAAAACCTCTATAACTTCTTTGTGATTCGCATTTCTCACCAGAAGATAAAATCCCGTCTGACAGCCCATAGGTCCGAAATATATTATATCATCTTTTATTTTTGAATTTCTTAAAAATGTTGCGAGCATATGTTCGCAGCTGTGCATGGTTGAATTATCCATCAGATCGTCCGTATTCGGAGTTTTTGTTCTTAAATCATAAGTTGTTATGTCACCGTCAACGCGCGAAACATAAAGTCCCGGCTTTAAAATTAAATGATTTACCGTAAAGCTTTGAATTTTATTCATTATTTTTTGCCCCTTTCGCCTGTTTTAAAATACACTATTAAACATTTTATCACACGAAAAAAATTTTGTCTATAGCACAAATAACAGAAAACAAAAAAAATTTTCAAAATAATTAGGAAAATAAAGTAAAAATTTGTCTTGACATATCCAAAAAGATGTAGTATAATATAAACAAATGACAGCTTATGTTGAATAGCAGCAAAATAAATTCAGTGGTATCGGCATTAAAGGACGTCGGTTATCGTCCTTTAATGCTGACAGAAAGGAGTTAAAAAAATGAAAGCTACCGGTATTGTAAGAAAAGTTGACGAGCTTGGAAGAATTGTTCTTCCCATCGAATTGCGCCGCACTCTCAACATCGCAGAGAAGGACTCTTTGGAGATCTATGTTGAAGATAACACAATTATCCTCAAAAAGTATGAGCCTTGCTGCTGCTTCTGCGGAGAGACAAAAGACATTATGGTTTACAAAGGCAAAAACGTTTGCCACGATTGTGCTAAAGAGCTCAGCAAAATGTAATTAAATAAAGCTTTGCCGTTTTTATATTTTTACGGCAAAGCTTTATTTTTTATTCTCCGAAAGTTATTGCGTGTTTTCTTTTAAAACGCTCTTTGCTTTTTAGTTTTTGTATGTAAGGTTTCAGGCTTATATCCTCGGGTAAAATATCGTATTCTGCCATTCCGCACCACGGTTCTATGCATATAAAGTCGCTGTTTGGGCAAGTCCATATAAAAAGGTTGTCAAATCCGCCAAACTCAATTCTTGCCAAAGTTTTTCCGCTGTTATCCTTTAAAACTGCGCTGTCGCTTTTTATTTTTTCAAAAACAATTGTTTTCGACTCTTCAAACAGTTTGCCGCAAAGCTCAAGCACAGCATTTGTACCGCTATGGGAAAATCCGTCAAAATCATAGCTGTGTTCTTCAAAATAGTACGGTTTTTCTTCTTTTTTTTCGAAAATTATTTCGCATCCGTCCAGTCCGTCTTTTAAAACATACCCCTCATGCGAACCGATTGAAAAAAACATATCCTTTTCGCCCTCGTTTGTCACTTCATATGTTATTTCAAGCCTTCTTTTCTCCAGACGGTAGCCAATCAAAAAGCTAAAATCATAAGGATACATTTTTCTTGTTTGCTCATTTGATACAAGCAAAAACTCTGCCTCACATTCGCTTTGACTTAAAACCTCAAAAACGCTGTCTTTTGCAAAGCCGTGAAGCGGTATATCATATATTTTTTTATCTACAACGATTTGTTTTTTTGCCATATGCCCGCATACGGGAAACAAAACCGGTGCCTGACCGTCCCACGTTAACGGATTTTTCTGATGAATATACTGCATATTTTCGCTGTCGCAAACGCTTGTCATCTCCGCTCCGCAGTCCGTGATTTTAATTTCTAAATATTTATTTTTTAATATAATTTCTTTTGCCATGTCACTTCTCCTGTATTTATTTTTTTCATTTTATCACACAAAAACCGAAACCGCAACAATTATATATAAAAAATATGCTGATTTTTGCTTGCTTTCTTCTATTGAGTTTTTTTAATTTTTGTGATATAATATATCCAAAGACATACAAACGGGGTGAACACTTATGGAAATTGTTGTTTTAGACGCTGCAACTCTCGGAGAGGATATAAGCCTTTTGCCGCTTGAGAAAACCGGTAGCACGGTTATTTATAAAACAACGCTGAAAGAAGAAGTTAAAAATCGCATACAGACAGCTGACGTTGTTGTTTTAAACAAGGTTGTTTTAAACGAAGAAAATTTAAAATATGCAAAAAACTTAAAGCTTATTTGCATCACGGCAACGGGATATGATAATGTTGATGTTTCTTACTGCCAAAAAAGAGGCATTGCGGTTTGCAACGTTAAAGGATATTCAACCGACAGCGTTTCTCAGGTGACGGTCGCAATGGTTTTAAGCCTTATAACACATGTAAAAGAATACCGCGACTATGTAAAAAGCGGACAATATACAAAAAGCGGACTGCATAACTATTTAAAGCCCGTTTATCACGAACTAAGCTCCATGACATGGGGCATTATAGGGCTCGGAAACATAGGGCGCAAAACGGCAAAAATCGCAAAAGCTTTTGGGTGTCGCGTTATATGCTCGAAAAGAACGCCGGACACGGAATTTGAAACGGTTGACATTGATACGCTTATTGAAAAATCGGATATTATAACCGTTCATGTGCCTTTAAATAACGAAACAAAAAACCTTATAAACAAAGATCGCATTGCAAAAATGAAGAAAACCGCCGTGTTTGTTAATGTGGCGCGCGGAGCCGTGGCAGATGAAGCGGCGCTTGCCGCAGCAATAAAGCAAAAACGTCTCGGCGCTATCGGAATTGATGTTTACGAAAAAGAGCCTCTTTGCGAAAATCATCCGTATTACGATATAATAAATTACGACAACGTGTGTCTTATGCCGCACATGGCATGGGGTGCGCACGAGGCAAGAGAGCGCTGCATTAAAGAAATTGCAGAAAATATAAAGGCATTTTTTGCAGGCGAAATAAGAAACAGGGTTGATTTAATTTAAAAGAGGAGAAAAAAATGGACTACGCAAAAGTTTTATCGGAAGAATTTAAAATAAAAGAGCAGCACGCATCAAACATTATAAACCTTATCGACGAGGGAAACACTATTCCCTTTATCGCAAGATACAGAAAAGAGCTCACAGGCTCATGTGACGACCAGGTTTTAAGAGAGTTAAACGAAAGACTTATCTATCTTCGCAATTTTGAAAAGCGCAAAGAAGAGGTTATAAATTCAATCACCGAACAGGAAAAAATGACCGACGAAATTATGGAAAATATAGCTTCGGCAAAAACTCTTGCAAGGCTTGAAGATATATACCGTCCGTTTAAGCAAAAAAAGCGCACGAGAGCCACCATGGCAAAAGAAAAAGGGCTTGAGCCTTTGGCAAACATTATACTTTTGCAGCTTTTCACGGGTGACATCAATAAAAAAGCGGAAGAATTTATAAACGAAGAAAAAGGCGTTTTAACGGCGCAGGATGCCATAGACGGCGCAAAAGACATTGTTGCCGAAAGCATTTCGGACAGCGCCGAGGCAAGACAGAGCCTGAGAAATCTTTTCTTTAAATCGGCAAAAATCGTTACCGCAAAGGCAAAAGATGAAGACTCCGTTTACTCTATGTACTACGAATATGAAGAGCCTGTTTTAAAAATACCGAGCCATAGAATTTTGGCAATAAACAGAGGCGAAAAAGAAGGCTTTTTAAGCGTAAAGGTTGATATTTTGCAAGAATACGCACTAAAAGTTTTAAACGATATGTTTGTCACAAACGAAAATGCATCAACCGCGGCTTTATACCTTGAAGCCATAGAGGATGCGTACAAAAGGCTTATATTCCCGTCGCTTGAAAGAGAAATCAGAAATTATCTTACCGAAAAAGCGGACACACAGGCTATTAAAAACTTCGGAATTAATCTTAAAAATCTTCTTATGCAGCCGCCGATTAAAGGAAAAGTTACCTTAGGGCTTGACCCTGCATACAGAACAGGCTGCAAGATAGCGGTTGTTGACAAAACGGGAAAGGTTTTAGACACAACAGTTGTTTATCCGACACCTCCGCAAAACAAAACCGAGGAGGCAAAAAAGAAGCTTCATACACTTATTAAAAAATACAATGTTGACATTATATCTATAGGAAACGGAACTGCATCAAAGGAGTCGGAGATTTTTGCCGCCGATTTGATAAAAGAAATATATGAAAGCGACAACAAAAAACTTTCTTATATGGTTGTAAACGAGGCAGGAGCTTCGGTTTACTCCGCCTCAAAGCTTGGCGCGGCGGAGTTTCCCGATTTTGACGTATCGCTTCGCAGTGCGGTTTCCATTGCAAGAAGGCTTCAGGACCCATTGGCAGAGCTTGTTAAGATAGATCCCAAATCCATAGGCGTCGGACAGTATCAGCACGATATGCCCGAAAAACAGCTTGACGAAACGCTCGGCGGAGTTGTGGAGGATTGCGTAAACAAAGTGGGCGTTGATTTAAACACGGCGTCTGCTCCGCTTTTATCTTATGTGTCCGGTCTGCGCGGCACAGTATGCGAAAATATTGTAAAATACAGAGAAGAAAACGGCTCTTTCAAATCGAGAAGCGAGCTTAAAAAGGTAAATAAATTAGGTCCTAAGGCATACGAGCAGTGTGCCGGATTTTTGCGAATACCGGAATCGGAAAACATTTTTGACAACACCTCCGTTCATCCGGAGTCATACGGTGCGGCGGGCGCACTTTTAAAGCTTTTCGGCTTTAGCAAAGACGATGTTAAAAACGGCTCGCTGTCTTCTTTGCCGGACATGATAAAGCTAAAGGGAAAAGATGCGGTTGCAAAAGAGTGCGGCATCGGCATGCCGACTTTATCAGACATTACAAACGAGCTTTTAAAGCCCGGACGCGATTTGCGTGACGAACTTCCCGCTCCGCTTTTACGAAGCGACATCATGGATTTAAAGGATTTAAAACCGGGCATGGAGCTTACCGGCACCGTCAGAAACGCTATAGATTTCGGGGTATTTGTTGATATAGGCGTTCATCAGGACGGACTTGTTCACATTTCTCAGATAACAAACAGATACATAAAGCATCCGAGCGAGGTTGTAAAGGTTGGAGACATTGTTAAGGTTTGGGTTATATCGGTTGACGCCGAAAAGAAAAGAATTTCTCTTACAATGAAGAAGCCCAAAGAGCAAAACGCATAGTTTGTCGATGAAATTATCTTGATTATATAAAAAATCAGTTGACAAAAAAACTAATTTGTGTTAAACTTATCAAAGCAGCAAAAAGCTGCATAAAAAGATTTTGGAGGAACAAAGAAATGCAAAAAGGTACAGTAAAATGGTTTAATGCAGAGAAGGGCTACGGCTTTATTCAGAGCGAGGATGGCGAAGATGTATTCGTTCATTTTTCTGCAATCCAGGGCGAAGGCTACAAAACTCTCGAAGAGGGTGCTGCAGTTGAGTTTGAAGTTATAAACGGCGCAAAAGGCCCCCAGGCTGCCAATGTAACAAAACTTTAATAGGCAACGGGGTTATATATACTTAAAATATACCGCAAAAGTCATTATTAATTTCGTACCCTAAACGGCGCAGTGCATTGCACTGCGCTGTTTCCATTTTTACTTTCATTTTTGTTTTCTTTTTATATTAACGCCGAGTATTCCGCCTATAGCGGCGCATATCAAAGACAAAACCGCCGTTGAAACACACACTGTGCTAAAATCCGCCCTCATACCAAAAAAACAGGAAATTACATATATCATAACAAGGTACATCAAACCCGAAACAAGCCCCAAGACCATACCGTTTGCCTTATTAATTCTTGCGCATAAAAATCCCGCAAAAAACGCACTTGCAATTGTTATTGCCAAAACTGCCGCATCCGATACCTTTTCGGACAACGATGACGAAAACAAAATCCACGCAAGAATAAATATCATAACAACGCTTAATAAAATTGCGCTTGCGGCTCCTGTTAAAACCGCCTTTGCCGATTTAATGCCGAAAATATTTTTCAAAATAAAAACCCCTTTAAACATAATGATTAATACCACTATATTCAAAAGGGTTTTTATTTATTCACCAAAAAATTATTCTTCGGTTTCTTCTTCTTTTTCTTCGTCCGTGTCTTCAACAGCCTCTTTTGAGCCGCTGCCTTTTTTTACAACCGTTTCAACCGCTCCGATTGCAAAACGCATCATGCTGCGCTCGGACGGGTTTCCGACAATACCTGTGTAGATAAGAATTTCATCGTCTTTAACCTTTGCAACCTTGCCTATAATACCGCCGATTGTTCTTATCGTGTCGCCAACCTGCAAAGCAGCAAGCATCTGACGTTTTTGTTTTTCTCTTTTCTTCTGCGGAATAATCATGATGGCAAACATTGCAATCATCAAAATTATAAGCATAATCATTTGTTGGTTCATTAAAATGCGCCTCCTCAATAAAATATAACATATATTTGGCATAATATACATTTACAATACATTATACATTGTTTTTGGCGCATATGCAAGAGTTTTTTTGTCGAATGAAAAATTTTTTATTTTACAGCAAAGAATTTTTCGGAAAATATTGTGTTTTTTGTTTGCTTGTGATATACTTAGCTTGCAAAAACACAAACAGCGGAATGGAGACTTTTTTATGAATTTGCTGCACATAAGATACGCACTGGAGGTTGCCGAGGTCGGCTCTATAAACAAGGCTGCTGAAAGACTGATTATCGGTCAGCCGAATCTGAGCCGCGCAATAAAGGATCTTGAAACATCTCTGGGAATAAAAATTTTTCAAAGAAGCGCCAAGGGCATGACTCTCACGCCTGAGGGAGAAGTGTTTGCCGAATACGCAAAAAAAATTTTAAAACAGGTGGACTCTCTTGAAAACACCTTTAAAAAAGGCGTTTACTCGCGAAAGAAATTTTCGGTTTCCGTTCCGGGTTCAAATTATATTTCAGAGGCTTTTTGCGAATTTTCAAAATTTTTAAGCGATAATGCGGGTCTGGAAATTCATTATAAAGAAACCGGCGCATATGAAGCTATAAACAGCGTTTTGCAGGACGATTGCAGAATAGCCGTTATCAGATACAACGAAAAATACGACAGGTATTATAAAACAATGATGGACGAAAAAAGCCTTGATTACGAGATGGTGTGCGAATTTAAACATAAAATTGTGTTTAGCGGCAAAAGCCCGCTGGCAAAAAGCAATTTTGTTTATCTTGACGATTTGAAAGATTATATAGAAATTACCCACACAGAAGAATATGTTCCCTCGCTTCCTGCCTCGGAAGTGAAAAAAGACGAGCTTTCGGACGGGATTTACAAAAGGATTTTTTCATATGACAGAGCACAGCAGTTTGAACTTTTAGACAAAAACCACAAAACCTTTATGCTTTCCGAAAATCTTTCGCCCGCCTTTTTAGAAAAATACGGGCTTATAATTAAAGATATAAAAGATAACAACCGCGTTTTCAAAGACGTTTTGATACATAAAAACGGCTATTCGTTTTCAAAACTTGACAATTTGTTTATTGAAAAGCTTATTGAAGTGAAACGCAAAATTATGACGGAGGAATAAAAGCTATGAAATATATGATTGCTTCGGATATTCACGGCAGCGCACACTTTTGTGCACTTTTGCTTGACCGGTATAAAAAAGAAAATGCAAAAAGACTTCTTTTGCTCGGCGATATTTTGTATCACGGCCCGAGAAACGACCTTCCTGAAGGATATGAGCCAAAAAAGGTTATATCTTATCTTAATGAAATGAAAGACGAAATACTTTGCGTCAGAGGAAACTGTGACACAGAGGTTGACCAAATGGTTTTAGATTTTCCGATTTTGGCAGACTATGCAATTTTGGAATTTAAAGAAAGGCTTGTTTATGCTTCGCACGGCCACATATATAACGAAAATAATCTGCCGCCCCTTAAAAACGGCGATATTTTGCTTAACGGCCACACGCACATTCCGAAATGCACCGAACATGAAAAATATACATATTTAAATCCCGGTTCGGTTTCCATTCCGAAAAACGGCAGCCATCACGGATATATGACATTTGAAAACGGCGAGTTTTTGTGGAAAGATTTAAGCGGAAAAACAACTATGACCTACGATTTATAACCGGTTTTGCAGCAATTTCGGACGCATATATCAAAAAAGCATTTTTAGTGATTTTTATTTTGAATTTTTAAACAAAAAACATGAATTTTATAGGGTTTGACAAAAATTTAACAAGTGCTGCATTTTTGTTTGTTACTATTGCGGTAAAACAAATGAATTTTTCATCGAAAAAATTACTGAAAAGTAAGATTTTTTCGATGATTTTTTTATACTTTTTTAAATCAGACATATATATATCGATAAATATAATAGCGGTATGCCAAATTGGCAATTCCAACGCTTGACATACTGTGTTATAATATATCAGAAAATGTAGAATGAGAGGTGCATTATGAACAAAATATCTATTATAGGAACCGGAAGCGTCGGTTCAACAATTGCTTACACGCTTACAGTTATGGGGCTTGCTTCCGAAATTGTTATGATTGACATTAACAATGAAAAAGCATTGGGAGAAGCTCTCGACATAAGACAGGGTACGCCCTTTTGCGGTGCCTGCTCGATTTATGCCGGCGATTACCGCGATGCAAAAGACTCCGACATTGTTATTTTAACTTCCGGTATTGCAAGAAAGCCCGGTCAGACAAGACTTGAGCTTGCGCAGACAAACGTTAACATCACAAAGTCAATTATTCCGGAAATCACAAAATACGCTCCGGAGGCTTCGTATATCATAGTCAGCAACCCTGTTGATATACTCACATATACTTTTAACAAGTTTTCGGATTTGCCGGAAAGCCGCATTATCGGTTCGGGCACAATTTTAGACACAGCGCGTCTGCGTTCGAGACTTTCCGAATACTACAACATTAATCAGGGCAATGTTCATGCATATGTATTCGGCGAGCACGGCGATTCTTCGTTCGTTCCGTGGTCTGTGGCAAACATTTCAAACGTTCCGATTGAGGAATGTTCAAAGCTTATAACCACTCCCGGCGTTACAAATCCCGAGCTTGATTTTGAAGAAGTTGAGCAGTATGTAAGAAAATCCGGCGGCAGAGTTATTGCAAGAAAGGGCGCAACTTTCTATGCAGTGTCAATCTCGGTATGTCATATATGCAAATGCATTTTAACAGGTATCGACACAACAATGACAGTGTCTACCATGATGCACGGCGAATACGGAATCAGCGACGTATGTTTAAGCACACTTAACATGGTCGGCAGCAACGGCATAGTAGGCAAGGTAAACATTCCGCTTACCGATGAAGAAGTTAAAAAGCTTCGTTACAGTGCAGATACTTTAAAAGATGTTATAAAAAATCTTGATATATAATAAAAGAAAGGTGAAATAAAATGGATTACCGTACAGAACACGATTCCATGGGTGAAGTGAAAGTTCCTGCCGACCGCCTCTGGGCAGCGCAGACTCAAAGAAGCCATGAAAACTTTAAAATAGGTGTTGACATTGAAACAATGCCCAGAGAAATAACACACGCGTTCGGAATATTAAAAAAAGCTGCCGCTCTTGCAAATGCAGAGCTTAAAAGCGAAAAAATGACGAAGGAAAAGTTAGACGCAATATGCGCAGCATGCGACGAAGTTATCGCAGGAAAATTAAACGACCATTTTCCGCTCGTTGTTTGGCAGACAGGTTCGGGCACACAGTCTAACATGAATGCAAACGAGGTTATCGCAAACCGCGCAAACCAGATTGCTCAAAAAAAGATTTGCCATCCGAACGATGATATTAACATGAGCCAGTCGTCTAACGATACGTTCCCGACAGCTATGCATATTTCCGCAGTGTTTGCAATTGAAGACAAGCTTTTGCCGGCAATAGAGATGCTTATAGCTACATTTAAAAGACTTGAAAAAGAAAACGAAGGAATTGTTAAATCGGGACGCACGCATTTGCAGGACGCTACTCCCATTAAGTTCAGCCAGGAGATTTCCGGCTGGCGCTCAAGCCTTGAAAGAGACGCCGAGCTTTTAAAAATGGCAGTAAAGCCGCTTTATGAGCTTGCTTTGGGCGGAACGGCTGTCGGAACAGGCTTAAACGCACCAAAAGGTTTTGACGAGCTTGTTGCAAAGAAAGTTTCCGATTTAACGGGCAAACCGTTTGTTACGGCCCAAAATAAGTTCCACGCTCTCACAAGCAAAGACGAAATAGTTTTTGCACACGGCGCAATCAAAGCGGCTGCATGCGATATGTTAAAAATCGCAAACGATATCCGCTGGCTGGCAAGCGGCCCGAGAGACGGCCTCGGCGAAATTCATATTCCCGAAAACGAACCGGGTTCTTCAATTATGCCGGGCAAAGTTAACCCGACGCAGTGCGAAGCGGTTACAATGGTTGCCGTACAGGTAATGGGAAATGACTGCGCAGTTTCAATTGCAGCATCACAGGGAAATTTTGAGCTTAACGTGTTCATGCCGGTGGCAGCTTATAACTTTTTGCAGTCGGCGCGTTTGTTGGCAGAGGCAATTGTTTCGTTTAACAATAACTGCGCTGTCGGAATAACCGCAAACAAAGATAAAATGTATCACAATTTGCACAACTCGCTTATGCTTGTTACGGCTCTCAACCCGTATATAGGCTATGAAAACGCTGCAAAAACAGCAAAAAAAGCTTTTAAAGATAACATTTCTTTAAAACAGGCTTGCGTTGAACTTGGATTTTTGACGCAAGAAAGATTTGACGAAGTGTTCCACCCCGAGCAGATGGTGTGAGATTAAGATATTGATTTTGGAAAGGAGTCAGCAATGAAAGTTAGTTATTTTCCGGGCTGTACTTTAAAAACAAAGGCAAAAGAGCTTGACTTTTATGCAAGAAAATGCGCCGAAGTTTTAGGCATTGAGCTTTGCGAGATTGAAAACTGGCAATGCTGCGGCGGCGTTTTTATAAATTCGAGCGATGAAATAGCTTCAAAGCTTGCAAGCGTGCGCGCTTTAAAAGCTGCAAAAGAAGAAAACATGCCTTTGGTTACTGTATGTTCAGCCTGTCATAACGTGATAAAACAAACAAACAACGCCATGCAGACAAACGAAGATTTTGCTTTTAAAGTAAACAACTACATGGCACAGGACGGCGGCGAATTTGAGCCGTATAACGGTGAAACCGAAGTTTATCATTATCTGGAGCTTCTTTATAATGAAGTTGGTTTTGAAAAAATAAAAGCGGCGGTTAAAAATCCGCTTACCGGCAGAAAAATTGCCGCATATTACGGATGCATGCTTTTGCGTCCGGGAAAAGTTATGAAATTTGACGATGTGGAAAACCCGACAATCATGGAGGAATTTATAAAAGCGCTCGGAGCAGAACCGGTTATTTATCCTAAAAGAAACGAATGCTGCGGCGGATATGTGATTGCAGAGGACGCACCTTTGGCAAAAAGCAAGGCTCTTTCGGTTTCCCAAAGCGCAAAAAATCACGGTGCGGACGTTATCGTTACGGTTTGTCCGCTCTGTAAATACAACCTTATAAAGAGCGAAAGCGAGGTTCCCGTTGTTTACTTTACGGAGCTTCTTGCCGAGGCGTTTGGAGTTAAGGAGGCCGGAGATGACAAGTAAAAACGAAAGCTTGAAACAGCAGATTGCCGCCATGAGCGGCGTTAACCCAAGAAAATGCATGAGATGCGGCAAATGTTCGGCAACATGTCCTTCCTATGACGAGATGCAGTATCATCCTCATCAGTTTGTGTATATGGTTGAAACAGGCGAGATAGAACCGCTTTTGCAGTCAAACTCGGTTTACAAATGTCTTTCATGTTTTGCATGCGTTGACCGCTGTCCGAGAGGCGTTGAGCCGGCGAAACTTATAGAAGCTTTAAGACTTCTGGCAATCCGTCCCAAGGGCGCTAACCACATGAGCGCTGATGACATTGCAAAATTAGCAGATGATGAAATTCCGCAGCAGGCGCTTATGAGCGCACTGCGCAAGTATTCGAAATAGAAAGGAGACGCAAACCATGCAGAGAATTGGAGTTTTTGTGTGCCATTGCGGTACAAATATTGCCGGCACGGTAGATGTTAAAGCCGTTGCGGAGGCAATCAAAAGCGAACCGGGTGTTGTGTTTGCAACCGATTATCAGTATATGTGTTCCCAATCGGGACAGGACATGATAAAAAATGCGGTTAAGGAAAACAATCTTACGGGCATTGTTGTTTGTTCATGTTCGCCGCGTATGCACGAGGCAACGTTTCGAAAAACCGCTGCGGCAGCAGGACTTAACCCGTATATGGTAGAAATAGCAAATATTCGTGAGCAATGCTCATGGGTTCATAAAGAGATGCCGACAGGCACCGAAAAAGCAATTATTTTAGCAAAAGCGGCTGTGGCAAAGGTTAATTTGAACGCACCGCTCACCCCCGGCGAAAGCCCGGTAACAAAAAGAGCGCTCGTTATAGGCGGAGGTATTGCCGGAATTCAAACTGCGCTTGACATTGCAGACGCAGGCTTCCCGGTAGATATTGTTGAAACAAAGCCGACAATCGGCGGAAAGATGGCGCAGCTTGACAAGACGTTCCCCACGCTCGACTGCGCAGCATGTATTTTAACGCCTAAAATGGTTGATGTGGCTCAAAATGAAAACATCCGCATTTTCTCATACTCGGAGGTTTCCGATGTTAAAGGATTTGTCGGAAATTTTGACGTTACGATAAAGCGCAAGGCAAGATATGTTAAAGAGGACGTTTGCACAGGCTGCGGAATATGCACCGAAAAATGTCCGCAAAAGAAAGTTCCAAACGAGTTTAACCTCGGTATGGACACGCGCCGCGCAATCTATATTCCGTTTGCGCAGGCAGTTCCGAAGGTTGCAACAATTGACGCAAACTACTGCACAATGCTTAAAACCGGCAAGTGCGGCGTATGTTCAAAAATGTGCACCGCCGGAGCAATAGACTATAACGCAAAAGACGAGTTTGTAAACGAAAAGTACGGCGCTATAGTTGTTGCAACAGGATTTAATCCAATTTCTATGGATAAGTTTGACGAATTTGCATACTCGCAGTCGAAAGACGTTATAACCTCTCTTGAGCTTGAGCGTTTAATGAATGCGGCAGGCCCCACGGGCGGAACGCTTCTTCGTCCGTCCGACAATGAACATCCGCACACAATCGTGTTTGTACAGTGCGTTGGTTCAAGATGCGAAGCCTGTGCAGAAAAGGGCAAGCAGTACTGCTCAAAGATATGCTGTATGTACACGGCAAAGCATGCAATGCTTATCCGCGACAAATATCCGGACACCGAAGTGTATGTATTTTATATAGATGTTCGTACTCCGGGCAAAAACTTTGATGAGTTTTACCGCCGTGCGGTTGAAGAATACGGCGTTCATTATATTAAAGGTATGGTCGGAAAGGTTTCGCCCGAAGGCAAAACGCTTAAAGTTCAGGCTTCCGATCTGATAGACGGAAAGCAGCTTCACATCGACGCAGACTTAGTTGTTTTGGCTGCTGCAATCGAGCCTGACAAATCGGCAAGACCTCTTGCTACCATGCTCACGGCAAGCATGGATACAAACGATTTCTTTACAGAAGCGCATCCTAAGCTTCGTCCGGTTGAAAGCCCGACTGCCGGAGTTTATTTATCCGGTACGTGCCAGGGTCCGAAGGATATCCCCGAAACGGTTTCCCAGGCGGGAGCTGCGGCTTCAAAGGTTATAGGTCTTTTGTGCAAAGACAAGCTTTTGGGTAACCCGTGCGTTGCTCATTCAGACGAGATGATGTGTAACGGATGCTCGACTTGCGAAAAGGTTTGCCCGTACGGAGCAATAACATATATCGACAAAGAGTTCCGTATGCCGGACAGAACAACGAAAGTCCGCCGCGTAGCGTCGGTTAATGAGGCTGTGTGCCAGGGCTGCGGCGCTTGTACGGTAGCTTGTATGTCAGGGGCTATGGATCTTAAAGGATTTTCAAGCAAACAAATTATGGCGGAGGTAGATGCGATATGCAAATAACTGAATATAAGCCGCTTATAGTGGCATTCTGCTGTAATTGGTGTTCATATGCCGGCGCCGATCTTGCAGGAAACAACAGATTAAACTATCCGGCAGACGTTAAAATCATTCGCGTGCCCTGTTCGTGCAGAGTAAACCCCATGTTTATTTTGCGCGCGTTTCAAAAAGGCGCCGACGGCGTTATAATATGCGGCTGTCACCCGGGCGACTGTCATTACACGTCCGGCAATTACTACACCCGCCGCCGTATGGCACTGCTGTTTTCGATGCTCGACTATTTAGGCATTGAAAAAGAACGTACTCGCGTTGAGTGGGTTAGTGCGGCAGAAGGTGCAAAGTTTGCCGCAACGATGAATGATTTTGCCAAAACTGTTGCCGAACTTGGCGAAAACAAGAGATTGGAGGATTTGCGATGCAGAAAATAAAACGCGAGGCTCTTGTGAAAAAAGCTTGCGAAATGCTTAAAAGCGGAGCGGTTGACCGCGTACTCGGCTGGAAAACCGGCGAATTTGACTACGATATCACCCCCGCAGTGTTCCTCACTGAAGAAGAAATTGAAAAGGATTTTGTCTGGGGCGATTTTTGCGCAGCAAACTTTTCAAAATATCTTATCCGCGAAACGGCAAAAAGTGAAAGCAAGGTTCTGGTATTTTTAAAACCCTGCGACACCTACAGCTTTAACCAGCTTCTTACAGAGCACAGATTTGACAGAGAAAAGGCTTATGCTGTCGGCGTTTCGTGTGACGGCATGATTGACATAAAGAAATTAAAAGATGCCGCAAACGGCATTGTTTCGGTTAAATCAGAAGACGGCAAAATTGTTGTTAGCACTCTCTATGACGGAAACGTTATTTTAAATAAAGAAGATCTTCTTTCAGAGAGATGCTTAAACTGCAAATCGAAAAAACATGTTGCATATGATGAGCTTTTGTCGGATACAGGTGAGGTTTTAGACTCAAAAAGATTTGACGAAGTTGAAAAACTTGAAAAAATGAGCGCCGACGAGCGTTTTGAATTCTGGCAGGGCGAGCTTTCAAGATGCATACGCTGCAACGCATGCAGAGATGTTTGTCCGGCGTGCACATGCGAAAAATGCGTGTTTAACAATCCGGAGTCGGGAGTTGAAAACAAGGCTGCCGCAAACTCATTTGAAGAAAAAATGTTTCATATAATCCGTGCGTTTCATGTTGCCGGACGCTGCACAGACTGCGGCGAATGTTCAAGAGTGTGTCCGCAAAACATTCCGCTGCACCTTTTAAACCGTAAGTTTATAAAAGATATTGATACTTTCTACGGCGATTATCAGGCAGGCGCCGAGATTGGCAGCAGAGCGCCGATTGTAAACTATACAACAGACGATATTGAACCCGGCGACGCGGTGAGAAGGGGTGATGAAGATGCGTAAAATTTCAAACAAAAACTTAGACACTCTCTTTAGTGCAATTTCAGAAACAAACACTCTTTATATGCCCGTTGACACAAAGGGCGGGGCAAAGTTTGAAAAATGGGAAAGCTCAAAGAAGCTTTCGGACGCATTAAACACCGTTCGGAGCGCAAAGGACTTTTTCTTTCCGCAAACCGAAAATCTTATGGATTTTAAGGTTTCCGGCAAAAACATTGAAGTTATCGACACACGTAGCGAATGCGAAGATTTTGTTATATTCGGCGTTCGCGGATGCGATGTTAAAAGCTTTGAAGTTTTAGACCGCGTATTTTTAGCAGATCCGGTTGACACTTATTATAAAAACCGCAGAGATCATGCGACTATTGTGTCGCTTGCATGTACAAAGCCCGTTGAAACATGTTTTTGCAAAACCTTTGACATTGACGCGGCAAATCCGGGCGGAGATATAGTTTGCTACAAGACAGACGATTATCTTTATCTGGACGCTAAGACCGATAAGGGCGAAAAGCTCCTCGGCGCACTTGAAAACGTGACGGAGAGTGCGGATACAAAAGATGTTGACGAGCAAAAGAAATTAATTTCCGAAAGATATGAAAAACTGCCTCTGGCAAACCTTAAGGCAGACGCATTCGGCAGCGGAAAAACCTCTGAGTTCTTTAACGCACCCGAGTGGGGCGAGCTTTCGGAGTCGTGTTTGGGCTGCGGAACATGCACGTTCGTGTGTCCGACATGTCAGTGTTATGATATAAAAGACTTTAACACCGGTCACGGCGTTAAGAGATTCCGCTGCTGGGACTCTTGCATGTATTCGGAATTTACAAAAATGTCGGCAGGACAGCCGCGACTTACACAGCTCGAGCGTTTCCGCCAGCGTTTTATGCACAAACTTGTTTACTATCCGACAAACAACGACGGACTTTTCTCCTGCGTCGGCTGCGGAAGATGTATGGCAAAATGTCCTATACAGATGAATATTGTGAAAGTTATGAAAAAGCTGGGAGGGCAGAAAAATGGTTGATATGAAAGAACCTCTTATCCCAAAGATAGGCGTTGTGACAGATATCAGAATAGATACGCCGGACGTTAAAACGTTTCGCGTTGTAACGCCGGACGGCAAAAAGGCTTTTGAGCATAAACCGGGACAGTGCGCAATGCTTTCTATTCCCGGAGTCGGCGAGGCAATGTTTTCTATTACATCATCGCCTACAAATACTGAATTTATGGAGTTTTCCATTAAAAAATGCGGCTGCGTGACCGAATGGCTTCATTCTATGGAGGTTGGCCAGCAGATTACAATAAGAGGACCTTACGGCAATGCGTTTCCGGTTGACACGGAATTTGCCGGACAGGATATGCTCTTTATTGCCGGCGGTATAGGCCTTGCACCGCTGCGCTCGGTTATAAACTACTGCCGCCACTACCGCGACCGTTACGGAAAAATAGATATTGTTTACGGTTCGCGCAGTATGCAGGATTTGGTCGACTACAAAGAAATAATTGACGAATGGTCAAACGATGCGGGAGTTAACGTTTATCTTACGATTGACCGCGAACAGCCCGAATGGGACGGTCATGTGGGATTTGTTCCGAATTATGTTAAAGAACTTAACTTCCCGACAAACAAAACGGCAATTTTGTGCGGTCCTCCGATTATGATCAAGTTTACCTTAGCAGGCTTGCAGGAGCTTGGCTTTGACAAAACTCAGGTTTATACAACAATGGAGCTTCGCATGAAATGCGGTATAGGAAAATGCGGAAGATGCAACATCGGTTCAAAATATGTCTGCAAAGACGGACCGGTTTTTCGCTGTGACGAATTAGACGAACTTCCGAACGAATATTAAAATTTTTAAAAGCGCATTATCCGCCCACAGATAAAGCGCAGCGATATTTTATTTTTTGTGGGCAGAAAGGCTTTGGAAATCAGTATGGAAAATATGGTTAACATTTACCTGTTCGGAAAGCTGTATAAAGTACCGGACAATTTAACTATCATGCGCGCCATGGAATATGCCGGCTATCAGCTCGTTCGCGGCTGCGGCTGCCGCAACGGCTTTTGCGGCGCCTGTGCAACAATTTACCGCATAAAAGGCGACAGAGAACTTAAAACCTGTCTTGCATGTCAGACAAAGGTTGAAGATAACATGTATGTGGCAACACTTCCGTTCTTCCCGCTTGTTAAGCAGGTTTACAATATTGAAAAAGTGAGCCCGACTCAGCAGATAATGATGCAGCTGTATCCTGAAATTTATGCCTGCGTCGGCTGCAATGCATGCACAAAAAGCTGCACGCAGAGCCTTAACGTTATGCAGTATATAGCATATGCTCAGCGCGGCGATTTTGAGCGCTGTGCGGAAGAGTCGTTTGACTGCGTTATGTGCGGAGTTTGTTCCTCCCGCTGTCCTGCGGGGATTTCGCATCCGCAGGTTGCAATGCTTGCACGAAGATTAAACGGAAAGTATCTTGCTCCGAAAACAAAGCACTTGGAGGATCGCGTTCGTGAGATCAATGACGGTACCTTCACAGAGCTTATTGAAGATCTTATGCAAAAACCGATTGATCAAATAAAAGAACTCTACAACAACAGAGAGATTGAAAAGTAAGGAGGAAGATGCAAGATATGTATTCAAAAGAATTTGAAAAGTCTTTAAAAGCCGTTGAGGCTGCAAGAAAAGAAAATACCGTATACGAACCGAAACGCATGACGGCACAGGAAAAAGAAGACCTTTTGGCAGCTTATCATCCCGATTATAAAAAAAGCGAATTTGAAGTTTTAAAAGTCGGCGCAAACAAGGGCGAAAAGGTTCCTCATGAGCTTTGCGAAATGCTTTCGGCACACAGCCGCATTAAGCCCGAAGACATTGATTTAAACAATGTTAAATACGACGTTGACGTTTTAATTATCGGCGGCGGCGGAGCAGGCGCATCGGCTGCAATCGAGGCAGACAATGCCGGCGCAAAGGCAATGATCGTTACAAAGCTTCGCATGGGCGATGCAAACACAATGATGGCAGAGGGCGGTATTCAGGCTGCCGACAAACCGAACGATTCGCCCGCAATTCACTTTGTTGACGCATTCGGTGGCGGACACTATGCCGCAAAGCGCGAGCTTTTGGCAAAACTCGTTTGCGACGCTCCCGAGGCTATACAGTGGCTTAACAATTTAGGCGTTGAATTTGATAAAGAGGCCGACGGCACAATGATAACAACACACGGCGGCGGTACTTCAAGAAAACGCATGCACGCCGCAAAGGACTATTCCGGTGCGGAAATTATGCGTACACTGAGAGATGAAGTGTTAAACAGAGGAATTGACGTTGTTGATTTCACAGCGGCAATAGAACTGATTTTAGACGAAAACGGCAAGGCTGCCGGTGCGGTTTTGATGAACATGGAAACGCATGAGCTTATGGTTGCCCGTGCAAAAACGGTTATAATAGCAACAGGCGGTGCCGGACGCATGCACTATCAGGGCTTCCCGACCTCAAACCACTACGGTGCAACAGCCGACGGTCTGGTTTTGGGATACCGTGTCGGCGCAAAGCTTTTATATGCCGACACTCTCCAGTACCACCCGACAGGCGCAGCATATCCTCAGCAGATATTCGGCGCACTCGTTACCGAAAAGGTTCGTTCGCTCGGCGCAAAGCTTGTAAACCGTGACGGTAAAGTATTTATGCATCCGCTTGAGACAAGAGACGTGTCCGCAGCGTCAATCATAAGAGAATGTTCCGACCGCGGCGAAGGCGTTGACACAGGAAGCGGCAAGGCAGTTTGGCTCGACACTCCTATGATTGAGGCAATCGGCGGCGAGGGTACTATTGAAAAACGTATCCCGGCTATGATGCGTATGTTTGCAAGCTACGGAATAGACATAAGAAAAGAGCCTATTTTGGTTTACCCGACACTGCACTATCAGAACGGCGGTCTTGACATAAATGTTAACGGCATGACAACAAACATTGAAAACCTGTTTGTTGCCGGCGAGGCTGTCGGAGGTATTCACGGACGCAACCGCCTTATGGGTAATTCACTTTTAGACATTATCGTGTTCGGAAGAAATGCCGGCAAAAATGCCGCAGCGCACTCGAAAGACGTTACGCTCGGCAAGCTTACCTTAGAGCACATTAATAAATTTGACAAAGAGCTCAAAGACGCAGGAATAGAAACAGACGCTGTATCGCCTAAACTCTTGCCAAACTACACAAATGCAAAAAGCGAAATCTAAAATCCGGGCATCGGCGTGCGGCAAAATAAAATTATTTTGCCGCGCGCCGTTTGAAGGCTGAAAAAGCGCAGAGGCAAAAAACGGGCAAAGATGATAAATCACCGGTTTTGTATGCGCTCTGTGCGTTTTTATATGCCTTATAACAACAATTTTTGAAAGAGGTTATTTAGATGCATTTATTTAACGGAGTTATCTCTATATCGAGCGTGTCGTTTTTGATATTTTCAATTATGGCAATTGTTGCGCTCGGATACTTACTTGGCAGAATAACAATAAAAGGCGTTTCTTTGGGAACTGCGGGCGTGTTTGTTATATCCCTGCTTTTCGGAGCATTTTTTTACAGCGACCTTGCAAATGCAATGAAATCTGCCGAAATCGCACAAAACGGTTTGAAGATTGTTGAAAATCTCGGACTTGTGTTTTTTGTTACATCGGTTGGTTTTATAGCAGGCCCGAAATTTTTTAAAAACCTTAAACAAAACTTTAAATCGTATATTCTTTTGGGTGTTGCGATAATCGTTTCCGGCGGACTTACATGCGTTATATGCTATTTGATCGGCAGAAACGGCGCAGCTGACCAAAGAGAATTTTTAGCAATTATGGACGGACTTTTGTCCGGTTCGCTTACGACAACGCCGGGATTTTCGGCAGCTAAGGAAACTGTTAAAAACGTGTATGCGGCAAATCCCGACATGGCAAACCACCTTGAGTCGGCAGTTACGGTCGGCTACGGAATAGCATATTTATTCGGTGTAATAGGCGTTGTTTTATTTGTTCAGATTATGCCGAAAATTGTTCATGCAGATATGGACGAAGAAAGAAGAAAGCTTGAAAGCGTTCATCTTGGCACAAACGAAAAAAAGGCTTTAAACCTTATTAACATTGACGATATGGGACTCGGAGCATTTGGTCTTGCAGCGCTTATAGGTCTTGTTGTCGGAAACATAAAAATTCCGCTCACCTCGCAGGGCTTAACAGGAACATGTTTTTCTCTTACAACAACGGGCGGCGCGCTTATAACGGCTCTCGTTTTCGGACATTTTTCGCACATAGGCAAGATTAATATTATGCCTCCGAAGAAAACTCTTGAATGTTTAAGAGAGCTCGGACTTATGATATTTTTAATCGGCGCCGGAGTTGCCGGCGGAGCAAACTTTGTGAAATACTTTAAGCCGATTTACTTCTTATACGGAGCATTAATGACGCTTGTTCCAATGATTGTCGGATTTATTATTGCCACAAAGATTTTAAAGCTCAGCCTTTTAAATTCGCTCGGTTCAATAACCGGCGGAATGACAAGCACACCGGCTCTCGGAACACTTATTCACGTTGCAAAAACCGAAGATGTTGCTTCGGCATATGCGGCAACATATCCTATTGCGCTGCTTGCGGTGGTTTTGGTGTCGCAGTTTATGATTGTAATATTCGGCTGATAAACATTATTGCAAAGGAGCGGTAACTTTGAAAAAAGCTGACGTATCGCGGGCGACAATCGGACGAATCCCAATATATTTAAAATACTTAAAAAATGCTTGCTCGGACAAAAAAAACATTTCCGCAACATCGCTTGCAAAAGAGCTTGGCATGGGTGAAGTTCAGGTCAGAAAAGACCTTGCTTCCGTGAGCGGTGCGGGCAGACCGAAAACAGGATATAACATATCCGAGCTGACCGAAACTTTGGAAAGCTTTTTAAAACCCGATTTCGGCGGCAACGTTATTATTGTCGGTGCCGGAAAGCTCGGACGCGCGCTGCTCGGCTACAGCGGCTTTGGCGATTATGGTTTAAACATCACGGCGGCGTTTGACAAAGCCGTTGAAAAAAAAGAGCAGACAAGCTCGCAAAAAAGCATTTATCCTATGGCGGATTTTGATGCATTTGTCAAAGAGAACAAAATCAAAATAGGCATTATCACGGTTCCTGCCGACGCAGCACAGCAGGTGTGTGATTTGTTGGTCGAAAACGGCATAAAGGCTATATGGTGTTTTGCGCCGTGCACGCTTTCGGTTCCAAAAGACGTTTGCGTGCAGTATGAAAATATGGCACTGTCGCTTGCGTATCTGAACAAAAAAATACAAAATTAGGAATTAAACCTCATGTGATTTTTGGTTATGAAATTTAAATCATAAAGCATATGAGGTTAATTCGCTATTTTAAGTTTTTTAATCTCTTATCATTCCTTTGCCCTGCCTGATAAGAGAAAATTTTATTACTATTTATGCCTTGCAGGGCGGCGGAATGGAGATTAAACGCGAAAAAAATACTTTCGCGTTTGCCTCCGGCGGATTTAATTGGTCCGTGCGAATTTTTTTAAAGGCAATGCCTTTAAAAACGCACATGGACAAAAAAATCTCTTATCATTCCTTTGCCCTGCCTGATAAGAGAAAATTTTATTACTATTTATGCCTTGCAGGGCGGCGGAATGGAGATTTTTATGAAAGTAACAATTTGTATCGGCTCATCGTGCCACATTAAAGGTTCGCGCCATGTTGTGCAGGCGCTCAGCGAGCTTGTGGAAAAACACAATCTTGAAGACAAAGTTGAGCTTGCCGGAACATTTTGTATGGGGCAGTGTCAGGACGGCGTGTGTGTAAGTATAAAAGACACGGTTTATTCCGTGAGTCCGGAAACTGTCGGCGAATTTTTTGAAAACGAAATTTTAGCTAAACTATAAAAAAGGAGAACAGCTATGAATTGCCTGACTTTAAAAAAATCCAATTGCAAAAACTGTTATAAATGTATTCGTTACTGTCCGGTAAAGTCAATTCGTTTTTCAGGTAATCAGGCATATATTATAGGCAACGAATGTATTCTTTGCGGTCACTGCTTTGTTGTCTGTCCTCAGGACGCAAAGCAAATTGTTGACGAAACGGAAAAGGCGAAGGTGCTTTTGCAAAGCGGCGATCCCGTTTATGTGAGTCTGGCGCCGAGCTTTATTGCAAACTATGAAGGTGTCGGGATATCGGCAATGAGAGAAGCTTTGTTAAAGCTTGGTTTTGCCGATGTACAGGAAACCGCAATAGGGGCAACAATTGTTAAAAACGAATATGAAAAAATGATAAACGAGGAAAACCGCGACGTTATAATATCATCTTGCTGTCACAGCGTTAATTTGCTTATTCAAAAATATTTTCCAAACGAGCTCGAATATCTTGCAGACGTTCTCTCTCCAATGCAGGCGCACTGTATGCTCATTAAACAGCAGCACCCGAACGCCAAAACAGTGTTTATAGGGCCGTGCGTTGCAAAAAAGGACGAAGCGGAATACTACGGCGGAATTGTTGACGCGGTGCTTACCTTTGACGAGCTCACAAGATGGCTCAAAGAGGAGAACATAGAGTTAAGTGCCGAATATGATGAAAACGAAAACAGCCGTGCAAGATTTTTCCCGACAACCGGCGGAATACTTAAAACAATGGCTCAGGACAACCCGAAATACACATACATGGCCATTGACGGCATTGAAAACTGCAAAGAGGCGCTGCGAGATATAGAAAGCAAAAAAATTCATAACTGCTTTATTGAAATGTCGGCATGCATCGGCAGCTGTATAGGCGGTCCGGTTATGGAAAAGTTCCACCGCAGCCCCGTTAAAGATTATATGGCTGTTTCAAATTTTGCGGGCAAAAAGGATTTTGAAGTTTCCCAGCCCGACAGTCTTACTTTAAAAAAGACATTTTCAATTATAGAAAAAAGACTTCAAATGCCGACAGACAAAGAAATAAACGACATATTGCGCCAAATGGGCAAGTTTAAGCCGTCGGACGAGTTAAACTGCGGTTCGTGCGGATATAACACCTGCCGCGAAAAGGCGGTTGCCATTTTCCAGGGAAAAGCGGAGATATCGATGTGTCTGCCGTTTTTAAAGGACAAAGCCGAAAGCTTTTCAGACACAATCGTTAAAAACACTCCCAACGGGCTTATTGTTTTAAACGAGGCGTTAGAGGTTCAGCAAATTAACGCCGCTGCTCTTAAAATGATGAATTTAAGCCATGCAAGCGATGTTTTGGGCGATTTGGTTGTAAGGATTCTGGATCCGAAACCGTTTATGGAGGTTTTATCCGACGGAAAAAGCATCAAAGACCGCCGCACATATCTTGCAGAGTATGAAAGATATGTTGAGCAAACCATTTTATACGACAGAGAATACAAGCTTATTGTCTGTATCATGAGAGATATAACCGAAGAGGAAAATGTGCGCGAAAAGAAAGAAAGCATAAGCCGCCGCACGGTTGAAATTGCAGACAAGGTTGTTGATAAGCAGATGCGTATTGTTCAGGAAATTGCTTCGCTTCTGGGCGAAACCGCAGCCGAAACAAAAATTGCACTCACAAAATTAAAGGAGACCATAGAAGATGAATAATCTGTGTGCAGATATCGGATACAAAAGTGTGAACCATGCGGGCGAACAGCTCTGCGGCGATCATGTTGACATTGTTTCGCAAGGCGAAAACTCGTCTGTGATTGTTTTGGCAGACGGTCTCGGCAGCGGAGTTAAAGCAAGCATTTTATCAACGCTTACCTCCAAAATTATATCAACAATGATGGCAGAGGGGATAGCGATTGAAGAATGTGTGTCAACAATTGCGGCAACGCTGCCTATCTGCTCGGTCAGAGGCGTTGCATACTCAACGTTTACCATAATACATCTTATAAACAGCGAAACCGCAGAGCTTATTCAATACGACAACCCGCATATAATATTCTTTCGCGATAACGAAAACTATGACTATCCGAAATCGGAAATGAATATAGACGGCAAAAAGCTTTACAAATCCGTTATAAGCCTTAAAGAAAACGACACGCTCATTGCCATGAGCGACGGCTGTCCTCATGCCGGAATAGGCATATCTTATAATTTCGGCTGGAAAAGAGAAGACATTATAGATTTTCTTTTGCCGCTTACCTATGGCGACTTTACCTCAAAAACACTTGCGACAATGCTTATCGACGAATGTTTTAAGCTCTACAACGAACAGCCCGGCGACGATGCAACTGCCTGCGTTGTTAAAATAAGAAAACGCGCGCCGGTAAATCTTTTGTTCGGCCCGCCGAGAAACAGAGACGATGCAAACCGCATGATGGCGCTGTTTTTCTCCAAAGAGGGAAAGCACATAGTGTGCGGAGGGACGACATCGTCAATCGTGGCAAAATATTTAAGAAAGCCCATCCAGACCAGTTTGAATTTTGAAGACAGCGACATTCCCCCGATTTCAAAAATCGAAGGGGTTGACCTTGTTACCGAGGGCGTTATAACCATAAACAGGATTTTAGAATATGCAAAAGACTATTTAAGCAAAAACGAAGAATATACGCACTGGGGCTATAAACGCGACGGAGCGTCGCTGATATGCCGGCTTCTTTTCGAGGAGGCAACAGACATAAACTTCTATGTCGGCAGAGCGATAAACCCCGCTCATCAAAACCCCGATCTGCCGATAAATTTCAGCATAAAGATGAATCTTGTTGAAGAGCTGTCGAAATGTTTAAAACAGATGGGCAAAAGAATTAAAGTAAGCTATTTTTAACAGTAATTTTGCTGTTTGCAAAAGCGTTTTATGGGCGATTTTTATATATATTTCCGCTTTGCGGCGCATTTGAACCGACAAATTCATGAATTTGTTAAAAATATGTTAAATCTATTGATTTTCATGGAAAAATCAGCTATAATAGAAAAGTGGATTTAGATGTTGTGTTATATTTATATACGCACTTTTAAATATGGTACACTGTAAAGGAAAGAGGTAGTTAAAATGTCAAAAATCGATTTAACAAAGTATGGTATCACAGGCACAACCGAGATTGTGCACAATCCTTCTTACGATATGCTTTTTGAAGAAGAAACAAAAGCAGGTCTTGAAGGCTTTGAAAAAGGTCAGGTAAGCGAGCTTGGCGCTGTTAACGTTATGACAGGCGTTTACACAGGCCGTTCGCCCAAAGACAAATTTATCGTTGAAGACGAAAATTCAAAAGACACTGTTTGGTGGACTTCAGACGAGTACAAAAACGACAACCACCCGGCAACAAAAGAAGCTTGGGACGCTGTTAAGTCTCTTGCTCAGAAAGAGCTTTCCAACAAAAGACTTTTTGTTGTTGACGCATTCTGCGGTGCAAACGAAGACACCCGTATGGCAATTCGTTTTATAGTTGAAGTTGCCTGGCAGGCTCATTTTGTTACAAATATGTTTATTAAGCCCACAGCTGAAGAACTTGAAAACTTTGAGCCTGATTTCATTGTTTACAACGCTTCGAAAGCTAAGGTTGAAAATTACAAAGAGCTCGGTCTTAACTCTGAGACAGCTGTAATGTTTAACATTACAAGCAAAGAGCAGGTTATCATAAACACATGGTACGGCGGAGAAATGAAAAAAGGTATGTTCTCTATGATGAACTACTATTTACCGCTTAAGGGTATCGCTTCGATGCACTGCTCGGCAAACACCGACTTAGACGGCAAAAACACAGCAATCTTCTTCGGTCTTTCCGGAACAGGTAAAACAACACTTTCAACCGATCCTAAGAGACTTTTAATCGGCGATGACGAGCACGGCTGGGACGACAACGGCGTGTTCAACTTCGAAGGCGGCTGCTATGCTAAGGTTATTAACCTTGACAAAGAATCCGAGCCGGATATTTACAACGCAATCAAACGCGACGCACTTTTGGAAAACGTTACTTTGGACAAAGACGGCAAAATCGATTTTGCAGACAAGAGTGTAACGGAAAACACACGTGTGTCATATCCGATTAACCATATAAACAACATCGTTCGTCCGGTTTCTGCTGCTCCCGACGCTAAGAACGTTATATTCCTTTCGGCTGACGCATTCGGCGTTCTTCCTCCGGTATCCATTCTTACACCCGAGCAGACACAGTATTACTTCTTATCAGGATTTACTGCAAAGCTTGCAGGTACTGAAAGAGGAATCACAGAGCCTACTCCTACATTCTCGGCTTGCTTCGGTCAGGCATTTTTGGAGCTTCATCCTACAAAGTATGCTAAAGAGCTTGTTAAGAAAATACAGAAGAGCGGCGCTAAAGCTTATTTGGTAAACACAGGTTGGAACGGAACAGGCAAACGTATTTCAATCCGTGACACAAGAGGAATTATCGACGCTATCTTAAACGGCGATATTGCAAACGCTCCCACAAAGAAGATTCCGTTCTTCAACTTTGAAGTTCCCACAGAGCTTCCGGGCGTTGACAAAAACATCTTAGACCCCCGCGACACATACAAAGATGCGTCCGAGTGGGAAGCTAAGGCAAAGGATTTGGCTGACAGATTTATTAAAAACTTCGCTAAATACGAAGGCAATGCAGCAGGTAAGGCATTGGTAAGCGCAGGTCCGCAGAAATAATTTTTTAAGCTTTAATGGAGTTGCAGTGAAATGATTTAATTTTACTGCAACTCTTTTTTATTTTAATTTCACTTGAAAAACAGTTAAAGTTGTGGTAATATTATTGATATGATATATGTTTTTTGGGGGAAGTTATATGACTCTGCAAAAGCTTGCAAAAATGACGGGTGTGTCGGTTTCAACGGTTTCAAAAGCATTTTCGGACAGCGAAGAAATCAGCCGCGATACGAAGGAATTGGTTTTTAAAACGGCAAAAAGCGCCGGCTGTTTTGAAAAATATTACAAAGGAAAATACAAAAAAAAGATTATAGCCCTTATCTGCCCTGAAATTATAGGCGAATTTTACAACAGCATAGTTACGGAATTTGAAAAAATCACAAACGATATGGGCGCGGTTTTGAGCGTTTCCGTGAGCAACTTTGATGCAAAAAGAGAAAAAGAGCTTATAGAGTATTATTCATTTGTTCAAAAGGCAGACGCAATAATTCTTGTCGGCGGAAACAGCGATATTAACATAACAGACATACCCATAATCGAGATCGGCTCCTATAAAAAACAAAGTACGCAGCAGATTTTAATTGAAATTGACGATGCCGTAAACGATGCTGTGAAGTATTTAAAAGAAAACGGACACAAGTATATTGCATATGCCGGCGAGTCACACACAAAAGGAAAAATTAAAACATTTAAAAAAGCGCTTTTAAAAAACAATATGAATGTTTGCGATGATTTTATTTTTGAAAGCGGCAAGAGATTTGAAGATGCCGGATACGACTGCGCAAAACAGCTGCTTGCCTTAAAAAACCGCCCCACCGCGGTTATTTGCGCATATGACAATATTGCAATCGGACTTATAAAGCATCTGCAAAAAAACGGCATTAATGTTCCCGATGATATATCGGTTATCGGAATAAACGATATACCGTCTGCCGTGTACGGTGAAGTTGAGCTTACAAGCATCCGTATTGATGTACATGATCTGTGTGCCGCAGCAATAGAGCCTTTAAAAAAGAAAATGGACAATGTTTATGCTTTTTCAAGAGAAACAATTTCGGTCAAGAGCAAGCTTGTAATAAGAAATTCGGTTAAAAATATAACATAGATAACATTTATCCAGAATAAAAAGGAGATACAAAAATGTTAAACATTGAATTCAAAAAAGGAAAATGGGAAGAATTTTTAGACTGTGCATACACCGCAAGGTATGAACTAAAACCAAAGTTTGTTCAGGAAAGCGACCATATAAGAAACTGCGAAAGCAAGGAAAATGAGTGCGGTTTTGACCAAACTACAATTTTAACAAAACAAAAATACGCTGCCGGCACAAAGATAAGCACCTGCTGTTCATTTGACAAAGATTATGCGCCTTTATTGATTTTTGCAAACAATCTTTACAAAGACAGCGAAAATGATTTGCGTTTTGATGACTACTATGAAGTTGTGCTTTACAAAGACGGTATTAACGTCTGGCACTTATATAAAGACAGCGCGGAAAACAAAATGAAGTGGCATCTGCTTTTAGGCGCGAAATTTAAAGTAAGTCCCAAAGAAAAACACACTCTTACGGTTGAGCTTGCAGAAAAGGCGTTTAAAATAAAATACGGAAGCGAGGACATTACTTTAAGAGTATCCGATCTGCCAAAGCAAATGCACGCGGGAATAACTGCGTGCGAGGGAATAAACAGATTTTATTCTTTAGACATTGAAGATTAATTTATTTTGCATTTAATAAAAGCATGGCATAAACTAAGCAAATACCCCGTTTATGCCGTGCTTTTATATATTCTTTATTTATTATCAAATTCTATACTATATGTTTCATGCGGCGATTCCTTGCCGTAAAATTCTTTAATATATTCAGAATCACTCAAAATATTAAGAGTGAGATTTGTGTTTTCACAAATATTATACACATCACCGGAAACGGAAGCATATGCAATTATATTAAGCGTCTGAAGCGGCTTTATAGCTCCGTAAAAAGATGTACCGTCGGATTGTTCTGCATCAATTTCTACAGTTGCTTTATATTTACCGTTTATTGTGATTTCCGATTCGTTAACGTATCCAATATTTAAATCTTCCCCTGCAAGGTTCTTTGCCTTTCCTCTAACCACAAAATATTTCTCGCCTTCTTTATCTTCGTAATACGAATAAGAAGCATTTGATGGTTTAATTTCATCAACCCATTCGGAGGACTCTAATGTCAATTCCATAACGTCACCGATTGTGACCGTTTTGTTAAGTTCAATTGTTTTTGCTGATTTATCAGCACCTTTTTCGCTTTTCTTTTCAGTATCCTTTTTATCATCTTTGGTGCTGTCCTTAATCTTATTTGACGAATTTGATTCCTCCTGTTTTACATCGCTTTTGTCTGCTTTTGAAGAACTGCTGTCTTTATCACATGCACAAAAACATACAATGGATGTGATACACAACAATAAGCAAATAATTTTTTTCATTTTCATTTCCCCTTTAAAATATATTTGCACCTATATAGGTGCAAATATATTTTAACATAAGGATATAATAATGTCAAGGAAAATTTTGTGCTCAAACAAGTGCAAAACGGAGGCTGACAAGGGTGGATTTAAAAACTGAAAAAAGGATTGGAAAAAATATCAGAAATCTGCGCGAAAAAAGAGGCATGACACAGGAAGTTCTGGCTGCAAAATTGCAGCTTAACGGCTGTGACATAACAAGAAGCGCAATGGCAAAAATTGAGGTCGGACAGCGTCATTTGTATCCCGATGAAATAATTCTTATTAAAAAAATTCTAAATGTCAGCTATGACGATATATTTTCGCTTGATTAATAAGATAATATATCCGACTAAAAAAACTGCCGAATTTTTATAAAAATCCGGCAGTCTTTTTTTGATTGATACAAACACCTTTACAAATTATAAAAAATATTGTATAATCATGTAGTAAGTTATTAAAAATTATAAGGTGATTAAATTGGATAATAATTTTTCTGAAAAATATGATGTTGCGGTTATCGGCGGAGGACATGCCGGCTGCGAGGCTGCTTTGGCTGCGGCAAGGCTCGGATGCAAAACCATTATGTTTGCAACAAATCTGGACGCTGTTGCAAATCTGCCGTGCAACCCGAATATAGGCGGTACTGCAAAGGGGCATTTGGTGCGCGAAATTGACGCACTCGGCGGCGAGATGGGAAAGGTTGCCGACAAAACCTTTATACAGTCTAAAATATTAAACCGCGGCAAAGGGCCTGCGGTTCATTCGTTGCGCGCGCAGATAGACCGAAAAAACTATCAGATTGAAATGAAGCACAGGCTTGAGCTTCAGCCCGGGCTGGACGTTCGCCAGGCGGAAATTGTTGAAATTTTTAAAGACGATTGCGGCAACGTTACAGGCGTTAAAACCGCAACAAATTTAAGCTATGCGGCAAAATGCGTTATAATTGCGACAGGCACATTTTTAAACGGAAAAATTTTAATCGGAGAATACGAAAGAGCGTCGGGTCCGGACGGCATGTTTGCCGCGGTCGGACTTTCGCAGTCGCTCAGAAATATCGGCGTTAAGCTTCAGCGCTTTAAAACCGGCACACCGCCGAGAATTGCAAGAAACAGCGTTAATCTGGATGTGCTGTCACCGGAGGGCGGCGATGAAAAAATAACTCCTTTTTCCTTTGAAACCAATCCCGACGGGCTTTCAAACAAGTCAGACTGTTATTTAACATACACAAACGAAAACACACACAAAATAATAAGGGACAATCTTTCCCGCGCGCCTCTGTACTCCGGAAGAATTGAGGGCATAGGCCCGAGATACTGCCCTTCTATAGAAGATAAGGTTGTCCGTTTTGCAGAAAAACCCAGACATCAGCTGTTTATAGAGCCTATGGGCTTAAACACGGAGGAAATGTATGTTTCGGGATTTTCAACAAGCCTTCCCGAAGATGTGCAGATAAAAATGATTCGCACAATAAAAGGGCTTGAAAACGTGAAAATCATGCGAAGTGCGTATGCAATTGAATATGACTGCGTGCTGACAACGCAGCTTAAAGCTTCGCTTGAATTTAAAGATATACACGGTTTGTTCGGCGCCGGACAGTTTAACGGCTCGAGCGGATATGAAGAGGCTGCGGCGCAGGGACTCATAGCCGGAATAAATGCCGCACATCTGATACAGGGAAAAGAGGCGCTTGTTTTAAAAAGAAGCGAGGCATATATCGGCACGCTTATAGACGATCTTGTCACAAAACAGGTAACCGAACCGTACAGAATGATGACATCGCGCTCGGAATACCGCCTTATTCTGCGCCAGGACAATGCAGATGCGCGTCTGACGCCTATAGGCCACAAAATAGGGCTTATAAGCGATGAAAGATATGATAAATTCTTAAAAAAGCAAAAGGCGATCGACGAAGAAATAAAACGCCTCGAAAGCGTTATTGTAACGCCTAAGGCGGCAAATGAAATTTTAGAAAAAGCGGGAACCGCTCCTTTAAAAACAGGCATACATTTTCCCGAACTTCTGCGCCGTCCGCAGCTTGATTACAAAATGCTTGCGCCGGTTGATAAAGACCGTCCCGCCTTGCCGGACGACATTTGCGAGCAGGTGGAAATCCGCATTAAATATGACGGATACATAAAAAAGCAGTATCGTGCGGCAGAGGAGCTTAAAAAGCTTGAGGATAAAAAAATCCCCGAAAATATAAACTATGAAGATGTTTACGGGCTGCGCCTTGAAGCGCGTCAGAAGCTTGAAAAAATAAGACCGCAAACGATAGGTCAGGCAAGCAGAATATTGGGCGTTTCTCCGGCAGATATAACCGTTCTTATGATTCATCTGGAAAAATAAATAAAAAAATATTTTTAAAAGACGTGCAGAGAATAACTTTATTTCACTATGCGTCTTTTTGCTATCGTGCAGCAAAAAACATTAAAAAGATGTGCTAATATTAAAAAACGGCTGTTTTTAGAGCAAACAAGTTAGTTTTGTCCATGGAAAAACAAAAAATATTATGTTAAAATTATATCATAAAATAACTATAGCCGTGACAAAAGCGGCGGAACGGAGAATTATTATGGCAACTGATAAAATAAGCGCAATGCAAAGGGAGTTTTTGGATTGGGAATTCGGCGCATTTTTCCATTTCGGAATACGCACATTTTATGAAGGACACAAAGACTGGGACATGAAGCCCATGGATCAAAAGGCCTTTAACCCGACAGAGCTTGACTGCGAGCAATGGATAAAAACGGTTAAGGAAGCGGGAGCAAAATATGCAATCCTTGTAACGAAGCACCACGACGGATTTGGTTTGTGGCCTTCAAAATACACGGAGTACTGCGTTAAAAACACGCCATGGAAGGACGGCAAGGGCGATGTTGTGCGCGAATATGTTGACGCATGCAGAAAATACGGCCTTAAAGTCGGACTTTATTATTCGCCGGCTCAGTTTGAAACAAGAAGCACGGATGCCGATGAATATTTAAATTATTTTGTAAATCAGCTCAGCGAGCTTTTAACAAACTACGGCAAAATCGACTACATATGGTTTGACGGCTGCGGCAGCGATGGAATTGACTATGACAAAAAGAAAATTATTGAAACCATAAGAACGCTGCAAAAGGATATATTGATATTTAATATGTGGGATCCGGACACAAGATGGGTAGGAAACGAAAGAGGTTTTGTGCCGCTTCCGCACTATAATAGGGTTGATAAGCTGTGGGGTTCAATACTTTCGGTTGATAAAGACAGACTTGAAAAAAAGCTGTTTTTGCCGGCAGAGTGCGACTTTAAGCTTCGCGAGGCAAATTGGTTTTACAGCGACAACGACGAGCACACAAGAAAATCGCTTAACGAGCTTTTGGGACTCTACTATATGTCTGTCGGCAGAGGCGCAAACTTTTTAATAAATATCGGCCCCGACCGCAGAGGACTTTTGCCTAAAGCAGACTGCGAAAGAATTTTAGAATTCGGCAAAGAAATCAAACGCCGCTTTGCAAATCCCATAAAGCCTGTCAAAATTGAGAAAAAAGACAACACGGTTTATATTGAGTTTGAAAAAGAAGTTTTGTTAAACACGGTTGTTATAAAAGAAGACCTTGACGCCGAAAACGTTGTTGATGATTTTAAAATCACGGCAGATAAATACTATAATATTGACGTTTACTACGGAAAAACAATCGGTCACAAGGCAATCTGCGAATTTCCGCATATTATGACAAAGGAAATTATAATCACGCTGAATCAAGACGCGAAACAGATTACCAATGTTTTGTTATATAACACAAGCAAGTAAAATTTTGTTGACAAAAAATGTTTTATCGGGTATACTATGCATTAGAAAGTTAAACAATTTATATATATAAAAGGAGACTGATTATGCTTGGTAAAACAGTTTGGGCTGTGGGCGACGGGTTTATGTCGAGCACAAAAAGCGGAGGATTTGTAAGCCACGAGGCGATATGCGTGCTTAACGTTTCGGGCAGATGTGCACATATTACATATGAGGTGTATTTTGAAGATAAAGAACCGATGAAAGGCTTTAGCGCGGTTGTTGAAAACGAACGCACCAATCATATAAGACTTGACAAAGCGATAAATGACAAGGGCGAGAAAATCCCTTTAAACACTCCGTATGCGCTTTTAATAAAAAGCGATGTTCCGGTTATTGTTCAGCACTCAAGGCTTGATGTTTCGCAGCCGGATTATTCTTTGATGACAACTATTGCGTATAACTAAAAAGAGGCAAAGCAGATTTTTTATATCTTGCTTTGCCTTTTTATTTTTACTTCATATTTTTACTTCAGACCAAGCTCTTTTAATGCTTTTTCATAGCTTTCATACTGTTTTTCGCCCGGCTTGTAGTCCGGTTTTGAGCAGCAGGGAATAGTCGGCGCTCTTCCGTCGGTATACCAAAACGGAGTTTCGTTATCGTTTTCGTATTTTTTTCGGTCTTCTTCTTTTCGAAAATCCGGAATATCATAAGGAATACTTCCGTTTAAAATGCTTCGGTGCGCCAAAATTGCAACCGATGCCATTGTTGTCGCAAAGTACACGTCGAACGGAGGCTTTTTGTTTTCTCTTACGGCGTTCAAAAAATGACGCATTACAAAGAAATCTCCGCCGCCGTGTCCGGCTTTTTTAATAAGTTCTTCGTCTTTATCGTGAATTTCTGGCATATAAAAGTTGACTTCTTCGGCGCCCTCCGGTTTTTCCCATGCGTTGTAACGAAGCATGATTTTGCCGTCGGTTCCGCGAACGTTTTCTATTGTTCCTTTTGTGCCGCATATACGGTACGAATTGCCGTGGGCGCCAAACGACGCACACCCGGTTACTTTAAACACCGAGCCGTCATCATTTAAACAGGTTATAATTGCGGTTTTATCGCCAACATGGCTAAGCCGCGGCGCGTCGTCGGGACAGGGCGAAAATATGGGCATTGCCGTTACTTTCACGGGCAGCGCACCTGTTGCATACATGATCGGAGCAAGAGAGTGGGTTATGTAGTAGCTGCCGGGCAAAAAGTTTCTCCAGTGTTTTTCGGCTAAGAAAAGCTCCTGCATAATTTTAATGTCATACGGATCGCACGGGTGATTGTATTCGCCTTCGGCATACATTAATTTTCCCAGACTCCCCCCTTCAAATACACGCTTCATTTCCTGGTTGAAAATCATAAACGGATAGTTTTCCGCAAGCATGTAAAACGCTTTGCTCTTTTCTGCGGCGCGGACAAGGCGCACGCCCTCTGCCATGGTGGAATTTGAGCAGCATTCGCTTAAAACGTGAATATTTTTTTCAAGACAGCGAATTGCATATTCGGCATGTTCATGAAAACAGTTAGCCAAAAACACTGCGTCCATGGGATGTTTGATAAATTCGTTAAAATCCGAATATTTTGCAACATCCGAGCCTAATTTTTTTTCTGCTTCTTTAACCTTTTCTTCATCCGAATCACAGACCGCAACAACATCGCCGTTGTTTGCAAGAATATTATCAATATAATATCCGCCTCTGCCGAGTCCGAAAATTCCTATGCGTACATTTTCCATAATAATCTCCATTCTGCCGCCCCGCATCGGCACAAACAGTAATTTTTCTTATTAGCAGGGCAGGCTTATTATATATTAAATTTAATTAAGAAAAAACATTATAAGAAGTCCCAAAAACGCTGTTATCACCGATAAAATTTCGCGTTTTTTCGGTTTTTGCGGCATAAAACAGCCAATCAGCGTTGAAAATATCATGCTTCCGCCCGTTATAAACGGATACTGAACCGATGCCGGAAGATATGTAAGGCAGATTAAAAGCAGTAGATTTGCTGTGCGGTTTAGTATTCCGCTTGCGCATATTGCGCCCGCCGCCTTTGCACTAAGATGCCGCTTTTCGCCTTTTATAAACGCAAGCCAGAGTGCAGACATTACAAAAGCTGCCGCGGCACATAAAATCGAATATTCAGCTGCCGAAATTTTTTCAAACGGAGCCGCCTGATATACCTTTGCAAGCACTCCCGCCAAGCCGTTTAGCACAAATATTCCGATATAATAAATAAAGCCGGAACTTGTTTTTGACTTGTCGGTTGTTAAAAACAAGGCAATTGCTATAAATAAAAAACAAACAGCCTTGCCCGCCGTTAACTTCTCGCCGAAAAATAAAATTCCGCAGACAAACGGCAACGCCATGCCGCCGAGCATCATAAACATAGAGTATACCGATAAGTTTGCCCTGTCTAAAACTTTAAGGCTGCAATACGCAGTTAAACAGCTGTCAAGTCCCGTAAGGACCGCCATAATAAGCGCAAAAACCGTGCAGCCAAAATGAAAGCCGTTAATTAAAAAAAGCATTATAAGCCCGACCAATGCGCTGCCCGCAGAAGAAACCAGCATAGCTTTTAGATCGTCGCCGTATGATTTTTGAAATATTTTTGTGAAAAAAAACTGTGTGCTAAACATCAAAGCACATAAACTTATTATGCCGTAATACAATATAACTTTCCTCCGGGCTGTTATTTAATCATTAGAAAGAAAAAAACAATTAACCTCTATGGCACATATTATAGCATTAAAAAATATGCGGTAAAATAGAAATATTCTATTTTATCATGTAATTTTTCCACTTTGCGTGTTGATAATAAAGATATGATGTGGTAAAATGATATAAAAGGAGGCGGCACAAGTGAAGAAAAGAGACAACATATGCAAATTCGTGGACGGCTTGAAAAGCAAACAAATTTTAACCACAAATTTTGTTTACGAAAATAATTTAAAAGATTTTATCAGCATCGGCAATCCTAAAAACAACGCAATGTATCTTGTTGTTGACGGAGAGGGCGCACTGGTTATGCAGCATTTAAAAAAGAATTTGGCTAAAGGAACGCTGTTTTTCACGTTTGAAGAAATTTCGTACAGAATTGAAAACGCTGAAAATCTAAGCTATATGTATATCACATTTACCGGCGAGAGAACAAAGGAACTGTTTGACAGATTTTTAATATCTTTTGCTAACTGCACTTTCAAAGGCTGTGAAAATCTTATTTGCTTTTGGCAAAACTGCCTTGAAAAAGCAACGCCGCAAAATCTGGACTTATTAAGCGAAAGCGCCCTGCTGTATGCATTTTCGTTTCTTTCGGTTACGCATGAAAACAATGAACAGTATTTAATAAACGAAATTATAAAATATATAGACGATAATTTTACAAACAGTGCGCTTTCTTTAAATTCCGTTGCGGAGGAGTTTAATTATAACGCAAAGTATATCTCAAGAATTTTTAAAACGAATACAGGCGTTAATTTTTCGCAGTATTTAAGAAAAATAAGAATTTCGCATGCGATACTTTTAATGAATAACGGCATTACATCAATTAAAAACGTTGCGCTGCTTTCGGGGTTTTCAGATCCGTTTTATTTTTCGAATATATTTAAGCAAAACGTTGGCACATCGCCGAGAGAGTTTATTAATAAAGATAAATCAGGCATCAGAGAGTAAGCTAAATAAAAATGCCTGCCCGGCAATGCAGGCAGACATTTTCGTTTTTTTTAATTTTTTTCGGCTTCGTTTAACATAAGCTCGATAAAAACACCGTATCCCCGCGTGGGATCGTTTAAAAACACATGGGTTACTGCGCCTGCAAATTTGCCGTCCTGCAAAATCGGCGCACCGCTCATTCCCTGAACAATTCCCCCGGTTTTTTCTAAAAGCCGTTTGTCGGTTACTTTTATTATCATTGAAGAACCGCGCATATCGGCAGTGTTTACTTTTTCGATAACTGCCGAATATTTTGCCGGGCCGTTTTCGTCTACCGATGCCAAAATGGTTGCCTCACCTTCGTGAATTTCATACCTTGTTGCAATCGGCATTGGCGAAGCGGTTGTAATCTGTTTTAAATCCGCTTTTCCGTATATGCCCAGGCTGCAGTTTTTAATAATTTCTCCCGTGTCGCTGTTGTCAAGCGTGGCGCACAGTCTGCCGGGCAAGCCTTTTTCTCCTTTTACCGTGTCTATTATATTGCATTTTGTTATACTTCCCTGCATTAAAGGGAGGATAAGCTGTGTGTCATTATCGCAGATAGCATGTCCCAATGCGCCGAAGCTGTTATCCAAAGCGTTTACATAAGTTAAAGTTCCCACTCCGGCGCTGCTGTCGCGGACCCAGGCGCCTATAACATATTCGCCGTTTTGATATACAGGAGTTAAAACCACTTCCTCCTTTTTGCCCGAGCGCACAAATGTAATTTTTGTTTCTTTGCCTTTGCCGGCATTTATCAGAGTTGAAAAATGAACGGCGTTAAAAATTTTTTCATCGTTTACATGAGTTATTACATCGGCGCAGACAATATTTGCTTTATCTGCCGGCGAATTTTTGCTGACTGCAATTACCGACACACCATCGGTATAAAGCTTAATCCCTATAGCCTGTCCCGAAGGACAGATACTTTTATCGGCAGCTGCCGACACTTTAACGCTTTTGACCGGTACAACGCCGAACAGCTTTAAGTCCACAGTGTAGCTTTTATTTTCGGGACACGTCAGAGTTAAACTGCCGTTTTTAAAAAAAGAACTGTTTTCGGCATCGGCTTTTACAAAACCGCCCAGGTTAATTTTTAAGTTTTTGTTTTGCGTTAAACAAATATCCGAAGGAATTGCGCATTTTATTTTATATGCGCTTGCTGCGGGGAGCGCAAGAAGAAAAAGCAGTGCAATAACTGAAAAGAAAGTAAATTTTTTTTTCACACGCTTCACTTCCGCTTAAAAATAATAAAACAGCTGTTTCGTTAATATTGTTTGCGCAAAAAAAATAAATATTAGTGTTAAAAATTTGAAAAATAAAAAAAGCTTTTTCAGGCTAAAAAACGCGGGACAGAATATTTTATTTCTGCCCCGCGATTTCTTTAAATAATTATTTACTTTAATGTTTTTTCAATTAAAAATGCAAGCTGTTCGGCGCGTTTTTGAAGATAAGCTTTGTCGTTTCCTTCAAGCATAACGCGAACAACAGGCTCTGTCCCCGACGGACGGATTAAAACTCTGCCGCTGTCTTTAAATTCTTCTTCAAGCTCCTCTATTGCGCTTAAAATTACTTTATTTGATTTAAGCTCCGGCTTTTTTTCGTTTTCAACATGAGCGTTAACCAAAACCTGAGGCAAAATGGTTACTATTTTGCGAAGCTCGGAAAGCTTTTGCTTTGTGTCTTTCATAACCGACAGCAAAAGCAGCGCGGAAACAAGTCCGTCCCCGGTTGAATTGCGGTCAAGATAGATTATATGTCCCGATTCTTCTCCGCCGAGACAATATCCGCTGCGAAGCATTTCTTCAAGCACATATCTGTCGCCGACAGCCGTTTTTTCAACATTTATGCCAAGCTTTTCCGCTGCTTTGAAAAATCCGAGATTGCTCATAACCGTTGCAACAATAGTGTCCTTTTTCAAAAGTCCCTGTTTTTTTAAATGGTTTCCGACGATAAGCATAATTTCGTCGCCCGTTAAGGTTTTTCCGTTTTCGTCAACGGCAAGCATTCTGTCTGCGTCGCCGTCAAATGCAATACCTATATCATAAGATCCGGGTTTTGAGGCTATATAGTTTGCCAAATCCGATATATGCGTTGAACCGCAGTTTTTATTGATATTGATACCGTCGGGATCGTTGTGCAAAACTTCAACCGAAGCGCCGAGCTCTTTTAATGCTTTAGGCGCAATATAGCTGTTCGCTCCGTTTGAACAGTCCAAAATAATCGAAAGACCTTTTAAATCGCCGTCAATTGTTGATTTTGCATACTCTATATAATCGTCGGCGCTGTCTGTTTTTAAAACGCATCTGCCGATATTTTCATGAGTGGGAAAATCGGATTCGTCGGGATTTTTGATTAAATATTCAATTTTATCCTCCGTTTCGTCGGAGAGCTTATAGCCCTGAGAGTTAAAAAACTTTATTCCGTTGTATTCAAATGAATTGTGTGACGCGGAAATCACAACGCCTGCGTCCGCATTGTATTTTCTGACTAAGTGAGCAACCGCCGGAGTTGGGATAACTCCCAAAAATATTGCCTGCGCGCCTGTTTGGCAAATGCCTGCCGCGAGCGCACATTCAAGCATATCTCCCGAAATTCTTGTATCTTTTCCGACCAAAATTTTAGGCTTATGGCAAAGCTGCTGAGTTAAAACCTTAGCTCCCGCATAACCGAGATCAAACGCCAGCTTTGCCGACAGGTTTTTGTTTGCCACGCCTCTTACGCCGTCTGTTCCGAATAATCTTGCCAAAATATATACCCCCTGCAAATAATTTTTTGTTCCACCGTTTTAATTATACTATATATTTTCACATTTTACAATACCGAATTTTAAGACATTACCGATTTCATCCGATACATTCGTCTTTTTAATGTCTGTATTCAAACCCTTCGCCAACGATTTGCGTTGTTTCGCTGATAATCATAAAGGCGTTTTTATCTTCGCTTAAAACAATTTCTTTAAGCTTTGCAAATTCCTGTTTGCGCACAACACACAAAAGCACCGGAAAGCTGTTTTTTAAATATGCACCTGATGCGTTTAAAAATGTTGCGCCGCGGTGAAGGGAAGTTATTATTTTTTTTGCGATAGCGTCGTTTCTTTTTGAAATAATAATTATCTGACTGCACTTGTCCATGCCATATATAACCGCGTCGATAACTTTTATCTGAACAAATATTGCTACTGCCGAAAAAAGAGCGGACTCTATGTTTTTAAAAACAAATGCCGAAATTATAACAATAACCGCATCAACCGCCATAATTGCCGTTCCGATTTGAATATGCGGATGCTTTTTTTCAATTAAAAGACAGATAATGTCCGTACCGCCGGTTGATGCGCCTCTTTTCAGTATAAGCGCAAGCCCAAGCCCTGTAAACACTCCGGAAAAAATGCATGAAAGAAGTCTTTCGTTTGTGTACTGCGAAAAATACACGCTCACTATATAGTCTAAAATAATGCTGTTTATTATAAGCGTACATAGCGTTTTTAAAACAAACGCACCGCTGATTTTTTTTGAGGCAATAAAAAGAAGCGGAATATTTAAAATAAGCGTCAGCGTACCTATCGGAAAACCGCAAAGATATTTTACCATAATTGCTATTCCCGAAATTCCGCCCGGCGCAATATCCGCTCCCTCGGCAAAAGAATATATCCCCACAGAAAATAAAAACGAACCGATAATATAAAATAAAAAATCGGCAAAAACTGATTTTGCGTTTTTCAAATGCGTTCACCGCCAAATAAAAGTTTTATTTAGTATGCCGCATTTTTAAGGTTTTCAAACGTTTTTATTTTTTATAAAACACAAAAAATTTCTGACTGAAAAAGTTTAAAAGCGTGAAAATTACGGCGCCTGCCAAAAGCGCGGCGTTCGTTTTGATTTTCTCGCCGAACGGCGAAAGAATATAAGCCACTGCCGGTTTTGCAACCGAATACGACACAAAATACAACACTACAGTGCTTATAACAAAACGGACGGCTGTTTTTGATATTTTGTTTTCGTTTTTAAAAGTGAATTTTCTGTTTAAAAAATAGCTTATAATGCTTCCGAAAATATAGTTTGAAGCAGAGCTTATCCAATATCCGAAATGAAAAATATTATAAAAAACAAACATTATGCTCATTCCGGCAACTGTGTTTATAACTCCGACTCCTATAAATTTTAAAAACTCGCTGTTAATTATCTTTGAAATTTTCATCTTCTGTCCTTTCGCTTATGATATATCTCGGGCGGTTTTTGGTTTCAAGATATATTTTTCCGATGTATTCGCCTATAATTCCGAGACTGACAAGCTGTATTCCGCCCATAAAGCACACTATGCACACAATGCTGGCCCAGCCTGAAACCGACTCTCCCGAAAGCGCAACAATAACCGACCAGAAAATCCCTATAAAGCTTAAAACAGATATTACAAAACCGACTGCGGCAATAAGCTTTATCGGCTTTATGCTTAGGCTAGTAATTCCGTCGGCTGCAAGAGAAAGCATTTTTGAAAGAGGATAGTGGCTTTCGCCGGCAATTCTTTTTTCTCTCGAATAATAAACAATATCGGTTTTAAATCCCAGAAGCGGCACAACGCCTCTTAAAAACAGGTTGACCTCTTTATAGTTTGCAAGCTCAAAAAGCGCCCGGCTCGACATTAATCTGTAGTCGGCATGGTTAAAAACTGTTTTTGCGCCGAGAAAATTCATAAAAGAGTAAAATCCCTGCGCCGTTGTTCTTTTAAAGAAAGAATCCGTTTTTCTGCTGTTTCTAACACCGTACACAATTTCGCAGCCCGACAGGTATTTTTTAACCATTTCATTCATGGCATTTAAATCGTCCTGACCGTCACAATCGATGGAAATTGTTATGTCGCATTTATCCTTTGCCTCCATAAGCCCCGCAAGAAGGCTGCTCTGATGGCCGCGGTTTCTGCTTTGCGAAATTCCCATAAAACGGCAGTCCTTTTTTGCAAGCGTTTTTATAATTTCCCAGGTTGAATCGGTTGAACCGTCGTTTACAAACAATATCTTGCTTTTATCGCTTATAAGATTAAGACCTGCAAGCTCTTCAAGCTTTTTTAAAAACAGCGGAGCCGTAACGGGAAGCACGGCTTCTTCGTTATAACACGGTATAACAATATACAAAACGGGATTGTTCATTTTTTTATCCTCCTTTTAAACTTGCCGTCCAAAACGGCTTTTACTGCGCCGCATGCAAGAATTGCATATATCGGCACATATGAATAAAGGTATCTTGCTCTTGCCTCAAAAAGAATCTGAAATAGCGTAAGCCCCAAGACCGCAAGAATTAAAACGCTTATATATCTGTTTTCTTCGCGCTTTTTTAACCTGAGCAGTAAAAACAAAAAAATTAAAGCTATAATGCCCGTCCAGATAAACTGCTCAAAAAGCGCATACCGGTTAAACAGCGAGCCGTTTGTGTAGTAGACATTTTTTAAATACGGCGCGGCAATAAGGTTTTTATTTTCTGTGGTTTTCATAAAAAACTGCCCCTCCATGCCCCATGCAAAGAGTCCGTCGGAATAATTTGTGAGCGTTTTTTTGAAAACAAGCTTTGCATACCCTACTCCGCCCATATTTTTAAGGCGTTCTTTTGAGGCTTTTATATTAAACTGTTTTCTTTCGTTTTGATTTTTGCATGCAAACGATGCCTCGGCGTCTTCCGAGTTATAGCCGCCCATGGTGCTTTGGTTAAGCCCCATCATGTAAAAATGCGTCATGCCTATTTTTTTGTTTTTGTCGTTTTGAAAACCCGCATGGGCAAACACAAGCGCCATAGTTATAAACACAGCTGCCGAAGCTGCTGCGCACGGAACCGATATTTTTATTATTTTATAAATATTTTTCTTTCTTACACTGCAAATTGCGCTTATAATTATAATTGCAATAACAATAATTATATTTTGCGGCTTTATCATATATCCAAAGCAGCCTGTTATGCAAATAAGCATACACTTTGCAAGCGGTTTAAATGAAGAACATATGTAGATATATGCGATAAGCACGGGAAAAATCAAAGAAAAGCTGTCGGAATAGCATATAACGTTCCAGCCGGAGAAATTAACCAGAAAAATCGTTTGCAGATATATAAAAAACGCTGCCCTGTTATCAAAGAGCTTTTTTGAAATTTTATATGTCATAAGACACGCAAGCGACGAAATCAGCACGTTTATAAAAACTATCGACATAAGCTGCATATCAGCATTAAAAATTCCGAAATTGCCGTTAAATTTCAAAATATAAGAATAAATCAAAATTAAAAGCGAGTTATTCGGATAGTGCGAAAAATAATCCGCAAGCAAAATGCTTTTGTCGCCCGCGGCTAAAAAACGCGCCGCCGGAATAATTGCGCTGCCCGAGTCCCAGCCTGTTTCAAAAAATATGTTATATGAAATGTAGAGCGATAAGAAAAATGAAAATATAAAAATAAATCCGGCAATTTTATCGAAATTTATCTTTTTAAGATGTTTATTTTCAAACGCAAGCTTTATTACAATCATAAATATCAAAAATATAAGCAAAAGCACTGTATTTTTCATCGGAAGCAAGCGTTTGCACGCAAAGATAATTTTCCCGGGAGTAAAAAACACCAGTAAAAAAATTAACGCAAACACCGCCGCCGCAAGTATATCAATTGATTTTAAACAAATTTTCTTAAATTTTTCCATATGTCTTTCCTTCCCGCACTCACATAAATTACATTAAAATTATACCAATTTATATAACTATTGTCAAGAAAATTAAAAACGCAAAAAAACAGCCTCTGCGAAAATTTTTCGTAAGAAATTGTATTGACATTTTTAATTGGTTGTGTATAATATTAGTGTTTATATTAACAGAAACAGGGGTTTGTTTTAATGATTGATTATTCTATTTATAAAAAAAGCAGAATTTCATATATAATAGAAGCGGCTTTGGAATATTTTATTTCAATTCTGGTGACCGATTCTTTTTTGGCTGCGCTTTTAACAAAGAGCGGCGTTAACGACGCGGCAACCGGCATTATAACGCAGCTTGCCTCGCTTGCCTTTGTGGCGCAGATGTTTTCCGTGTTCGTAAATAAAACAAGGGGTTTAAAAAAGTTTGTCACAATTTTGCATATTATAAATCAGCTGATGTTTGTGCTTTTATATCTTGTGCCGGTGTTTGACATAGCGCCCGGCGTAAAGTTTGTGCTTTTTGTGGTGTTCTTTTTGGGCGGACATTTCATATCGCAAATCGTGTTTCCTTATAAATTTTCATGGCTTATGTCGCTTATGCCCGATAAATCGCGCGGAAGATTTTCTGCAAACAAAGAAATCGTTTCTCTTGTCGGCGGTATGGCGTTTTCATTTGTTATGGGAACTGTTTCGGATTATTATAATGCGCTCGGGAAAGAAAATATCAGCTTTATGATATGCGGCATAACGATTTTTGTGCTGACCGTTTTGCACACGGTATCCCTCGTTATAATTAAAGACGCTCCCGAAACTGATGAAACGGTGCAAAAAGAAAGCTTTAAGACTCATTTAAAAAACACGTTTTCAAACAAAGCCTTAATGAAACTCATTACAGTTGACGTGCTGTGGCACTGCACAACCGGAATTGCCGTTTCGTTTTACGGCATTTACAAAATCAACGAGCTTGGTTTTTCTTTGCAGTATGTTTCGATTTTAAGCATTATGTATTCGGTTGCAAGAGTTGCGTTTTCAAGGTTTTTCGGCAAATATGCCGACACGCATTCATGGGCAAATATGTTATTTATCTGTTTTTGGATTGCGGCAGTTTCGTTTTTAATAAATGTGTTTACGGTTCCCGAAAACGGCAAGGTGATGTTTGCGATATACTATTGCATATATGCTGTTGCAATGGCGGGAATAAACAGCGGACTTATGAATATCGCCTTTGACTATGTAAAGCCCTGCGAAAGAGCGGGCGCAATCGGCATAAAATATGCAATAGGCGGATTTGCTTCGTTTTTTGCCTCCATTGTCGGCGGCGTTATTTTAACGAATATCCAAAACGCCCAAAACATGATTTTCGGAATACATATTTATGCTCAGCAGCTTCTCTCGCTTATAGCGTTTATAATCTGCGTTATTTTATCAATATACATGAAAAATGTGATTTGCAAAATAAAAGTGAAACAAAATTGGTAAAATTTTAAGTTTTTTCTTGAAAACCTACTTAATCTATGGTATTATAGAATATAGATTGAGGTGGTAATGATGAAAATTTCAACAAAAGGCAGATATGCTCTTCGGCTTATGCTTGATCTGGCGCAGCACTCTCAAAACGGCTACACTGCGCTTAAAGACGTTGCAAAACGCCAGAATATTTCAAAAAAATACTTAGAACAGATAATTCCGGTTTTAAACCGCTCGGACTTTTTATTAACAAGCCGGGGTTTTCAAGGGGGATACAAGCTTTCGAAATCGCCCGATAAATACACTGTTGCAGATATTTTAACGGCAACGGAGGGAAGCCTTCATTCTGTTTCATGCCTTGAAAACGAGCCGAATCTGTGCCAGAGAAGCGGCGAATGCGAAACGCTGTATGTCTGGAAAGGATTAGACAAGGTTATAAACGATTATTTAAGCTCCATAACCTTACAGGACATTTTGGATAACAGCCGCGCCATGTCATCAAACAATTATATCATCTAAATAAAAAAACTCTTTAGGCAAAGCAGCTTAAGGAGTTTTTTAGTCGGTGAATTTGCTTATAAATTGCAAAGCATTTAATAAATACTGCTCAAAAACGGTATTTGATTGACATTTTTTTAAAACAATTATATAATTAATAAAAAACAAAAAAGGACTGAATGCGAATGAAATTATCGGATTTATTTGCTTTAAAAAAACCAACGCTGTCTTTTGAAGTGTTTCCTCCGAAAAGCAGCGATACTTATGAAAGCGTGTCAGAGCGGGCAAAAGAAATTGCCGCTTTAAAGCCCGACTATATGAGCGTTACCTACGGAGCCGGCGGCGGCACGAGCAAATATACCTTTTCAATTGCCGCAGACATTATAAAAAACTATAACGTCACTGCGCTTGCACATCTCACATGTTTATCGTCGTCAAAAGAAAAAATCAAAAACCAGCTTAAAGAGCTTAATGACAACGGTATTGAAAATATACTGGCGCTGCGCGGCGATATACCGAAAGACGCGCCCGTTAAAACAAATTCGGAATATAAATATGCCTCACAGCTTATTTACGATATAAAATCAAACGGCGATTTCTGCATAGGCGCCGCATGTTATCCGGAAAGCCATGTTGAATCGAAAAACGTTTCCGACGATATAAAATATCTTAAAGAAAAGGTTGACATGGGATGCGACTTTTTAACAACTCAGATGTTTTTTGACAATAACATACTCTACAGATTTTTATACAAAATAAGAGAAGCAAATATCACGGTTCCCGTTGTTGCGGGAATAATGCCCGTAACAAACGGAAAGCAGATAAAAAGAATATGCGAGCTTTCGGGAACATATCTGCCGCAGCGGTTTAAATCGATAGTCGACCGCTTTTCAGATAATCCCGACGCTATGAAACAGGCAGGCATCGCTTATGCAACCGAGCAGATTATAGACCTTTTGGCAAACGGAGTAAACGCCGTGCATGTTTATTCAATGAATAAACCCGAGGTTGCAAAAAAAATACAGGACAATTTATCAGACATTATACCTAAAAGGGAAGATTTGAATGATTAAAACGCTGTATGCAAAAAAAGACGAGGTTAAAATAGACAAAAAAGAAGTTTTCCGCTATATGGGTTTAGGCTCGTCGGAGCCGTCGGAAGATATTAAAAAAATAACAAAAAAATGCATAGAAGATGTTTGCTGCGCAGCTGAGTACAGAGCGTGTTACGATGTTTTTAAAATATCGCGCGACGATAACGGCATAATTGATTTAGGCTTTATGAAAACTTCTTCCAAAGCGCTTTTAAAAAACCTTGACGGCTGCTTTGAAGTTATACTTTTTGCCGCAACTGCGGGCGCCGCGGTTGACAGGCTTATATTTAAATATTCGCTTATTTCGCCGGTTTACGCGCTTGCGATGCAATCTGCGGGAGCGGCGGCAATTGAGGGCTGGTGCGACTTATTGTGCGCAGAATTTAAAAAATCGGCAGAAAATGAAAACAATTATCTTGCGCCGAGGTTTTCTCCCGGTTACGGCGACTTTGCCTTAGATGCGCAAAAAAACATTTTTAATGTTTTGGACTGTCCCAGAAAAATCGGCCTCAGCTTAACCGACAGCCTTCTTATGACTCCGAGCAAATCGGTAAGCGCTGTTATAGGAGTTACAAAAACAAAAAAATCCTGCACAAAACACGGCTGCGATATATGCCAAAACACAGACTGCGAATTTAAAGTTACGGAGGGCTAAAGATGAATATCGGCATACTTGAAAAGTTAAAATCAAAAAGACTTTATTTTGACGGTGGCTACGGAACAATGTTTCAAAAGTGCGGTTTAAAGCCGGGGGAAATGTGTGAAACATGGAACGTTAAAAAGCCGGAGGTTGTTAAAGATATTCATTTAAAGTATCTTAAAGCCGGATGCGATATCCTAAAGGCAAACACTTTCGGTGCAAACTCTTTAAAGTTTGAAGAAAGCGGCGAATGCTCGCTTGAAAATATTATTAAATCGGCAATAGAAAACGCAAAATTGGCAATAGAAGAATTCGGCAATAAAGAAAAATATGTTGCGCTTGACATAGGCCCTACGGGCAAGCTTTTAAAGCCGCTCGGCGATTTGGAGTTTGAAGATGCCGTAAACATTTTTAAACAGACTGTAAGCCTCGGAGTTAAAAACGGGGCAGACTTAATTTTAATCGAAACAATGAACGACAGCTATGAAACAAAGGCTGCCGTTATTGCTGCAAAAGAGCAGAGCGATCTGCCCGTTTTTGTAACGAACACTTACGACGAAAGCGCAAAGCTGATGACGGGCGCATCGCCTGCCGCTATGGCAGCATTGCTTGAAGGGCTCAGGGCAGACGCAATCGGAATAAACTGCGGGCTCGGGCCGGATAAAATGCTCGGTATCGTAAAAGAGCTTATACGCTGCTCGTCCGTTCCGGTTATCGTTAATCCCAATGCCGGACTGCCGGCGGTTAAAAACGGCAAAACAGTGTATGACATTGAGCCGAAGGAATTTTCCAAAACAATGCAGACAATTGCAAATCTCGGAGCGTCGGTTCTCGGCGGCTGCTGCGGCACAACGCCCGAGCATATAAAAGAGCTTTGCGATAAAACAAAAGATATAGAATTTAAACCCGTTTTAAAAAAGGATATTACGGTTGTTTCGTCGTACACGCATGCAAAGGAATTTGGCAAACGCTGTGTGCTGATAGGCGAAAGAATAAACCCAACGGGAAAGAAGGCCTTTAAAGAAGCACTTAGAAACAAAGACTATGACTATATTTTGCGCGAGGGAGTTTCCCAACAGGAGGCAGGGGCAAATATTCTTGACGTAAACGTCGGGTTGCCGGAAATAGACGAAAAGCAAACTCTTAAAACAGCGGTACAACTTTTGCAAACGGTTTCCGATTTGCCGCTGCAAATCGACACCTCCGACGCTTCGGCAATGGAGGCAGCGCTTCGCGTTTATAACGGAAAACCGCTTATCAATTCCGTAAACGGCAAAAAAGAGGTTATGGAAAAAATATTTCCGCTTGCCGCAAAATACGGCGGAGCAGTTATCGCGCTCACGCTAGACGAAAGCGGGATTCCCGAAACCGCCGAAGGCAGAATAGAAATCGCAAAAAAAATAATCGATACCGCCAAAACCTACGGCATAGATAAAAAAGATATTATCGTTGATCCCCTTGCGCTGACGATAAGCTCGGATTCGTCTTCTGCATCTGAAACGCTTAAATGCCTGGAGTATTTTTCAAAAAACAACATAAAAACGAGCCTCGGCGTGTCAAACGTATCTTTCGGACTGCCCAAAAGAAATATTATCAACAGCACGTTTTTTGCGCTTGCAATGCATTGCGGACTTTCGGCAGCCATAATGAATCCTCATTCAAAAGAAATGATGGATGTGTATCACAGTTTTTGCGCGCTTGCAAATCTTGACGATATGTGTAAAGGATATATCGAGTATGCATCAAAGCAGGCGCCGGACGATATAAATAAAAACACAAACGAAAGCGCATCGCCAGAGCAGATGCTTTGCCACGCAATATTAAAAGGACTTAAAGACGAATCAAAAACGCTTGCGCGCCAGCTTATTTTAAACGGTCATGATCCGATTGAAATTATCGATAAATGCATAGTGAGCGCGCTAAACGAAATAGGCAGCGCATTTGAAGAAAAAAAGGCGTTTTTGCCGCAGCTTTTAATGAGCGCCGAAGCCGCAAAATCGGCTTTTGACGCTATCAAAGAAAACGGATTTTCAGAAAGCACAAAAAAGGAAAACCGCTTTAAAATTGTTTTGGCAACCGTCAGAGGCGATATACACGATATAGGCAAAAACATTGTAAAAGCGCTTTTGGAAAACTATGATTTCGACGTTTTGGATTTGGGAAAAGACGTTAAAAGCGAAACAGTGTTAAAAGCTGCAAAAGAAAACAACGTTTCTTTAGTTGGTCTTAGCGCCCTTATGACAACAACGGTCCCCGCAATGGAAGAAACCATAAAGCTTGTTAAAAAGAATTTGCCGGATTGTAAAATCGTTGTCGGCGGAGCAGTTCTTACAAAGGAATATGCCGATATGATAGGCGCCGATAAATACGCAAAAGATGCAATGGAAACTGTTCGTTATGCGCAGTCCCTTGCAGAAAAAACAAAATAAAAAAACAGAGGCGGTGCAGCCATTGCTGCACCGCCTCTGTTTTCAGGGGATTTATCTGTATAAGCTTGCCTTTCCGATATCGTTAAACAACGACATTTTAAATTCAACAACCTCTTTCATAGCCTCTATGCAAGGGGGATAAATTGCATTAGGCTCAATCCATTTCGGGTTTTCGGTAAGCACCTCGCGGCACTTTTTATAAAACGCAAACTTAATATCGCTTGAAATGTTGATTTTTGAAATACCTATTTTAACGGAAGCCGCAATTTCATCATCGGGATTGCTTGAACCGCCGTGCAAAACAAGCGGAATGTCAACCGTGTCGCGGATTGTTTTTAACAAATCCAATTTAAGCTTCGGTTTCATGTTTTTGGGGTATATTCCGTGTGCCGTACCTATTGCAACTGCCAAAGAATCGATACCTGTTTTTGAAACAAAATCCTTTGCCAAAGCCGGATCGGTATAAATAATATCGCTTGTGCCGCCCTCGTACGACTCGCCTGTTGTTCCGATTGTTCCAAGCTCTGCTTCAACGGAAACGTTTAACGGTTTTGCCACTTCAACAACCTTTTTTGTTATTGCAACGTTTTCTTCATATGCAAGATGTGATGCGTCGATCATAACGGAAGTAAATCCGCAGTGAATAGCGCGCAGAACCTCTTCAAATTTTCCGCCGTGGTCTAAATGAATAACCATCGGTACTTTTGATTTATAAGCTTCTTCTATGCATGTTTTTATAAAGCTGTCGCCCAAAAACTCAAGCTCTGTGGGGTGGATTGCCAAAATAACCGGCGCGTCCTTTTCGTTTGCGCTCTCTATAACACCTTTTAAAATTGCTTCGCTGCCAATATTAAAGGCAGGAACCGCAAATCCGTTTTTGTCTGCTACTGCAAGCATTTCTTTCATGTTAATCAACATAATAACAACACTCCTTTTTAACTTACTTTAAATTTTTGTTTTTGCCCTCTGAGCCGGATAATGCTATATAACTTCTCACGAGGTCTATGCTTTCTTTTTCGGTTGTTTCTATAAGGTCGAAAAAGTTAATATCGGGGTTTTCTTTTAATGCCTTTGCGGCTGCATTGCGGTTTGCATTCATAAAATCGCAGCCGACATTTATCTTGTTTATACCGTTTTTAACAGCATTTAAAATGTTTTCTCTGCCCGAGCCGGAGCCGCCGTGCAAAACGAGCGGAGCCGCGGTTTGGCGTTTGATTTCCTTTAAACGCTCAATATCAAATTTCGGCACCATTCCGTTAGGATAGTTTCCGTGCGAGGTTCCGATAGAAACGGCAAGTGCGTCAATACCTGTCTGCTCAAAAAAGGTTTTTGCCTGCGCCGGATCGGTATACATTGCGCTTTTAGTAAACTTTCCGTCCTCGCTTGCGCCCATGCAGCCTATTTCTCCCTCAACGCTCACACCTCTTTTGTGTGCATACTGCACGACTTCTTTTGTAAGTTTAATGTTATTTTCCAAATCAAAACGCGATGCGTCAATCATAACCGATGAAAAGCCATCGTCAATCGCTTTGATTACATAGTCTTTTTCTTCGCCGTGATCCAAATTTAAAGCAACGTTTACTTTCGATCTTTCTGCGAGAGTTTTAACGATAAACGCTATCATTTGGCTGTCGCAGTGAGTTAAAAGATGATCTTTAAAAATATTTACTATAATCGGCGCATCTGATTGTTCCGCTGCGATGATGACAGTGCGTGCGGTTTCAAGATTGAAACAGTTTATTGCCATAACGGCATAGTTATTCAAATTTGCGTCGCACAGCATATTCTTCATTGATACATACATCAGCTTATCTTCCTTTCCGCTTTTAATTAACCGATTTTAATATCGGAAAGATCAATATCCTCTTCCTCTTCGTCAAGCACGATGCTGTCTTCTTCTTTTGCGTCCTTTTTCAAAAGCACCAATAAAAGCGCGGTTACGATTGTGCCGGCTGTGAGAGCTATCATAAAACCCCAGGGATTAATCATTGCCGGAACTATAAACATGCCGCCCGATGGAACCATGGACCCAACATTTAATATCATTATAAGCGCACCGCCGACTGCCGCACCTATCGAGCACGAAGCGATAACTCGTATCGGATCAACTGCCGCAATCGGAATAACGCCTTCGGTGATCATGCATATACCCATAGGAAACGCAATTTTGATATTGTCCTTTTCGCTTTTTGTGTATCTGGATCTTTTAATAAGCCACGAAAGAGCAACTCCGAAAGGAGGTATCATTGATGCGCATATTTTAACAGCCTCCGGGCCGTAAACGCCGTCCATCAAAAGTCCGTCTGCAAACAGCGATGCCACCTTGTTTACCGGGCCGCCGAAATCAAACGCTGCCATAGCGCCCATTATTGCGCCGAAAATGCCCTTAGAACCTGTCTGCATATTTACCAAAAAGTTTGTTAAAGCTTCCGACGCCCATGCGATAGGTCCGCCGATAACAAAGAACATTATAAGTCCTATAACAACCGAGGAAATAAGCGGAATAATCATCATCGGCATCAGTCCCTGCGCCCACTTTGGAACCTTTAAGTGATTTTTTAAGAATTCAACGAAATAACCTGCCAGATATCCGCCGAGCATTCCGCCCAAAAATCCTGCGCCCATATTCTGAGCAATCATACCCATCAAAAGACCGGGTGCAATACCGGGACGGTCTGCAATCGAATAAGCAATTGCTCCGCCCATAACTCCGGGCAAAAGCCCCATTCCGTAAACACCGAGTGTAACGGCTGCCTGCCAGATTGTGTAGCTTTCTTTATAGTTAGATATTGTGTCGGGATTCGAGCCGAAAATGTTGCCTATTGCTATTAATAAGCCTGATGCCACAACCAACGGAAGCATAAACGAAATACCTGTTAAAGCGTGCTTTTTAAGCTGTAGTTTTTTAAACATTTTTGTTTTCCTCCTTGTATTATTTATTTTTTAATTCTTCTTCTATTTTGTTTAATAAAGCCTTCGGCGACTTTATCGCAATATGAGTCGGAACCTCAACTATGCGTTTTCCCTTAAAGCGATCCTTGCCGCCAACCTTTATATCCGCTGCAATAATAACAACGTCTGCCGTGTCTATATCTTTTTGCGAAAGCTCGTCCTCCGTGCCGATTGTGCCCTGAGTTTCGATATAGGCTTCATGTCCGAGCTCTTTTGCCGCTGCAACTAATTTTTCTTTTGCAATATAAGTGTGCGCTATGCCTGACGTACAGGCTGCAATTCCGACAATTTTCATTTTTAAATCTCCTTTCTATTCCGAAAAAACGCTGATTATTTCGTCTTCGGTTTTTGAGTCTGCAAGCTTTTTGCAGTTTTCCTCAGAAGCTAATTTTCTTGCCATTTGGGAAAGAAGCTTCACGTGAACTCCGGTTTTGTCGTTTTCGTTTACTGCCAACAGCACAACTATCTTAACCGGCATATCGTCAACGCTTTCCCATTCAATCTCATCTTTAAGCCTTCCTATAGCAACGGTTGTTTCTTTAACATTTGCCGATTTTCCGTGCGGAATGGCAATGCCGTTTCCTATTCCCGTTGTTGATATTTTTTCGCGGTTTAACACGTCTTGCAAGAATGCGTCTTTATCTTCAAGAGCTCCGCTTTTATACAAAAGCTCTGTAAGCGTTTTGAGCGCTTCTTCTTTGTCTTTTGCGCATAGATTTAACGCAATACGTTCTTTTTTTAAAACTTCGCTTATATTCACTTTTTTAACCTCCTCTTTTTTGCGGCTTAAAACATTTATCTTATGCGCTCCGGAGCATTAAAAACTTTAAGACAAATATTTTTTAGCCTTTAAGCATATTTTCAATCTCGTGTTCATCCTGCGCGCCAAGAACTTTTTTTGCAAACTCTTTTGCGCTTTCGAGATCTGTTTGCGATATTTTGTGTTTTATTCTGCCAGCCATCGGGAGCGGTACGCTGAATTTTTCAAGCCCCAGTCCCAAAAGCAGCTTTGTGAAGCGTTCGTTTGCCGCCAAATCTCCGCAAACGCTCACATCTATATTTGCTTTTTTTGCCTCGCTTATCACATTTTTAATCATTCTTATAACTGCCGGGTGACACGGATTATATAAGCTTTTAACATCCGCATTGCCTCTGTCGGCAGCATTTATATACTGTACCAGATCGTTTGTGCCAATGCTGAAAAAGTCGGCATGTTTTGCAAAAATATCTGCCGTAATTGCGCTTGCAGGCGTTTCTATCATTATTCCGCAAAGCACGTTTGTGCAATACGGTGTGCCCTCACCTTCAAGCTCGGCTTTAACGTTTTCAATAACGCTTTTTGCCTTTTTTATCTCATCAACACTATTTATCATCGGCAGCATTATCTTAACGCTTTCGCCCGCTGCGGCAACTAAAATCGCTTTTATCTGCTCGCTGAAAACTAAAATATTGTTAAGACAAAGCCTTATGCCGCGGCTTCCCAAAAACGGATTTTCTTCTTTTTTCATGCCCAGATATTTTATCTGTTTATCTCCGCCGGCGTCAAGCGTTCGTATTGTCACGCTGTTCGGCTTTGCAAGCTGTATCACCTCTTTGTATGCTTTAACCTGTTCGTCAAAGGTTGGTTTTTCGCTAAGCGATGAATACAAAAACTCGCTTCTAAACAGCCCCACGCCGTCAATCTTTTCATTTTCGCTGCCCGCCATGTCCGACGGTTTTCCTATGTTTATGCACACAGCAATCTTTTTTCCATCTTTTGTGCGCGCTTCGGAGTTTTTAAGCTTTTCTAAATTTTTTTCAAAGATAAGCTCATCATTTATTTTTTGCTCGTAAATTTTATTTGTTGTATCATCGGGGGAAACAATGAGCGTTCCTTCATAACCGTCAAGATATGCATTTTCATACCCTTCAAATTCTTCAAGTTCTTTTGCGCCGACAACTGCGGGTATGCCAAGCGATTTTGCCAGAATTATAACATGCGATGTAACTCCGCCGCTCTTTGTTATAAATCCCGCAAGCCGGCTGCGCTCAAAAAGCATTGTGTCAACCGGTGTAAGCTCATCGGCTGCAACAATATATTTGCTATCGCCTTTCGGAAAATGAAATTCATCATCCGCACCGTTTAAAACATCGATTAAAAGATTTCCGATATATCTTATATCATCAGCGCGCTGACGCATATATTCGTTGTTTTTCGAGGCAAGCTTGTCTGCCATCATATCAGTCACGCTGCGAATTGCTTTTTCTTTATCTTCGCCGGCGTCAATTTTTGCCTTTATAGGCGCTAAAAGCATGTTGTCTTCCAAAAGCATTTCATATGCGGCAAATATCTTTGCTTTTTCTTCGCCCATTTCGTCAAGCGTTTTTTTATATAAAAATTTCACCTTTTCGAGCGCACCGGCAGCCGCTTCTTCAAACGAAAGTTTTTTTAAAGAGTCTGCTGCCTTTTTAAAATAACAGACCTTTCCCTTTGCAATGCCATCCGCTCCTGCAATTCCTTTAAATATTTTCATAAACTATCGCTCCGTATCCAAAGTTTTTACCAAAGCGTCCAAAGCTTCTTTTTCGTCTTCTCCTTCAGCTTTGATTTCGATTGTATCGCCTTTCACAGCGCCCATGCAAAGCACCATTAATATGCTCTTTGCGTCATATTCTTCGCCGTCTTTTAAAAGCGATATACTGCTTTTAAAATTTGCCGCTTCTTTGCACAAATCGGAAGCCGGTCTGGCATGAAGCCCCTCTTCGTTTTTGATTGTGTAATTTACTTTTACCATATCACGCAAACCTCCCTACCATAGTTTAAATATTTTTAAAGCATCTTTAATATCTGTAAATCTTCTTAATCTTTCACACTCGTTTTCGTCTTCCATAAACGAAACAATTGATTTATAAAATCTGAAAATTTCTTCTTTTGTGCTTTCGCTTTCGTCCATATCGAAAGCCACCAAAAACACCATATCAACCGTTTCTCCGTTTTCGTTCCACTCAATCGGCGTTTTTAAGCTTGCAAAAGCCGCCGCACTGTGGTTTACATATTTGCCGAGTCCGTGAGGAATTGCAAACCCTTTTCCGATATCGGTCGACGTGCTTTTTTCTCTTTCCGTAACGGATTTTTCAAAAGACTCCGTAACATAGCCGAGACTTTCCAGCTTTGAACACATCATATAAAGCAGTTCGTTTTTATCGGCGCAGTCAACATTTAAAAAGATAAGCTCTTCGTTAAAAAGAGATGTGCTCGGTACAATGCTTTTAAAAACGTCTTTTCTTTTTAAGCGAATTTTCTTTGTGTAGTCTTCAAGACGTTTTATATCCGACTCGTCTAAAAGATTTCCGATGCGGATTATGTCTTTGTTTATCCTGTAGCCGTCAAGCGATGTTGCACTTATCACAAAATCGCAGCTTTCGTTTTTTATCAGGCGGATATCTCTTGCTGAAAACACGGAGGTAATACGTATTTCGGGAATGTGACGGATGATTTTTTCTTTTAAAATCTGCGAAATACCTATTCCGTAGTCACACACTATGCAGGCACAAACCGATGAAAGCTGTCTTTCGATTGCTCCGCCTATATGCAGCGCCAAAAAACCGACTTCGTGCTCGTTTATTTCCATATGAAGCTCTTTTTCGAAAATGTTGCCCAAAAACCATGCCGTTGCCATCATGTTGGGGTATTTGGTTTTAATTTGCGGCAAAAGATTGTTTTTGCACACCACTGCATATTTAAGTCTTGCAATGCTGACTTTCAGCTGCAAAAACATCTGCTTTACAAAGAACCTGTCCTCGCGAAGGTCGACGCCTGTTATCTCGCTTATTAAATTCACGGCTTTAACCGTCAGCCGGCAGAGCAAGATGTTATCTGCTTCAAATCTGCGCCTTGCGTCAGTCGAGCTGAATTGCCTTATCTCCGATATTTCCAGGGCAAACACAATAAACCCGAGTTCTTCTTTGCAAAATGAAATTTTATAAATGTTTTCTATCTTTTTTGCAAGCGAAAGTGAAAATTCTTTTTCAAAAGCGGTTTCATTAAAAACAGACACTGTCTTTGGCATCTCAACCGTTATGCCCTTTTTAATCTGCAACACGCAAAGCGATGTTAAAAACAAAAAATTCACTGCCGAGTCGGCATTTAAAATCAAACCGAACTCATCTTCCGTTTCCAGAATTGCTTTTGCTAAAATATCTGCGTCAAACCCGTTAAGCGCTGCGCACATTGCCGTATATTCCTCTGCATTTAAAAGTGCATGCATCGGCTCTCTTAAGCTGATTTTTTTTGAATATTCCGAAATATTTTCTTTATACAAATTCAAAAGCGCCAAACGTTTGTTAAACTCGCTGCATTTTATAAAAATGCCTCTGCCTCTTTTTCGTTCAAAGAAAATGCGGTTTTCAAAAAACCATTCGCCCGCTCTCTGGAGCACGGCTTCAAGCTGTGTACGGCTCATGTAATATTGTTCTGCCAGATGCTGCGCCGTAAGACTTCCGTTTTTCATAAGGTGCGTAAGTATAAAAAACAAAATTTCTTTTTCGGTGTCATCTGTTTGAAAATCAAGGCCCCTCCATTCATCGTCGGATATTATAAGTCTTATTCCGGTGTGAGGCTTTGTTTCAATGCTGCCCGCCTTTTGCAAAGAAAGATATTCTTTAATTGCACCAACGTCGTTTCTTACGGTTTTTACCGAAACATCTGATTGATTTGCAATCTCGGCAAATGTTATAAATTCTTTTTTGTTATGCAAAAGTTTAAGGATTTCCAACTGTCTTTTATTCATGGCTTTGTTGCTCCTTTTTTTCTTGCATATCCTGTTTACAGCTTTATTATACATTGGATATGCGCATTTATATTTTTGATTTTTTGACACATTAGGGAAAGTTTCTGCAATATATCTGATTTTATTATAATTTATCCGTATCCGCCTTGTCAATAATGCCTGTCCGGCACCTGAAAAAAACGCACCGGCTTTAAGACCGATGCGGTTTTTTTGTATGTCATAATTTTAATAAGCTTATTATATCGCCCGTAATTAAATCGATTTCAAATTTGTATTTTCCGGCGTCATATGCTTTTTTTGCTAAATCATTATACAAAATAAAATCATCTGAAATATTAACTGCAAACGATATTTTGTTTTCAGCGTCATTTATGTTTACTTCCTCTGCCGGCTCGCTGTTTTTGACATTTGTTAATGATAATAAATCCCGCATACCTCCGTATTTATAAAAAACATAAATTTTGTCTCCGCCGTCTTTTTTTAATGCAACCGTAACTAAATAATCTTCAAAATCATAGTCATCTTTTTTAACAAATGAAGCGTTATTGTCAAAATCCTCTTTTGCATACTTCCAGTCAAGCAGGGGAGTGATGTTTTTGTTTTTTCGGCTTGTCGGCGCAGATTCATAAAGTCTTAAAAACGCAGCGACTGCCTGCTCTGTAGTATACTTTTCCCTCGGAGAAAAGCGGTCGTCTCCGGTTCCCTGCATTATTTTCAAACTGTTTACGGCATAAACATCTTCTTTTGCCCATTCGGAAATGTTATAATCGTCACTAAATTCATAGTCTGTATTTGCGATTTGATATAACGCATAGTTTTTATATATGCGCATCAGCAAAGCCGCCGCCTCCTGTCTTGTTATATCGCCGTCGGGGTTAAATGTGTTATCGTCAATTCCGCTTATTATTCCGAAATTATACGCACAGCCGATTAATTCTTTGCTGCGGCTTTCCTCTGTGTCGGTAAACGGAGATTTCCCAAACCTCTTTAAAGGATCAGCTGTATTTTTATCTTCATATTTCCACGGGCTGTCGGTGTCGGCATTTATAAAGTCATTTTCGTTTCTGTCTTTTTTTGATGCGCAGTATGCCGAAACAAAATCGTCAACAGAAAAATCGCCGTTATCAGAGTTCGTCTTAATTATATACTCCGGCTGATAGCCGTATTGAACAGCCAAAAAATACATAGCCATTTTTGCAAACTCGCCGCGCGTTATATATTTTTTATAATTTCCGCGCACATCAATCGGAACAAACCCAAGTTTTACAGCCTTTCTAACCTCGTCTTCCGCCCATTCGGAAATTATGCATTCGCTTGCCTCTGTCTGCGTAAGCAAAAACTCAAATCCGTTTTCTTTTGCAAATTTTTCTATATTTGAACCAGCTTTTCCCGAAATTACAACATTTAAAGGCTTTGTATAGTATCTGGGATTTACTTTCTTCGCTCTCGGGAGTGCCTCATAAAAATTATATTTAAAGTATTCTGCGGAGGAATCTATTTTGTTTATATCTTCTTTAAACACCACTTTTTTTAAATTCGGGCAGTCTGCAACAAATATCTGCGGTTTTGTCAAAAAACCTTCAAACACTATAGTTTCTACAGCATCGCAGTATTCCACCGCCAACGGCACATTTTCAACGGTTGACGGAAAAACAACTTCACTGAGTTTATCGCAGTAAGAAATTGCGCTTTGTTCAATATCTTCAAGCCCTTCGTTTAAATACAGCTTTTCTAAATTGCTGCAATAGCGAAATGCCGCGCCGCCAATCTTTTTTAAAGTCGGAGGGCAGACTACTTCCGTTAAATTATGGCACATCTCAAAAGCATTGCTGCCGATTTCTCTAACTTCATATCCGCCGATTACCGAAGGAATTAAAACCTTTGAAACATCATTTGACACAAACCTTGTTATTACCGCATAACCGTTTTCTATTTTGTAATGAAAAATTTTTTCATTATCATCATCAGCAGTCACAGCAGCAGGAACGCACAAACAAATTATCAAAAAAACGCAAATAATTTTCATCAGTCTTAAACTTTTTATCATAATTTCGCCTCCGTTTCTTTTTGGTATTTACAGTATATCACATATATTAAAAAATGCAACAGTTTTAAAGTAAAAAAGGACTTTAGAAAAATTTTTCTAAAATCCTTTTTTCATTTTTAAAATATAAAGACCTTTGTCTAAAATAAGCCTCAAGTCCCATAAATGCACATACAAATTTTCAAAAAAATTAAGGTTTTCGCAGTCTGTTTCCCGTTTTCCTCTTTTTATTTTTGAAACTTTGCCTATTATATACTGCCGCTCCACAGGATACTCCAGCAAAAACTGCGAATCTCCGCACATCATGTATGAATTATTGTTTAAAATTTTCACCACTCTGTGCAAAACATATTTTCCGTTTTTTCTGCGGTATAAAACAATGTCATACTTTTTAATATCGTTTGCCGGCGAAATTGTCACTAAATCTTTTTTGTCCCTGATTGTCGGCAGCATGCTTTTTCCCGCCGGAATAAAAGACATACTCCCGCCCTTCGCAACAATGCCCTCAAGCGTACACATCATTTCCTCAAAGCTTGCATGTTTTACAAATTTGCTCATACTATTCTTCAAGCAAACCGATACCGCGGATTTTATCTAAAAATGCATCTATATCTTTTTTTGCGGTTTCGCTGTCTATATCATATTCTGATAAAATCAAATCCAAAAGCTCGCCCTCGTCAGCTCCCGTTTCAAGCTTTTTCCAAAGAAGCGTGCCTGAACCACTCAACGTAAGCACCCCGTTAAAATCCTGCATTGTTTTGCCAACGCCTATCACAACATTGTTTCCCGCAACCTCGCGTAAAACAAATCCGTCCTTTATTTTCATATGCCAGCTCTCCTTAGCTTTTTATTATTTCATTACAAGGGGCTTTAGAAAAAATCAAAACATTTTCCTAAAGCCTCTCTTTTGTAATTAAGGTTTCATTGCATTATATGCCGTTTTAACGGCTTCAAAATCCATTCTGCACCCAAGGCGGTATACATTAACTTTTCTTAAAAGCCTGTCCGCAAGCGTCATAAAGTTAACCATTGCAGCGGTATCCGTCGGCCGCACGGTTTGCCAGACAATCTTTTGCACAGCGTCCTTGCTTTCAATTTTTTCAATAAAGTTTTCCCCGCTGCGCTCCAAAAAGCATATTGCCCCAAGCTTTGCCCTTGCGTTCACGTTTTTGTCCGACTTTCCGCTCCACGGCGTTCCGTACACATAAAACCCGCCATCGTCTTCAAGCTTTATTGCCGGCTTGTCGTCGTTAATAACATAAGCGTTTTCAAAATACTTTTCCCAAAGCGCCGTGTGCGTTGATTTGCCCGTACCGCACGGCGCGGAAAACAAATATGCATATCCGTCTAACACAACTGCCGACGAATGAAGCATAAATCCGTTAAAACTCAAAAGCTTTCTGTAAAACACAGAACCCGTAACCAAATACTCCAAAGCGTTATAACTAAGATTTGTCTGCTTTTCGTCTACTCGTTTTTGTATTGCGTCAAAGTCCGTGTCGATAACAATATCCGCACATTCTTTTGCATCGTTTTCAATTTTATATTTCTCACTGCGCCGCTTAAAAATTCCGCTTTTATACTTTACGTCAACAGTTAAGCCCGCAATTTTATAACGTTCCATAATTCACCTTTTAACTCATATTTCGCCGCCGTCTTCAATTCCGGATCCGTCATCGCCTGTTCCGGAACCGTCGTCGCCTGCACCGGGATTATCAGGATTCGGCTCGTCGGGGTTTGACGGAGTGTCGGGGTTGTCGGGTTTCGGTCTGGAATTTCCGCCGATTATTACGGTTTCGGAAGATGTGCTCTTTGTTATCACCTTTGTGCCGTCGTCATCATTAATTATGCTTCCGTTTACCGTTGTTGAATCCAAAGTAACTCCGCCCGTTTTAATGTTTTCGCCCAAAATAATATCGCCCTTCACGGTTGACTCTTTAATTGTAACATTATTTGCACGAATTAAAATATTTCCCTCTGAAATATCGTTTGCTCCGTACGTTCCCGATTTTGTTATATACTGACTTACAATATTATTCATAAGCACGGCAAATTCCGCTCTTGTTATGCTGTTTGTCGGGTTTAAACGTCCCTGGTCGTCGCCGGAGGCATATCCGCCCAAAACAATTGCAGCAACTGAAGGCACTGCCCATGAAGAAACCTTGTCTTTATCCGTAAAGTTTTTAAGGTCGCTTTCTTTTCCCTCTTTCATGTCAAAAGCTCTTGCCAAAACAGCAAACGCCTCTTGTCTTGTGATGTCATTAAGCGGGTTTAAATTTTTGCCGTCGCCTTTAAAAATTCCCATAGAAACTGCCTTTGCCATGTTTTCATAATACCATGCTTTTGCGTCAACATCTTCAAACTCGGAAATATCATCTTCTCTCGAAGCATCAAAAGCTCTGACCATAATTGTTGCCATTTCCGCCCTTGTGAGGTTGTCTGTAGGTCTTATATATCCGTCATATCCCGATAAAAGACCGTTATCAACAGCCTTTTCGAGCGCCTGAGTAGACCAGTTGTCAGGCATATCTTTAAAATCCGATGCAAACGTAGCGGTTGCGCCTGCCGAGCAAATCATTGCGGCAGATAAAATACCGCATAATATCTTTTTCATTTCCAACTACCTCCGTAAAAATTTTTACCATTATAATTGCAGCTTGTGACACTGCTCCTATAATAATATTTTATACTTTTTCACATAGATTGTCAAATACTTTTTTTAATGTTTATATAAAATTTACAGATTGATTTTTGGTTATTTTGTATATTTTTTTAAAATTATAAAAAGTGCGGGGCAAAATGTTTTTTACCCCGCACCCTGCCGGTACTTTATATTTTTTAAATTTACTGTTCAAATATATACACAACCACCATTTTCAGATTGTTTGCATAAGCCTGAGCAAAAGCAACCGATGCAGTTTTGTTTTCAACATCTGCAAATGATGTTATTGAATCCCATGTTGCCGCCTCAACGGTTGTGTTATCGCCTTTTACAACAACTCTGTATATCTTTGTTGAAGAGGTTTTGGTATAACCTTCTTTTTTGGAGGCGTCAAGCGTGTATGCAGCTTCGGTCGGGTTGCCGTCGTCATCTGTGCCCTCGGGCGTATATTCAACTTTTGCCGGAGCAATCATAATAACTTCGTCACTCTTCGACTCAACCGTGCCGGCAATTGTTTTAAATTTATAGTCGCCGTTATACATTGTTGAATCGTGCTTCGATTCATACTTAAAATCGCTGCGGTCAGCCTCGGTTTTAACATCGTTGATATGTCCGTCGCCGTTAAATCCGAATCTTACAATATCGCCGATCTGAAGCTCTGAATATTTTTCGGAATCGTCAGCAGTCATATATGTTTTAAGGCTGCCTTCTTCATAAACTTCAATAGAATATGCCACTTCGTCCGTCTTATCGTTAAGCTTTGAGTTTATAGAATTTATAATGCATGCTTTTGTATCGCTTGTAATCGGGGTAGATGTGTCTGCACCGTAAACAACAAGCACGCTTGCAACGCCGGAAGCATTAATGTCATACGCTTCAACGTCATATGAATAAGATGCCCTGAATGTTGAGTAGCCTGTGTAGCGCTTATAGTCTTCGTCGTCCGAGCGATTGTTCGGCACAACAATTACTCTCGTTGAAGCATTTGCAAACACGGCATTTCCGAAGTTGCCCGAGCCGCTGTATTTTAAAGTTTTTGCAGCAACGCCCATTTGAACAACGCTTGTGTCTGTGTTTGAACCGATTTTTATATTTCCGTCTTTATCTGCCTGAACAGTTGTGATAGATGATATCTCGCCCTTGCTGTTCTTTATATATTTAACAAGCTGCGAGCAGTCTGCCTTTGTAACATCGGCAGATTGATTTGCCTCTATAAGCGCAGCGCTTCTTTCAAGCGCAGAAAGCGCACTGTCCGGATCGGAATAGCTTTTCGAATTAATCTTCACTTTATCTGCAAGCTTTGTTTTTGTAGGAACGGAAGGCGTGCCGGTAAGCGACATAAGCTTAACCGTAACTTCGTCAGATGATGTTCCCGTAAGCGCACCGATTGTTATATATCCATATGTTCCCGTTTGCTCAGCCGTCAGTTTAACGGCGGCAATTCGTCCGAGACTGTCTAAATAAAACGTTCCCTTTTTGCCTATTTCAAGCGTTTCTTTTCCCGAATCTATAACCTTTGTAAATTCAGGCGTAATCTCATAGTCTTTGTTGTTTATTGTGTAAATATGCTGCGATGCGGACGCCTGAGAAATCGAGCCGACAACCGTGTCCGAGCTTACATAACAGTTATACTTTGTGCCGTCGGCGCTTTTTGCAACCGACAAAATATTCATTGCCTTAAGCGACTCAACCTTAACTGCCGCATTGGTTTTTGAATTTGTTATGTCTATCGTGATTGTATCATCTGTCGGATCGAGCCAAACGCTTTTTCCGGAGTTATAATAATCATAAACAACATAGTTGTTTGATGCGATTGTGTCGGTTGTTTTAACTGCACTTTTTACAACGTAAACGTCAAAGTCCTCAACAAATATCGCGTCATATTTTTTATCTCCGTCGGAATCGAGCAAACGTATGTTACCGTAGATAAAATCGTCGCCGTCGGGATTAAACCATTTTGAAAGGTCTTTTTCATTCGCGTCGGAGGAGTCTTTGTAATCGTAAACAATGCCGTTGTAAATCAAAATCGCGTCGCTTGAAATTTCGGCTTTGCTTGTTTTTGTGTCGCCGTCTTTTGCATAGTATTCAAGCTTCATGTTTTCAAAATCTTCAATGTTATCGGAGGCAACGTTTATTTCAATATTTTTTGATGCCTTGGTGTTTAACGACACCAGATGGTTTTCGTTATCTTCGGTGTCTTCTTTGTAATATCCCGACACATAGTATCCGAGCGACTTTCTAAGCTCTGCTGCGGTTATAACATTTCCGTAAAAAACCGTAAGCTTTTTCGAGCCGGACTCTAAAAGAACTTCGCCTTTTTTGATGTCTGCTTTGGAAGAATTGATTGTTGTTTCTCCGTCCACATCGGTAATCATCATATTTTTAAATTCATAAACCTTAAGCTTGTCCTTTAAAAAGGTTTTGCCCGAATTTGCCTCTCCGGTTGTTTCATCACACATTTCCGTTTCAAGAGAGTTATATATAATCTGAGCAACAAGTCCTCTCGAGGCAGGCGAGCTTGTCGGCATAATCGTTGCATTTTTTGTAAGACCTATGTCCGAAGCTATTTTAAGATATCCCGTCGGCCATCCGCCGGCAGACACAACAGCGTCTTCACTGTAATTTAATGCACACACAACCATCTTTATAGCCTGCTCGTAAGTAACCGGCTCATCCGGGGCAAACGTTCCGTCGCCCATACCGGATATTATCCCTTTATCATATGCAAACTTTACACAGCCGCTGCTCCAGTGGTTCGTACCGTCGGCATTTTTCATATCGGAAAACACATATGAAAGATCCGTATCGGATACAAAGTCTGCCATACCGAGCACTCTTGTAATAATAGCGGAAAATTCGCTCCTTGTTATTGTGTTGTCCGGCTTGAACGTTCCGTCGGTATAACCGGCTAAAAGGTCAAGCGATGTAAGCGATGTTATTGCCTCTGCATACTTGTTGTCCGCAGTAACATCGCTAAATGAGTTTGCCGCATATATAACGGGAGCAAACGAAAGAAGCATTGCCGCCGTTAAAATTAAGGCAAGAATTTTTTTTGCGTTTTTCATTTTGTAACCTCCTGATTTTTATAATTATTAATTTTATCTATAATGTACCTTCCGGTTTTAGCCATTAACCTTTCATATTCGGGATAAAGCTCGGGCGGCTTTCCGTGCAAAAATCCGTCCGCCTCAAAGGTAAAATCGCCTTTATAGCCAATGTCTGCAAGCGCATGCGCAACGCTGTCCCAGTCTATTAAACCGAAATAGGGGAGCGTGTGCAGATCATCAATCCCGTCAACATCGTGAACATGAAGCGCCGTAAGTCTTTTTGCGCCAAGCTTTCTTATAAACTCGTCCGGCTCTTCACACACCAAAAACGTGTGTCCCAAATCAAGACAGGCGGTAAAATATCTTTCGTCCAGCCCGTCTAAATAACGTATAAATTCTTCCGGTGTTGAACATGTTGAGCGCAAAATCTTTTGACCAACGCTTTGCCACATGTTTTCCAAAGCAACCTTTATGCCAAACTCCTCACAGTACGGTTTTAAACGATTGTAAAAATCCATGTTAATCTCAAAAAGCCTTTCTTTGTTTTTCCGATACTCAAGATGCTGACAGGGGTGCACTATAATGTTTTTTACACCGAGAATTGATGCATATTCCATTGCCCTTGTAATTTCCGAAAATCTTTTTTTCGTTTCATTTTCGTCCGTCATACTTGAATGAAACGGAGCGTGCGCCTGATTAAACGAAAGCCCCAAACTTTCTGCCTTTTTTCTTGTTTCGGCAAAAAAATCTTTGTTTTTCTCATTATAATACTTTGGCACATATAGCGAAAAGTCAAGTGCGTCATAACCTGCGTTCGCAAAAATTTTCAATCCCGCGTCAATGCCGTAATGGCAAAACACTTCTCTTGTCTGCGTAGATAACAGCATATAAGTCACCCCCAAACAAATTTAATTGCTTATTATAACTATAACACTTTTAAAGCCGTTAGTCAACTGATAATGCTATACAAATTTATTACATTTCAGATACAATTTTCACAATCCGGTTTAATTGTAAAAACGCAAAAATAAGCGGTCAAAGACATTTTGTCCTTAACCGCTTAACAAAATTATTTATTTTACTTCGTATTTAACAGTGTCGCTGTATTTAACATATGTGTTTTCGCCGTCGCGCAAAATCACATATGCCGCCGCATACCAGACATCGCCGCCTTTCACATCTTTTTTGCGAACGGTAAACTGTCCGCTGCGGCTTGTGTTTGCAGATTTTGCCTTGTGCTTATAATTATCAAGCGATATATTTTCCTCCTGCGACAAAAGTATTCCCGTTTCCAGCACTTCAAGTTCGGAGGGGATATTTCTTTCCGCAAAGAACGCAATCTTGTTTGTATCAACAAGCACAGGTTCATCCATTTTTATAACAGCCTCTTTCACGGGCGCGCTTTGCATATAAACCGCCTCAACCACACAGCCGTTGGAGTTTACAAAGAATGTGTAATTTCTTTCGTATGACACAATTTTTGAATTTTTCGTCCAATACGCAAAAACCTTTCCGTCCTCGCCGGCAGGCGCAAGCGAAATTTTTGTGTTATACTTAAAGCTTCCCGAGCTGCTTGTCGCGCCTTTTATTGTAACGTTGTAGAGCGTTTTATCCAAAATATATCCGCCGTTATATATGGTGTTTTCAGTTATGGTTTGTTTGTCTATTGTGTCGCCCGCTTTAATAAGTTCTGATGCATTTTTGTCTTTTGCCCAGCCCTTAAATGTGTAACCCATTATATAGTTGTTTTGCGGAGCTGTTATATCTTCCGACGCATAAGCCGCCAGAACCTCTTTTCCGTTTAAATCCTTAAATGTAACAAGATAACCGTATTCGCTTTCGGCAAACACTGCCAAAATGCTTCTTCCGCTTCCTACATTTAAAGTTATTGTTTTATCGGTTGACATTATGTTTTTGCTTTCGGTGTCTTTCCAATACATAAACTTGCAGCCGTCGCTTTCCTTTGCCGTCAGGCTGACTGTTTTGTCCATTGTATTATAAACAACAGTGCTTTCATTTCCGAGATTTGTTTTATCCGTTTCGTTATAAACGCTTCCGCCGCCCACTGCCGTTACATTTAAAGGATATTCGCCCGCAGCGGTTTTAAAATAAAACTTCAAAACGCTGTCAACATTTTTTCCGCCAACCGTTATCTCATAAGTTTTTCCCATATCCAGTTTCTTGGAAGGCTTCATAGCAAACGCAAATGCGCCGTCATCTTCGCCGGATTTTGTCTGCGCATACGCTATAATGTTTGACGAACTGTTATATTCGTTTGCCTTAAGCGTAACTTCATAACCGAAATCGTCTATAAGTCCCGAAATATTAAAATTGCTTATAACCGCCTGTGCCTTTTTAATTTCAGGCGCATCCCCGGCATTTTTTGAAAGCGCCGTCTCGCCGAGATATGCTTTGTCAATCGTAATATTTGAGCTTACTTTGTTTCTGTCTCTTATATACATCGGCTCGCTGTATACCTTAGGGCCGGAAACTCCGTCCATATTAACGGGAGTTATCTCAAATTTGATATACTTTTGCTTATCGCTGTCGGTTGTTGTATATTCCAAAGAATCTGCTCCGTCAATCGGCTCATATGTGCCGTACTTTGAGCCGCTCCTTAACCAGCGGTAAGTGCTGTTTCCCTCTGCAATTCCCGTGTTGCCTATGTTTTTAAACGTGTAGTCGGCAGTAAGCGTCTGATACGTTTTATGCTTTCCTCTCACCGTTATATTCACAGCCGTCGGAATTTCGCTCGGTTTAACATCATCTATCATAAAATAACCGAATGCAAACAAATTCTGAATATATCCGTTGTTTGACGTTGGCTCAAGCAGCGTCATCTTAATGGTGTGCTGTTTGTAGCTAAGTCCTTCAATAAAGAATGTCGGACATGCCATTTGCGTGCCTATTGCCGTTTCGGTCACATCTTCTTTAACATTGTGTTTAAAATAGTTTGAAGAAGTTCCGCTTTTTTCATCGGCAGTTCCTTCGTCTATAACATATTTAAACCTTGCGCCCGCGTCGCCTCTGTCTGCATAAATTCCGATTGTTCTGCCCGTGAAGGTGTATTCAATCGTCGGAGCATTATCTCCCATGCCCTCATAGGTTTTAAATTCGTGATAACCCGATTCAAATCTCGGAAACTTTATAAAACTGCCCGGAACTCTCGAATCGGACGGAATTGATGTTCCGTCGCTTGAAATCCAGCCGTCGCCGCTGTATTTAACAGCCGGATCATTGTGCGCCACCATCTTAGGCTCGCCGTGAACGTAAGAAGAAAGCGCTTCTGCATTATATGTCAGCTTTTTTAACACATTTTCGCCATCGTTTTTAAATCTGTCTATCAAATAGTCGCCGTAAACTTTGTGTCCTGCGGCGTTGGGGTGTGTGCCGTCATTTGTAAGAGAGCCTGTCTGCGTACCGTCCCAGATATATGTTCCGTTTTCAACAAGCGGACGAAGATACCCCGCAAAATCTATAAACCCAACGTTATAATAATCCGCAACCGTTTTATATCTTGCAGCCATGCTTGCAATCAGGCTAAAATCGGTCTGCGCCGAAATAACAAACACCACACAGGGCTGATGCGGCGAATTTAAACACATTCTCACAATGCCTTCCATGTCCTTTGCTGCGTCTGCGCCGCGGTTTCTGTCGTTTACCGCAAACTCAACAAACAAAATGTCCGGATTTTTGTCTAAAATCTGATGCTTTAATCTGTAAAGACCGAGGCTCGACGTTGTTCCGCCAACGCCCGCTTTAATCAGCGTTGCGCTTCTGCCCTGAGAAGCCTTTAAATCGGAAAAATATTTAAAAGAGTTTTCAACATAACCCACCTGTTCGGTGATTGAACCTCCGAGATATGCAACGGTTAAATCCTTTGAAGTATCATATATATTATCATATCCGTAGGTTTGCTCAGCTGCGCCGTCCGATGCAAAAGCAGATGTGTTAAAACACGTTATCGTGCTTACAGCAAGGTTCAGACTAAGCAAAAAAGTTAGGATTTTTTTAAAGTTCATAATAAAACTGCCCCTTTCTTAATATGTAATCACTGCGCTTTAAAGCTTACTGTGCTTGCACTGCCAATCGGCTTTAATGTATCGGCAAGCCACGTGTATACAACAACTTTTCCGTCTGTAAGAGTGTTATTTATTTTTATATTATCGTCAGCCGTGATCGTTTTTGACTCTCCGGCAGACAAATCAATTTTGTAAATGTTTATATCTTCAAGCGTCATTTCCTCATCATAAACGGCAATTGCAACCGTTATCTGCGCCGCATTCTGCGACAGGTTCTTAGCCTCAAACGCCGCATAATATTCATTTTTGAAAACCGCTTCGTCATCTGCGGCGTTTTTATCGGAATCAGTAACCGACAAGTTTTTAATGCGAACTCCGCCCGTTAACTCATCATAATCGTTTGCAACCGATATTGTGTAATAATCAAACACTCTTTCATGAAGCGTGCCGTTTTCCGATGCGGCAACGATAACCGTGCTGCCTGTGACAGATTCATCGTCTGAAAGAAGTCTGCTGCATGTTTCGTCGCTGTAAAAGCGAATGTTTGCATCGCTTGAAATTCTTGATTTCATATCTGCAACGGTTGTTTCGGGCAAAACGTCCAAAACAGTGTTTTTGTCTGTTTCATAGCCTATAAATTCAACGCTTTGCTTTACATCGCGGCAAACATAAGCATTCGCCTGTACCGGAGTCATAGCAGATACTTTAACATTATCAAAATACAAATTCTGATCTGTGCAGTAATTTGCCATAATTCTTGCATGGCGCATGCTTCCGGGAATAAAGTTAAATCCAAGCTCATACTTTGTCCCGTTTACATACATTAAAAATTTATTTGTTCCGTCCGACGGATACACCAAAGCCACGCTGTACCATTTATTTTTTTCAATATCGCATAATTTTTTGCCTCTTGTGTTTTTATCGAGTATGCAGTCCGTGCCGTCAGCGCTGTAACCAAGCTCTGTCATTTTATTAGCCGCAGACGAAAGCGTTTCAATTCCGTTTAACGAAAACGACAGGGGATAGTTGCTTGCGTATTCCACAGCGTCGCTGCCGTCGGCTTTTCTGTAAAACGGCGCCGCGTCAACTTTAAAACCGTCTGAGCCTTTGCCTAACAAAAACGAAAATTCAATCACCTCTGCCGGATTTTGCGCACTTGCACCGCCGAGATTTAAATAAAGCTGTCCGCCATGGCCAAGCGTTTTGCCGCCCCAGAAATATGTATAGTCGTTTGATTTTTTGCCAAAGCTTCCCTCAGTCGGATAAACAAGTTCCTCCGTGCCTCCGTCTGTTGAAATATTTGGATTTTTTGCAATCTTAAAATCCTGTGTTCCGCTCAAAAGACCGCTCTCATCTGACGGAAGAGAAAATTTGTAGTAGTTATATGCAGTTTCCTCTCCGTCATCATTTTTCGTTGCGCACACGAGCACGCTGCCGCTAAGTATCGGGCTGTCGCCTGCAATTTGCGTTGTCATATCGGCATCTTTAAAAATGCGGATGTTTGCATTTTCTGCCGTCACGTTTTGCAAAACATCTCCCGCCGTCGCGTCAATTGTATCTAAAGTAATGGTATTGTCCGAAATATCATATCTGTTCGAAACAATTTCGCTAAGAGAATTTTCCTGCTGATTATAAACAGCGTCTGCCGTTAAAGAAATATTGTCTACATATGCCTCAAACGGGATTTTCCCCGTTTCGTCCACGGCTTTTCCCGTTGCAATTCTAATATGTCTTACACCATACATCTTCATAGCCATGTCAAGTTCTGCAAGCTTTATTCCGTTAACAAAAATATAAACCTTGCTTTCCGAAACACTCACGCCCATCGCAATGTTATACCATTTGTATTTTTCAAGCGTCATAAGCGTTTTGTTTCTGTATGCCTCGGGAAGATAGCTGTCACCCGTTACCGTAAGCTTTCCGTCGCTGCCGGTTATGCGGAATATGTTTCCGCCGGAATTGTTGTTTTGTTTATCCGAATTATCATCTGTAAAAAAGCCCAGCAAATAATCAATGCTTGTTGTATTGCCGGTTATTAAAACCTGCGACTGTAAAAGATATTTGTCAACAGTGCGGTTAAATATCCAATATGCCAGATAGTCCTTCGCTCCGCCCGAAGTTGCCGAATATCCCTCAAGCTTATACACCAAATCATTTGACTTTTTGCCGTAGTTTCCCGAAATATTTCCGTTTCCCGTAAACCTCGGTTGTGTTTTTTCATCATCAAAATATGTGGGATCGCTTATTTCAAGATTTCCGCTGCCGTTGTAAACCGTGCCGACATTTAAAGCAAACACGCTAAAACCTGAAAAAAGCATTGCCGTACATACCATCAGTGCCAGAATTGCTGCAAATTTCGTTCTCTTCATTTTTTCGTCTCCTTTTATTTTTTTTCAGCCTCCGTTTTATCTTTTCCCGCACGGCAGACTGCATTTGTTTTAATTATATCATACGTTTTTGATTTTGTCTATAGATTTTTAATAATTTGTGTAAATGTTTGTTTATTTTGTATTAATTTCTTTTATTTTTTACTCATTTCATATAACCTCCTCTTTAAATTTAAATTTTCAAGCTTCTTATAGCATAGCACAAATTAATGTTAAAAAAAATAATTTATAAGACTTTTATCTTGAAAAAATACACTTTTTATGATATATTTTCACGCCGCAGACAGCGTTTAAAATTACAGATATTGCTTTTGTTAAAATTTCAAATTTCATTTTTGTATATAAACCGCATCAACATGGGAATAATTAAAATAAATATGTTTAAAACCTTGAATTTTTAAGCAAAGTGTGATAAAATAATATTAATTTGAACTTAGCATATGAATTTGAAAGGAATTTTTGCATTATGAAAAGCAGCGGCGTAAAAATTATAGCGCAAAACAAAAAAGCCCGTCATGACTATTTTATAGAAGATACTTATGAAGCAGGTATTGAGCTTTTCGGCACAGAGGTAAAGTCTGTGCGTCAAGGCAGCGTTAACTTAAAAGATTCATATGCCGGAATAGACAAAAATGCGGAAGTGTTTGTGCATGGCATGCATATAAGTCCTTATGAAAAGGGAAACATATTTAATAAAGATCCTTTAAGAGTGCGAAAGCTTTTAATGCATCGCTATGAAATAAGAAAGCTTATAGGTGTTACCGCACAGATGGGGTATTCTCTTATTCCTCTTTCGGTCTATCTTAAAAATTCAAAGGTTAAAGTGGAGCTTGCAGTGTGCAAAGGCAAAAAGCTTTACGATAAGCGCGCCGACGCTGCAAAAAAAGATGCAAAACGCGATATAGAGCGCGCAATGCGGCAAAAATATTAGTTTGGTATTGACATATGAAAAATATGTGTTATACTTTAGGCATTAAAGATTCCAATCCGGTATTGTATCCGGCTTTTTAATGCCAAAAATCTGAATATATGGGGGCGTACCGGTTTCGACGGGGATGTTGAAGCTCGGGAAGCGGGTAGTGGCGGGCGCCACTTTAAAAGCCCAAATTTTTAAATATAAACGCTAACGATAATTTAGCTTACGCTGCCTAATTAAAGGCGGCCGTTCTGCCAAAGAAGACTGCAGCTTTGGACAGGGCGTCATTTTGCAGTGAACGTGATCCGGTTAAGCTTTGCGCCGGACATGACTAATGAAGCTACCGAGGCGGCAAGGTTGTTTGTGAGCTTGCGGCTAAGGGAATTTTAATCACAAACTGCACCCGGAGATGCCTGTGTGAATATGTTTTCGGACGCGAGTTCGACTCTCGCCGCCTCCACCACAACGTCAAAGCAAAGTGTGTTTGACTGCTTTTTGCCTTTTTGTCGAAAACATTGCTTTGCCTTAACACATACAATAAACTTTTATTGCCCTGCAAATAAGAAAGATCAATTTATTATTTTTTGCCGGTGCATGGCGGCAAAATGGAGATCAAACGCGAAAAGCCTTTCGCGCTTGCCTCCGGCGGTTTTAATTAGTCCGTGCGAATTTTTTTAAAGGCTTTGCCTTTAAAAACGCACATGGACAAAAAAATCTCTTATCATTCCTTGCCTGTGAGTAAGAGAATTCCTTTACTTTATTTTTTGCCGACGCATGGCGGCGGAATGGAGATCAAACGCGAAAAGCCTTTCGCGCTTGCCTCCGGCGGTTTTAATTAGTCCGTGCGAATTTTTTTAAAGGCTTTGCCTTTAAAAACGCACATGGACAAAAAAATCTCTTATCATTCCTTGCCATGTGGGTAAGAGAATTCCTTTACTTTATTTTTTGCCGACGCATGGCGGCGGAATGGAGATTTTTATGAAAGAGATTATGAAAAATATAAACAAAGCCGAAGTATTAAAACTAAAAGAACAGGTTTCGTACCAGGACGGGCAGATCGTCAGCAAAACGCTTGTGCAAAATGCAAACGTAAGCATCACATTATTTGCATTTTCAAAAGGCGAAGAAATCAGCTCGCACGAATCCGGCGGCGATGCATTTGTAACTTGCCTGGACGGCAAAGGCAAAATCACAATTGATGAAAAAGAATATTTCCTTTGCAGCGGCGAATCGATTATAATGCCTGCAAAACATCCTCATGCCGTGTACGGTGAGGAAAACTTTAAAATGCTTTTGGTTGTTGTATTTTGATTTTTCGCACTAATAAAACCGAGGCCGCGGTAAAACATTTTGCCGCAGCCTCGGTTTATTTTTTTATTTTCATGTGCATTTTTAGTTTGCAATATTTAATAACTTTTTTAAATCCAAACTCACCCCTGCGAGTTTGCACCTCACTTCTTCACTTCTTCACTTTTACTTTTTACTTTCCAAAAAATCGACAAATGTTAGTGAAGAGTGACTAGTAAAGAGGTAATAAGCAAAAATCGACAAGCACTAACCGTACTTGTCGATTTTTTGGAGGCGCCACCCAGACTTGAACTGGGGGTGAGGGTGTTGCAGACCCGTGCCTTACCACTTGGCTATGGCGCCATAAATTCTTTCTGTTATATATTCTAATACAAAAGGTGCAATAATATGCACCTTTTTGTATTAAAATGGAGCGGAAGACGAGATTCGAACTCGCGACGTTCACCTTGGCAAGGTGACGCTCTACCACTGAGCCACTCCCGCATAGCTTTGGTGCCTCCGGACGGAATCGAACCATCGACACAGGGATTTTCAGTCCCTTGCTCTACCGACTGAGCTACAGAGGCGTACCTACCGTGATACATCACAGCAGCTACTCACTAAAAAAGTGATTTGGCGACCCGGATGGGGTTCGAACCCACGACCTCCAGCGTGACAGGCTGGCGTTCTAACCAACTGAACTACCGGGCCAAAATGGTGGGAGTAACAGGGCTCGAACCTGTGACCCTCTGCTTGTAAGGCAGATGCTCTCCCAGCTGAGCTATACTCCCATTTTGCCGCTCTTTTCAAACGACATGGTCTATTATACAAAAAAATATCACTTTTGTCAAGAAAAAAAAACGGCGTTTTTCTGGATTTTTTCGCTTTTCAGAATGTTTTGCAAATCTATTCAATTATTTCTAACTTTATTTTTCGTTTTTTCAGTTTTTCTTTAATATTCTCACTTTTTAATCTTTTGTACAGCTTTTTAAAAGATTTTTCAGCTCATCTTCGGAAAAGTTATAAACTTTATCACAAAACTGACAGGTAAGCTCGGCCGTTTTCTGATCGTCGATAAGCGACTGCATCTCTTTTTTACCCATGCTTATTAACGCACGTTCCACGCGTTCGCGGCTGCAATCGCATTTATACTGCGGATGGCACACGTCTTTGTTGTTTATAAACATATCAAATCCGCTCGTTACCGCAAAAATAATGTCCTCTAAGCTCATGTTTTTGGAAAGCATGGTTGTAACGCTTTCAAGCTTTGAAAGATTTTCTTCAAGCTTTTTTGCCGTTTCGTCCGTGCTGCCCGGCATAAGCTGCAAAATAAATCCTCCGGCTTTTATAACCGAGCCGTCTTTATCAACAAGCACTCCGAGCGCCACAGCTGAAGGCGTTTGCTCGCTTATTGCATAATACGCCGTTATATCCTCTGCAATTTCTCCCGAAACAAGCTCCGTTTGCGCACAGTATGGCTCTTTTAACCCAAGGTCACATATAACGCTGAGCGTTCCTTTTCCTATCCCTTTGCCAACGTCAAGCTTTCCGGGGTATTTATGCTCAACCTCGGCTGTCGGATTTATAACATATCCTTTAACGTTTCCCAAAGAGTTTCCGACTGCAATCACTCCTCCTATAGGACCGTCGCCTTTAATCCGAAGTGTAATAGTATCGTTTTCGCCTTTTAACATAACGCCCATCATTGATGCCGCGGTTAAAAGTCTGCCGAGCGCCGCCGTCGGGGTAGGGTAGGTTTTATGAATTTGAACCGCGCGGTTTACAAGCTCTGTCGTATCTGCGGCAAAAATTCTGATAGTGCCGTCGGTATTTATTGCCCTGAGTATAGTATCTGCCATAATAATCTCCGTAGCCTTTCTTTTGTTTTTTGCTAAAATGCCTGCGCCGCCTTTTTCGGCGGCGCACTTTTTTATTTTTAATAAAGAGAAACAATCTTTTTAATATAGCTTAAAAATTCGTCGTGCAAATCGCTTCTGTCGAGCGCAAACTCAACCGTTGCCTCCAAAAATCCCATACGGTTTCCGACGTCATAGCGTCTGCCTTCAAAATCATAAGCAAAAATATCTTCTTTCCCGCCCAAAAGCTTTAAAGCGTCCGTAAGCTGAATTTCGCCGCCGGTTCCCGGCGCAGTGTTTTCAATGCAGTTAAATATTTCGGGCGTTATAATATATCTTCCCAAAATCGCAATATCGCTTTTCGCATCCTCCGGTGCGGGCTTTTCGGTTAAATCATTAACCTTGTAGAACCGATCTTCTATCTTATTTGCATCGATAATTCCGTACTTTGAAACCTCGCTGTGTGCAACGCGCTGAACGCCGAGCACGCTTGACTGGCACTGATCAAACTTCTCTATCATCTGCGCAAGACACGGCTTTTTTGCCTTAACGATATCGTCGCCTAAAAGCACTGCAAACGGTTCGTTGCCTATAAAAGTTTTTGCACAGTGTATCGCATGTCCCAAACCCTTTGCCTCTTTCTGGCGCACATAATAAATATTTGCCATGTTTGAAATATCCGACACCACTTTTAAAAGCTCGTCTTTGCCGTGCTTTGCAAGCTCTGTTTCAAGCTCATACGCTTTGTCGAAATGATCTTCAATCGCTCTTTTTGTTCTTCCCGTAACAACAATAATATCTTCTATTCCGCTTTTAACCGCTTCGTCTATAATATACTGAATTGTCGGTGTGTCAACAATCGGAAGCATTTCTTTGGGCATTGCTTTTGTTGCCGGCAAAAATCTTGTTCCGAGGCCCGCCGCAGGTATAACCGCTTTACGTACTTTCATATCACTTTCACATAACCTTTCTGTCTGCAAAATTTAATTTATACTTTTTTCTTACCGCAGACCGGTAAGCGCATTAAAAATAATTGTATTTTGCTTTTCAAATAAAATATTACACATATATTTTACCAACTTTTTTGAAAAAAGTAAATATATTTTTTATTTTTTTTGCCAAAGTCAGATTTTTGGCGCATTTTTTCTATATTTCTTATTTCGGCAATATTTTTTTCTTGACAAAAATCTGTTTTGGTATATAATTAAATATGATAGATGTATTATGGATTATTATGTGTGTTTATATAATCTTTTTGGGGAGGAACGCAAATGAGTTTTTTTGATAAAATAAGAAATTTATTCGGGACAAGCGATATAGGAATCGACCTCGGAACGGCGTCGGTTCTTGTTCACGTTAAAGATAAAGGCATCGTTTTGTGCGAGCCGAGCGTTGTGGCAATTGATAAAGATACGGGAAAATTATATGCAGTGGGCGAGGAAGCTCAGAAAATGCTCGGAAGAACACCCGGAAACATCGTTGCGGTAAGACCGCTGCGCGACGGCGTTATTTCCGATTATTCAACAACGGAAATGATGCTTAAATATTTTATTCGCAAAGTAACTAAAAACAGACTCTTCAAACCGAAAATAATGGTCTGCGTTCCGAGCGGAGTAACAGAAGTTGAAGAACGCGCCGTAATCGACGCGACAACCCAGGCAGGCGGCAGACATGTCTACCTTATAGAAGAACCTATCGCAGCCGCAATCGGCGCCGGAATAGACATAAGTCAGGCTTGCGGCAGTATGGTTGTTGATATCGGCGGCGGCACAAGCGATATCGCCGTAATTTCTCTCGGCGGTACTGTTGTGAGCAACTCCATAAAGGTTGCCGGCGATAAGTTTGACGAAGCAATCGTAAAGCATATCCGCAAAAAATACAGCGCCGTTATAGGCGACCGCACAGCAGAGGAGCTTAAAAAGCAAATCGGAAGCGTTTATAAAATGGACGAAGAAAAAACCCTTGAAATCAGAGGACGCTCGCTTATCTCCGGACTTCCCACAACGCTGGTTGTTTCATCCGAAGAAATCCGCGAAGCATTAGATGAGGTTGCAACTCAGATTGTTGATGCCGTACACTACGTTTTAGAGCGCACTCCTCCCGAGCTTGTCGGCGATATTTCCGAAAACGGCATCGTTATGACAGGCGGCGGCTCCATGATTTACGGACTTGACAAGCTTTTGATGGAGAAAACGGGAATTAAAGTGTATCTGGCAGAAGACCCGCTCTGCTGCGTTGCAAAGGGCACGGGCGCATCGCTTGACAATCTGCATGTTCTGCGCGACAAAGGCTCTTATATGTATGATTTAAATTAAATTTATTTTTTAAAGCCAATGCTAAATTCGCAATACAAATAAATCACATATTTAATTATCGTAAAACAGCAAACAATGCCGCTTAGTATTATTTTTACTAAGCGGCATTTGTTTATCAGTAGTTTAATTTGTTTGCGTTAAAATCGCAGTAAGTGTATTTTGATGTTTTTCTTTCAGCCATATCATAAAGTTTTTCTGCCGTATCGGCCGGATTCTGCGTAGGTTTTGAATTTTCATCCGCTCCCGCCATTCCCTGCGGCGTTACCATCCAACCCGGATGTATGGAATAAAAGGTTATATCGGGATATGCGTTTTTCATGATTGCACATGCCATGTTCTGCGCCGCCTTTGACATACAATACCCATACTCTCCCTTGCGCCAGCAGTCACCGATTGAACCCGCTTCGGAAGAAATATTAATCATACATTTTACTTCTGAATTTAAAATAAGTTTAATAAAAGCTCTTGACATTTTAAGCATACCCACTGCATTTACATTAAACTGTTTAAAAACTGCGTCAAAATCAAATTCCGGATCATCAAGTGTCATTCGCTTAACATCAAGCCATATGCCGGCATTGTTAAACAGTATATCAATGCTGCCGCAATTTTTGCAAATCTTTCTTTTACACATCTCGACAGATTGATCATCTGTTATGTCACAGTCATATACAATGCAGCTTTCGCTCCCCAAAGCTTTCAAATCATCACTGATTTTTAAATCAAGCGCATACACCCTATAGCCTCTTTTTATGCCTTCCTTCACCAAATTCAAACCCAGTCCCTGTGAGGCACCGGTAACTATAGCGCATTTACTCATCACACTTAACAGCTCCTTTTATAAAGTTATTTGCATGAGTTTCCATATCGCTGTTTGCTTTATCAAACTCCTCCATCGAATATATGTGCTTTGTTGCACCGGTAAATTTCCACATTCCTTTTGATATTAAAGTGAGCGCTTTTCTGCAAAGTTCCGTTTCAAAATCTATTCTTCTTTCATGACAGTTTATAAGTGTAATAGCTTTCATATTCCAAAGCTTAAAATCAACCGTTCTGTCACAGTCATTATGAAAGCCACCGACACCGACTCTGCCGTGCGCACGGGCGAGCGCCCCTGCAAGATTAAGTCCGTCCGGCGTTCCCGAAAACTCCATTACATTTTCAAATCCCAAATGAAAAATATCCGTTTTATGTCCGTCACGCGTTAAATCCGGTGCCTGCCATGTCTTCCAGTTTAAATAAAACGCAGGGTCAAGCTCGTCGGGATGATAAACCTCATCCGCTCCGTATAAAAGCGCATTTTCCCTTGCCTGTTCTCTCAAATCGATACCAACAATTCTGCTGTAACCCAAAGTTTTAAAAAGCGATATCATTCCCAATCCCATATATCCCGTGCCGACAACCACAATCTCATCGCCCGGAACATTCGGCATCATTCTCGAACCGACACTCATAAGGCATCCCAACGGTTCAACAATCGCGTCCTCATCGACAATGTTTTTTGGAATATGCATTGTTTTTTTTGGCTCCATAACAATATATTCTTTGTAACCGCCTCCGCCTAATCCCGTAACACGATCGCCAACGCTGAATTCTTTCACATTTCTTCCTACCTCTGCAACATATCCCATTGCCTCATGCCCGAATATATCGCCCTTCTTTGCCGTTGACCACGGATACCATTCCGAATGGCACATTCCCGTATAGCGTACACGAACCAAAATCTGATCATCATTAATTTTAGGCTCGTCAACATTGACCACCACGCTCTTTCTCGGTCCCTGCATAATAATCTGTTTCATAATTTCATCTGTCCTTTTCTATATATTTTTTTAATACATCGTAATGAAATTATAATATATTTCTTTTTAAAACTAAATGGCAAATACGTATAAAAAAATGTAATATACGTATTTTTTAAAAAATTTTATAGACAATCTTCATTCTTTAATATATTATATATACTGTAATATTTTAAAAAGGACGTGACAAAATGGAATTTGTATTAATCGGCGGCAATCAAAATATTAGCGTCTGCAGCGAGCATATGCACGGCTGCTTTGAAATCACTGTGCAAAAAAGCGGTATGTGCAAAGCTTATGTCGGCTGCGAAGAATTTGGCATTGTGCCGGGCGATATTGTTATCATTCCTCCGCAAACAAAACACTGCGTTAAATCGGATTCGCTCTTTTCCGATATGTATTTGCAAATTTCCTCTTTGCCCGCAAATATACCCGCAAATATAACAGATACAAAAAAGCTGCATGATTACAGCGGCAATATAGAAAAATTACTTTCGGTGATTTACGACATTAAAATAAAAAATAACAACAATTCCAAAAACATAATCAATTCTCTTGCGAAAAATGCCTGTGAACTTGTTTTTTTGCTGGAAAACGAAAAATACCGCCATCCGTTTACCGTTGAACTAAAAAACATTATAGAAAAAAATATTTCCAATGCCGAATTTTCCATTGCCGATGCAATAACAGACAAAGGCTATAACTACGACTACATCCGTCACTGCTTCAAAAGCGATATAAAAATTTCGCCGCTTGAATATCTGATATCTATAAGAATTAATCATGCAAAGGACATGCTTTCCGATTTTTCCTCTTTTCCGATTCATGAAATTGCGCGTGCCTGCGGGTTTAATGATTCGTATTATTTTTCAAAAGTGTTCAAAAAGAAAACCGGGCTTTCACCAAAAAAATACAGAGACTCTTTTTAACACATTTTCTGCTTTAAACCAAAAAAACTTTTACGGTTTTAAAAAAAATTTAAAAAAGGTATTGACAAATTAAAAACCGCGGTGTATAATACAGAAAAAATCAAATATAAAACCGATGAATGAGAGTAGTATCCATAAGCAGTTGCTTATAGCTAGTTGCGGACGGTGGAAGCGCAGCAGCAGCCTTGTGGTGAATGGACTCACGAGGGCGGAGCGAACGGCATTTGCCAAGTAGTATCCGACGGGAGCGGAATCCGTTATAAAGTCCGGCTGTATGAAAGTACGGTAATTAAAGTGGGCGCGTTGACGTCAACTTGGGTGGTACCGCAGGATGTTAAGTCTTGTCCCAGGATAGCTGGGGCAAGACTTTTTTAATTCTTAATAAACAAATGGAGTTGGTAAAAATGTTTATATTAAACAAACGATGGCGCAGCTTAAAACTTTAAAAACGAATATAAATTTATGAATAAAAAGGAGATTTTAAAAATGAAAAAAATATTAAGTGTAGTTTTATCGGTATTAATGCTCGCAGCATTTGCAGGCTGCTCTTCAAACAATCAAAACAGCGCAGGAAACAAAAAGGCTTTAATCGGCATATTGCAATACGGCGAACACGCATCGCTTGACAACTGCCGCACAGGCTTTATCGAAGGCTTAAAGGAAGCCGGCTTAACAGAGGGCACAGACTTTGAAATCGATTATCAGAACGCAGGTTTTGACGATTCTAAAACAACTCAAATAGCTCAAAACTTTTCCGCAAAGGACGCCGCTTTGATGTGCGGTATTGCAACACCGGCTGCAATCAGCTGCTATGCTGCAGCAGAGGATAAAAACATCCCTGTAGTGTTCACTGCAATCACAGACCCCTCCGCAGCACACTTAGACTCCGGCAACGTAACCGGCACAAGCGACAAACTCCCCGTAACGGCTCAGCTTGAACTTATCAGAAAACTTCAGCCCGAAGCCAAAACAATCGGCATTATCTACACATCAAGCGAGCCGAATTCGGTTTCCGCAATCAAAGAATATGAAGAAAACGCTTCCAAATACGGCTTTACAATCGAGTCAATCGCCGTAACTCAGCAGTCACAGGTTGCACAAGCCGCCGACACTCTTATTTCCAAAAAGGTCGACGCTATGTCAAACTTAACGGATAACAACGTTGTAGGCGTTTTGGCTTCCATTCTGGAAAAAACAAACGAAGCAAAAATCCCGATCTACGGCAGCGAAATCGAACAGGTTAAGCTTGGCTGCGTTGCTTCTGCCGGCATTGACTATATAGAACTCGGCAAAATAACCGGCAAAATAGCGGCAAGAGTTTTAAGAGGCGAAAAAGCTTCCGACATTCCTTATGAAACAATTTCAAACTACCAGACATATATTAATTCAAAAGCGCTCAGCGATATGAATATAACAATTGACGACAGCTTTGCAGCAACCTGCACGGAAGTCGGCAAATAAACAGGAGTTTTAATTTATGATTTCAGATATAATAATCAGCATAATCACACAAGGTCTTATATATGGTTTTATAGCGTTCGGTCTTCTTATTACCTATAAAATCCTCGATTTTCCGGATCTAACGGTTGACGGCAGCTTTCCTTTAGGAGCTGCCGTAACTGCGGTTTTTATCATAAAGGGCGCAAACCCCGTTTTATGCATTTTAATTTCATTTGTATGCGGAGCGCTGGCAGGTCTTGCAACCGGCATTATACATGTAAAGTTTAATGTGCGCGACTTGCTCGCCGGCATAATAACCATGACGGGGCTTTTTTCAATAAACCTTAAAATCGCAGGCTCAAACCTTCCGATCCCGCGAAACTTTGAAACTGTTTACACAATGTTTGACATGGGCAATATGACGCTGATGACAAGAAAACTGATATTTGCCGTTGTTATTGTTTTGATTTTTAAAATTATTCTTGATATATATTTTAAAACAAAGAGCGGTCTTTTGCTCAGAGCCGTCGGCGATAACCACACTTTGGTCACAACTCTTGCAAAGGATAACGGCAAGGTTAAAATCTTAGGTCTTGTTATAGCAAACGGACTTGTTGCAATCTCCGGCAGCCTTGTTGCACAGGAGCAGCGCGCATTTTCGGCAACCATGGGAACAGGTCAGGTGGTTTTCGGTTTAGCTGCGGTAATAATCGGCACAACGCTTTTCAAAAAGCTAAGCTTTGTTAAAGGCACAACCGCCGCAGTTATAGGCAGTATATTATATAAAGCCTGCATACAAATCACAATCTTAATGGGACTCGACGCAAACCTTTTAAACCTTATAACAGCGCTTCTGTTCCTTGTTATTCTTATTTTAGGCAATGCAAAAAAGGGAGGTGCGCACAGTGCTTGAGCTTTCAAACATCACAAAAATCTATAACGCCGGCACTATCACGGAGTCGACGGTTTTTGAAAACTTTAACCTAACTGTGGCCGATAAAGAATTTGTCTCAATCGTCGGCAGCAACGGCAGCGGCAAGACCACCATGCTGAATCTCATCTGCGGCAGCATCAAGATTGAAAAAGGCGATATTTTAATCGGCGGAAAATCCATAAAAAAGCTTAAAGATTTTAAGCGTTACCGCAAAATCGGCAGAGTTTATCAAAATCCGGCAATGGGAACATGCCCCAACTTAACTATTCTGGAAAACATGTCGCTTGCCGATAATAAGGGAAAAACGTTCGGACTCGGTTTTTGCGTAAACAAATCCCGCATTAATTACTATAAAGAACAAATTTCGATCCTCGGTCTTGGTCTTGAAGATAAAATGTCGGTTAAAGTCGGAGCGCTTTCCGGCGGTCAAAGACAAGCGCTCGCGCTTATCATGGCAACGCTCACTCCGATAGACTTTCTTATTTTAGACGAACACACAGCCGCCCTCGATCCCAAAACGGCAGAGGTTATAATGGAGCTTACTAACAAGGTTGTAACCGAAAAAAACCTCACGGCAATGATGGTAACCCACAATCTGCGCTACGCCGTGGAATACGGCAGCAGACTCATTATGATGGACAGGGGCAACGCCGTGTTAGACATTGAAAAAGAAGAAAAGAAAAATATATCCGTCGACGATATACTTGAATTGTTTAATAAAATAAGTATAGAGTGCGGAAACTGATATGCTAAAACAGCGCGGAGAAAATGTTTTCTCCGCGCTGTTTTCATGCTCAGCAGTAAAATTTTATATTGCCTTATGCATTTCATGCATTTTTATAAATCTTTTTATAATTACCGTCCAGACCCAACAGTCTGTTTATATATTTATTCGCCGTATTTTCTCTGATATATACTCCGCACCGCGGACACACCCACTTTCCGAAAGGAAAACCGCTCAACCCGTGTATATAATCCATATGCAAATTACAGCTTCCGCATTTTACAAGAACTTTATCATCATTGAATTTGGAATTTTCTATTTTCAGCATGTTGCTTAAATGAACTATCTGTTCTCTTTCAAAACCATTGCGTTTGTAGGTGTATTCAAAACCGAAGTCGCTGTTTTGCAAATATATTTTACTGAATTTATCTTTTTTGCTCATAATAACACTTTCTTCTTTTATCCTTATGAAAATTAAATAAAAAAAGTGTACCCCCCTAAGTTAAGAGAGATACACTATAAAAATGCAATCCCTCATAGTTGTCACACTATTATCTTAAACTACGAGAATATAAAGATAAGAGAGAAAACACTTTTACCAATAGTTTTTTCACTCGCAGTTTAATTATTCAAATAGTGTGACATACATATTATACCACGGCTGTATTAAAAATGCAATATGTTTTTACACATTTTACCGCTTTTTTCTGTAGGTTTACAAAAATTTTGGAAAAATGTTGATTTTTAAATCACAGCATGATATAATGTGTTTACCACATGCTATAATTAAATATTATAATACGGATATTTTGTAAATATCTTTTTTTGTCTTGTATTTTTTTATGTCATTATGCACATTCTATACTCTGTAAAAAACGCAGGCTTATATTGTGCATTTTGATATAGTGTTCATATTTGATTATAGTGTGTGGTAACCTAAAATCTAAAGCCTCGTTTTTATGCGTGGCGTAGGATTTTATGCCACGCATTTTTTAATTTGCGTGAGAATTCAGAAAGGAGTTATAACGGTATTTATAAAAAATAACAGGGGAGGGAGTGAAAAAAATGTTTTTCAAGTCATTTAACGAAAAAGACTCAAAATGGATTCGGATTTATAAAAATGTGAACATATGGATATCGTTAATTATTGTTGTGTTCGGATTTATATTGGGTTGCATGGATGCCGGCTCGGCTATTGACGTTGTTGAGGCAGATAATATTCTTGACATTTTAATCTGGCTTATTCCAAGCGCTATAATTTCTGCCATAAACCTTTCGGTAAGCATGTTGTTTGCCAATATTGCCACGAATATACAAATCATTCGTGAAAAATCAGAACATCAATAATTTTTAAAAGGACGGAATTTTTATGGAACAAAAAAAATTAAACACAAATTTTATTGCAATTATTGTTTTAATCATATCATTGGTCTGTGTAGCTATAGGTTGGGTGTCAGAAATAGAAAGCGGAGACGGTGTAGTTTTAGCGATTATTTCGGCAACAATTTCTTTGCTCGATATAAGATACATTATCTGCAAAGAATTTTATGCTGCTGCCGTTCAAAAAGGTTATGAAGGCAAAAAATACTTTTGGTATGGATTTTTCTTTGGTTTAGTCGGTTACTTATTGGTGATTGCATTACCGGATAAAAAGAAATAAAACAAAATTTGCAGTTTTACATAATAACCATTTTTGTATAAAACAAAAAAGTCAGATGCATCATTTTGAAATTTTTCAATTGATGTATCTGACTTTAATTTTTTAAATATTTACTTTAAAACCCTAAAACGGCTTACTTGCTTGCTTCTTCAATAGCAACTGCAACTGCAACGGATGCACCAACCATCGGGTTGTTGCCCATGCCGATCAAGCCCATCATTTCAACGTGAGCCGGAACGGATGAAGAACCTGCAAACTGAGCATCGGAGTGCATTCTGCCCATTGTGTCTGTCATGCCGTAAGAAGCGGGGCCTGCTGCCATGTTATCGGGGTGAAGCGTTCTGCCTGTACCGCCGCCGGAAGCAACAGAGAAATACTTTTTGCCCTGTTCCCAACATTCTTTTTTATAAGTACCTGCAACAGGATGCTGGAAACGGGTCGGGTTTGTGGAGTTACCTGTGATTGAAACGCCAACGTTTTCATGATGCATAATAGCAACACCTTCGCGAACGTCGTTTGCGCCGTAGCACTTAACAGCTGCACGCTCGCCGTCGGAATAAGGAGTTTCGCTCACGATCTCAAGTTCGCCCGTGAAATAGTCAAACTTTGTTTCAACAAATGTGAAACCGTTAATTCTTGAAATAATCTGAGCTGCGTCTTTTCCAAGACCGTTCAAAATAACCTTCAAAGGAGTTTTTCTAACTTTGTTTGCTGATTTTGCAATACCGATAGCGCCTTCAGCCGCAGCAAAAGACTCGTGTCCTGCCAAAAATGCAAAGCAAGTTGTTTCTTCTTTCAAAAGCATTGAAGCAAGGTTACCATGACCTAAACCAACTTTTCTGTCATCTGCAACGCTGCCTTTAATACAAAACGCCTGCAAGCCTTCGCCTATTACAGCCGCAGCCTCGGAAGCATTTGTAACACCTCTTTTTATAGCGATAGCCGCACCTACTATATATGCCCAACAAGCATTTTCAAAGCAAATCGGCTGAATTCCCTTTACAAGATTATACACGTCAATTCCTTTGTCGTCGCAAATCTTTTTAGCCTCTTCCAAAGAAGCAATTCCATTTTCCTTTAAAACTTCATTAATATGGTCAATTCTTCTTTCGTAACTTTCAAATAAAGCCATTTTCTATATCCTCCTTCTCTTAATTATTCAGCTCTCGGGTCAATTACTTTAACAGCATCGTCAAATCTGCCGTACTGACCGGAAGCCTTTTTAAGAGCCTCGTCAGCAGTCATACCTTTTTTGATGTTCTCCATCATTTTGCCAAGGTGTACGAATTTGTAACCGATAATCAAATCGTCTTTGTCAAGACCGATTTCGGTAATATATCCTTCAGCAAGTTCAAGGTATCTAACGCCCTTTGCATTAGTTGAATGAACAGTACCTGTCTGGCTTCTGAGACCTTTTCCCAAATCCTCCAGACCTGCGCCGATCGGAAGACCGCCTTCTGAAAAAGCTGTCTGTGTGCGGCCGTAAACTATCTGCAAGAAAAGCTCGCGCATAGCAGTATTGATTGCGTCACACACAAGGTCAGTGTTTAACGCTTCCAAAATAGTTTTTCCCGTCAAAGCTTCTGCAGCCATAGCAGCCGAATGAGTCATACCGGAACATCCGATTGTTTCAATCAAAGCTTCCTCAATAATGCCTTCTTTAACATTGAGCGTGAGCTTACATGCGCCCTGCTGAGGAGCACACCAGCCTATACCGTGTGTAAGACCGCTAATGTCTTTAATCTCTTTAGACTCTGTCCATTTTCCTTCCTGAGGGATAGGAGCCGGACCATGATGCACGCCTTTTGCGATGCAATACATGTTTTCAACTTCTTGTGAATAATTCATCTGTTTACACCTCTCAATATATTTTTTACCATAACAGTAAACACAAAAAATCTCCGGCAAAGCACACACTTTGCCATACAATACTATTTTATCATTATTTTCACCTATAATCAAGAAAAAAATACTTCATAAGGATATTTTTTATTTTTTGCATATATTTTCCGAAAAAAAACGACAGACTTTTTAACAGTTTTGCACTTATGCAAAATATATCGTACATAAGTGCAAACCAAAAATATCAAAAACAAAAAAATTTGAAAAAAGTTATATTTTCCTCTTGACAAATACCGCTTTTGCGGTTATAATAATAAAGGTGTCTGTTTTGACAGGTAAAAAATAATATGCACCATTAGCTCAGTTGGTAGAGCACCTGACTCTTAATCAGGGTGTCCACGGTTCGAGCCCGTGATGGTGTACCAAAAAATCGGCAAGTACATTTGTGCTTGCCGATTTTTTACTGAAACCTCTTCACTATTCACTTAAATTTTATGTGCTGATTTTTTAGAAGGTAATAAACAATAGTGAAAAGTGATAAAGTGAAAAGGTTCTGTCCGAAATTTTTTACAAGTTTCAGTTAAGGTGCAAACTCGTTTTTGCTAAAAAAGCGTTTTCGGCGCATATATCTAAAAAAAATTCACCCCGTCTAAAATAAAAAAGTACAAATCCAAACGTAAAACACTGTATGCTTTACGGCTGAACATGTACTTTTTCTAAACAGCCATGGCTGTTATCTTTATAATTATATTATAATCAAAATACTTAATTTTATGTAAAAATTATTTTCTTGAAATTGCTTTTTTCGCAGCCTTTACTATATGGGGCGCGCTTAGTTCATAGTAGTCGAGAAGTTCTGCCGGTTTGCCGGAGGTTCCGAAAACATCTTTTACGCCAACAATTTCAACAGGCGCCGGATACTCGCTGCAAAGCGCTTCGCATACTGCGCTGCCAAGACCGCCTACGATATTGTGTTCCTCGGCACAAACTATCGCACCTGTCTTTTTTGCGCTTTCGACAACAAGCTTTTTGTCAAGCGGTTTTATAGATGCCATATCAACAAGCCTTACGCTTATTCCTTCCGACTCTAAAATATCGCGGGCTTTGATTGCCTCATGCAAAAGCAGACCTGTACCAATAATTGTAACATCTGTTCCGTCGCTTATAACTTTTCCTTTGCCTATTTCAAAATTAAATCCTTCTTCTTCAAAAATCACAGGCATAGCAAGGCGGCTGAGTCTTAAATAAACAGGGCCGTTATAATCCAATATCGCCCGAACCGCAGCAGCAGTTTCGGTTGCGTCCGCCGGCGATATAACACACATTCCCGGAATTGCGCGCATTAGTGCAACATCTTCTATGCACTGGTGCGTTGCTCCGTCTTCTCCGACCGTAACACCGGCATGAGTGCCGACAACAGTAACGTTAAGATGCGGATAGCAAATCGAATTTCTTACTTGCTCATAGGCTCTTCCGCTTGCAAACATCGCAAAGCTTGCCGCAAACACTTTCTTTTGACAAGTTGCCATACCGGCAGCCGTTGACATCATGTTTCCCTCTGCTATACCGCAGTTAAAATGACGCTCGGGATACTTCTCTCCGAAAAACATTGTCATGGTTGATTTTGAAAGATCGGCGTCTAAAACAACTATATCCTCTCTGTCACCCAGACGGGCAAGCTCCTTGCCGAATGCCATTCTCGTTGCAATTAATTTATCAGACATTTTTTAATCCTCCAATTCCTTAAGCTTTGCGTTAAGTTCTGCCATTGCCGATTCGTATTCATCAATTTTCGGGGCACTGCCATGCCAGCCCGCATTATTTTCCATAAACGAAACACCCTTGCCCTTAACCGTGCGGCAGACAACGCAAGTGGGTTTTCCGGTCACCGATTTTGCTTCTTCTACGGCGTTTGCAATTGCGCTGTAGTCATGACCGTCAATTTCTATAACGTGCCAGCCGAAAGCTGCGTATTTTTCGCCGATAGGCATGGGATTCATAACTTTTGTTATATCTCCGTCAATCTGAAGACCGTTGTTATCAACAAACAATGTGAGGTTATCAAGCTTGTAGTGTGCAGCAAACATTGCAGCCTCCCAAACCTGTCCTTCTTCAAGCTCTCCGTCACCCGTGGCGGTGTATACGCGATAATCTTTTTTGCAAAGCTTGCCCATAAGTGCCATGCCGTTTGCGGCAGACACTCCCTGTCCGAGAGAACCCGTGGACATATCAACTCCGGGCACAGACTTCATATCGGGATGTCCCTGAAGAAAATGGCCTATTTTACGCAGATTGCATATCTGCGCTGCGTCAAAAAATCCTCTCTCGGCAAGTGTGCCGTAAAGCGCCGGCGCGCAGTGACCCTTTGAAAGAACAAATCTGTCGCGGTCGGGGTTTTGAGGATTCGTAGGATCAATGTTCATACATTCGAAATACAGCGTAACCAAAACATCCGTTATCGAAAGCGAACCGCCCGGATGACCGGATTTTGCGTTGTAAACGCCTTCAATAATATGCTTTCGCACATTTGTTGCTGCTATGGATAACTCTTTTATTCTTTTTGCATCCATAAAAAATCTCCATTCCGCCGCCCTGCATCGGCATAAAGTATTATTATTTTCTCTTATCGGCAGGGCAAGGAATGACAAGAGATTTTTTTGTCCATGTGCGTTTTTAAAGGCACAGCCTTTAAAAAATTTCGCACGGACCTTTTTTATCCGCCGGAGGCTAATGCGAAAGATTTCTTTCGCGTTATTCTCCATTCCGCCGCCCTGCATCGGCATAAAGTATTGTTATTTTTCTCTTATCGGCAGGGCAAAGGAATGATAAGAGATTTTTTTGTCCTTGTGCGTTTTTAAAGGCTTAGCCTTTAAAAAATTTCGCACGGACCTTTTTAATCCGCCGGAGGCTAATGCGAAAGATTTCTTTCGCGTTATTCTCCTAAGGCATATATATTTAAATTTTTTTATCTATAACATCGTATGCCATATCCATAATTTCGTTTAATCTCTCGGTTTGCCCGTCTAAATACAGATAACCTAAAAGCGCCTCAAAACCTGTTGCAATGCGGTACTGAGTGAGATCGGCATTTTTCGGAACCGTCGGCGATTTTGCATTTCTGCCTCTTTTATACACTTCCGTTTCCTTTTCCGATAAAAACTCAAGTATGGAAAGCATACTTTCGGCCTGTCCGCCCGCTTTCACAAATGCAATCGCGCGTTTATGCAGAGTGTGCGCATGAGCGCCGCTCTTTTTTAAAAGCCTTGTGCGTATAAAAAGCTCATACACCGCATCTCCGACAAGCGCCAAAGAAAGCGACGAATACAAAGCCGGGTTTTCAGAATTTGTGTGCATTTTAAATCTCCCCGTTTAAAATGAGTTACTGTTTTTTATGCCATTTAACGCCCTCTCTGGTGTCTTCAAGCACGATGTCCATTGCTGTGAGCTTATCGCGGATTTCGTCGGCAAGGGCGAAATTCTTTGCCTTTCTTGCCTCGCTGCGCTGACGAATCAAATCCTCAACCTCTTTGTCAAGCGAGGTTTGTTTTTGCTTTGAAAGCAACCCCAAAACATCTGCAAGAGTGCAGAGCTTGTCATATGCATATGAAAGCTCGTCCTTCGGGAGGGGTTTATCTGCTGTTTTTATATTAATAAGCTTAACAATATCAAACAAAACTCCGATTGCGCCCGCCGTGTTAATATCGTCGTCCATAGCGGCATTAAAAGCAAGCACTTTTTCATCGATTTCTTCTTTTATATTTGTTTTTTCGGCAGTATCTGAAGCATTATCTATAAGATACAAAAGATTGTCTTTGCAGTTATAAAGGCGTTCAAGCGCCGACTTTGCCTGCTCCAGCAGGTCTTTTGAAAAGTTTATCGGGCTTCTGTAGTGTGCGGAAAGCATAAAGAAACGGATAACTTCATAGTCAAACTCTTTAACAATGTCGCGCACGGTAAAGAAATTGCCCTTTGATTTGCTCATCTTTACGTTGTCTATATTTATATAGCCGTTGTGAATCCAATAGTGGGCAAACGGCTGATCGTTTGCTGCCTCGCTCTGTGCAATTTCGTTTTCGTGGTGCGGGAAGATAAGGTCTTGTCCGCCGCCGTGGATATCGATTGTTTTTCCGAGATAACGCATAGCCATTGCAGAGCACTCAATATGCCAGCCGGGACGGCCGAGTCCCCACGGACTTTCCCATGCCGGCTCACCAGGCTTTTGCGCTTTCCACAAAGCAAAATCCATAGGATCTTTCTTTTTGTCGCCCACTTCAACGCGCGCGCCGGCTTCAAGATCTTCAAGAGGCTGATGGCTGAGCTTTCCGTAGCCTTTAAACGACTTTGTTGAAAAGTAAACGTCGCCGTCCGCTTCATATGCATATCCTTTTTCGATAAGCGTTTTAACCAGTTCTATTATAGCGTCTATATTTTCGGTTGCGCGGGGGTGAACCGTTGCTTTTTTAACGTTAAGGCCTTTAGCGTCCGTGTAGTATTCGTTTATAAATCTGTCGGCAAGCTCGCTGACCGTTATGTTTTCTTTGTTTGCGCGGTTAATCATTTTATCGTCTATATCGGTAAAATTCTGAACAAACTCAACCTTATAGCCGCAGTATTCCAAATATCTGCGCAGTGTGTCAAACACTATAAACGGTCTTGCGTTTCCTATGTGAAAAAAGTCATACACCGTAGGCCCGCAGGCATACATTTTTACCACGCCGGGCGTTATTGTTTTAAACTCTTCTTTCTGACGCGTGAGCGAATTAAAAAGTTTCATAATTAACTTTTCCTCCTATTGCAAATCTGATGTGATGTTAAGATTTATTGTTTAATTGTTTTTCAAGATTTTCAATTCTGGCAAGCAGCTTGCAAAGCTCCATGCTTACGGGATCGGGGATATGAACCTGATCTAAATCCGCCTTTACCTTTTCGGTACCGCGGCGGGCAATTCTTGCCGGAACGCCTGCCCATGTTGAGTTTGGTTCAACCTCCGAGAGCACAACGGCATTTGCGGCAATTTTTGCATTATCTCCAACTTTGAAAGGTCCTAAAACCTTTGCTCCGGCGCCAACCATAACATTGTTTCCGAGCGTCGGATGGCGCTTGCCGACATCTTTTCCCGTACCGCCCAGGGTAACACCCTGGTATATGGTGCAGTTATCGCCGATTTGAGTTGTTTCGCCTATTACAACTCCCGTTCCGTGGTCTATAAAAAGTCCTCTTCCTATTGTTGCGCCGGGGTGAATTTCTATTCCGGTGAAAAATTTTGCGGTCTGCGAAACAAACCTTGCAATAAATTTTAAATTGTGTTTAAAAAACCAATGCGCAATTCTGTAGTATATAACCGCATGCAAACCGGGATAAAGCAAAAGCACCTCCAAACCGTTTCGGGCGGCGGGATCCCGTTCAAGTATTGAATTTATATCATATCTCAAATTTTTAAACATAGTTTTGTTCCTCGGTTTTAAGATTTCGGGTTTTGATTTTCGCCGGAATTTTCTTTATTTTCCGGCGTTTTTGCGCGCCCGGGATTATAAAGAGATTTATTAATATGCTTCTGATTAAGTTTTTTATTAACATCTTTTCTTAAAAGAGTGTAGATAACCGAAGCTGTAGGAACTGCAACAAGCATACCGAATATGCCCGACACAGCGCTTCCCACAAGCACCGATAATAAAACCCATATTCCCGGCAGACCGACCGATTCGCCGATTACTTTCGGATATATAATATTTGATTCTACCTGCTGAAATATTACCGCCATTATAACAAAGCTTATTGCCTGGTTAATACCGCTTGCCATAAGTATAATTAAAATTGACGGAATTGTTGTAATGATAGGGCCGATTATCGGAATCAGGCCGCCGATTGCCATAAGCACGGCAATAAGCGACGGATACGGCATGCGCATAAATGTTGTGCCTATAAAATACATGGTTCCCAGAATAATCGTTTCCGTTATCTGACCGACCGTGAAGCCCGTGAAAATTTTGTTTGTTACTTTTGTTATATAACGCAGGCGCTGTGCGGTTCTGAACGGAAGATAGGCATACATTATTTTTCTTATATGCGTCATTATTTTTTCTTTGCCGAATATTAAATATATAGCAAATATGAGGCTCATAACAAAATTGAAAACCGCGTTTGTAAGCCCTATTGCAAAGTTAAAAAGGTTTGGCGGAAGCTTTGCAAGCGTTCCGCTTGTTTTTTCCAGAATGGACAGCCAGTTTGCCTTTTCAAGATATTCGGAAACAAAGGCATCGTAAGGAAAAAGGTTTGAAATATCGTTTATTGTTTTTTCAAGATGCGTTATATACGAAGGAAAGTTTTTTGAAAATTCCATTATGCTTTTATATATCTCGCCGTATATAAAATTGGCAAGAAACATAATCACAAAATATATCAAAACAATGCATATTGCAAAACAAACAAGGCGCTTTAATTTGTTCCAGACAACATTATTTTTTTTGTCGAGAAATCCAAACACCTTTTTTTCAAAAAATGTTATCGGAATATTTAAAAGAAATGCAAATACAAAACCGGTCACAAAAGGAGAAATTATTTCAAAAAAACCGGAAATCAAATTTATGGACGATGAAAAATTTAAAAACAAAACAATCAGCGCAACCGTGTAGGCAATAAAAAACATAAGACCTTTTTTTGAAAAGTTTATAATGCCCGGCGCATTTGACGGCAAATCATTTTTTTCGTTTTTCACATCCACACCTCCGATAAGCATATTTTCACAGTACTATTATATATTAAAAGCGATAAAAAGTCTACCTTTTTTTGAAATTGAAGTTAAAAAAAACAAAAACTTTTATGCAAAAGGTTTCAAAACTGCCGCATGTTAATATTATTTTATAATTAAATCTTTTTAAACGATAATTAATTTGTCGAGGTTATATAGTTTTTTTAATTTCAAAAAAACAGGCCGATTGCCTAAAATGAACAAACAACGGCTTTTTGAATGCAATATGTTTATGAAAAAAAGATATTGCATTTTTATGCACAAAGATGTATAATTATACTAAACTGAAAGCGAAAGGGTTTGATATGTATGATAAAGGCTGCTGTTTTGGGCGCAACCGGCTATGCCGGAATAGAGCTTGTGCGTTTGCTTAGTATGCACAGCGAAGTAAAAATAGAAATTTTAGTGTCGCAAAGTTTTGCGGGAAAGAAGATAAGCGATGTTTATCCGAATTTTAAAGGGGTTTTGGATTTAACGTGCAGCGAGCTTGACACAGATGAAATAGTTAAAAGCTGCGATGTTGCATTTTGCGCGCTGCCGCATGGTGCATCAAAAGAGGTTATTCCGAAATTGTATGACGGAGGAATAAAGATTATAGATCTGAGCGGAGATTTTCGCTATGATGATGCAAAAGTATACGAACAGTGGTACGGCGAGGCGCACAGCTCTCCCGAGCTTTTGGAAAAATCGGTTTACGGGCTTTGCGAACTGCACCGCGAAAAGATTAAAAAATCACGCCTTATCGGCAATCCCGGCTGCTATACAACCTGTTCAATTCTCGGGCTTGCACCGCTTGTAAAAAACAAGCTTATTGATTTAAAAAATATAATAATAGACGCAAAATCCGGCGTTACCGGCGCGGGAAGAAAGAGCGATTTAGCATACAGTTTCTGCGAATGTACGGAAAATATGAAAGCGTATAAAATTGCAACTCACCGCCATACCTCCGAGATTGAACAGGAGCTTTCAAACCTTGCCGGCGAGCAGATAATGCTTTCGTTCACGCCGCACCTTGTTCCTTTGAAAAGAGGAATATTTTCCACAATGTATGCAAATTTAAAAGAAAAAAAGTCCGCAAAAGAGCTTATAGAGGTTTACAAAGAGTTTTACAAAGGCGAATATTTCGTGCGCGTGTATGAAAGCGGAATTCCGCAGACAAACCGCGTTGCCGGTTCTAATTTTGCAGACATTGGCCTGGTTGTTGACGAAAGGCTGAACAGAGTTGTTGTTTGCAGCGCAATCGACAATATAGGAAAGGGCGCTGCGGGACAGGCTGTGCAAAACATGAATCTGCTTTTTGGGCTTGACGAGACAACAGGCCTTAAAAATGCAGGATTTTATTTATAATTATAAAAAGGGTAAGTGATAAAAATGAATGTGGACAATATTATAAAAAAAGCGGAAATTTTAATTGAGGCGCTGCCTTATATGCAAAAGTACCGCGACAAAACAATAGTAATAAAATACGGCGGCAACGCCATGATAAACGAACAAATTCGCCACTCGGTGATGGAGGATATAACGCTTTTGAAATTTATCGGATTAAAGCCTGTTGTTGTTCACGGCGGAGGCCCCGACATTTCGGCCGAACTTTCCTCACACGGCGTTAAGAGCGAATTTGTAAACGGACTGAGGGTTACCGATAAGCAGACGGTTGACATTGCGCGCATGGTGCTTGTCGGCAAAACAAACAAAGAAATTGTTGCGGGAATTAACGAAAGAGGCGGAAAGGCCGTTGGTATATGCGGAATAGACGGGGGATTGCTTATATGCAAAAAGCTTAAAACCGCAGTTGACGGAAAAAGCAAGGACATAGGCTATGTGGGCGATGTTGTGTCGGTTAACACATCGCTTATAAATCTTATAACAAGCGACGAATATATCCCGGTTATAGCGCCTATCGGAACGGATAAAGACGGTCAGTCGTACAATGTTAATGCAGACACGGTTGCAGGCGCCGTTGCAAGCGCGCTGAAAGCCGAAAAGCTGATGCTTTTAACCGATATAAACGGAGTGCACGCAAAGGACGGCAGCGTTATAGCCGAAATGAACTGCAAAGAGGTTGACCGCTATATTGCGGATAAAACCATTGACGGCGGCATGATACCGAAGGTGTTGGGCTGCAAAGAGGCAATAGAGGCAGGCGTTGAAAAGGTGCATATAATAGACGGACGAGTGCCGCACAGCATTTTGCTTGAAATATTTACAGACAAAGGTATCGGAACTATGATAACGCCGTGATTTATTCTTTATTATGTATTTTTTCTGACAGCTTTTCAAATTCTTCATAGCTGCATAAAAGATTTATTATGCTGCAAAGCATGTTTGAAGATATTTTTTCCGGCAGATTAAGAGCCATGAGCAGCCCGCGCCTGAGGTGCGAGCTGTTTTTTCCGCCGGTAAAGCCATGAAGATACAAATCGAGTTTGGTTATTTTTCTTTCGTTTTCGGATTTTGAAGGATCGCCGTCTATATCGGCTCCGGCATTTTTTAAAGCGTTTAGTATAATATCGCGCGAAACGCCTTCAACTCCGATTTTTCCTTCTTTTCCGGCTTCTTTTTTGCGTTTTTCCTTTCCGAAAATATCGGGAATAAAGGCATGTTTTATTTTTGTTTTATCAATTGACTGACAAACGAAATTGCGGATTATAAACCCTGCGCTGTCGGAATCTGTCAGCACTATGATGCCGGTTTTCTCCGCCATTGTTTTTATAAGCTCCCGTTTTTGACGGTCGCTAAAAATTTCAAAGCCTTCGGTTGTTATTATAACCGCGTCGATAATCGATTCAAGCTTGATTTTATCGTATTTTCCTTCAACTATAATTGCCTGTTTAATTTTTGGTTTCATAAATAAAAATCTCCGGTAAAAAAAGTCTTTGCCCGGGCATCAGAAAGTTACGCCCGATACGGTTTAAAAAGGCAGATTTTTCGTAATGTTTTTAAAAATGCCCGGTAAGGTAAAAAGGATTGCAAAACCGGCAAATCAAAATGAAAATTCAGCAAATCAAAGATATATTATATTCGTCTCTGATGCGAAAAATAAGCAATATAAAAGCGCAGCAAACATATTACTGCGCTTTTATATTTGTTTTTTTAATTAAAATTCGCCTAAATCCTCAACACCGTTTGTAATTTCAAATATTGTTCCTTCTTCGACACCGCTTCCGCCGCCTGTCATAATGTCTTCTTTTTCGAATTCAACAACATCCAAACAAGGCTTTTCGTACAACTTTCTCACCTTCTATACACACCCTTTCTGCTTTTTAGTAAGCTGTCTGTAAGAGGGCATTTGCAAGCCAAACAGCCAAAAAATCTACTATAATTTATCTGTATCAATATTATATACTATTTTAAACTATCTGTCAAGCATTTTTTTGTACTAATTTTATATTTTTTTGAATATTATTCCCAAACCACAACATATATGGGCAAATCCCAGCTTGTGTGCGATATGTTCCATGTTGTGTCCCGTCCGTGGGACGGTATTGTTACAAAGCTTCCTGCCTCGAAGCTCTTTTTATAGAGCTTTTTGCTTCCGCCAAGCAAAACATCCGGATCCGACACCTCCTGCCAGTCGGCGGGTTTATTCGGCCAGCTGTCAAACGGAACGCCGACATAAACCGTTGCGGGAGAGGTTATTGAAAACGAAATCCAGCCGCCGTATGCTCCGTTTTCGCTGTAGTCGTCATTTATGTAAAAATCGCTGTTGCCGCTTATGCCGAAGTCGCCGTAGTCGCCGCTTTTTTTGGGGCGGCGGATGTATGTTGCGCCTTCAAACATGTCAGATGTGTTATCTTTGGTAAACTTATGAGTAAGGCGGTCGCTGTAGTAAGCGGAAACATTGCGCTCAAGATTGTTTTCAACCATATACACGCCCTCGTAAAAGCTCATAAAGCTTTTATTGTTATCGGTGTTTTCGCTGTAGAGTCCGTACTGCGAGGCAGTATCGAAATTAAGGATTTTTTTATCTCCCAAATCCGATTTTTCAAAGGTTATTTCAAAGGTTTTAACGCCGCCGAAGTAGTTATATGCATCTATCGTGATTGTTTTGGGCAAATCACTGTAAGCAATTTCGGTTTTGGAGAGTTTTGCTCTTGCGCCCGAAACGCCTGGAATAAAATCAAGCGATATATTTTCATTTTTTGTAACGCTTACGGTATAGCTGCTGCGGCTGCTTCTGATTTTCATTTTATTATCGTTATAAAAAAGCGTGCCTCCGAAATCATCTGATATAAATTCATTCCAGTCAACCATTACGGCGCAGACATCGGAGCCTGCGATACCTGTTGTCGGAATGGAAACTTTTTGATTTCCCTCAAAATGTTTGTAGTAGATGGTGTTAAATTTATGATATTCTGTAGCATGTCCATCGTACTGAATTTTGCCTAACTGATAAGGATATGCGTTGTCGCAGCAGTCGGCCTCCACGCTGTTCCATCCGGCATGCCCCTCCGGCAGCGCAGCGTCTACCGTCAGCTTTCTCCAGCCGTTTGCATATGCAAAGTTTGAAGAAGAACTTTCGAGCGCTACATAAACCGTTCCGTAGTCGCTTGCGGTAAAGCTGAAATATTCATTATCGCCTAAAATGTAGTTTTCATATTCCGATGACATCTGCTGATAGTTAAGCTCCTTTACCGTGCCGCTGTCATCTGTATACTGCCACATTTTATTTTCGCCGTATTTATTAAAATATGTTGTGTTCTCGTTTGTGTACACACTTTGACGCCTTACGGTTGCATCATTACTCGGTATGGTAAAGTATTGCATATTTTTAAACGCCTCGCCTACGTGAGCAAACTTGTGCTGTGTTCTGTCGGTGTAAAAAGGCATTCCGACGGTTTTTTGCAAGGTTTCAAACTCATATTTTCCGTTTTCGTTATAAACGGGCTGAAGAGTGCCTGTTTCGTCGGGCTCGAATTTTTGAATATTAACGCTCGCCGTTGTGAGCTCGCCGACTTTTCTGCTTGAAAGAGATATTTTGTTTGCGCCCGTGTTTGAAACAAATTTGTCTCTTACAGGCGACGGAGTTATGTTTAAAATTTTCGGCTGTGCTCGAAATTTTATCGTGTGGGTCACTTTGCTTCCGGCTTCCGATATTATTTCGACTGTTGTTTCACAGGGCAGAGTGTCGATAATTGCTTTCGAAAAAGATGCTGCCGCTCCGCCATTCGGAACAAACGAAATTGTATCGCCTATGTTTGCTATTGCGTTATAGGTTAAAGAATCAAATACATTATCTATCTTTATCTGCGAACTGCCGGCAAAAATTCTGCCGGAAACATCATCTTTCGGAAAGCTTTGCGTCCAGCCTATAAGGATTTTCGGCGCATTCTGATCGCCTGGATTTGCAAATGCACTGCCGCCCGCCGGGATATCAACTGTTTCACCGGCTTTAACCTCTTTTGACCATATGTAAAAATAATTTACAGACACAGTCGGGCTTTGCTGATCATACTGCATTTTTGTGAGGATAAAAGGATTGCCGTTATACGAATACGACGCATCAACCATCCACCACGCCGGTTTCTTTACATTATCATAAATCGGAAGCACGGCATTTTTCGGGATTTTGGTGTTTGAATAGTTATTAAATGTCCAGCCGTCGTTTATAAATTTTGTGTGGTTTTCGACCGTTTTTTGAGCAAAGGCAGCGTATACAACGCAGTCTGTGTTCGGAGTGAGCGAAAATACGGTATTTTCATCATTTAAAAGCCAGGATTTAAACTCGTTTGCCGCAGACGCATCATTAAATGATGACGAAACTACTCTGCCGGGGGCAAGCTGTCTGGAAGTCATAACATGGCTTGCATTATCAAAGGCGGTGCCTGTTATTCCGAAATAGTGCGAATCTGTGAAAAACCTTTCGCCGCGCTTTATAGATACTACGCTTTCGTCGCCGTAGTTATATCCTGTGATTTTAGCGGCTGCATCGTCATATACGCCTATATAGTTATAAAGATCGCTGTAGGAAACGTTAGTTTCTGTAACTTTTTGAGAACCTTTAGTGTATGTAACGGAATATACGGCGCTTTTTGCATAGCCGTTATCGTCATAAGTGAGCATTTTATCGGTTGTATCGGTTGTTTTTCCGGCATTATCCGCGATATACATTTTCGTAAGGGCGGACTTTGCGCCAAAATGCTCGGCAATATACGGATTGACTGTAATTTTTGCGGTTGCTTTTTCTTTCATTGAAAAAGTTACGCAAAAATCATATGCATTATCGCCGCCTTCGCTTGTTACCGTGTAGTTTACGCTGACATCTGTGCCCTGCTCCAAAACAAATGATTCGGGAGCGTCTGCCGTTACCGATGCCTGAGGATCTGCGGCAGTTAAATTTAAGTTTATCTGTACGCCGCCTTCAACATAGTCTAACAAAACATTATAGCTGCCGCCTTTATCGGCAGGAGAAAAGGAGTTTACATTATAAACCGAACCGTTTATTTCATATGTAAAGCTTTGAGCCGATGCATCGTTATCCCATGCAACAACAAAGTATGACGGATTTAAAAAAAGTCTTTCGGCGGTTTTGTCCCACGATTCGTCCCAGCCGTAACAGGGAACATTTACTTTTTCGCCCGCATCAAAATGTTTTCCGTATACATTATAGCTGCCGTATTTTCCGTACGAAATAAAATCGTCCGGCTTTGAAGGCCAGTCTTTATTTTCCGTATCGATTAAAAAGAAAGTTGCGCCGCTTGAAATGTCAAAGCTCATAAAATAATCTCTGCCGTCTTTGCCGTCTAAAAGATTTCCTTTATTGGCATATGCGCTTTGGTTATAGGTTATATTTGAAGCGATTGCCTTTGCGCGGCGGAGCACCGTTGCGCCTTCAAATGCCGGAAAAGACGCCGGATTAATCAAAAACTGATCTGTGTAGCCCATATATCCCGAAACGGGATTTTCAGAGGTTGTAGTGGCTGCATTTGAAAGAGATATATTTTCATGGCATGAAAAATTATAAATTGTTTTTGCCGCATCCGGCACATCCTGCAAAACAGCAAAATCCTGCGCAGGCGCGCCGTTATCTTCCGGAATACCGGCATAAGTATCGGCATTTTCACCGGCAAAAACACATGTGAAAACCATTATAAAAGATATGCACAGTGCGATAAATTTTTTAAAAATATTCATAAGTATACCTCTTTAAAATCAGTGTGTGATATATTGTGCAAAAATCACCAATATAATTATATAAAATCTGCGCAAATTTGTCAATATATTTTATATATATAATTTTCCTTGCGCACAGCGGGGGAGGATTTTTTTCCATAACCGAGAACGCAGTGGCCTATGCCTTCATAGTTTCCGTCTATTCCCCATTTCTTTAAAAGCTCTTTTCCCTCTTTTGTTTCAAATTCTTCTTTTGCGCGATGTATCCAGCATGAGCAAACGCCCAAAGCTTCTGCGGCATTTAAAAGATTTCCCATAACGAGAGAGCCGTCGTAGAGATAGGTCGGCATATTTTTATCGGCAAGCACAATTATAACAGTTTGTGCGCCGTAAAACGGATCGCCTGATGCGCCCATAATTTTTGCGTTCATTTCGGAAAGCTGTTTGATTGTTTGTTTATCCTTTACCGCCACCATTACAGGCGACTGTCTGCCCATGCCCGTTGGGGCAAAGGTTCCTGCTTTTAAAATCATATCCAGGGTTTTGTCATCAACTTGTCTGCCGTCAAATTCTCTGCACGAACGGCGGTTTTCCAAAACAGTGATTGCGTCTTTCATAAAATTTCAAATCCTTTCTTTTTTATTTTAACTCGCTTAAAACGGAGTCTTCGCAGCTGCGCATAGCATAAATTGTGTTTTGCAAAAGCTCGTCAAGCTCCCAGCCAAGCATCTCGACTCCTTTTTTTATAACGTCTCTTGAGCAGCCTGCGGCAAATTTTTTATCTTTAAATTTCTTTTTTAAGCTTGAAAGCTCCATATCCTTTGTACTTTTGGACGGACGCATGCGTGCTGCGGCGCCGATTAGGCCGGTCAGTTCGTCTGTTGCAAACAAAACTTTTTCCATCTGATGAGTCGGGCAGACATCGCAGCAGATGCCGTAGCCATGCGAGCAAACGGCATGAATTATATCGTCTGAGGCATTTATTTCTTTTAAAAGCTCCGGAGCTTTTATGCAGTGCTCGCCGGGATACATTTCAAAATCAACATCATGCAAAAGACCGCATATTCCCCAAAAGTCTGCATCGTCATTATAGCCGAGCTTATCGGCAAAATATCGCATAACGCCCTCAACGGTCAGCGCGTGGAAAATGTGAAATTCTTCTTTGTTATATTTTTTTAAAAGGCAAATAGCTTCATCTCTTGTAATATTTAAATTCATTTTATATCCATCCTTTCTTTTAACATATTAAAATTATAATTCAGATTTTTAAAAAAATCAATATAATATGAACATATCGGCAGAAAAACACAAAGTTTTATTTTTAAATTGACAGCAGGCGCATATTTTTACATTTAAAAGAATATGTATATTTTAGCAAGGGGTTCGAATTTAAACTCTGCTCTCTTATCATTTATTGCCCGTGCAAATTTTTTTGAAGGCAAAGCTTTCAAAAATGCACATGGGTACAATAACTGCCCTGTAGATAAGAGAGGTTTTATTATTATTTGTGTCGATGCAGGGCGGCAGAATGGAGATCATTATGGAATATACCACAAATAACCACGCTGTAATATGCGGAACCGTTATAAGCGATCCGACGTTCAGCCATGAGGTTTACGCGGAAAAATTTTATATTTTTACAATGCAGGTCATGCGTTTGTCGGAGGCGTGCGACTATATAAATGTGCTGATATCGGAAAGGCTGTTTAATCCGGACTTTGAATTAAAAACAGGCGTTTTGGCAAAGGTAACGGGGCAGTTTCGCTCGTATAACAATTACGAAGCAACCGGCAGCCGCCTGGTTCTAACGGTGTTTACAAAAAAGATAGAGCCATATGACCTAAACAGCGGCGAAAACACAAATCAAATCATGCTCGACGGCTATATCTGCAAGGCTCCGACCTACAGAGTGACTCCTTTCGGGAGAGAAATTGCCGATATTTTGATTGCCGTGAACCGTTCTTATAACAAAAGCGACTACATACCGGCGATTGCCTGGGGCAGAAACGCAAAATTCTGCAAGGATGCTCCTCTCGGCACGAGAATAAAGCTGACGGGCAGAATTCAGTCGAGAGAATACACAAAGCACATAGATGAGGAAAACACCGTTACTAAAACTGCGTTTGAGGTTTCGATTGCAAAAATGGAGTTTGTGTTTGAAGAAGAACAGTAGGCAGTAAAAACAATGCCCTAAAAAATGGCGCAGCGCAAAGTTGTTTTATATTGCGCTGCGCCGTTTCGGCTTATAAGTTTAAAATTTCTTTTAAATATTTTTCGTTTTGATTAATTGCATCGCGCACTGCCGATTCGGCGGGGCCGCCGGCTACTTTTCTTTCATTCACACAGGTTTTAAGGCTTATTGCCTCATATATATCTGATGAAAATATATCGCTGCATGCTAAAAATTCATCCATGGTAAAGTCGGTTAAGCTTTTGCCGCGGTCTAACGCGTATGCAACCATTTTGCCGACAACCGCATGTGCCTCGCGGAAAGGAAGGCCTTTTTTTACAAGGTAATCGGCAGCGTCGGTGGCATTTGTGAAGCCTCCTGCGGCACCGTCGAGCATTTTTTTATCGTTTACCTTCATTGTGCAGATCATTTTGCAAAATACATCAAGGCAAAGCTTTACGGTGTCGATTGCGTCAAACACGGGTTCTTTATCCTCCTGCATATCTTTGTTATATGCTAAAGGAATTCCTTTCATAACAACCAGAAGAGTGTTTAAATCGCCGTATACTCTGCCGGTTTTTCCGCGTATAAGTTCTGCAACGTCGGGGTTTTTCTTCTGCGGCATAATTGAAGAACCCGTTGAATATGCATCATCCATTTCAACAAACGAAAATTCGTTGCTGCTCCATAAAATGAGTTCTTCGCAAAATCTGCTCATGTGCATCATCAGTATTGAAAAAACGCTCATTATTTCTATCGCAAAATCTCTGTCGCTGACGGAGTCTAAAGAGTTTAGCGTTATATCGCGAAAACCGAGCTCGGATGCCACAAATTTTCTGTCTAAAGGATATGTTGTTGCGGCGAGCGCCCCCGCTCCCAACGGGCATAAATCCATGCGGTAAACACAGTCATCAAGACGCGAAATATCTCTTTTAAACATCTCAAAGTATGCTAAAAGATGATGCGCAAGCGTGATCGGCTGAGCCTTTTGCAGATGAGTGTAGCCGGGCATAATCGTATGGATATGTTTTTTTGCAAGCTCTAAGAGCGCGTTTTCGAGATTTATAATAAGCTCTCTTACGGTTTTTGCCTCGTCTTTTATATACATTTTTATATCCAAGGCAACCTGGTCGTTGCGGCTTCTGCCGGTGTGAAGTCTTTTGCCGGCATCGCCGATGCGGTCGGTCAGGATTTTTTCTATGTTCATGTGTATATCTTCTGCGTCAATTAAAAAATCCACCTTGCCGTTTTCTATATCTTCTTTTATTTTTTGCAGTTCTTTTACTATTTTTTCGGCATCTTCTTTTGGAATAATATTTTGTTTTCCGAGCATTTTTGCATGTGCAATACTTCCTTTTATGTCTTGTTTATACATTCTTTTGTCAAATCTTATTGATGAGTTAAAATCGTCGACACGTTTGTCGGTTGGTTTTAAAAAGCGTCCGCCCCAAAGCTTTTCCATATAAAAAATCCTTTCTTTTGATTAAAGCATAATTAAAACATAAACGGTGTCTTCGGTTTTAAAGCCAAAGACGCCGTTTGTTTTATAAATTAAATTTATTTGTTTTCTGCGTTTCTTTTAAGCATTTGCGCACGAACCTTGAGCGGCAGGCCGAACAGGTTGATAAATCCTGCGCTGTCTTTCTGATCGTAAACATCATCTTCTTCAAATGTTGCGATATCCGGATCGTACAAAGAATATTTTGAAGTTGCGCCCGCGCTCATGCAGTTGCCTTTATAAAGCTTCATTTTAACCTTACCGGTAACGGTCTGCTGAGTTGAGTCAACAAATGCGCTCATTGCCTCGCGGAGCGGTGTGTACCAAAGTCCGTCATAGACAAGGTCTGCAAATTTGTTTGAAAGATCTATTTTATAGTGAAGAGTTTGTTTATCAAGGCACAGATACTCAAGCTCTTTGTGTGCTTTGTAAAGAAGAGTTCCGCCCGGTGTTTCATAAACGCCGCGGCTCTTCATGCCGACAAGTCTGTTTTCAACGATATCGTCTATTCCGACACCGTTTGCGCCGGCAATCTCGTTTGCTTTTTTCAAAAGCTCTGCCGCGCTTTTATACTTAACGCCGTCGATTGCAACCGGGAGGCCTTTTTCAAACTCGATTTCAACATATGTCGGTTTGTCGGGAGCTTTTTCGGGCGAAACCATAAGCTTTAAAATCTTATCGTAATCCGGTTCGTTTGCGGGATCTTCAAGATCCATACCCTCATGGCTTAAGTGCCAGATATTTCTGTCCATTGAATAATTGTCTTCCTTTGTAACAGGAACATCAATTCCTCTTGCCTGAGCATATTCAATTTCCTGTTCACGGGATTTGATATCCCATATTCTCCAGGGAGCTATAATTTTAAGGTGCGGTGCGAGCGCTTTTATTGCAAGTTCGAAACGAACCTGGTCATTTCCTTTGCCTGTGCAGCCGTGGCAGATAGCCGTTGCGCCTTCAGCCTCGGCAATTTCAACCAAACGCTTTGCGATACACGGTCTTGCGTGTGATGTACCCAAAAGGTATTTTCCTTCGTAAACTGCGCCTGCTTTTAAAGTGGGCCATATAAAATCCGTAACATATTCTTCCTGAAGATTTTCGATGTAGAGCTTTGAAGCACCTGTTTTAAGCGCTTTTTCTTCAAGACCTTCGGTTTCTTTTCCCTGTCCCACATCGCCGCAAACCGCAATTACCTCGTAATCGTAGTTTTCTTTGAGCCACGGAATTATAATTGATGTGTCAAGTCCTCCCGAGTATGCCAAAACAACTTTTTCTTTTGCCATTTGCAATTCCTCCTAAAATATGATATGATAATAAGTATGTGCAAAGTTTTTTAAAAGCCTATGCATAAATACTCACTCAAAAATGCATAAACATGCGCAAGATTGATGATATTTTGCATAAAATTAACTTTTGATGTTATAATTATACTACATTGTTTTTTAAAAATCAATAGTATTTTAAAAAAACTCTTTATAAAATTGAAACTGTAATTTTGCATATATTTAGTTATTTTATATAATAAAATCATATTTTGGCGGCGAAAGGAGAAATATATGATTATTTTGGGCATAGATCCCGGCATTGCGATAGTCGGATACGGAGTTGTGCAGTATACGGGAAATAAATTTAAAACAATTGACTACGGCGCAATCACCACGAAAGCGCACACAAAGATAGATTTTCGTTTAAACGATGTGTATGACGGGGTGTGTGAGCTTATACATAAATATAAGCCCGACGCTGTTTCCATTGAGGAACTTTTTTTTAACACAAACGTTAAAACGGCGATAACCGTTGCGCACGCGAGAGGCGTTATAGTTTTGGCGGCGGCAAAGTGCGGCGTTGAAACCTTTGAATACACGCCGCTGCAGATAAAGCAGGCGCTGACAGGCTACGGCAGAGCAGACAAATTTCAAATGCAGAACATGGTTAAAATAATGCTTAAATTAAATGCGGTTCCGAAACCCGATGACGTTGCGGACGCGCTTGCAATCGCCATTTGTCATGCTCATTCTCAAAAATTTAACAAAATAGGCTGATTTTTTTGATTATTGTTGTCAAAATGAAATTGACGTTTTATATAAATTATAGTATAATAAAGAAAATACAAGATTAAATGCGAGGTAGCGAAGATGTTTTATTATATATCCGGCACGGCTGCATTAAAGGGAGAAAATTTTGCGGTTGTTGACGTCGGCGGAGTGGGGTATAAAATATACACGCCTCTTTCCTGTCTTGAAAAAATAAAAACGGACAGCGATATAAAAATGTATATTTATACATATGTGCGCGAGGACGCTTTTATTTTATACGGGTTTTTAAAAGAATCCGAGCTTGAGCTTTTTGAAAAACTTATAAGCGTGTCGGGAATCGGCCCGAAAGCGGCAATGGCTGTGCTTGGAGTGGCTTCGGCAGACAAGGTTGCGCTTGCGATTGTGACGGCGGACACGGCGCTTATTAAAAAGGCGCCCGGAGTAGGCCCGAAGGCGGCGGAAAGAATTGTTCTGGAGCTTAAAGACAAGCTTTCAAACTATGATATAGCCTCAGATAATGCAAAGGAACTTGTCGGCAGCTATATAGGCGACTCAAAAAGCATGACAGGCGAGGCAATGGAGGCGCTTGCCGTTTTGGGCTACACTCAGGCGGAGGCAAAGAGCGCACTTTCCGGAATTGATTTATCGATGGATTTGGAGCTTATTATAAAAGAAGCGTTAAAAAAGCTCGTTAGGTAGGTGAAATGATTTGAATTTTGATGAAAATATGGAAGAACGTCTTGTGTCGAGCGGATTTTCGGCAGATGACGAGGACATTGAAACGGGGCTTCGTCCGCGAAGCTTAAGCGATTACATAGGCCAGACAAAGGCAAAGTCAAGCCTTGAAATATATATTAAGGCAGCAAAATCAAGAAAAGAAGCACTTGACCACGTTTTGCTGTATGGCCCGCCGGGACTCGGAAAAACAACGCTCGCGGCGATAATTGCAAATGAGATGGGCGTGAGCATAAGAATAACAAGCGGCCCGGCAATCGAAAAGGCAGGCGATCTGGCTGCGATTTTAACAAATCTGTCCGAGCACGATATTTTATTTATAGATGAGATACACCGTCTGAGCAGAAGTGTTGAGGAGGTTTTGTATCCGGCAATGGAGGACTATGCTTTAGACATAATTATAGGAAAAGGTCCTTCGGCAAGGTCTTTGAGAATTGATTTGCCGAAGTTTACGCTAATCGGCGCCACAACGAGAGCCGGTCAGCTGACGGCGCCTTTAAGAGACCGTTTCGGAGTTATAAGCAAGCTTGAAATGTATGCCCCCGAGGAGCTTTCCAAAATTGTTACGCGCTCAGCCGGGATTTTAAATATTGAAATTGAAAAAGACGGCGCTGCTGAAATTGCGCGCCGCTCGCGCGGTACGCCGAGAATTGCAAACCGCCTTTTAAAGCGCGTGAGAGATTATGCGCAGGTTAAAGCCGAAGGCGTAATAACAAAAGAGGTTGCAGACAGCGCGCTTCTTATGATGGAAATTGATAATTTAGGTCTTGATTTGGTCGACAGAAAAATGCTTATGACAATAATTAAAAATTTCGGCGGCGGTCCTGTGGGGCTTGATACGCTGGCGGCATCTATCGGAGAGGATTCAAACACCATAGAAGACGTGTACGAACCGTATCTTCTGCAAATAGGCTTTTTAAACAGAACGCCCAAAGGCAGAATGTTAACACCTTTGGCATATGAGCATCTAAACGTACCGTATGAGCCGAAAAACGATAATTTCAAACAGCTTTCGTTTGACGAGGGCTGTGATAATTAAAAGTTTTAATATAAGGAAATGAAAACAAATGAAAAAGATTTTATGTGTATTTTTAAGCATTGTTTTAATGCTTGGCGTTTTTAATATAACGGTTTGCGGCGCGGACACGTTTTCGGGCGTGATTGTTTATGACGGTGCGGCGCATAACTACAGCGGCGCATACTTTGAGGTGTATGTAAATTCAAAAAAAATAAATACGCCCATTCCTCCGCTTGTGCTTGAAAATAACCGCAGCATTGTTGCCGTGAGGGAAATCTGCGAGGCTATAGGTGCGGATGTGTCGTGGAGTGCGGGCAGTGCGGCTTCAAAGGTTGTTATAAGCTTAAACGGCAAAACCATAACGCTTACGATAGATTCAAAAAACGCAGTTTCGGGAAGCAAAAATATTGTTTTGGAGGCAGCACCCAAAGTTGTAACGTACGGCGGCAGCGCAAAAACGATGGTTCCGCTCCGATTTATTGCAGAGGAATTTAACATGGACGTAGACTACAGAGCTGACAGCGCAAAGATATACATAACGTCAAATGCATCCGATGTTTCCAATGCGGCGCAAAGTCTTTCGTATTCATACGAAAACGGGACGGATATTATAAAAATCGCGTTTGCGTCAAACGTTTCCGATTATCAGGTGTTTTCCTTAGACAATCCCACAAGGCTTGTTGTTGATTTTAAAAGCGCAAATGTTGACAAGCTAAATGCTTCATACAGCGCAGGGAAAAATATTTTAAAAATACGAACCGGAAATTTTAACGGTGCGGCAAGAATCGTGTTTGACACAAATGCTTTGCCGAAGCACGAAATCGCTTTTGAAAATTCGGGCAAAACAGCAGTTATAAAACTTGTTTATGACAATGACTTAAACCAAAACGATCCGGCAAATCCCGTAAATCCGTCAAAGCCGTCAAACCCGGGCGGAAAAACGGTTGTGATTGACGCGGGCCACGGCGGCAGCGATCCGGGAGCACAGGGAAAAGATGCAAACGGAAACGTTGTTGCAAATGAAAAGGATATAAACCTTTCAATTGCAAAAAAACTTGTTGCGGTGCTTAAGCAAAGAGGAGTAAACGCGGTGTTTACAAGAGACAGCGACGTTTACTGGTCGCTTGACGAGCGCACAAGCTTTGCAAACAATTTAAAGGCGGATTTGTTTGTGAGCGTGCATTGTAATGCTTTAACCGACACATCGGTCGGCGGAAGCCTTGTTATGCACCACACTTCAAACGAATACAGCTCAACCGGCACTCTTTTGGCAACAAACATATTAAAATATCTTTCCGATGCATGGCAGACCAAAAACCGGGGCCGTATGGACGGAAGCAAGATGTATGTTATAAGAAAAGCCGAGATGCCGTCGGTAATTGTTGAAAACGCATTTATAACGAACGCACAGGACAGAGCAAAGCTTATGGACGAAACGTATCAGCAAAGGGCTGCCGAAGCTATAGCAAACGGCATTATCGACACATTAAACGCTATGAAATAAACTGTTGGGATGTGGTTTTTTGAAAATCAGAAAAATTTTTATTGCTGCGGCTGCAATGATGATGTTTACGGCTGTTTTCTCAGTCGGTGCATCGGCTGCAAAATATATTAAAGCGGGACTTAAGTTCGGCGACGCTGCCGTTTATTCGTTCACGGCAAGCAGTCCTTCGGGTTTTGCTGTCGGAGTAGAGTCCGGCGGTGTGTTTTATCAGTTTGCACAGGTTGACTGCGCGGATATATATGCCGAACAGGGCGGCGGTCACTATCTTATGAGCAGCGCCGTGTTTGACAGTTTTGCCTCTGCAATGGAGGGCGCAAAAAATCTGCGCAGCGGCGGAGCTTATGCCCATGCAGGCTATATTAACGGCAAATACCGCATTATGGTCGGACTTTTTGACAGTGCAGACTTTGCAAAAAGCTGCATAGGCAATTTAAAGCAGATGTCGGGAATTGATTTTGAATATGCATATATGGACACAAAAACAGTGTTTGCAAACGGCAGCGGCAACGGCTTTGTTTTCAGAAACGATAACCAGTCGTTTTGCGTATCGGCACTTTACGGCGGAACCGTTAAAGTGAGCGGCAAGGGAGAATACAGGGGCGCAATTATCGCCGACCGCATACATTCAAACGCTATTTCAATAATAAATCTTGTTAATATGGAAGAATATCTTGCGTCGGTTGTCGGAAGCGAAATGTATCCGACGTGGAACATAGAGGCGCTCAAGGCTCAGGCTGTTATTGCAAGAACCTATGCGCTTACACGCACGGGATATAAAAACTACGGAATAGACGTTACCGACGATACGAGAACGCAGGTTTACAAAGGCGTTAGTGCGGAAACGGAATCAACTTATAAAGCCGCATCACAAACTGCGGGAATGGTTGTTATGTATAAAGGTGCGCTTGCGCAAACGTTTTTTTATTCAATGAGCGGCGGCAAAACGGCTGATGTTTACTCTGCATGGGGCGGAGGCGCCGGGCTTGATTATCTTAAAAGCAAAGACGACATATACGAAGATGTTGAAAATATTAAATCGGATATATGGCAGGTTACCTACACGGCCGCGGAAATTGAGGCAAAGCTTGCGGCGGCAAACATTAATATAGGAAATGTTACTGCTCTTACAATTGCCGAGCGCGGCGATGATTTAAGAGTCAGAAAACTTATAATAACAGGCACGAACGGCACTCACACGCTCACGTTTGACAAATGCAGAAGCTTTTTTAACTTAAGAAGTCAGTACTATTACATAAGCGGAGGCACAACAGCCGTTCAAAACACGGCAAGCGTTATTTCATCCTCCGGCATATCAACGGTTGATTTGGGCGGAGCAAAACTGCTTTCAGCCTCCGGAATTTCACAGGCGCCGTCATCTGTTTATATCACAGATGCAAATGCAATGGTGATTTTCAGCGCTGCAACAACTGCGCCCTCGGGAGATTATGTGTTTGACGGCAGAGGAAACGGACACGGTGTGGGAA